>CAWDWH010000023.1:0-77752 GCA_963805895.1 uncultured Bacillaceae bacterium
TACGATTTGGGTTATGTCATTCGGTATGCATTACATGAATATGTAAAACAAAAAAAGCTGTTCACCCTATTAGGGTGAACAGCTTTTTTGTATGATTATTCTTCAATTCGTGACATTTTTTTAGCGAGTGAACGTTCCTTAATGAAGGGACGTGCAAAGATTAGATAAGCCGCTAAGTGAGCGAATAAAACGTTAATGGCAAATAGTGTAATAAAGAGTGTATGTGCTACTGGAGCCATACCGCCTCCAACGTAGAAAATAAGAAGTGCCCAGATTGCAACAATAAAAGGTGTGTGAATGAATGCAAGCTTTTTATAATCCTGCCACAGAAACAAAGGGGTAGCTGTAATAACAAAAAGATAGACCATATAGACATCCATAATTCCCAACTCCTTTTCGTGTTAACGCTTACAAATCATCTTTATGTCAAATTAAAGAATAATTTGTGAATGTTTTGTTACAATTAGTATACCACAATTGTTTGAAAATTCTACATATATTTGAGATTTATTCACTTGAACATTATGATTTGGGTAGAAGTTTAGAAAGTGGGGCGAAAGATGAGAAAAATCTCATTACTTATTATATGGCTTGGATTTATTTTCTATTCACTATTTTTAGCTCCTGATGGAAATGGAGAATACTTTTCTGATTTAATGACGATGAACGATCCTGACCCGGGATTGCTTGCTATGTTTTCATTGCTTGGGGTTTTCCCAGTGGTGTTTGCTATTCTACTTCTTCAAGATGATCGTGGTTCAGTACCGGCATGGCCATTCGTACTCGGTTCTTTTGCTTTCGGGGCATTCAGTTTATTGCCTTATTTTATATTGAATAGCAATATGGCGCGTTCAAATCGCACTCCGGATAAAGTCGCACAATTTCTTCAATCAAAAGGGCTACTTGTGGTTCTCATACTGTTAACGTTGTTCCTGTTTGGGTATGGCATACTAGCTGGTGAGCCTGATGTCTATAAAACGGCTTTTGGAGAGTCGAATTTTGTTCATGTGATGACGATTGATTTCGTGGTATTAACCATGCTATCCGTTATTGCACTGTATGATCGAAATCATCGAAATGCATTCGTAGGATTGATTCCAATCATCGGCTCATTATTAATCGTTATGAAAAGAAAATAATCAAAATAGGAGGATGAACATGCGCAAATTAGATAAACATGAGGTAATCGATGCGATCAGACTTTCAGAATACGCATTTCAATATAATATTCCTGAAAAAGAGTTGGATAAAAAAATCGCTGCTTACAGTGAGCATGAAATTTGGGGAGATTACGAAGAGGGGGAGCTTGCTGCTAAGCTTCATTTGATTGATTTTGAAACATGGATGGCTGGAAAAAAAGTTGCTATGGGTGGCGTTGCATCCGTTGCAACATACCCGGAATATAGGAGAGGCGGAAGAGTTACGAGTCTACTTCGGCATGCTTTTTTGGAAATGAAGAACAAAGGACAAACTATTTCGTTTCTCCATCCTTTTCACATCTCCTTTTATCGTAAATTTGGATTTGAAGTGTTAAGCAATTGGAAGAAATTGAAGTTAAAGAAAGAAGATTTTATCCCGTTCCCTCAAGTAAATGGTAAGGTTCGTCGCATCGCTCTTGAACAGGTATACGAAAATCTTAATCCGATCTATGAGACGTTCGCTAAACGATTTAATGGAATGCTTGTTCGAACAGAGAGCTGGTGGAAGGAACGTGTCTATTCAGATGGATTTTTGTTCGCTGGTTATCGAAATGAAGAAAATAGACTGACCGGATATGTGTATTATCAAGTAAAAGACCGAACGATTGAGATTGAGGAATTTGTTTGTTTGGATGGTGAAGCGAGAAGAGGGCTCTGGAATTATATTTGTCAGCATGATTCGATGATTGATGATGGGACACTTCTTACTAACGAAAGCGATCAACTGCCTTTCTTGCTAGTCAATCCTAAGGTGAAAACGAAGGTCGAACCCTATTTTATGGCTCGAATCGTAGACGTAGAGAATTTTCTAAGACAGTATCCATTCGAATTGGATAAGAGTGAATCATTCTTTCTACATATTACGGATGAACAGGCTGAATGGAATAACGGGAGCTATCATATAAGTGGGGAGGGAATCAATGTGTATAGAGGTGATAAGGTCAATTCCTATTGTACGCATCCACCTAAGCGTGGGCTCAGCTGTAATGTCAACACATTAACAGCTCTTCTAACAGGGTATCAGAAACCAGACTTTTTATATGAAGCTGGTTTACTGAAAGGTCCAGAGAAGGAAATAGCCGTTCTGCAAAAAGTGATAACAAACAGAGAAACAAATTTTATGGACTTCTTCTAATAGGTAAAACCCCTTTCTTCTCGGCATGCTATGAAGAAAGGGGTTTTGTAATTTATCAAGTTTTTGATTCCAACGCTTTTTCCCTCGCCGCTTTGACATTTCCGACGTAAATGAGTCTTAGAGCGATTAGCATGAGGATGAGTGCAATTAGTCGCTTGATACCAAACGTTATTTCTACCCCTCCAAACCAGCCAAAATGATCGATGAGCATTCCCATTGAGAGCTGTCCAATAACGGTAGAGATACTGGTAGCAATGACGCCAATTTTTGGTACAGAGAGAATGCTTAAGAAGAGATAACCTACTCCTAACCACACTGCACTTAATTGCCATTTTGGCGCATCAAGGATTTTTAGAATATCGCCGTTTCCGAAGAAAAGAATGACTATGAACAAGATCATGGCACCAGTGAAAAATGTGATGAAGGTACTTTCAAATGCTCCGGCTTTTTTACTGAAAGCGCCGTTTATAGATGATTGAGCACTTAGAAAGACGCCACCGAACACAGACGCAAGTAGGATGAGTATAGACATTGTAAGATCAACTCCTTAAAAGATTAAGATAAGTGCGATAGCCATTAAAACAACGGCAGCTATTTTTTCTTTTTTTACTTTCGTTGCGGGGCTTCCTAACCAGCCTTTGTGTTCAATGATCATACTCATCGCCATTTGCCCGATAATGACGCTAATCATTGCTAGACCAACCCCAACAATCGGGATGCTGATGACAAGAATAGTCAAATAAATTGCTCCTAGAAAACCACCGGACAATTGCCACTTCGGAGCTTTAAATGTATAAGATAGTGAGCCTTTGCCAAGAAATAGAACAACAATCCCAATGATAACCGTTCCGACAGCAAAGTTATAAAAGCTACTTTCTAATTTGCCAATTGATTTTCCAAGCTCTCCATAGATCGCTCCTTCCATACTGAGAAAAACGCCTGCTAGTAAAGCTAAAAGGTAAATTCCGAATTTCATTAGATAGAATCTCCTAACATATTTATATTTCGAGTAATATCGATATGAACCCATAAAAAAAGAGAGCTCAAAGCTCCTTTTCAATAAAAGCGGCCAATTGTTGAATCGTATCTTCATTTCTTCTGTAATAGGTCCACTTTCCATGACGTTCTGACTCAAGAAGACCAGCTTTTTGCATCATGGATAAATAATGTGAGACGGTAGATTGCGACATATTCGCTTTCTCTTGAATATCCCCTACACAAACGCCGCCTTTCTCATTTATATTTTTTGAAAGGTGAGCCGTAGGTTTATCAAAGTGATCCAGAGGATATTTCAACCATTTCAACATGTCGATTCTCGTCTCGTTGGCGAGCACTTTAAAAATATCTACGTAATTTTCCATGGCTCAATACTAATCGGTGATGATCGATATGTCAACGCAAGTGGTTTATCTTCAGTTTCGGGATTCTTTTCATTCGTCTCTTATAGAAACAACCTCAACGAAAACAGCCTTTCATTAAGAAAAGAATACAGAAATGACATGACCATCTAAGAAATGAAAATGGAAACGAAGAAATTTTTAATAGAAAGCCATTAAATTCAAATAAACAGTGACAACTACGAAATCACCATGAGAGGCGAGAAACCAATGACGCGTAAACTAGTTGTTTTAATTATTTTAATCATTATTTTAGTTGCTATGGTTGGAGCAAAGGGATGGAACTCCGAGAAAAAGGACGGATTAGATAAAAGTAAATGGATCGGCACATGGGGAGCTAGCATGCAGGCGCCTGATAAAGAAGGGAATTCGCATGAAGGGTTTGAGGATCAGACGATACGCTTGATCCTTCGCCCCCATATCGATGGTGAGAAAATGCGAATCCGATTATCCAATGAATTTGGTTCGTTACCGTTATCGATTAAAGAAGTACGTGTGGCAGTTTCAGAACAGGGAGCTAGTGTTGACGCTGATACGGACAAAGTGCTCACATTTGAAGGAGAAAAGGGGGTTACCGTTCCTGCTGGACAAAAACAGTATAGCGATCCAATTAACTTTCCGGTTGATGTTGATCAGTCATTAACAGTAAGTTTGTATGTAGATGACGAAACAGGTCCAACAACGTGGCACAAGCGCTCGAACCAAACGATCTATATGTCTGAAGCAGGCAATCATGCTTCAGATTCGGGAGGTTCGGCCTATAAATTGAAAGAAGAAGCGTGGTTCTGGCTTGACCGGATGGAAGTGATACCTGAAGATTCGATCGATGGCTCTGTTGTAGTAGTCGGTAGTTCAATCGCAAATGGAAATTATTCAACATTGAATGCCAACCATCGTTGGCCAGATTATCTTGCTGATCGCATGAATGAAGAAAATTCTAAAGTGAAAATGTCTGTATTGAATGCAGGGATTTCTGCCAATCACCTGATCAACAGCGAATCTGGTAAAGGTGAGAATGCCTTAGCTAGATTAGATCGAGACGTTTTTAGTCAGCCTGGTGTACAAGCTGTCATTCTGCATGAGGGAATAAATGATCTAAGGCATTACCCTGAATATGATTCTGAGAAAATTATTAAGAGAATGGAGGATATCATTAAAACAACCCACGACAAGGGTCTTAAAATCTACGGAGGGACATTAACCCCTTACAAAGATTCTGGGATGTACACTGAAGAAGGCGAGGCAACACGTCAAGAAGTAAACAAATGGATCAGAACGAGTGGAGAATTTGATGCTGTGATCGATTTTGACAAAACGTTAAGAGACCCTGATGATCCAGCGAAGTACTTCGCTAAATACGATTCTGGAGACCATTTGCATCCTAATGATGCCGGATATGAGAAGATGGCGAATGTGGTTGATCTATCACTATTTGAATAAACCATCGTTATTTATCTCATTTATCATGCATAGAAACTCTATTGACAATAACCTCAATCATTGATATTTTTGATAAAATATATTTTCTTATCCAGAGAGGTGGAGGGACTGGCCCTTTGAAACCTCAGCAACAGGTCCATCGGACACTGTGCTAACTCCAGCGGGTGATAAACCTGATAGATGAGAGCCTTCGGTTTTATTTTGTCAGTAACGCACTCATTTTGAGTGCGTTTTTTTGTTCTTCTGGATGGAAAGGTAAGGAGTAATAGGATGGAAAGGAAGCAGGGATTTCAAAGGAAAATGGAGTCAAGGCATGTTGTGATGCTATCACTGGGAGGTGTCATTGGTACCGGACTATTTCTAAGCTCTGGGTACACGATTCAACAAGCAGGTCCTTTTGGCACAATCCTCTCTTATATAGTGGGGGCACTTGTAGTTTATCTGGTCATGCTATGTTTGGGAGAGCTCTCGGTACATATGCCTGAAACGGGTGCTTTTCATAGCTATGCAGCTAAGTACATTGGAGGAGGCACTGGTTACACAGTGGCATGGTTGTATTGGCTAACCTGGACAGTGGCACTTGGTTCCGAATTTACGGCTGCTGGATTGCTGATGCAGAGATGGTTTCCGTTCATCAGTGTGTGGTTGTGGAGCGGATTGTTTGCTGCTGTGATCTTTGTTGTTAACATCTTAACCGTTAAATTTTTTGCTGAGACTGAATTCTGGTTTGCTTTAGTTAAAGTGTTAGCTATCGTGCTGTTTATTATCATAGGTGTTGCCTCCATCGTAGGATTTATTCCGATGGGCAGTGGAACAAACGCTTCATTATTCTCCAACTTTACAGATGAAGGGATTTTTCCAAACGGAGTATTTGCTATTTTGATGACAATGCTGGCAGTGAATTTTGCATTTTCTGGTACTGAACTGATTGGTATTGCAGCTGGAGAAACGGCAGATCCGGAACGAACCATACCAAAAGCGATTCGAACAACATTGATCCGGTTAATCCTATTCTTTGTCGGTTCTATATTTATCTTGTCTGCTCTTCTACCAGCTTCAGATGCAGGAGTATTAGAAAGCCCGTTCGTAGTCGTTCTCGAACAAATCGGCGTTCCGTATGCAGCGGATATCATGAATTTTGTCATCCTTACGGCCATCCTATCAGCTGCAAATTCGGGGTTATATGCTTCATCACGAATGCTCTGGTCCCTTGCAAACAAGCGAACGATTTCGCCTGTTTTTGCTAAGCTCAATAAAAACGGTGTCCCTCTTAATGCAGTGGTTTTTAGTATGTTGGGGGGAGCGCTTGCATTACTTTCAAGCATCATTGCACCTGATACCGTTTATGTTGTTCTTGTCTCTATTTCTGGTCTTGCGGTTGTCATCGTATGGATGAGTATTAGTGCCTCACAGTTTCTTTTCCGTAAGAGATATCTAAAAGAAGGGAATTCCATTAAAGATCTGGGTTTTAGAACGCCTTTCTATCCTTTTGTTCCGGTCCTGGCGTTCATATTATGTCTTGCTTCGCTCATAGGCATTGCTTTTGATCCTACCCAGCGAGTGGCGATTTATTGTGGGATACCTTTCATTGCACTGTCTTATGGGAGTTATTATTTATCAAAACGAGCGAAAAAAAGGGGAATGAATGATGCTGCAGAAACACAATCCTATTAACGTTATTTTAGAAGATTTCAACTTGGTTTTATTGGACGGGGCTCTCGCGACAGAGCTTGAAAAATATGGTTGTGATCTGAATGATCCGCTCTGGTCTGCTCGCATTTTGCTTGAAAATCCAGAGCTCATCTATCAGGTTCACTTGGACTATTTTCGTGCAGGAGCTGACTGTGCGATCACTTCAAGTTATCAGGCTACGATTGAGGGTTTGAAATCTCGTGGTCTAAACAAAGAAGAAGCAGTAGGACTAATTAAGAAAACGGTCCTTCTTGCACGCAAAGCGAGAGATGATTTCTGGGAGAAGGAAGGTCAATTGAATCGCCCGAAACCTTTTGTCGCCGCTTCCGTTGGGCCATATGGCGCATTCCTTGCTGATGGATCTGAGTATCGAGGGGATTACCATGTGACCGATGAGACGCTTGCTGCATTTCATCGACCAAGAATAGAAGCATTGATCGATGCAGGAGCTGATATTTTAGCTTTTGAAACTATTCCATCTTTTCAAGAAGCGAAGGTTTTAGGAGACTTATTAGATGAATTTCCTGATACACACGCCTGGCTTTCATTCACGATTCGAAATGAAACACAAATTAGCGATGGTACTGATCTAGAGATCTGTTCAAGGTACTTTGACGAAAACGGTCAGATTGCTGCAATTGGCGTCAACTGTGCTTCTCCATCGTTTGTAAAAGGGGCGGTTAAGGCAATAACCGGTCAATCAGATAAGCCAATTATCGTCTATCCGAACTCAGGAGAAGTCTATGAATCTGAATCGAAAACGTGGCAGGGGAATGAAACCTGTGATGGTATCGTAAACGAATCGAAAGAATGGTTTCAAGCAGGAGCGCGTTTAATTGGAGGATGCTGCCGTACGAGTCCGGAACAGATTGAGAGGCTTTATAGAAATGGAGAGAGTAATTAAACTAAAGGTAACACTTTCCTTAGAAAAGAGGAGTGATGTCATGTTTATCATAACAGCACTCCTCTTTTTGTTTTTTATGAATACACTGCGCATTAAACTGATGGTATAATTTGTAATATATAATTTGGAAGTCATCCACGTAAAGAAATACTTTTTTATGAAGGGATTCGAGTAGTCCCTTTTTTAAAAGACTGATAAGAAGTAGTTCCAATTTTAATTCAGCAAGAAACACAATGATGGATAAGGGAGCTTGATCAATGGTATTGGAAATAAAAAATTTTGAGAAGCAGAATAAAGATGAAATGATTTTCGGGCAATTTAGCCTGGAAATCCCTCGTGGAGAAGCTGTTTCAATTTACTCAAGTACCACTGTGAGAGATTTATTATTAATGACTTTAATAGGGAAAGCTCCTATTTCTCAAGGATACATAAGTGTTAATGGTGTTGATGTTTCGAGATTTAATCGTAAATACAACGCTCAAATTGGTGTTGTATTTCTGTCAGACGGGATATACGAGCGTTTAAGTATTGTGGATCACTTCAAATTTTATAAAGGGTTGTACCAATCATCTCTCTCTATTGATACTGTCATGAAAATCGTTCAGCTCGGAGCAAGAAAACGGGACAAGGTTCAGAACTTATCCTATTCAGAAAAAAGAAGAATACAGATGGCTCGCGTTATTTTTCATGATCCTTCAGTATTTGTGTTTGAAGAGCCAGAGCAAAATGTGGATATCGAAACGAAAAGGATACTGATAAAAATTATTCAAACCTTGAAAGAACAGCATAAAAGCATTTTGATCCTTACTGGAAACACAGAAAGTGCGATTATGTTGGCAGACCATGCATATCGTCTGAATAGGAATGGTTTGCAACTAATTGAAGTAGAACCGGAACAAGCAGAAAGACTCTCTGAAGAGGAGCAAGACAAAGAGGAAGCAATGGACGAAAGCCCTGTTACATCTTCTTATCAATTTGAAAAAATCCCAACAAAAATTGATAAGAAGATTGTATTGTTCGACCCTACCGAAATTAATTACATAGAGAGCTCTTCAGGAGAAGTGAATCTCCACGTGAGAGGTGAGGTGTTTCAAGGGTTACTCACATTAACGGAATTTGAAGAAAAGTTAGAAAAGTTTGGGTTTTTTAGGTGCCATCGTTCTTATCTTGTTAATTTACAGAAAGTAAAAGAAGTGATTACGTGGACGCGGAATAGCTATAGTTTAATTCTGGATGATCGATCAGAAATCCCTCTTTCGAAGACAAAAATGGTGACATTAAAAGAACTTATCGGAATAAATTAGGCTCCATTCAGCATGAAATAGACGCCATTCACCTTTCTATAGTCTCTTTTTGACTCCAAAATAATGCGCTGCGCCCTGCCATACCTTATTCTGTAGATATTCAAAACACAGGGGGCATAAAATTGGAGAATGTTATAGAAGTACGTTCATTAGTGAAAATGTTTGGTAATGAGGTAGCACTTGATGGGGTTAGTTTCGATGTAAAGAAGCAAGAAATTTTTGGGTTTCTTGGACCGAGTGGATCAGGGAAAACAACCACGATTAAAATGCTAACTGATCAACTATCTCCCACGGATGGAACTGCAAATGTCTTTGGTATTTCATCTCATCGTTTAAGAAAGGAAAGGGCTCACCATCGAATTGGCATTCTTACTGATAATAGCGGACTTTATGAAAGGTTATCAATCTACGATAATCTAAAACTTTTTTGTAAGCTTTATGGAGTTCCTATTAAGCGTATTGGTGAAGTGCTTTATATGGTCAATTTGGAAGATGATGATAAGAAAATTGTCTCCAAACTATCGAAAGGGATGCTCCAGCGAGTTCTTCTAGCGAGGTCATTCCTTCATAAGCCTGACTTATTATTTTTGGATGAGCCAACTTCAGCTCTTGATCCTGTCAATACACAACATATCTACAAGGGTTTGCGTGAATTAAACAAAGAAGGCACAACAATTTTCTTAACGACGCATGATATGAGTGAAGCTGAGTTATTGTGTGACAGAGTGGCTTTCTTGAATAATGGAAAATTACAATTGCTAGATGAACCATCAAAGCTGCGTCGAGAATTCTCTGATTGTTCAGTAACGGTTGAGTTACTAGATGGTAGAAAATTTGTGATAAAAAACGGTCGAGAAGGTGCTGATGAAATGCATGTCTATATGTCACGTGACCAGGTTGCATCCATCTATTCGAATGAGCCAACATTAGGTGATATCTTCGTACAAGTAACAGGGAGGGAACTCGTATGACTTTCTCATTTTTTCGTACATATGCGATTTTTCAAAAGGACTTAAAAGATTTATCTAAGAATTTATTTGTCGGTACTTCACTGCTTGTTCCTCTTGTTCTTGCTTTCTTTTACAGTACGTTTGATGAAGTGACAATTGATATGCATTATATGGGAATTAATCTTACATTTGCTGCGGTAACCGCTTTTCTACAATGTGCATTATTAGCTGAGGAGAAAGAGAAAAATACGTTGCGTGGTTTAATGCTGTCCCCCGCCTCACCAATTGAAATTCTGAGTGGCAAGAGTCTGTTGAGCTTTATCTTCACCTTACTTACTGTAATGGTATGTGCCTTCTTCACCAATTACGAGCCGAAAAGTTTCTTTATCATTGCATTAGCAATTTTTATTTCAATTATTTTTTATCTTGCTCTCGGAACAGTATTGGGCTTGTTAACAAAATCTGTTATGGAAGCCTCAGTTGCGATTTTACCTGTCATGTTTTTGTTTGGATTTGGAACTTTATTGCAAACCTTGATAATAAGCTATCCCTGGTTGTCGTTCGTAGAATATTTGCCAAATCTGCAATTAATCGATTTAGCCAAACAAGTTGAGAATGGAGCTGGGTTCTTTGAGGTTTGGAAAAATTTAGCGGTTATCTTAGTGTGGGGAATCGTTGCTTGTATTTCGGTGGCATCAGTTTATAAAAAAGGTAGCATGGATAGCTGATTAAAATTTTAAATGCCAGTTGAAAAAGGGAGCTGATATTCAGCTGCCTTTTTCAACTTCAATAAAGATATCTGCTATTTAGTCCAATATGTTTAAAACGGATTCGTTGCCCATTGTAATGACTGTTTAATGAAAATACGAGGGTGCAATTTTAATTGTCCGACCATGTATTCAGCCAGATCCTCAGGCTGCATGTACTTCTCTTTATCCTGTTCATCGAGCTTATCACCGAAGACGAGTTCAGTAGCAACTAGACTTGGGTTAAGTGTAAAGACGCGAATATTGTTTCGTCGTACTTCCTGCATGAGGGCCTCGGTCATTCCCTGAATAGCGAATTTAGAAGCACTGTAGGATGTTGAGCCAGCCGTTCCTTTTAAACCACTGCTTGAAGAGATTGTAATGATGTCGCCGCTGTCTTTCTCAATCATTTGAGGCAGAACGGCACGCGTAACATGATACGTACCATAGACATTTACTTCCAAAGTTTCTTTCCAATCATCTGGTTCAATTTCTAAGAACGAACCATAGCGTCCCATTCCAGCATTATTGATAAGAATATCCGCTGAACCAAGTTCGTTTTTCAAATGATCTACCGCTTTGTTAACTTCTTCAATATCTGCAATGTCAGCGGGTGCAACGACTGCTTTGACACCATATGATTTGGCTTCAGATGCTACCTCATTTAGCTTACTTTCTGTCCTTGCTATCAAGCCGACATGCACGCCTTCACTTGCGAGCTGAAGAGCCGTCGCGCGTCCTATGCCGCTGCTTGCTCCAGTAATATAAGCAATTTTCCCTTTAATCGTTTGTCCCATTAGCGATCATCCTCCCTATGCTTTTCTATCTCTAAGTGTAATGTTAGAAGAGGCAAGATTCAAAGATAAGCAACCGCTTTATTTTTTGCGGGGAAGATTCGTATGTTTAACTATAGTCCTAAACGGTTACAGTTATTGGGAAAGCAAAGATAAGTCAAAAAGTATAAATCGATCAAACATAAAAAGGAGTTTTTACATCATGCGTAACCAATTAAAACATTTTATCAATGGTGAATGGGTTGAATCAACAGGTTCAGAAACGTTTGAAGTAATGAACCCTGCAACTGAAGAAGTAATCGGCAAAATTAGTCTTGGAACAAAGGAAGATCTTAATAAAGCAGTAGCGGCAGCACGTGCGGCGTTCCCTTCTTTCTCTCAAACAAGCAGAGAAGAACGCGTTAAGATGCTCGAAAATATTGCGGCAGAGTATGCGAACCGCAAAGAAGAGATCATTGACGTGATTACAGAGGAACTTGGTTCTCCTCGATCCATTTCAGAGAAAGTCCACTATAACATGGGTTATCAGCACTTTTCTGAAGCAGCAAAAGCATTAAAAGAGTATTCTTTCTCAGAAGATCGTGGTGATCATACCGTCTTTAAGGAATCGATTGGTGTGAGTGGACTGATTACACCATGGAACTTCCCAACGAACCAAACGTCAACTAAAATTGCAAGTGCGTTCGCAGCGGGAAGCCCGGTTATATTAAAGCCAGCGGAGATTACTCCGTTTGCCGCAATAATCTTAACTGAAATCTTCGAAAAAGTTGGCGTTCCAAAAGGTGTCTTTAACCTTGTAAATGGAACAGGTGAAACGATTGGTGATGGCATTAGTTCACACCCTGATATCGACTTTGTTTCCTTCACAGGTTCAGCCGGTGTTGGTGAAAAAGTAATGAAAAACGCAGCAGAAACAATCAAAACGGTTGCGCTTGAACTTGGAGGTAAATCTCCATTTGTCATGCTTGAAGATGCGGATATAACGGAAGCAGCAAAAGCTGCAGTTAGCCACATTGCTATGAACACCGGCCAAGTATGTTCCGCTGGAACTCGTATGATTGTTCCTGCTTCTAGAAAAGAAGAATTTGAAGAAGCGGTGAAAAACGTCCTTCCTAAATTCCCAGTCGGTGATCCGAATGGAAAAAATTATATTGGACCGCTTGTTTCTGAAAAGCAGTGGAATACGGTTCAGTCTTACATTCAAAAAGGAATTGACGAAGGTGCCAACTTGATTGCAGGAGGTACTGGTAAGCCAGACGGCCTTGAAAAAGGCTATTATGCAAAACCAACTATTTTCACAGACGTGAAGAATGACATGGTAATTGCGCAAGAAGAAATCTTTGGTCCAGTGATGTCGATTATCACGTATGAAACAATTGATGAAGCGATCGAAATCGCAAATGACGTTGTATATGGTCTTGCTGGCTATGTCTTTGGTGAAGATAAAGAAACGCTTCGCAAAGTTGCAACTAGCATCCGTGCAGGCCGTATCAAAGTGAACAATGCGGACATGGACTTTGCAGCACCATTCGGTGGCTACAAGCAATCCGGTATTGGCCGCGAGTGGGGAGACTTCGGAATCGAGGAGTATCTTGAAACAAAAGCCGTTCTTGGATTCCCATCTTAAGGTAATTTGAAAAGAAATTTTGAAAGAGAGCAGTTGTCATATGGCAACTGCTCTCTTTTTTTAGTTTCCAAATAGAATATAGTGATAAAGAGCTAAAAAAGAGTAAAGGAGTAAAAGAATCAGGAGCTCGATGATTCCAGGAATAGCGGCAAGTAAAAAGGGAAGAAATTTCAATCGGTTTGCAAAAATAACGGCTAGTAAGGCTGCTAAACCAAGAGAAAAAGGATAGCGATATGGGATGCTTAAACGATGAAATATTCCTCCAGGAGAATCAATGGCAAGTTCACCGAAAATCTCAATGAAGAAAAGAAGAAGTATGCCATATCCAAGTATGAAAAGCAGCATATTAACAGTCTTCTGAACTGCGCTCACTTCCTACCTCATCGTGAATTTCAAAAATGGTAAAGTAGAGGGGATTATTTTAGGAGGTGCGGCATGTTTTTATTTTTTCTTATCGTCGTAAGCAGTGTTGTTGGATACTTTTTAGTAGGACTCAATCAGATCGGACTGATTATTGGATTTGGCATAATAGTAGGTTGCTTGATTCGAGGGTTATATTTGCTTCATGAAATCAATCGCAAGCTTGATCAGGACAAAATGAAAAGTTGAGTACGTTTTCTAGTTTTTTCAAAATCGCTATTTCCTCACGTCAAACCCATCGAACAATTGCCTCTATTCTTACTATACAAATAAAGTGTGCTTTTCAAAAGTGAGTAGTTCTAAAATCAAATTTTCAAAATTCTAATTTATGTTAAAATCTAGAAGATGAAATAATTTTAACTTTAAAAATGGTGGTGTGAATTTGGAGAATCGAGTTTATTTACTTCATGGGTTTATGGGAACAGCCGACTTGCACTTTGGGCAGCAGAAAACATTTTTTGAGAAAAATATGGAGGTTGTTGCACTAACTTTACCAGGACATGGCGATTCAAAAGTGAAAGCTGAGGAGAATTATTTTGAAAGAGCTCTTGATTGGGTGATCGAAGAAATGAGACAAACTGGTCCCGGTTACCTCATAGGTCTTTCTCTGGGTGCATCCTTAGCAATCCATATAGCAATAAGGGAGCCTGAGCTAGTTGAAGGTATCGTGCTAACAGGTTATACACCCTTTATACCGGATCATTTAAAGAACGTGATGGAAGAGCAATATGCTTACTTCAATCATATAGAAGAAAATGATAAAGAGACGGCTGCTTATTTCAAAGAGATCCATGGCGATCAGTGGTTCGATATGCTCCAGAAGGTTAATAAGATGATGACCTATCATTACCCAAGCGTTTCTGAAAACCAGATTGCCGAGCTTGAAGTACCGGTTATGGTTTTGAATGGTGGAAATGAGCTTTATGAAATAGAAGCTGTTCAATTTATGAAAAGAAGCAATGATAAGATCAAGATTGGGTTAATTCCTGATGCGGGTCACACTGCAAATATCGATCAACCCGAACTATACAACAGTATTGTGCAACAGTTTGTTAATCAATGAGTTTGAGGTGTTCAATTGAAAGAGTTTAATCTTCAAAAAGAGTCAGCAAGATTAGTGATTAGACCATTAAAAATGGAAGACTATCACAACTGGTTACACGAGTTTTCTGTGAGATTCCCTTCACAACACGCGTATGATCCAGGTAAGTTGGATATGAGTGAATGTACCGAAGAGTGGTTCAACGAATTAGTTCATAAGCATCAAGAATTGGCTATAAGTGACATTGCTCACGTGTTTGGCATTTTCCATAAAGAAAATGGAACGCATATTGGAATGGTTGATTTTTCAACGTTAGCGAGAATGAAATTCCAATGGGCACGGATTGGCTACACGATACATAATCAATATTGGCGAAAAGGGTATGGAAAAGAAGCTGTGAGCGTAGCGCTTGAGGCAGCATTTCACGACCTCCATTTTCATCGCATTGAAGCGCACATTAATTTAGATAATCACCCTTCTGCTCAATTGGCTGAGAGGATTGGGATGAGGTTTGAGTGTGTGAGGAAAGGATTTATTTATGAGGATGAGAAGTGGACGGATCAGTTAGTTTATGTGATGAGTGAGGAAGAGTATATGGAGTAACAAAAAAGCGACCATCCTCTCAAACTAGGATGGTCGCTTTTAATTACAATGCTTCTTGCTCTTCTTCTAAATCATTTTGCCCTGAAGAACGCTTCATAAGTGAAGCCACAACGAAAATAGCAACTAATACTGCACCAACAACTACAAGGAATAGAATATTAGACGAGAGAATTTCACTCAAGTTTCCGAGAAGAAGTCCAACCATACCGAAGTCGGCATCTCCGAAGGTCGTACCTTCAAATCCTAATGAGCCAAGGACCGGAAGAAGAAGAGCTGGTAAGAAGCTAATGATCACGCCGTTTGCCATAGAGCCAAACAAGGCGCCTCTACGTCCGCCTGTTGCATTTCCGAATACGCCAGCTGCCGCACCGGTGAAGAAGTGGGGTACGAGACCAGGAACAATTACTTTCAGCCCTAAGAGCGGAAGAATGAACATACTGAGAAGTCCTGCGATAAAGCTAAAGAAGAAGCCGATGATAACGGCGTTGTTTGCGAATGGAAAAACAGCCGGAACATCAAGTGCTGGGATTGCATTTGGTATGACTTTATCCGCAATTCCTTTAAAGGCAGGAACGATTTCAGATAGGAGCATTCTCACACCGGCCAAAATGATATAGACCCCAGCAGCGAAAGTTAACGCTTGCATAAATGAGAAGACAAGGAAATTTGTTCCGCCGCTTAGCTCCGATTCAATGAAAGAGGGGCCGGTGAAAAGGGCAACAACAATGAAAAGCATTGCCATTGTAAGTGAGACAGAAACCGATGTATCACGAAGAAAGTTAAAGGTTTTCGGCACTTTAATTTCCTCGGTTGATTTAGAGTTTTTTCCTACTGCTTTCCCGACAGCCGCTGCGATTAAATAACCGAAGGAGCCAAAATGTCCGATTGCGAAATCATCGCTACCTGTAATTTTTCTTGTGTACGGTTGCAATAAGGCAGGTAAGAGAACCATAAGGGATCCAAGAATAATCGAACCAGTGATGATCATGGTTGCGCCGCTAAAGCCACCAGTTGAAAGAATAACGGCAATGAGACAAGCCATGAACATGGTGTGATGACCTGTTAAGAAGATGTACTTAAAAGGGGTAATGCGTGCTAGAATAATGTTTGCTACCATTCCGAAGAGCATGATCATCGCTGTTTCTGCACCAAATGCATCCTGTGCTAACGCAACGATCGCTTCATTATTCGGAATGATCCCTTGAATTTCAAAAGCATGATCAAACATACTACTGAAGTTATCAAGGGAGGCGACAAGCACACCAGCACCTGCCCCTAGAATGACAAATCCCATGATCGTTTTTAGTGTTCCTGATATCACATTTGCAACGTCTTTCTTTTGCAAAAGTAGACCGATGAGGGCGAATAACCCTACCAGGATCGCTGGTGTTCCGAGAATATCTTTCATTATTAGGTCGACCATGATTTTATGCCCCTTTCAAGTTTGCTTCAATCGCAGTCCTCAGCTCATTTTTATCCATCAAATTATTTAGCTTAATCACATTTCGTTTGCCGTCTTCCAAGTTTTCAACAATCTCCGTAGAGCCTAAGAAGTAATCGGCGTTTTCAGATTTACTCGTTGTGAGATCTGTATGATCAACCTCAGCTTCAATTCCAAGTTCGTTTAGAATCTTTTTTACGTTCATTTCTACGATAAAGCTGCTTCCTAGACCATTACCACATACTACAAGAATTTTTTTCATTTTCATTCTCTCCTTTTAATTTGAGTATTTTGATACGAGTTTAATAATCTCTTCTTTTTCCTGAGCGTTGTAAATCATTTCAAGATTTTCTTCTTCCGATAGAAGATCTGAAAGTTGAGCCAGCGCTTTTAGATGCGTTTCGTTATCAACCGCAGCGAGCACAATTAACAATTTCACCTGGTGCTTTTCTTTAGGTGAGAAGGGAACCTCTTGATCTAATCGAAGCAAGCTCATCCCAACAGTATTCACGCCTTCTTCTGGACGAGCATGAGGAATAGCGATTCCTGGAGCGATGACAACATATGGCCCCAACTCTTCTACATTTTTGATCATAGCATCAATGTAAGAAGAAGTGATTTGCTCTGTCGAAAGGAGCGGCATTGCTGCAGTTTTAATGGCTTCTTTCCAATCAGGTGTGTCTGTAGCAAATTGAATTGTTTCTTCATGAAGTAATTCATTTAACATAGGTCTGTCAAACCTTTCTATTGATAAAGTGGTTGGTGATGGAGCGAATAGTTGATTCAATTCATTTCTTAGTTCTTTCTCATTTGTAATAGTGCCGTGTCTTTTCATGATTTCTACGATTGTATCTGCATTAGGTACAGCTTGATCATGAGAGGTTGTTAGTACTTCATCCATCCAATGAAGGATTTTTTCTTTTCCCTGCTGTGTCAAAATGGGATCAACCGTTAGGACAGGTAGTGTGTCATGTTGCAATGGAGACGTAGAGAAGACATAATCTACATCGTAGTGATTTTGCATGAATTGTCTTCTTGAAACGGTCCCGATGATTTCCACATTCGTTAAAAGCTTTTCAAGTTGTCCTCTTAAGATGTTTGAAGTACCAATTCCTTTTTCACAAACAATAAGCGCTTTTCCGAATGTAACTTCCGGAAGTTCTTCCTTCTGCATCCACGCCCCAAAGTGCATTGCTAAATAAGCTAGCTCATCATCTGGTAGTTTTTGAGACATCATCAATTCGATTGGCCAAACGGCTCGCTTCGTAATCGAAAAGACATCTGGATATTCCTGTTGAACCGATGCTGTCAGTTCGTTTGTGATGGGAACATGATATTTCAACCTGTAATACGTCGGTTTTAGGTGAAGAAAAAGAGCTTCTTCTAGTTCATCCCGCTGTTCGAATAAAATACAGGCGTAGACTTGAAATTCGGTAACGATTTCGCTAACAATTTTTCTAAGCTTGCTACTTTCAAGGTTACCTACAGCACTAACTTCAGAATAATTAACCCTTGAACCAAGAAGGTGCATCGTGATAAAGCCAATCTCATCCATGGATAAAGAGAGTCTGTATTGAACTTCTAGCTCTTTTGCAATACTCATTGCTGCCTCAAATTCTTTTGTTGAAAAAATAGCGTGTTTTTCATCTGGATCGAGTTGAATACGATGTTCACCCTTCAAGCGCTGAAGAAGTACAACAAGCTGAATGGCTAGAACATGAATTGTATCGTCCGTTAACTCAACTTTTAATATCGGTTCAACATTCATAATGACTTGTTTCATCTGAATAAGGTGTGAGTATGTGTGTTCATCGCGGTTCTTTAAGAGAGGATAAAGAAAATTTGTCATTTCTGTTAGCTGCTCGTTAGTGAGAACTTCCGTCAGGAAACGACTCAATATTCTCCGTTTATGTTCCTCTTTCCCTTCGACGACGTAACCTGTGGAACGTTCAAATTCCAGGGTTAACGATTCCTCTTGCAGTAACTTTTTGACAAGCTTTAAATCCTTTGAAACTGTCCCACGACTTACCTGTGTGCGTTTCATAAAGTTCTGCATGAAAATTGGCTTATCGTCGTTTGTTAAAAGTTCGACACCAATTAAGGTGATGCGTTCCGTTTGTGAATAGTGGTATTGCCATTCTTTCAATTCCTTCATCAATTTCGGAACGGTTTGTTTGGCTTGCTCTGACAGGTAATAGCCCATTCCTTGCTTTGTTTGAATAATGGGTAGTTTGTTTTCTTCTAGCCAATCGTTAATCTTTTGTAGGTCATAATGAACCGTGCGTTTTGATATCCCAAGTTGGTCGATTATTTGATCAACCGTAACTAACTCTGTTGCGTTTACGAGTTTCGTTAATAAGAAAGTGCTTCTTTCATCAAGTGACATGGAGATCTTCAACTCCCTTACAATTGCAAAATGATACGGATGAAACAAATCATGATTTGATAGTGCTAAGTATATAAGCGATTGTCTAAATATGAAAGGGTTTTCAATGTGTTGTTTTTGTATATCAACAATTTGCAAAAGTGAACACATGTCTTATGATCGTTATCTAGGCATGTCTATGGGATATCACAAAAGTGAAATTTGAGGTTAGATTAAATCTTTTGGAATCGTTAAAAAGGCGTTTCAGTTTTTGTCTTTTGGGAAAATAAGGAATAGGTGAAAGAAATTGGTGATGGAATAGCGTCCCATCCGGTAGCGTCATACATAATGTAGCGTTAGATCTCTTGCCCTCTCTTGCCAAAAAAATGAATTGGAGTGTTTGGATGTTAAAGAAGTTAGTCCCTCTATCGTTAGCAGCAGTTGTTTTTGTAGGAGCCCCGTTCCACACATCAGCAAAGGAGATGAGTGCAACGGACATCTTAAAACAGTCGAAAGAAGCGATGACAGAGGTGGAGAGCTACTCTACTAAAACGAATATGGAACAATCGATTCCCCTTGATGGCAAAACGATGTCAACCTCCAGTGAATCTGAAGCAGACATCACATTGAAGCCTTTTGCAATGCATCAGGTCGTGACAACGAAATCCGCTGAGGAAGGCGAAATGTCGCTCGAGTCATATTGGACGGAGAAAGGGTTCTATCAAGAAGACCCTGAAAAGGGCTGGGTAAAGATGCCTGAAGAACTCACACAGGGTTTAAAGAAACTGCAAAGTAGTTCGATGGTAGAAGGACAGATGGCACAGGCTGAAAAGCTTGGAAAAGAGATGAGTGTTGAAGAGACAGATGAAGGTTTTGTCTTAACCTACGAAGGTGATGGCAAGACGTTAATGGAAGCGTCTATGAAGATGTTCGAAGAAAGCATGTCTGGAGAAGGCTCTGAGTCGATGAAAGGGCTAATGGAGCAAATGACAATTAATGATTTCAATTATGAAGTGACGGTTGATAAAGAAACGTATTACATGAAGCATTTAACGATGGATATTGATATGGACATTGAGGTTAAGGGAAAGAGCACGAATATCACGCAGTCGATGGATATGTCCATGGATCATTATAATGAAGTTGATCAAATTACGGTTCCAGCTAACGTGATTGATTCTGCAAAACCGCTAAAGGGAGAAGGGGGTCAATTACCTAAAACCGCTACTTCCAATCCGATGCTCGCTTTAGGCGGTGCGACGCTAGCCGTTGTGGCAGGTGGTCTGTTGTTATACAGAAGACGTGCACACAGCTATTAATTTGTTGTGAAAAAACCGCATAAGCATGGTGCGGTTTTTTCGTTTTTCTTTAGCGTTGGTGGAATGAGCAGGTGAGGTGGTAGGAATGAACAAAGTGTATGTTGTGCTGATGTGTGCAGGTCTATTTATTGCAAGTTTTTATGGCTATCAATGGTGGCAAAGCACTCAGGGCGTTGAGCAAGTTGCGGCGGAAGAGACGGAGCAGTGGCAGACACCAGCAGCGGAAAAAGATGAGAAAGAAGCTATTCATTCTAGCGATCAAGACGTGGTCATGAGTAATGAAACAAAGTCCTATGAGAAAGGGGATGAAGTTGGTCGTCTCATCATCCCGACGATAGAAAAAGGATTTACTACGTATTGGGGAACAGACGAGGAGACGCTAAGTCAGGGGGTTGGTATGTTTGTAAGTAAATTTACTACGACACCTGATCAAAGACATCACACTGTCCTTAGTGGGCATCGCGACACCGTTTTTACAAGTTTGAAAGATGTGCAGAATGGTGATCCGATCTTTCTTGAATTCGATGGAAAACGTTACGAATACAAAGTAATAGGTATGAAAATTGTTGATGAAGATGATCGAACAGTTATTGTCGATAAAGAAGAGGCAACATTAACGTTAACAACGTGCTATCCTTTTGATTTCATTGGGCACGCTCCAAACCGGTATATCATTCATTCTGAACTAGTGAACGTGATGGATATGTCACTCGAGCGTACGAAATGACATCACATAAAAAAGTCCTGCCGTCGAGCAGGACTTTTTATGTGTGGGAAAGAGACGTAGAAGGGTGCAAGCGCGGTGTAATTTCATGAGTTAGCTCGTCGCCTTTTCCTTGTTCATTTAATTGCAGTAATGTAAGTGCGATGTTTTCTTCTACTTCATACGTGAGGCCAGTGTTGTAATCGATGAGAAAATACATTTTTCCATCTTCAACCGTTCCCGATAAGAGCTCGTACTTATCGTATTCAAAATGTACTTCTGTACCGTATTGCGTCATCTCAAGGTACGTTTCGAAAGGGGTGACGGGAAATGCTTCTAATTTGTTCATAATGACCCTCCAGATTATTTAATAGATTTCAGTAAGCAGTTTATCCAGATCGTCTACTCTGTATACATGAAAACTAGAAATGGAGAATGAGAGTTTAGTAGTGTGCCTTTTTCGTAGGCTCTTTTCTCAAAGATTGTTGTTTTTTAAAGAATTATTGTATAAAGAACCACACTTAGCTGATTGGAGCGGAAGGTGCTCGACTCCTGCGGGACTAGCGGGACAGGTGAGACCCCACAGGCGCAATGCTTTTGTGCGCCGAGGAGGCTCAGCGCCCGCCCCGCGGAAAGCGAGCATCCTGGAGCGGAAATCCCCCCACTCGAATAGTAAAAATGTTTACGAAAAGAGCGTTGTTTTTTGAAAGAAGTTATTAATAAAAAATTATACCTCATAGTTGATTGGAGCGAAGGATGCTGGCTGCCCGTCGGTAAAAAGCTAACTTTTTGACTTCTATGTCATTGTACTGTATCTTATTTCCTAGTAATTATATATGAATAATTAACATCCTTAATCAAGGAGGGAAATCATGAAGAAGATGATGAGAGGCTATTTAGATGCTTCGTTAATAGTAAAGATTACCATTGCCCTTGTTCTCGGAATCGCAGTCGGGCTGACCTTCGGAGAAGATGCGGCAGTGCTAGCTCCGTTTGGTGATTTGTTAATTAAATTGCTATCATTCCTTATTATTCCACTCATTTTGTTTACTTTGATCGTCGGTATCAATCAAACGAAACTGAGTAACCTCGGTCGCATGGGCGGTAAGGTGTTCCTGTATTACGTCTTAACGTCTGCGTTAGCCATTATTGTTGGGTTAACAGTAGCAAACTTGTTCAATCCAGGTACTGGCTTATCGATTAATCCTGATCAATCGTTTGATGTTCCGGATAATCCCGGTATTGTGAGCGTATTGCTGAACATTGTGCCATCGAATATTGTCACAGCATTTAGTGAGATGAACCTACTCGGAATTATCTTCACTGCTTTTGCTTTCGGAATCGCGATTTCGGCGTTACGAAACTCGAAAGAGCATGGTCAACTTGGAGAACATCTCTACAAAGTAGTTGAGGGATTGAATGAGGCAACGTTTAAAATTATGAACGTGGTTCTACAATATGTTCCGATCGGAATTTTTGCGATCATTGCGAAAACAATTGGAAATCAAGGGTTGGATACGATCCTCTCTCTTGGAAACATGATCGCAGTGCTTTACATTGCGCTGATTGTTCAGGTCGGTATTTATATACTGTTCCTGCTTTTCTTTAAAGTAAGCCCGAAACAGTTTTTTAGTAATGCAAATAAGCCGATGATTACCGCATTTGTTACGCAAAGTAGCTCTGGCACATTGCCCCTTACGATGAATGCGGCGAAAGGATTAGGACTCTCGAAAAGCCTTTATAGCTTTAGCTTGCCGCTCGGTGCGACGATTAATATGGACGGTGCTGCGATAAGAATTGCAATTTCAGCGGTATTCGCTGCGAATGTTGTTGGATCACCGCTTAGCTTTACTGATATGGTCATGATTGTTATTGTCGGTACGCTCGCATCTATCGGTACAGCAGGTGTTCCAGGTGCAGGAATTGTGATGATCGCAACCGTATTTGCTCAGGTTGGTTTGCCGATGGAGACTGTTGCTTTACTGACGGCGGTAGATGCCTTAGTCGGTATGGGCGCTACGGCGCTGAACGTAACAGGAGATCTTGTTGGTGCGACGATCATTAACCGTAAAGAAGGATCTGCTGAAAAAGTTACTGAATAGTTAAAAGTCAGGCCATTGGCCTGGCTTTTTATTTTGGGCTAAATTTAACTAATAAAATGGAAAAGCGGGAGCAGCGGTAGTTGTATCCGTTTTCTTAATGAATTACCGCTTAAAGTCGGCTCTTTGTGTAAGAATAATCCATTTACTTTCAACAATCAAAATATTAAGATAATAATAACTTTAGAGCTTTTATGTAGAAAAGGAAATGGGGGATATAGGTGGCAGATCAACTAAAGGGGATATGGAAAGATTGGCGGTTACATCTACTTGTTTTTGCGATTGTGGCTTTAACAGAATGGATTGGAGTATTTCAGTTCACAGTAGGACCAGGCGTTGTCCTATTACTTCCTATGCTGTACGCTATGCTGATTGGACTTGGCTTTTTCTTTACACCAGTTGTAAAGAAGACACAGGCGCTTCATGCTGAACCACTTATTGTTCTTGGTGTTACATTGCTCATTGCGAAGATTGGCGTCATTATTGGTCCGTCTCTTCCAAAGTTAATTGAAGCAGGACCAGCCTTACTTCTGCAGGAGTTTGGAAATCTGGGTACGATTTTTATTGCCTTGCCGATTGCTGTTTTTCTTGGTCTTAAAAGAGAAAGTATCGGCATGACGCATTCTGTTGCAAGGGAGCCTAACGTAGGGTTAATCGTTGATAAATACGGCTTCAATTCACCTGAAGGACGAGGCGTTATGGCCATCTACATATTTGGAACAGTTTTTGGAGCTGTTTTCATGGGTGTGATCTCTGGACTTCTTGCAACTATCACACCGCTTCATCCTTTATCTTTTGCAATGGCATCTGGGATCGGAAGTGGAAGTATGATGGCCGCCGCTAGTGGTTCGCTCGTTGCTGCTTTTCCTACGTTTTCAGACGACATTATTGCATTTGCAGGTGCCAGTAATTTGCTGTCGCTTTCAACAGGGTTATACATGAGTATTTTCATAGGGCTTCCACTAACAGAAAAAATGTATCAGATGCTGACGAGAGAAAAATCACCACAGAGTGTGAGGAAGGGGGCTTAAGATGCTATTAAAAAATGTACAAGAGTGGACGTTATTATTAGTGATTTTCGGGGTGATCGCAGCAGTTGGGAACTGGATTGGGTATAGTGTTTTTCCGGTCTCTGCTTTACCTGGTATGGGGGTATTAATCGCGATTTGTTTAGCTGGTCTTATTCTTCAACATGTTCTTCCTATATCTATTCCGAGTGTTGCTTATATTGGTATTATCGGAATTTTGTTATCCATGCCCGTTATGCCTGGTTCAGAACATGTGGTGAAATGGACGGAAAACATCAACATTCTAGCTCTGGCTACGCCGATTTTGGCTTATGCAGGCATTGCGATCGGTCGCTCCTGGACGGATTTTGTGAAACTTGGTTGGCGAAGCGTCGTTGTAGCTATGTTTGTGATGGTAGGAACGTTCCTTGGATCGGCCTTAATTGCTGAAGTCGTTTTACGAATGCAAAATATTATATAAACGTATTTGAAAAAACTTCCCTAGTGGAAGTTTTTTTGTGGAGAGTGAAATCGTACTTATTTCCTCTAACGAGTGCTTTTACGTTCGATAGAGCTTTTCTAGCCATTCGAGTGAATAACAGTATATTTTAGAGGCATTTCCGGAAAAATCGGGAGGAGCTATCGAAAATAAAGAAAGCGCTGAGTTATTCGTGAACCAATCTTGACGATCGGGAGGCTCATGACAGACATTCTTCCAAACGGACAAAAAGGGACTGTAAATACGGGGGCCGTTTGCTAGACGACATTTTTGCAGAAGACGTCTTTCTCCCGGTAACCCTTCCTTTACCGTATGAAACAGATCAGGCCAAAAGTCCTTTCTTGATCCAGTATGTGGATGATTATTTGCCCAATCCAATAGCGCATCAGTAATCTCTTGCTTCGAAAAGACAAGCTGATAGAGTCGTTTACCAAGGTCGATCCGTTCTTTGACATAAAGAAAATGATTCGCTGTTTCCCCGATCAGCTGAACCGATCCATTTTGCTTCATTGGAAATAACAGGACGTTCATATTGAAAATGCTTTGTAACTGAAATGGTAGCGTCTTAAATACAGATTGATTGAATGTTTGATTTTTGATCACTCTTGATTCGATATAGTGTTGTTCATTGATGATGAGGGCAATGGAAAGGGTGAGAGGATCCTTTTCAACCCAGAACTGTTTCCAAACGACATTCATAAATGAAGATACGTGAAAAGAAGGGAGCAGGTGAAAAAGCGGACGGTGGTTTTTGACGCTTTCTTCATAGACCAAGAGCTGCGGATAGGCGTCCTGGAAAATAAGCCAGTTTCCTCTTTCTAGAAATGAAAAGAAGGATTGCTGTTGTTTCTCTGATAAAAGGTGAGGAAGGTACTCTCCTTTTAGATCGGTCATTGTCCATCCCGCATTACGCGATACGAGATGGGCGAGAAAAGCCCAGTGAATGTTTGGGTGCAAATGATAAAAATCAAGATAAGCCTCAGTTCGAGTGAGGTTCGTTACGTTCGCCCGCTCTGTTCGTTCTTGAATGAGTTGAACAAGCTGCTTTTCTTCCTCTGATAAGGAGGGAGGCTTTGTCGAAAACTGATCCGCGTGCTTTAATTCATTTATGAAAGAAGCGGGTAAGCTTTTTTTTCCTGCTGATTGAAAAAGAGAAGATAACAATTTCAAGATGCGCTCACTCCTCTGTTCCCTTTTCTATATACGTATGTCGGTCGAATCAGGAAAGAAGAATGTTTTACGTCTGTTGTTTTTTCGATAAATACCCCACTACATCTACTCGAATGAGAGCGACCGCCTCTTTGATCCCATTTAAATTCGCTGTATAGGGATGGATCTCATACGTGTGAAGTTGGTCAGCGATCGGTGCTCTATTCATCATGTCTGCAGGCAGAATCACATCGCCACCTTGACTCTCCTGTTCGATTCTTGCTGCCATGTTAACGGTATGCCCGAAATAATCTAGTTGGTTATTTGCTGTCACGGCAATGGCTGGTCCATTGAATAGACCAAGTTTAATGGAGAGGTTCGTTTTGTGAGCTTTGTTAAATTCCTGCACTGAACCTTGTATCCCAAGTGCCGCTTCAAGAGCCTTTTCTGGTGAAAAGAATACAGCCATAACAGAATCCCCAATCGTCTTGATAATACTTCCATGATACGTGGAGATCCACCCGGATAAAAACTCGAAATGATCGCTCACTTGTCTATAAGCAGAAGCGTCTCCTGCCGTTTCGTATAGAGAGGTGGAGCCACGAAGGTCACTAAATAAGATGGTCACATTCTCAATGCCAACTTCCTGACCTTTTGCAAGAACTTCGGAAGAGAATAGCCTGCGAAAAGGAGTCATCGTTGTTACTTTAGCAGCAGTTACCGCAAAAGAATCTCGGTTCGTTTCTTCTACAATGAGAATGACGTCGCGCTCACTTAGATTGTAAACTGTTCCGTTTTGAAGGGAGAATTCATCATGAGAAAACCCTTTTTCAGTATAGATCAAGTCGTTTTGTACCTTTTGATTCAGTCGCGCCGTATGATTTTTTGCAAGTACGCGTAACTGAAGGTTTTCTTTATGTACACGAGAAGGGAGCTTCGCTGATGATCCTGCAGCGATTCGCTTTTGGATAACGATGTGAGGAGTGATCATCGGACCGCCCACACAATAGGTCTGATCGATTGCTACTCGAACTGCTGGATGGACGGTAAAACGAAGTTCGATCGTTTCATCGAAACTCATCTCATACGAAATACCGCACATGTCACAATGGACCGAATTTTCCACTTCGCTAAGGGTAGAAGTGTTCTTCTTAGGGACACGACAGTTTGGACATATGAGACTCCAGCTTAAATTGAGCAAGCCTACTTTGGTTGCTTCAAGAAAAAGTTCCAGCACTTCCTCGCGACTTTCTCCCCACTGATGAGCAAGTTTGTATGGTTGCATGCTAATCACCGACTGGTCAGCGGATTGATCCAGGTGTTCTCGAAGTACTTCTCTCAGGGGTGAAGGGGAAAGTTTATCAATAAGAAGAGTCATTGTTTGCTTGTTAGCAGAGGATAGTTTTTTAGGCTGTGGAAGCGCAGTGAGTCTAGATGGTTTCATTGCGAGATAATTTTCCACATAGGCGAGCGTTTTTTTCATAGCAGGCAGCGCGACTGCAGGGAGGGCAAGTTTTCCAATTCCGTTTGCAGGTCGAAAAGTGGAGAAGACATGAACTTCTGTTGCTACATTTTCATTCGTCGATACATCTTTTAATTCGATGCCCCCATTAAATTCCGCAAGCGGGCCAGACGTATAAATTCGTTGAACAACATACCGTTCATTCTTCACCCATTCAAACGGGTACTCTTTCCAAGATAAAGGAATGATTCCCGCCTTTGCTTTTGCTTTACGATAGAAAAGGATATTATCATCGATCGCTTCGGAGAATTGAACTGGAAAAAGACCAATCAGTCGATTCAAGTGATCGGTATTGGCAAGTAATTCCCATATCTTTGTTTTAGCTAATGGGAAGGTTTTAACGAGAGAAAAGTGGCGTTCATTCATGATGTGGCCTCCAGTATGTTATGAAAAAGTAAGAATGATACCTATAACGATGAGATGGAAAATCTGATCAACGATTACGGTTAACCAACGTGATCCGGGGTCGGCATTCTGCATGACCGTTTCTGTCCACCAAACAACGAACGTTCTTCGATCAAGGATCAGGTGGGTGACGAAAACAAAGCTTAATTGAAAGATTGAGAGTCCACCAAAAGCTAACCAGGCGGTCACGCCAATCATAAAGGTGTAGATCGAAACATGTGTGAGTAAGGGTAACCACTGCTTATGCTTGTGGAGTGCCATCCATTTTGTTTGGAAAAGGTAATCACCGATCAAATGAGCGAGTAATAAATAATCAAATGGGGTCATGTTTTGCCTTCCTTTATCTACCACATGTTAGCGTAAGCGTGTATGATAGAAGTATTCATAAGATTAGTACTTTTATATTTTACCATTTTGCTCATTCTTTCGTAGTCAATATTTGTTAGGTGAAGAGCATAATAAGGGAGGCTTAATGGTCAGATGTCGAATCGGCGATTGAAGAGGGAGCTCCATTCAGATGAGCTTCTCGAGATCATCTTTGATTATGCAGCGCGCATTACGGTTGAACACAATCTAGAGCGACTCCTGATGTTGATGGCTGATATGGGACGGGATATGACGGTTGCGGATCGATGTACACTTTGGCTCTATGATGAACAAACAGATGAACTTTGGGCAAAAGTTGCTCATGGCATAGATGAGGTTCGCGTTCCAGCCGCAAGCGGACTTGCAGGATACGTCTATCAGACTTCAAAACCGCTTGTGATCGATGATGCTTATGAAGACGGACGTTTTCATCCAGGAATTGATGTAAGAACGGGTTACCGAACGAAGTCTGTGATGGTAATTCCGCTTAAGAATAAGCAGGATCAAACCCTCGGAGTCTATCAGGTTATCAATAAATTAACGGATGAAGGCGTGTTTACAACTCGTGACGTAAAGAACTTAAGTCTGGCTGCGTCCTATACGGCTCAAGCGCTTGAAGGCGTGTTAATGAATATTGAAATGGAAGAAGCTCAGAAAGAAATTATTTTCAAAATGGGTGAGATCGGAGAAGTACGGTCCAAAGAAACGGGTGATCACGTTAAGCGTGTAGCGGAATATGCGAAATTTCTCGCCATCAAATGTGGATTGGATGAAGAAGAAGGCGATCTCATTAAAGTTGCCTCGCCGATGCATGATATTGGAAAAGTCGCGATTGCAGATGCGATTCTAAATAAGCCTGGCAAGCTATCGGAAGAAGAATTTACAGCAGTTCAGGAACATGCAAACATAGGCTACGATCTTCTGAAAAATTCGAAGCGCAGTATTCTAAAAGCAGCGGCGATTATTGCGAAGCAGCATCACGAACGTTGGGATGGTACAGGCTATCCAGATGGGCGTAGTGGTAAGAACATTCACATCTATGGACGGATTGTTTCCGTTGCCGATGTGTTTGATGCACTTGCTACCGATCGTCCTTATAAAAAAGCGTGGGAGTTAGAACAAATTCTCACGCATTTTAAACATGAGAGGGGAAAGCAGTTCGATCCAGAGTTGATTGACGTCTTTTTAGAGAATTTGGATGGTTTTCTCCAAATTAAAGAACAATACGAAGATGAAAAGGGAAAATAAAAGAGCGCCGATGGCGCTCTTTTATTTTTGGAGAGAGTGGAGGTGAGAAAGCTCCTGAGCGAGCGTTTCAGCGATCGCTTTCATACCAGAAACCCCTGCTTTTTGTTCCGCATCGGCATTGTAGTTTGTGTTTGTATTAACATCGTACGTAAATAAATCCCCTTTTTCATTTTGAATGCATTCAATCCCAGCAAAGGCGATGCCGTTCGCTTTTAAGAATGATTCGTAGTTTTGTAAAACAGGATGGTCGAAATTCTTGATTATTTCAAATTTAGGAGCAGGCTCTTCCGTTGTTGGACAGAATGAATCGCCAACCTGGCAGGCATCAGCAGGACAAAGTTCAAAACCATCAGATGTATCAACTCTTACAGCATAAAGGAACTTTCCGCCAACAAATTCACAGCGTGTGATCGAAGCGTCAGGTGACTGAATATATTGCTGAAGCAAAGTGATACCATCGATGGAATCTTCAAATTCCTCCCCCGTTACATAAGCTTTCAGCGTGTCGGGATTGTTAAATAACTGCACACCTAGTCCTTTTCCTGCTCGGTTATGTTTCGTTATGAATGGCTCCTGGAACGCCTCTGCTGCGTTCGCAAGGTGTTCCTTTCCTACAGCGGCGATTGTTTTAGGTGTAGCAACACCATGGTTTCTGAGAGCTGCATATTGTGCGACCTTGCTCACTTCAAGGGCAAGAGCGCGACTATCATTTAAAACCTTCCTGCCATGGCTCTCAAGCCATGAAAGCACAGCCGCTGTGTATTCTGGTGCATAGCGATGGTCACGTGTATGCGAGGATGCGCTCATGCGATTATAGAAGATGCCGTCTGGAGGGACATCGCTTAAGTCGAGGCTTCCTTCGCTAAGAAACCAATCTTCATAAGGGACGTGGAGCTTGTCTAGTTCAAGCTTTAATGGCTTAGTCCATTCTTCATTTTCATGTAAGATATATACTTTTGTACTCAATTTATGACCTCCTTAATAAATAACCGTTAAATCCCATCATTTTACTCAAGTATATAGAACTTTCATTGAGAATCCCAGTGAAAACGTTTTGCCGATTCACAAAAAAAGCAGAGCCGCCCGGCTCTGCTTCACACATTAAATGGCCCAGTTTCCTTTTCGGAACACTGGCTCACTTGTGCCATCTTCTTTGATTCCATCGATCTCCATCTCCGCTGACCCGATCATAAAGTCAACGTGCGTTACACTTTCGTTCGCTCCCGCTGCTTCAAGTTCTTCCTTCGACATGGTTTTGCCGCCTTCAAGACAGAAGGAATAGGCATTCCCGATCGCAAGGTGATTCGAGGCGTTTTCATCGAAAAGCGTGTTGAAGAAAATAATCTCTGCATTTGAGATTGGTGAGTCATGAGGAACGAGAGCCACTTCTCCTAAGTAGTGAGCGCCTTCATCCGTTTCAATAAGATGTTGGAGCGTTTCATTGCCATGCTTTGCTTCCGCTTTAACGATTCGTCCTTCTTCAAACGTTAGTGAAAAGTCTTCAATAACAGTTCCACCATAGCTAAGTGGTTTTGTCGAAGACACGACACCATTAACGCCCGATTTATGCGGGATTGTGAACACTTCTTCCGTTGGCATATTCGCCACAAAGTGATGCCCATTTACGTTCTCGCTAATACCACCGACCCACTGGTGAGCTTTGGGAAGTTCGATGGTCAAATCAGTACCTGGTGCACGGTAGTGAAGCTTGCTGTAATGTTTATTGTTCAGATAATCCACTTTTTGTTCAAGGTTCGCGCTGTGCTCTTTCCATGCTTGCACTGGATCTCCAGTGGATACGCGTGTGGCCTCGAAAATCGCATCCCATAACTTTGCTTCCTGCTCTGTTTCAGGAGCATCTGGGAAAACCTTTGCTGCCCAAGCTTTCGAAGGAACAGCGACAACTGACCAGCTATTATGATCAGACATGATGTAGTTGCGGTAGCCTTCCATTGCTTTTCCTGCTGTTTTACTAGCATTTGAAATGCGCTCAGGATCGACGCCTTTTAAGAGATCTGGATTGGAAGACGTAATGGAAAGAAATGCAGCTCCGTTCTCCGCCATTTCTTCAAAGCCTCTCGCTTTCCAAGTTGGAAATTCTTTGAATGCTTCGTCTGGTGCTTTGTCAAACTTAATACGAGTTAAATTTTCGTCATTCCATTCAACATGAACGTTTTTGGCGCCTGCTCCATAAGCACTCTCAGCAATGTTCCTTACAAATTCCGCTGATGTAAGTGGAGCGTTAACAACAAGGGTTTGTCCTTTTTGGATATTAACGCCAACTTGAACCGCCAGGTCTGCATATTTCTGTAAATTTTCTTGGAAATTAGCCATAGTAAAGGATCTCCTTTTTTCAATAGTCATACAACTTAAGTGTAGCAGATTTCAAGATTTTTAGTAAATTATTCCCTGATCACACATTATTAAAGCAAGTTTCTGGCAATATCCCATCCGTTTCGGATATGTTATATATAAAGTGAGGCTTCTATCAGAGGGGTGCTTCGTTCCCCACTAATGGTTGTCGAACCAATCGGACCTTAAGTGGCGGTTGCCTCATCTAAACTTCTTGATTAACTAAGGATCCTTAGGTGAGGGCTTATAGCCACTTAAGGTGGGATATGTCTTCTATATTGGAGTGGTAGAGAATGAGTAAGAATTATGAGCTTGCGACATTTGCTGGAGGTTGTTTCTGGTGTATGGTTGAGCCATTTGAAGAAATGCCAGGCATTCAAAGCATCGTATCTGGATATACAGGCGGTGAAAAACCTTATCCAACATATGAGGAAGTAATTTCTAAGACAACTGGCCACGTCGAGGCAGTACAAATTGAATTCGATCCGAATGTATTCCCATACACCAAATTACTTGATCTGTTCTGGCGTCAAATTGATCCAACAGATGAAGGTGGTCAGTTCTTTGACCGTGGCGATACCTACATCACGGCGATTTATTATCATACCGAAGAGCAGCAGATGCTTGCTGAGGAATCGCGTAAAGAGCTAGAAGCAAGCGGACGCTTCTCCAAGCCGATTGTGACCAAGATCCTTCCAGCCAAACCGTTTTATCCAGCTGAGGATTATCATCAGGATTACCATAAGAAAAACCCTGCTCATTACAATCGGTACAAAAAAGGATCAGGTCGTGCAGATTTTATTGAAAAGAATTGGGCATTTGAGAAAAACGATGAAGACCTTCGTAGTCGTTTAACAGACGTTCAATATGAAGTGACACAAAAAAATGGGACTGAGCGCCCGTTTCAAAATGAGTATTATGATAATGCAAAACCAGGGATCTACGTGGATATTGTATCGGGTGAACCGCTGTTTAGCTCAACCGATCAATATGACGCAGGATGCGGCTGGCCGAGCTTCACGCAGCCGATCAACAATCATTTCGTGAAAGAAAAGAAAGATTTCAGTCATTTTATGATTCGGACAGAAGTACGAAGCAAAGAAGCTGATTCTCACCTTGGTCATGTTTTTAATGATGGACCTGAAGAAAATGGTCTTCGCTACTGCATTAATTCAGCTGCGATGAAATTTGTTCCGAAAGAAAGTCTTGAAGAAGAAGGATACGGCGAATACCGAGTTCTCTTTGAATGAAAGAAGTTGATGTTGCGATTGTAGGCGGTGGGATAGCTGGGATTCTTGCTGCAAGGAAACTAATGGAATATGGAATTGACGTGCTCGTGATGGATAAGAGTAAAGGCGTTGGGGGTCGTCTTGCGACAAGACGAATCAACGGTGGCCGAGCGGATCACGGTGCTCAATTCTTCACCGTTCGAACGGAAATGTTCCAGCAACTTGTGGATCAGTGGGAGAAGAATCAGTGGGTGTCTAAATGGTTTGGTGAATCGCATGCGAGATATAAAGCAACAGGTGGCATGAATCAATTAGTGAAAAACCTTGCGAGTGAGGTGCCGCTTCACGTTTTGAGCAAAGTCGAGCGAATAGAGAAGAAAGAAGAAGGTTACCTTGTGATACCTGAAAAAGGAGAGCAAGTATGGGCGAAGAAAATTCTGCTCACCCCACCAGCTCCGCAATCACTGCAACTTCTTGAAGCAAGCGAAGTTTTGATGACAGTTAACGCAACTCAAACACTTCAGCAAATTGCTTTCAACCCTGCGCTTGTCGGTCTTGTAACGTTGAAAGATGGGGCAAACACACGTCTTCCGCTGGATGGCCATCAGGATCAGAATCTTCCTGAGGGGATTGAGCGAGTGGTGGATAGTCATGCAAAAGGAATATCTGAAGAGAGTATTCTCAGCATATATGCCACAGCTGATTTCTCAAATTTCTTTTATAAAAAAGAGGATGATGTTATTTTAACTGAAATGCTTCACCGATTAGCTTATTTGACTCCTGATGTAGTGGTAGCTAAACAGCTGAAGAGATGGCGTTATGCTCAGGCGGACAGTGTATACCCGAATCGCTTTTTACAAGTGACAGAGGATGAGGGAATTTATGTAGCGGGTGATGCCTTTTTGCATCACGAGGATCAATCAGGTCGGACCCGAATTGAAAGTGCAGTGATGTCAGGGTTATCTGTAGCTGAGGAAATTCACGATTCATTTAGCAGGAGGGCTTCTATGTGAAGCCTTCTTTTTTGTGTAAGAGGACTTTATTAATTTTGGAGAATAGTCCATCTCTTCTTCCAAAATAAGTTATAATAAGGAAAAGTGGAAGAATTTTCATGATTGATTTAGTGGAACATGATCAATATGAAAAAGGTGGAAATGAGATGAAACTCTTAACAACAAAAAATCATGTTATTGAAATTATTTTATCTCTGTTTCGATGGCTTTTTTTATTAATTGCAGGGGCGTACTTTTATAGTTACTCGAATGGATTCAATATGGCATTTTTGTTATTGATGCTATTTGGCTTGGTTTACATGTCGTTGTCTCAGTTCGCCCTTCATCGAACACCTTATAACTCAAAGCGCTACCGATATATGACGAAGATGAGTGTCGGATTTGATTACATAGCCTTCCTCTGGCTTGTTGTTCTGACGGGTGGAGGAGAGAGTCCTGTGTTTCCGATCGCCTATCTCATTATTTTACACGTGGCGGTTTACTGGAAATTCATCGGTGGAATGGTTGCTTCGGTTTTTATCGGGGGAGGATACACCGTTATTCTGTTATTTAGTGGCTATTCATTCCATGGAGCACACTTAGTTTCCTATCTTCTTGATTTTATGTTTCTCATCTTGATGGGGATACTTGGTGGCATTATTGTTTCCAGAGAACAGACGATGCGAACCCAAAATACGAAGCTAGAAGATATGGCACGAAAAGATTTCTTAACGGATCTTTATAATCATCGTTCCTTTCAAGAAGACATTCATTCATGTGCTGAACGTGGAAAACCTGTGCTGGTTGTTCTTGCAGATATAGATAACTTTAAATTGGTCAATGATCAGTTCGGGCACATGATAGGTGATCATGTTCTTAGGAAGATTGGCGTTGTGTTGAAAGAGCAGATTCGAACAAACGGAAGGGCGTACCGTTATGGTGGGGAAGAGCTCGCCATTCTTCTGGATGCTGTGGATCGTGAGAGTGCAAGAGGTTACATAAAGAAAATTCAGGATGCTATAAGAAACACAACTTTCACAGCTGATGACGAGCTGTTTGGGGTAACGATGAGTTTCGGAACAGCCGTTTTCCCCCTTGAGAATTCAATTGATCAATGTTTGCGTCTGGCGGATGAACGTTTATATAGAGCGAAGAGGCAGGGAAGAGATCAGATTTATTGGTATGACGAATATACAGAGGAGGGTCACGCTTTTTAGCGTGACCTTCCCTTATTTAAGATAGAAGTGACTATATGTTTGGAGGAATTTTCAAAGAGAGAGAAGTAGTTCAATATATGTCTGTCGGGGAAAAGTTCTTTTTGAATCACGGCTGCGGGCTTTCCAGCGTGGTGTTTTTGGAGAACCTGATCCTGAATCGACATCAGGTATTGAAGCTTCTCCTCTAATCGTCGGCGCCCATTTTGCAAGATGCCCGCATGTGAACAGAAAACGGTATCGAAGTCATATGTTAGTACATTGTTCAGTGAATGAATCACGTCTGGAATCGATTCGAACGAAAAAATACTTTTTGGATGACTCATCACATAAAGGTCACCTGAAAATAACCAGCCTTGTTCTCTTTCGAGAAGAGCGAGGTGATCGGGGGCATGTCCAGGTGTGTGTAGTAAATCAAATGTATGTTGTTTCGTTTGAATTCGGTCTTCCACTACCTTTGGTGTGAACGGTTTTCTGGATCCCCAAAATAAGCGGCGATAGAGAGGAAGCTGAGTTTTTTCACGACAAAGAGGAACACCTGCTGGATGAATATACATCGGAATGGTTGATGCTAGGGCAGAGGCGTTGCCGGTATGATCTTCATGATGATGTGTGAAGATCAGCTGTGTAATGCTTTCTTTGTTAAGATAATTCACTATCTCTTTTTGAAGACGACTCGGCCCGCAGTCAATTAATAATTCATCGACCAGGTAAAGATAAACGTTCATTCTAACACCACCAAGCTGAAAAGTTCCTTTAATCGCTTTTACTCCCTCAAACTCTGACGCCTTAAGCACAATCCATCACACCTTCCACCTATCTACTATTAGTATAGCGATTTTGCGAGAGAAAAAAAGCTATGTTCGTTGCTGTGAAGAAGAATAGTGGCTAATAGCCACTTTTTTGTCCTAAATCCATAAGAGAGCTGCCGAACGCATTCGGCAGCTCTCTTATCTTCTATCTACTTATTTCGCGATGGCTTCTAACTCGACTTCAATATTTCCACGAGTTGCTCTTGAGTATGGGCACGTTTGGTGAGCAGCTTCGACTAATTCTTCAGCAGTTGCTTGATCAACTCCAGGAATGGTGACGTGAAGTTTTACGCTAAGACCAAAGGCTCCGTCTTCTTCCTTTCCGATCGATACGTGCGCTTCGACTTCCGTATCTTTAATTTTAATACGTTTCATACGTGCCACCATGTTTAGCGCGCTATCGAAGCAGGCTGAATACCCTGCAGCGAATAATTGCTCAGGGTTTGTTGCGTCTCCCCCCTGACCACCAAGCTCTTTCGGCATGCGTAGTTCCATGTTGATGACACCATCAGACGATTCAACTTTCCCTTGTCTACCGCCATGCGCTTTTGCTTTTGCTGTGTATAAAGCTTCCATAATAAATTCCTCCTGTTATTTAAGTTGTGCACAATTTAATTTTACAAAATTAAATATACAATAGCTTATTGAAGAAGTCAACTGAATGCATCTTGTTGACTTCTTCAATAAATCGGGATAAGTTGATTGTGCGCAATTTATTAAGAAGAAGGTGTTAATAATGGAACTTAATGAACAATTAAAGTTAGAAAATCAACTTTGTTTTTCGGTGTATGCATGCTCAAGGGAAATTACAAAAATGTATCGACCCTATTTAGATAAGCTAGGAATTACTTATCCTCAGTATCTTGTACTACTTGTTTTATGGGAACAAAAAGAAACAACCGTTAAAGCGCTTGGAGCAGAGTTATATCTTGATTCAGGTACATTGACCCCACTTCTTAAACGGATGGAGGAAGCAGGTTTGGTGAGAAGAGAGCGATCCAAAGAAGACGAGCGGAAAGTAATGGTTCGATTAACTTCTAAAGGGGAAGAGTTAAGGGAAGAAGCATCGATTATTCCAGATGCAATGGCTTCTAACAGCGGATTATCGAAAGAAGAATTCACAAAAGCTTTAACTGGCTTTCAGCAGCTTCTCGATCACATCCATTCTGTTAATGAGAAATAAAAGCTTCTTGTATGAAGAGGTTGACATAAGTAATTGGATTTAAGTATAATTATCTCGAATTCAAGATATTAGAAATGAAGGATGAATGCTATGAATGAAAAAGATCGTGAGCTGTCATTGAAACTGTTCATTGTCCTTGCGAGGGCGAGCCGATCTGTGACAGACCATATCAAAACGGATATTCAAAGCTATGGATTAAACCCAACGGAATTTGCTGTGCTCGAATTGCTTTATCACAAAGGAAATCAGCCGTTGCAGCAAATTGGAGAGAAGATTCTTTTAGCAAGTGGAAGCATCACATATGTTGTTGACAAGCTTGAAGGGAAAGGTTATCTGAAACGAAATCCTTGTCCGCATGACCGACGAATCACTCATGCAGTGATAACGGATGAAGGTAAAGGTCTCATGGACCGCATTTTCCCAGAGCACGAGACACAAGTTCAATCTATTTTTGCTGGATTAGATGCAAGCGAGAAAGAAACTGCGATTACTTTGTTGAAAAAGCTTGGTCATTACGCTGAGGAGCTATAATAGCTTCTCTTTTTTTTGTAGTTATTTCACATTCCCGTAGTATCCAAATGTTTACCAAAAAAGCACGCGGGTATATCTTGAAGTAGAGATAATTGAGTTCAAACTAAAATAGCGAAGGAGTGGAAAGATGAGTACAAAAATTCTAATTCCATATTACAGTGCCTATGGTCATATTTACGAAATGGTTCAGTCAGTTGCAGAAGGTGCAAAAGGAGCAGGAGATGTAGACGTAAAGATCGTTAAGATTCCTGAATTCGATGCGGTGAAACAAGCCATGTCGGATCAGCCTCCTTACGTAGAATCGCAGGAAGCACAGAATACTATTCCGGAAGCGACGCTCGATGATTTGCGTTGGGCAGACGGTATTATTTGGGGAATTCCAACTCGCTACGGTTCAATGCCGGCCCAAATGAAGCAGTATCTTGATTCAGCAGGATCCCTTTGGATGAATGGTGAATTAGAGGGGAAAGCGACTGGTGTCGTTACAAGCACTGGTTCCATTCACGGTGGCCAGGAGACGACGGCTCTTACGACATTCGTACCGCTTATGCACTTTGGTCTCATCTATGTAGGACTTCCTTATGGTGAAAATCCTGAACAGTTAACGACTGACGGCGTTGGCGGTTCACCATATGCCGCTTCAACGGTCGCTGGTGCTGATGGTTCAAGAACACCAGTAGAAGTTGAATTAACAATGGCGTCTCGTCTTGGTGCACGTGTTGCTAAGGTCGCTGGCGCTTTGAAAACCATCTAATAGACGAAAATCCAGCTTCTCATATGGAGAAGCTGGATTTTTCTATTGCTCTTGTCTCTTGCATCGTTGTTACCCCTAGTAATCCAAAGAGTGAAAACCCAAATGTGTTTACGAATCCGTGAAAGAAAATCATTAGCGGAATACCAAGAATAACAGTTTCGTTGATATGGCCAAATCCGTAGATCATCGCAGAACTCATCGAGAATAGAAGCGAGGCAAAAGAAATCGATAAGAGCATTTGCACGGAATATTCCATCGTCGGAATTAAGTAGACAAGACAGAGAATGGAGAAAACAATGAGTGGTGTGACAAATTCAACAACGGAAATGAATTCAAGAATAGGTATTGAATCTGACAGTGTGATACCTACAGCTATGAACGGTGGTCCCAATAAAACAAGAACAGCAAGCAGCTTGAACCATGGGTTTAATACGGGTGCCTTCATCAGAAGTCTGCTGCCGATAAACGCCATTGTGATCGGCGTCACAAACGCTGCGTAATGAAAGTGAATCGATGTGAGCAGGATGATGACATCGCTGAAATGGAGAACTTGTACACCTGATCTATGTAGAATTAGCCAGATGCCACCTATGCTAATATACATTAATCCGAGCTCAATTAAGACGTCGAAAATGGTGCTTTTCTTCCACGTTTGCATGAGACGAGTGAATCCATAGAGCGCGATTAAGATTGTCGTTAACAGCCAGGGAAGGGCAAACAGAACGGCGATCGTTCCCTGTTCAAGAAAGAAGGAAACACCTGCAAGCACGGCAGAAGCTGGCTGCAATCGAGTCGCATAACGGTAGAATGAATTCTTTTTTTGTGGTACTAGATTCAGTGTTAGAGGAACTAGCACTAGATAAGCGAACATCAATAATATCATGACATATTGAAGCGTATCGATTGGGGTGGTGATCAATTTTGCCACAACAAATGACACCCAGAGAAAAAGACCAGCAAAACTACTTGTTTTCATCATGATTTCACCTCTCTTTTAGTGTACGATGAAGAGAAGTGATAGAAAAGGAAATTTTGGAAAGAGAGGCGAATGAAATGGAACAAACGTCAAAACCAGTTTTAGGATTTATCGGCATCGGTGTCATGGGAGAGAGTATGGTTCGAAATTTAATGGAAGCAGGATACCGAACGCTCATTTATACGAGAACGAAAAGTAAGGCCGATGCTCTCATTAATGAAGGGGCAGAATGGCAGGACACAGTGAAGGCAGTTGCGTCTAAAGCAGATGTGATCATGACGATGGTTGGCTATCCAAAAGATGTGGAAGAAGTGTACATAGGCGAGAACGGGATTCTTGAACATGCCCGTCCGCAATCCATGATCATCGACATGACGACTTCAAGCCCGGCACTAGCGGAAGAAATCTACCAGCATGCGCTATCAAAACAGCTTTATGCACTCGACGCACCGGTGTCAGGTGGAGATGTTGGCGCGAAAGAAGGCCGACTATCGATCATGGTCGGCGGTGAGCTGGAAGTTTTTGAAAAAGCGCAGCCTATTTTTGAAGTGATGGGTCAAAATATTGTGCTTCAGGGTCCTGCGGGTGCAGGACAGCACACGAAAATGTGCAATCAGATTGCGATCGCGAGTAACATGATCGGCGTATGTGAAGCCATCGTTTACGCTGAGAAAGCAGGATTAAATCCAACTACTGTTCTTGAGAGCATTGAGTCTGGAGCAGCGGGTAGCTGGTCGCTGAGTAACCTGGCGCCTAGAATGATATCGAATCGACTCGAGCCTGGATTTTATGTGAAGCATTTTATTAAAGACATGACGATTGCGTTAGAATCTGCTAAACATATGGGCATGTTAACTCCTGGATTGGAGCTTTCCAAAAAATTATACGAAGATCTCGCAGAACGAGGAGAAGAAGATAGTGGTACACAGGCGCTTGTGACGTTGTTCCGCGATTGACTAGAAAAAGACCCGTGGGCATAGCTCCGGGTCTTTCTCATTAGGTTAAAGGGAAGAATCCTCTCGCTGCCGAATAAACTGATATAGGCTTTACTTCTTCTCTCGCTTTTCGATTTCTTCAGAAACAACAAAGGCAAGATCGTCATTTCCGAATAGTGATAGTACGCCCATGACTGTGTGATCTGGAATATGTTCTGACTCTTCCTTAGGTACAACGAGCTCGATGCTTTGTTTCAGAGCGGGATTGTTCATCTGATCAGGATATGCTTTCTCGTAAAGTGTTTCTGGATTAAGGTCGTTATTCACGCACCATTGTGCAAAGACGAGAATCATCATGTTTTCATCACGTTGATAGTTTTCGATTACTTTGTTTTGAATTTCGTTTTGGTCCATAGGACGCCCTCCGTTTCATTCATCTACCGTTAGTGTACTCGCAGCTAGAATGTGTGGCAAGCATGGCCATTTATTAAATGAATAGGAAGAACGTTTTTTGATCAGGAAATATGTTCCATCGACCGCTATGCTGAAACTAATCGAACTTCATGGAGGATACGTGATGAAGAAAAAAGAGATTCGTAGCTGGATGATGTATGACTTTGCCAACTCAGCTTTCGCCACAACGATGATGGCAGCCGTATTACCCGTTTTCTATTATGATGTAGCTGCCAAAAATATCGATCATAGTCTTGCAACTTCCTACTGGGGGTATGCGCAATCCATTGCTGTCCTCATTGTAGCCATTCTTGCACCGGTTCTTGGTGCCATTTCAGATTACTCCAATTCTAAGAAGAAATTTTTACGTTTCTTCGCTTATATGGGAATGACGGCAAGTATTTTGATGGCATTTGTAGGGGAAGGTGGCTATCTTCTTGCTTCGATTCTATTAATTTTCGGTACGATTGGATTTTCAGGAAGCAATGTTTTCTATGACGCTTTTTTGCCTGAAATCGCAAAAGGCGAAGAAATAGATCGGATCTCAGCAAGAGGGTATGCATTTGGTTATATTGGTGGTGGACTTCTGTTATTCGTTAATCTGCTTATGATTATGAATCCTTCCTGGTTTCTTCTACCGAATACCCTTGTCGCCACTCAACTATCATTCGCAAGTGTTGGGGTTTGGTGGTTTGTCTTTTCACTCCCAATGTTTAAAAATGTGAAAGAAGTGAGCCACAGTCAGCCGCTATTAAGTGGTTCTTATATGGCGATTGGATTTAAGCGACTTCGTTCTACGTTCAAGGAATTACATCACTACAAACAGCTATTGATCTTCCTCGTTGCTTTCTGGTTGTTTAATGACGGCATATCCACGATTATCAAAATGGCGACGATTTATGGGAGAGATATAGGGATAGGCGCGAACGATTTAATTGCTGCCCTTCTGATTACGCAGTTTGTCGGCATCCCGTTTGCTTTCTTGTTTGGTTATTTGGCAAAGAAAATCAATCCGAAGCGGGCGCTTATGCTTGCTCTCTGGATCTATGTAGGCATTGTTCTACTCGGGTACTTCATGACATCAGCGATTCATTTCTATCTTCTTGCGATTATGGTGGGCTTTGTTCAGGGTGGTGCGCAGGCATTAAGTCGATCGATCTTTGGAAGCATGGTGCCTGATCACCGCCATGCCGAATTCTATGGTTTCTACGGGATATCAGCTAAATTTTCAGCCATATTTGGACCGTTTCTATTTGCCTTCGTTGGACAGATCACTGGCTCAAGTCGCCTCGGAATCGTCTCACTCGTTGTCTTCTTTCTTGCAGGACTCTTTTTACTGAGCAAAGTGAATATTGATAAAGGAAAAGAACAGGCGAAGGACGTTATGGTTCATGAAGGAGTGGATATGTGAAGTTGATAAGGCTTCTTTCGTGATCGGAAAGTAAAGGGATTTCGAATCGGCTAAACAGGTTTGTAATTTGACCATGTATAGGTTGGTGCATGATTTTGATGGAAATCGATTTTCGTATACTGTAATAACTTAACTTCGATTTCTATAGAATGATTTACTGAATTTCTGTTCAATCGAATAAAAATCCTCTACTTAGGGTATTGGTTTAATAGAAGAACCTGTAACCAATGAAGTGGAGGACGAAAAAGATGCAGAAAATGAACAGAGGAATATTAACGGCGATCTCGTCGATTGCGCTTGCGCAGGGACTGAAGGTTTTGACTCATAAAAAATTAACAGGGGAATGGGACTTAAAACAGGTTGCGACAACAGGCGGAATGCCAAGTTCGCATTCCGCAGGCGTTTCAGCACTGGCTACCTATATTGCAACGAACAAAGGCTCGCGCCATACGGAAACTGCTCTGGCGGCTATCTTTGGCGTGATTGTCATGTATGATGCGCAGGGAATCCGCCGTCACACGGGTGAAATCGCTAAGCTGGTCAATGATTTGGAGGATAATTTCGCTGAAATTTCGAATGATTTTCCGAGCTTTGATTTTGTAGAGAGAGAAAAGGAACTGAACGAAATTCTAGGGCATCAGCCGACAGAAGTACTTGGTGGCGCCATTTTAGGCGCAGTATTAGGATATTTTTCAGCTAAATTTGAAAATAAGTAGAGCAGTCATGGTAAGGCATTAAAATAGGAGCAATAGTACGCAAAAAATCATAGGACGAATCCTATGATTTTTTCTTATTTGAAGTAGTCCAGACTGATCATTTAAAATCGATTGCTGGTGCTGCGATGATGATGGAGGTGCGAAAATGAAGAAGAGTCAACAACTCATTCTTGGAATTCTGATTGGCGTATTTCTCTATATAGGATTCACTGTTGGTGAAGCGCTTACAAATAATGTTGTGCTTAGTATGGTTATTGCTTTATTAACTGGTTTGGCTGCGCGTATTGTGGGACAAATAGTGATTAAGAAGATGAATTGAATAGATAATCGGTTGTTTGTGTAATGAAGCTTAGAAGAAGTAAGGCAGTGCGGCAAGCTATCAGCTGGTCACATTCTTTTGCACATTATACGATCGGATCGAAATGCTTGAGCTCTAACGGAAGGCTGCAGTCTTTGCCTGTATCATAAGAGCGATTACCAATTTGCCTTTTCAATTCCGTATAACAGTTCTCTTCATGGTGCCAGTAGTCGAGAATTAGGGGTAGAATACTTGTCGCTTCCTCTTCCGCTTGTTCTAGGAGCTCTTCGAAAGTGGCGGTCGATTCTTCGCCTTTAATCGCAGGGTGAAGCCAGGTTGTGCCTTCTCTGTTTAAGTAATCCTTATTTCCGATATGCTTTTGATAGGAAAAAGATGATACTTGCTTCGAAAGAATTTGGTTTTTCCAGCCTAGTGGGTCAAACAGAATTTTAAGAGCGAGTACCATATCTCGATACGATTGATTAATGTAATCTTCCGGCATACGATCTGCCGTTTCTGGATAGAAGGATTGAATGAGCTCATAAAGCATCAGATCGATTGGTTCATAAAGAGATTTTCCCACTTGAATTTCCTGATAGACAGGCGTTTTCCACGTTTCAATATCTTTGTATTCCTTCATCAAGATCGTATCGATAATAATTTCAAGCTGCTGATGTCGATTGCCTTCTAATCCTGATCGGTAGTGAATATAGGGATGTGTATTGCGGTCGAGAATGTGATGGGTTACAAATCCGAGTATATAAGAACGGAGCATAGGATCATCCTGCTTTCCATATTCAATCATTTCCATTAGAAATGGACCACAGTTCAACTGGTGAAGAGCGGAGCCTACTTCTAGGACTGGTTTATTCTTTTTCCATGGCCAGAAATGATGATAAAAGAATGGATCCGGTCCCTGTGCGCCAAGACGAAAGTAAGGAAGGTCACCTTTGATCGTATTCCATATGCCGGCTTCCATAGCAGCTTCTTCCCCAAACAAGATATGTGTCCAGACATTTGGCATCGATATGTCCCCTCCTTGTATGTGTTTCTACTAGTATACCTGAGATGAACCTGTCTTCTTTCCATATTTCAAAAGAAAATATTTCTTATTCTTTTCCCTAAATTCATGAGAATCAAGCATGAAAAAAGCCCGGCATTAGCCGGGCGCTTCAGTTATTCACCTAAAAAAATCTCTTCGATGTCATCAAGCATCAAGTTAGCAGAGAGAACGCCGCCTGAAGTATTCCAGATAGCATCGCTCACTTCATGAACATTACCGTCTTTCACGACCTGGAGATTGTTCCATAGTGGATCATTCGTCCATTCTTTAGCAGTAGAATTCGCTTCGCCATCTCCCGCCTCATATGTAAAGTAGAAGAGCTCGTCGCCATCCATTTCTGGAATACGTTCTTTGGTGACTTCTTCAGCGAAGTCATCTTTTTGTTGAGACTCTGGGCGAGCAAATCCGAGTTGGTCCAGGATAACCCCTGAGAATGAGTCTTTGTAATAAATTCTAGTTTGTCCTGCAAGGAAACGAACGACCGAGATTTTTTTATCAAGCTGATCACCTAGTTCCTGACTCATGGCATCAATTCGGTCGTTGTAAGAACTCATGACCTCTTTACCTTTGTCTTCAAGGTTCAATGCTTTTGCATAAAATTCAAAATTTTCCTGCCAGTCGCCTTTCAGCGTGTCAGAGTAGACGGTAGGGGCAATCGCATTAAGCTGCTCGTAAATATCTTCTTGGCGGAGTTTGTTTCCGATTATTAAATCTGGCTTCAGCGCTGCAACCGCCTCAAGGTTTACTTCGCTTTCTGTTCCAACGACTTCGACATCTTTCATATCATCTTTGATATGGTCATACCAAGGATCACCGAGCCATGACTGGACAGCACCGACTGGTGTGACGCCCATTGCAAGGAGTGCTTCAGTTCCTTCGTTAGTAAGAATGACAACTTTTTCAGGGGCATCTGGTACTTTTGTTTCACCCATCGCATGACTGATGGTCCGCGTTGCTTGGTCTTCGTTTTTTTGCTCTCCAGAATTTTCTTCGCTGGTGTTGGTTCCACAGGCAGCAAGAATCATCAAAACAGCAAGACTGATCATAATCCAACCCTTTTTAAACATGTATGTAGCCTCCTCTTTCATTGATAATCATTTTCATTTACGATGTAATCATACTTAATTGTTACAATAGTGTCAACAGTTAAATGAGATTGATTCTCAAAATCATTGACACGCTTTCATTCTTTTTCTACACTTAATGAGGATGATAATAGAAGGGATAAACCTTTATGACATATAAATTTCAAACTACGAAGAGTAGATGGATTGGCGTTGTAGTTGGCATATTGCTCGTGCTTGCACTAATGGCAGCAAGCGTAGTGTATGGACTGACGAGTATTACTTGGACAACGGCCTGGGAGTCATTTACTCGGTTCAACGGAAGCAATGAACATATCATTATTATCGAGAATCGTGTGCCGAGAGCCCTTATAGGGGCTGCGGTTGGTGCCAGTCTCGCTGTAGCAGGGGCGTTGATGCAAGCCATTACGCGAAATCCGCTTGCTTCCCCTTCAATTCTTGGAGTAAATGCCGGAGCGAGTTTTGTCATTGTGATAGCTGTTACATTTTTCTCGGTTACCTCACTCACCGTGTTCAGCTGGTTGGCTTTTCTTGGAGCCGCGGTCGCATCGATCATTGTGTATGTACTTGGATCACTCGGCCGAGAAGGTCTTACCCCGATGAAGCTGACGTTAGCTGGCGCTGCCATTGCAGCAATGTTTTCCTCATTAACACAGGGCATGCTTGTATTAAATGAGAAAGCGCTGGAGGATGTGCTCTTCTGGCTGGCAGGCTCAATTGAGGGCAGAAGCCTGGAGATGCTTTCATCTGTAGCGCCATACATTGGTGTGGGACTTATCGGAGCTCTTTTTATAAGTATCAAAATTAACACCCTCGTCATGGGTGAAGATGTAGCGAAAGGGCTCGGTCAGCGGACATTACTTGTGAAAGGTGGCGCTGCTGTGTTGATCGTCTTCCTTGCAGGAGGATCAGTTGCTGTTGCGGGGCCAATCGGCTTTATCGGTATTGTCGTTCCACATGTGGCTCGTTATTTCACTGGTCCAGATTATCGATGGATTATCCCGTACAGTGCTTTATTGGGCGCCATTTTATTACTTGTAGCAGACATTGCCGCTCGTTACGTTATCATGCCCCTTGAAGCGCCTGTTGGCGTGTTAACAGCGGTTATAGGAACGCCGTTTTTCATCTATATTGCTCGAAAGGAGTTTAAGCAGCTATGACGAAATATACTTCCTTTCGAATGAAAGCTGTTTCATTCCTGATCGATCGAAGAGCAGTCTGGATTATCGCAAGCCTTGTCGGAGCGGTTATTTTAACGGCCCTACTCAGTATTGGCCTTGGTGAAATTTTTATGACACCGGATGAAGTGTTGAAGGCACTGTTCGGCTATGGTACGGATATGAATGAGCTTGTTGTGAAACAGTTTCGGTTTCCAAGGATTGCGATGGCAGTCCTTGCAGGAGCAGCACTTGCCGTATCTGGTGCCATTCTTCAGGGGATGATTCGTAATCCGCTTGCATCTCCTGATATTCTCGGAATAACGTGGGGCGGTGCACTTGCGACGATCGGTTTTTTAACGATTTTCAGCGATAAGGCGAATGCCCTAACCGTAAGCATTCAATGGATGCCGCTCGCTTCCTTTATCGGCGCCGTTTTAGCGGGTTTTCTTGTGTTTATCCTATCCTGGAAAAATGGTATCTCTCCCATTCGACTTGTTCTGATTGGGATTGGATTAACGGCTGTACTGCAAGCATTAACGACGTTATTAATGATTATCGGGCCGATTTATCGCGCGTCAGAGGCGAATATATGGATTACGGGCAGTGTGCATGGGACGAATGGACAGGACGTGCTTACGCTATTACCGTGGGTAGTCATGTTGATGATCATTCTTATCGTGTATTCAAGAAGAGTCAACTTGCAGGAGCTTGGAGACGATGTCGCTAAAGGCGTGGGTGCGATGCTTTTGAGAGACCGTATCGTACTTCTCTTAATCAGTACAGCACTCGCTGGTGGAGCGGTTGCCTTTGCGGGTGGCGTTGGGTTTGTTGGCTTGATGGCACCGCATATAGCAAGAAAACTGGTTGGATCGTCATTTGGCGTACTAGTGCCAGTATCTGCACTTGTCGGGAGTATGCTCGTCATGATCGCAGATTTGATCGGCCGAACTTTGTTTTCACCACTTGAAGTTCCTGCGGGCGTTTTCACAGCTGCGATCGGAGCACCTTATTTTATTTATTTATTGTATCGGTCGAGAAACAAATGACGAGGAGGTGGGCGATGTGTATGCCCTGCAAACGAAAGATTTAACACTTGGATATGGCGAGCACACGGTCATTGATCAGCTAAACTTACTGATCCCAAAAGGTGAGATGAGTGTGTTGATCGGGGGAAATGGGTGCGGAAAGTCAACGCTTCTTCGCAGCCTAGCGCGCCTCTTAAAGCCTCATTCTGGAGGGGTCGTCCTTGATGGGGAAGCCATATCGAATAAACCGACGAAAGAAATCGCTCGAAAAATGGCAATCCTTCCTCAATCGCCGGTGGCGCCAGAAGGACTTACAGTTTTGCAGCTCGTTAAACAGGGACGTTATCCTTATCAAACGTGGTTAAGTCAATGGTCAGAGGCAGACGAACAAGCCGTGCAAAAAGCGTTACGTGCCACACACATGGAGGAGTTTGCAGAACGGAATGTGGATTCTCTCTCGGGTGGACAGCGGCAGCGAGCTTGGATTGCGCTCACGCTCGCTCAAGATACCGACATTATTTTACTTGATGAACCCACAACGTATCTTGACCTTGCGCATCAAGTAGAAGTGCTCGATTTGCTATTTGAATTGAATAAAGAAGATAACCGCACAATCTTGATGGTTTTGCATGATATTAATCTAGCATGTCGCTATGCAGATCATATCATTGCGGTGAAAGATAAAGGGATCTATGACCAGGGAAAGCCTGAGGACATTCTGACCGTTGACCTTGTTCAACAAGTGTTTGGACTTCAATGTGACATTATCGAAGATCCGTTATTTGGAACGCCGCTTTGTGTACCACATGGGAAAGGGAGGAAGGTTCATGGACACGCATCAACTGATGTTTAACCAGGATGAGAAGGCGCGACTGGCGCAGCTTCGTTTGAATAGTGGAGAAGAAGGTGATGATGCTGTACAACACCTTTTCGATGATCGTGTACTAAAGACCTTGCTTGAACGTCTTGTTGAAGAAGGCCATTTTCCGTCTCTCGTTGTTGCAGGTTCACAGTTTATGAAACGCTATGGATTTATGACGCTTGCTCCTATTTTGTACGCTTTTACAATGTGGAACAAGCCGATTCCGGCGACGCCTTCTCGACTTAATTACAAGCTTGATCTCGATGCAGAACCTTGGATGATCAACCTCGGTGTAACGCATGAATGGGAAGAGAATCAGAACGATCGGACGGTCGTCAGATCACAGCTTGCGAATCAGCTGATTAACGAAAATCTTGCGCCATTTGTTGAAGCAATGGTCAAGGCGACTAAGCTATCTGCAGCTATTCTTTGGGAGAACGTAGCGATCTATCTGTTCTGGGTTTATGAAACACTGATTCCATCAGAAGGAGATGCAGAACAAACGCGTCGAGCAGAAGAGGACTTTCACTATTTGCTAAGAGAGTTCAACTGCACAAGTTTCACGTGCGGTGCAAACCCATTCATGCCGTATTATTCTGAGAAAGAGGATCGAGTCGAAGGACCGATTCGCTTCCGACGCACGTGTTGTCTGTACGATCAAGTTTCCGAAGGCGGCGCATGCTGCAAAACCTGTCCAAAGGCAAAGCGGTGACAGGCACCACCCGCTTTAGCTCGATTGTTGTCGAAATAGCAAAGCGTACCCGGTTGGGTACGCTTTGCTATTTTTTGATTCGGCGTTTGTAACTTCTGATGAACAGATAGAGACCTGCTAGGATAATGGCGCCTCCGATCCATTGCATCTTGTGCAGTGTCTCTCCAAGAATGAAGTACGCGAGGATGCTGGCGCCGATCGGTTCGAACAGAATACTCATTGAAATCACGTTGACGCTGACCCACTTTACAGCCCAGTTTAGAAGGGAGTGGCCAAGCAAAGTTGGGAAGATAGCCAGCAGGAGGAAATAACCCCAGTCTGGTGCAGGGTACGAAACGAATGGATAGCGTAACAAGAGATTATAGACGACCAGTGTCACAGCTGCGATTCCATAGACGATAAAGGTATAAGGAATCAAGTCCAGACGCTTTCGAATGTTCTGGCCAAACAGTAAGTATCCGGTTACCATTGCGCAGGCGGTAAGTGCCAGAAGGTCACCCCATAAAGCGATGCCGCTCAATCGGAAATCTCCCCAGCTGATCACGATTGACCCGATAACAGCCGTTACCCCTCCCGCAACTGCAGGAAGGGTGAGTTTTTCTTTGAAAAAGAGATAGGTTCCGATAAACGCAAACAGCGGTTGAAGCGTAACAAGCACAACGGAACTTGCAACAGAAGTGTAGTTCAATGACTCAAACCAGAGGATGAAGTGAAAGGCAAGGCTGATGCCTGCTAGACTTCCGTATCCCCAGTCAGATAATTGGATCGTCTTGAAGGAGTGACGATACTTTACATAAACTACAGGTAACATGATGAAAAGGGCTAGTAACAGTCTGTACATCGCAATAATCGAAGCGGGCGCTGTCGAAAGCTTCACGATGACAGCAGAGGTCGAGACGAATAAGATCGCAATGATGATCGCAACGTAAGGCATTTTGTATGGTTCATTTGTAGGCAAGTGAATGTCAGTCCTCCATGGCGCGCCAATTTAAACGTATTCAGCCGTTGTCTGTTCTGTCTTTTGATCATGTTTAGCACACCGGCTATAACCACCAACACGTTCCTCAAGCTGTTCTCCAAGCTGAAAAAGCGCTTCTTCATTTCCGACACGGCTTACGAGCTGAACACCGATAGGAAGGCCATCTTTACTCGTGCCCATTGGCACTGTGAGCGACGGTAGGCCCCAAACGTTCGCATAAGCAATATAAGGCATGTAATGTAAGAACGTTTTTCGAATAGAGAAAAGCTCCTGGTATAGTTCACCGTGAAGGGGAGCAGGTGAATGATAGACTGGCATAATTAATATTCGTTCGTCTAAATAATCTTCTAGAATATCATCTCCACGCTTAAGAGAGGCGTGAATGTTTTTGATTTGTTTTGGGGTAGGTTTAAAAAGTCGCGTGCCGATTAATGCCCAGGACAGATAGGGATGAACATCAGAGTTTCTGAAAAACTTTTCCTTCACGAATTCTCCGATCGGACTCGCTTTTTCATTATCTGACATAAGCTTCACCATATCGGCTCCACCGTCGATAGCCATCATTTGCTGCCACATCAGTGCTGCTTCCTCAAAGAAAGGCGGATTCGCTTGTTCTTCAGCTAGTTCTCCGTCAAATGCATCCCGTATACTTGAAATCAATTGAAACGTTTCGCGATTAATCGGAAAGCGATGATGTGGGAGCGGATAAACAAGCTTGAAGTCTGATAGGTGTCGCTCAGGTGGAGAATCATTCGCAATGATCTGGTTGATCAGCCTGGCATCTTGAACAGATTTACTCATCGCTCCGATGCCGAGCATACGCTCCTGCTCTGGTTTATCAACGTAAGGGAAGTTCCCCTCCTGAGACACCTGCCGATTACCAGATTTGAAACCTACGATTCCATTGAAGTGAGCAGGGAAACGGATTGAACCACCAATGTCAGCGCCAAGACCTACAGCAGCACCACCAGCGGCGATTAGAGAACCTTCTCCACCACTGGATCCACCTGACGTTCTTCTGACATCCCATGGGTTATTCGTTCTTCCATAATGCTTGTTATCCGTTTCCTGACAAAAGCAAAGGGCAGGCGTATTCGTCTTTCCGAGTATAATGGCGCCTTCCGCTCGCAAACGTCTGATGACTTCAGCGTCCTTTTTCTCCCGCGAACCTGCTCGATAGGCAAGTCCACCGGTTGTTGTCATATTCTCAACATGAAAGCATTCTTTTACACTGATTGGTACGCCAAATAGTCGACCGTTTGCTTCTTCAGTTGCGAGCGTGTAGTCCGCCCGCTTAGCTTCTTCAAGCGCTTCTTCAAAACGGTCTTCAACAAGACAGTTCAAGATAGGGTTAATCGCGTTGAGGTGATCAATGTACGTTCGAACAGCATGGGAAGACGATATCTCTCTACGTGAAATCTTCTTCGACAGGGACAGGGCATCCATTTCTAATAGTGTCATGCTATCCCTCCATATTTTTGTCGGCCTACCCTCCGACTTCGGTTAACTAAAGGTATTCGGCTTACAGTAGGAGAATCCTTTATTCTCTCGGACCTATAGTTAAAATAGAAAAGGCATTTCGTAACGTACGAAATGCCTTCACTCCTTACAGGGCAACCGAAGTTTGTGAAGGAAGAGGGCCGAAGAATACGTCTCGTTCATTCGTTTTCGGATGATAGTAAACAAGTAAAATCGTTTTGTGATCAATTCCCTCGTTAGGATCTGGAATTACGTCGATCACCGTGTGCTTATGAAGGTCCCGTTCGGAAAGGTTCAATGCTACGTATGCCTCTCCTAACAGGTGTGGTTGATCGTTCACGATCTTAAGAATGGCGATCTCCTCTTCTTTTTCAAGACGATCGCTCCACCAAACTGTACGTGGTTTCTTTTTGGATAGAGAGAGGTAGTCAATCTTCATAAGTGTTGTAACGCGTTCGAGATGCGCTGGTGCCCGCATGCTTATAAATGCAGCAAGGCGACGGAAAAGGTCTTCAAGCTGATGCCCGATTCGTGACCAGCCCTTGCCTTCCCAGTAGCTTCCAAATTCCTGGAAGAAGTCAAACGGTGATGGAAAGACATCCTTCACCAAATGTTCGATCGTCGTATCCATCCGATGATCATTCCAGTATTTCTCAAGCACATCTTCTACCTGTTTGATTCGAATCACATCATCGAATGAAAGCACGTTATTACAAAGAATTTCATAAGGCGCATGGTCCATATAGAGATATCCATGCTTCTCTGCGCTTAGGCGAACTCCGGTACCACGCAACATTTTAAGAAATCCAAGCTGAAGTTCCTCAGGGCGAAATGAGAAAACATCGTTGAACGTTTTTCGGAATGAGCTGTAATCTTCTTCAGGAAGACCTGCGATTAAATCAAGGTGCTGATCGATTTTGCCGCCGTCTTTCACCATTGTCACCGTACGTGCGAGCTTCTCGAAATTTTGCTTTCTCATGACAAGTTCGTTCGTCTCATCATTCGTTGACTGAATTCCAATCTCAAAGCGGAATAGTCCCGGTGGGGCTTCCCGATTTAGAAACTCGAGCACTTCAGGACGCATAATGTCAGCAGTAATTTCAAATTGAAAAACACAGCCTGGACGGTGTTCATCAATAAGGAATTGAAACATATCGATGGCGTAGTTGCGTCTGATGTTAAACGTTCGATCAACAAACTTAATTGTTTTGGCGCCATTGTCCATCAAATACAGAAGCTCTTCTTTCATCCGCTCAGCAGGAAAATACCTGACACCTACTTCAATAGAAGATAAGCAGAATTGACAGGAATAAGGACAGCCTCGACTCGTTTCGACATATGTTACGCGACGACCTAGATCAGAGCGGTCTTCCTCAAATCGGAAAGGGGATGGGATATCACGTAAACTAAGTTTTGGTGCTGGTGGATTAATATGATTACGTCCATCTTTCCGGTAAGCGATCCCTTTAACATCCTCGACAGAATCTCCTGTTTCAATGGAGCGAAGAAGCTCTTTAAATGTAACTTCTCCTTCCCCCATCACGATATAATCTGCCTGTGGAATGCGGTCGAGCCACTCATACACATCATATGAAACTTCTGGGCCGCCAAGTACGATTGTTAGGGAAGGATTTACTTTTTTTAGCATTTCGATGACCGGAATTGTTTCTTCGATATTCCAGATATAGCAGCTGAATCCGATCACATTAGGCTTCATGCTATGGAGGTCACTGACAATATTCATAATCGGATCTTTGATTGTGTACTCTGCCATTTGCACATCATAGTCAGGGGCAGCGGAGGCTTTTAAATAACGCAATGCGAGACAAGTATGAATAAACTTCGCATTTAACGTACTGACAACAATCTTCATTCGTTTCCAACTCCTGCATCGTTAATTTCTCTATTATACCACCTTCAGGAAAAATGGTTTAGTTGCTGAATAAGAGATTGCAGTCAAGGGAGCTTGAAAATAATTGAAATGAAAGCGCTTACGTGAGAGAATGAAGAAAAAATAAGGAGTGACAAAATTGGAACTTGCTTCAATAACGCCGGAGCACCCTTTTTCAGATCACGACTTCGAGTACACAGCGCTATTGCCAAGTTATCGTGTTGATTTACGGAATGCGAGAAATGAGCAGTTGGATCGTTTTATCAATGCAAATGTAGTAAGTGATTGGTCACAGCTATCGTGGAAGCAGGTGGGTAGGCCGTTTGAAGTAAAAAAGATTGCAAAAGAAAGACGAGATTGGGAAGCGGAACACAAGCAGGATATGCCAGTGAAAACATCGTGGGAGCATTTTAATCGTTCGTTTCACAACCTTTTTATGCAGGATGTCCCGGCTGAACAGCAGCGTTTGAAATCATCGTTGAAAGATAGTTTCAAAGGTTTCCGTCTACATGACATCAAACATGGGCTTGGGGAAATGACGAGACTTTCACTCTGGAACTATGTTCATCGAATTGAAGACGGGATCTGGGATCCCCGTGGAAAGCGGGCTCTATTCGAGGGACTTGATGTCAAGAATCCACGAATTCTTTTCCTTGGCGCAGCGGAAGGATATGAGGCAATGCAGCTTCACGCCATGTATCCTGGCGGTGAAGTCGTAATGGTAGACTATGATGAGTTTTGTAAAACTGATCGCTTTGCTCACTTTCCTAATACGTATCCATTCCTCGGAACGAATCCGGAGACTGGCGGTCCAAAAGTCTGGTATAAAGATCAAATGAATATCAGCTATCTAGTAAACGATATTCGTGATCTCGATTTTCATAAAGAGTTTGATATTGTGTTAAGTGTCGGTTTGCTGGAGCATGTCCCTGATGAACATAAACCGGCCATTCTCGATTGGCACCGTAAATTCGTCAAAGATAGTGGTTATGTGATTATGACAACACCTCGGAATCAAATGAAATCGCGCATTTATTATCATGTGATGGCCGATATGATGAATCATACGTACCGAGAGCTAATGGATATCCGACAGATGGGTCTCTATGCGTATGAAAACGGAATGGACATTGTGAGGCACGGCTATATGAAAGTTCACAACGGCATCATCGCAAGAGCGCGCTGAATTCTGGCGATCTGATCCTAACTATGGTAAAAGTGAGGTGAGCCAATTCATTTAGGAGGGATAATATGAATGTACATTCATTCACTGCTGAAACGCTTCAAGGCAAAGATATGCCGCTATCGGAATACAACGGAAAGGTTCTTCTGATAGTGAACACGGCGAGTAAATGTGGACTAACGCCACAATATGAAGGGCTTCAGGAACTCTATACGTCGCTTGAAGACAAACCATTTGAAGTTCTTGGTTTCCCGTGTAACCAGTTCGGCGCTCAGGAACCTGGATCTGAAAATGACATACAGGAATTTTGCTCGATCAATTATGGTGTCAGCTTCCCTATGTTTGCAAAAGTCGATGTGAATGGTGATGACGCTCATCCTCTTTATCACTATCTGACGCAAGAGGCTCCGGAAGTTGAACATGGAGATATTCCATGGAACTTTACGAAGTTTCTTGTCGACAAGAACGGTGAAGTGGTCAAACGCTATGAACCAACAACTGAGCCAGGTGATATAAAGAAAGATATTGAGAAAATGCTCTAAGTAAGGTTCAGAATTTGTCGAAGCGGGGTATATCATTTCTGAGGTGATCAATCAAAATGAAATGGTGGATTCCGTTTTGCTATATGATCGGCACGTTTTCAGGAGCGATGCTAAGTGGGTGGGGCATGGACCGTGATTGGGATGTGTTTCCTTCATTTGCGATGGCCATTACAGCATTTTTCATTGGCGTTTTATTTATAGTCGTTCGCGACGTCGTTCCAAAAGTTTTTGATGAAACCCTACGCAACTAGTGCGCAGGGTTTTTTTGTGGATAAATGAAGGACGCACTGATCCATCATGAACTGAAATCGAATGGGTGAAAAGGTGGTTTGGCTGGATGTAGAAATTCAGACTGACCATGCTTCCATTTCCAGGCTGCATAAGCAGCGAGACAGGCGTCGAACGAATGAGAAGAGTGAAGAACTTCTGTTGGAATATCAGTCACTCCATCATTTTCTAGAAACGACCTTAACTGATAACGATGGCTTCGTTCCCTTTTATAAGTTAGTACGGAAGTGATGTCGCTCGTCCGAAGACCAACGGCAGCCCCGGGATGTACTTCAACGATGTCGGGTGTAATGGCAGAGAGTCCTCTTGAAAGGGAGATCCCTCTCAGTGTTAAATACACCATCCGCGTCATCGTCGGAGTCATAATCGATCCACTCTTCATCCCTTTTGCGATAATTTGTTGCCTTAGTGCGCGATCGGCCGGTCGATCACCCCCACCTGGCTGGTAAGAAAGGGGGGCATCCATTCCAATGATGAGGTGGTCCGATTTGCTATGTAGAATTTCATAGATATCATGGTCTGTTGCACCATTCATAATATCTTGAAATACAAGGTGAGAGTCATCTCCTGTAAAGAATGCAAGGGAAGTATCCTTCGTATTTGACGGTCCAGATAAGTCTATTCCGACGTAGAGGTTCATAGCGTTCTCTCCTTCATTGGTGATGAATTAAACAATAAATTGAAAACGGGTTCATGTAAACCAATGGTGTACGTTATACTAGGGGTATAGAAACGGACTGATACCTATGACTGAACTAAAACAGAAACTTTTTAAATTTGTTGGTGGGAGAATCTTGAAGACAGGTCTTGCGGCGTTTTTGACGGCGTGGATTTGTGATGCGCTCGGACTTCCAGTACTATTTGCGGTAATCACAGCCATTGTCACGGTTGAGCCGACTGCATCAGACTCAATCAAAAAAGGCATCATACGCTTTCCAGCAGCGGCAATCGGTGCTGGTTTTGCCATGTTATTTGAATCCTTCCTTAATCAATCCCCCTTTACGTTTGCGTTAGCCGCAACGTTCACATTGATAACGTGTCATAAGCTCGGCCTTGATGACGGAATGCTCGTTGCCACATTAACCGCTGTTGCGATGATTCCAGATACAACAGGAGACTATATGTCTTCCTACGTTCTTCGACTTAGCACTACCTTGATCGGGATTGTTGTTTCGACCGCTGTTAACTACTTCGTAATGCCACCGAAATTTCACAAAATGATTAACCAGGGAGTGAAGCGCCTCTATCGGAATGCGGGAGATCTTCTGGATCAAATCATTGCCGATCTACCACATGCAAGAAGACAAACACTCGTTTATCAGCGTTTAAGTCGTGATCTCGAACGAACGTACAAGCTTATTGCGTACCAGCGGGAAGAATGGAAGTACCGTAGACACAGCATCCATGAGGTTCGCAACTTTTCCGTCGTTCTCAAGAAGCTCGAATACTTGCAGAAAATCCTCTATCATCTTGGGAATATGCTTTTTACAGATACGAAAAATGGCATCGATAAAGATGATCACCGTATTATTATTGAAGCGGGACGTTCCATTTCACATGCTTTTCATAATCCATCTATTCAGCATACACAGAAGCATTTAGAAAGCATCGAGAGGTTAGATCAGCTCTTCCACAAACTCGATAATTTGCGTACAGAAGTAACAGAGCCGCGTCATCATTTTACTGGAAAAATGATCGTGATCTTTGAACTGCTTTCACTGAATGACGTCATTGATGATCTCTATATGCTGGAGGAGAAAGAAAATCGATACATCAAAAGGGGAGAGAAAGATGACCCTACAATTTGAAGAAAAGTGGGACCGAACCATATCTGATGACGACCGGAAGCTGTTTCATAACGTTTACGATCAAAATCCTGTCCAGGAAGGTAAGTTGCTGTTCGTTCCGGTAAGAGCTGCTTTCAATCATCGCGATCATTTACTTGCATCCGTTTTGATCATTAATGGGGTTGAGGATTGGAAGCTTGAGGACAGGTTGCTGTACTATGTGGAAGACGAAAACATTGCAGAAGGAAGATTTACACACGAACTTCTGGTGCCATCGCACTCTGCCGTTCCATGGACGTTCATGTTTCATCCTAATTCGTTTCGTCGACCGCCTGCTCTTCATAATTGGAAAGTCTTATTTTCCTCTTACGAAAAATGACAAAAATTTGATCCGCATTCAACTGATTTTCTCTTTTTTTCGACACTGGTTTTTCCGATTAACTAAGTCGAAAAGAAACGAAATGAGTAGAAATGGGGATTTTTTTGTTTTAATAACAGATTTTCAGGGTTTTTTGCTGTATGAACGGCCTGTACCTTTTCCCTCCATAATATGGTATAGTAAATTTGAAATTTTCTAACAATTAAAGGGGGAGAAGTAGGATGGGCAAGAAAAAACTACTTAGTTTATTCGTCGTTATTTTATCCGTAGCGATGGTACTCGGAGCTTGTGGGGAATCTTCAGGTGGAGAAGCGAATGGATCTCCTTCAGAGCTTAGTTTACTAACAGGTGGAACGGGTGGAACCTATTTCCCACTTGGTGGTGAGCTTGCGAATATTATTCAAGATGAAACAGATATTGAGAGTGCGAATGCCCAGTCCTCTGGTGCTTCCGTAGAAAATATGCAGACGCTTCAGGATGGAGATGCGGATATTGCGTTTACACAGACTGATATCGCCGCTTACGCTACTGAAGGTGAATTAATGTTTGAAGATGGAAAAGTCGATAACATTCAGGCGATTGGCACACTTTATCCTGAAACGATTCAAGTTGTGGCCCTTCAGGAAAGTGGGATTTCATCGATCGAAGATTTGAAAGGAAAGAAAGTATCGGTCGGAGCACCTGGTAGTGGAACATATGCGAATGCTGAACAAGTATTAGAAGTTCACGGCATTACAATGGATGACATTGAGGCGCAACATCTTGCATTTGATGAATCAACAGAAGGCATTCAAGATGGAACAATCGATGCGGCGTTTATTACGTCTGGTACTCCTACTGGTGCAGTAGAAGGATTATCTGCTGTTAAGCCTGTCACTATTCTTCCGATTGAACAGGATAAAATCGATCAGTTAATTGAAGAGCACCCCTATTACGCGGAAGACACGGTAAAAAGCGGAACGTATGGATTGGAGAGCGATGTCAAAACGGTAGCCGTTCTTGCGATGCTAGTGGCGCGTTCCGATCTTGACGAAGATTATGTGTATCAAATTACGAAAGCGATCTTTGATAACTCAGACAAAATTACTCACGCAAAAGGAGAGTTCATTACGGCTGACTCTGCTCTTGAAGGTGTTGGTATCGAGCTTCATCCAGGAGCGAAAAAGTACTTTGACGAAAAAGGAATGGAGTAACTCTTCAAAGAATCTTCAAAAAAGGATGTGATGGACGCAGGTGAAAAGCCTGCGTCTTCTTACTATGAACCCTTCTGCCTCAACGAGACAATTTCTGTATCAAACTTCGATCGCCTCGGTGCTTATTTTAGTCGTTTTTCTCTATCCTTTTTTTCCGGTGATGGCACTCGAAAAAGGAGAGACAGGCAAAGTACTGGCATTTGTGCCGTTCGAAGATGACCAGTCAAACTTTGACATTCGCTACACTCATTCTGTACACAAAACACCAGTGCAAGAGTCGTATTACGTCTCTGATTCAGGAGAGATTGTACAATATGAGCTATCTTATCAAAATTTTGCGATCGGAATGCCTTCTAATGCTGCAGAAGGAGAGCGATTTGTGCAGGATGAAGATGGTTACAAAATTAAAGATATGAACCGAAAATTTCCATATATTGACCTGAGGACTGGACAAGTAGTGGCCAATCATATGCTATTAGTCCAGGATAAAGAGATTGAATTCAGTAAGATTATTGAACCCGGCTCCTGGGTTCATCTTGAGTCAGAATCAATTAGCTTATGGCAGTGGATGAAAGGAGTGAATGTGCTTGAGTGAGAAAGATCAGCCTCCGAAAACAAAGCAAAACAAAGAACGCCTGACTGATGAACAAACGCAGGAACTAATGGCGAAATTCGACCCTGAAGCAGGACATCGCAGGCTGACAGGTGTTCTCGGGTGGATTTCTCTCGCGGGACTTGTTGGTTTCTCTGTCTTTCAGCTTTATACTGCGATATTCGGAGTTTTTACAGCGCAGCTCCAGCGGTCCATTCACTTAGCTTTTGCCCTTGGACTCATTTTTCTTTTGTTTCCAGCCTCCAAAAAGAATCTTGGTCAAAAGACGAAAGGGAAATTTCAGATTGCCTGGTATGATGGGCTTCTTGCACTCATCGGAGTCTATGTAGGCATGTACTGGCCGCTTAACTTTGAAGAGCTCGTGTTTAGAGTTGGCCGGTTGACGACGCTGGATTTGATCGTTGGCTTTCTTGCCATCGTTCTTGTCCTTGAAGCGACGCGCCGAGTTGTAGGGTTGCCGATTACCGTGATCACATCTATTTTCTTGCTTTATGCTTATCTCGGACCTTATATGCCAGGGTTTTTGCAACATCGGGGCTTAAGTATCGATCGGATCATACGGTCGATGTACTATACAACGGAGGGGATTCTGGGAACACCCCTTGGTGTGTCATCAACGTTTATCTTTCTCTTCCTCTTATTTGGAGCTTTTCTTGTGAAAACAGGTGTAGGACAATATTTTAATGATCTTGCCCTTGTCATTGCGGGGAAACGAGTTGGTGGGCCAGCGAAAGTAGCGATTTTCTCAAGTGCACTTCAAGGGACGATCAGTGGTAGTTCGGTTGCTAACGTTGTGACATCAGGATCATTCACGATACCGATGATGAAGCGTCTCGGTTATCGAAAGGAATTCGCTGGTGGCGTTGAAGCTGCCGCATCGACGGGTGGGCAGCTCATGCCACCGATCATGGGTGCGGCGGCGTTCCTGATGGTGGAATTCATCGGTGGAGGCATCACCTACTGGGAAATCGCGAAAGCCGCCGCGATCCCTGCGGTGCTGTATTTTACAGGCATCTGGATCATGACTCACTTTGAAGCGAAACGGATCGGGTTACGAGGACTGACTGAAGAAGAAATGCCGAATCGAAAAGCTGTCCTCGTGAAAATTTATCTCCTTTTCCCAATCGTTGCGGTTATTTTCTTCTTGATGTCTGGCACATCCGTGACGCGTGCGGCACTCTATGCCATTCTGACAGCCATCGTAGTTGGAGCGATCAATAAAGAGACGCGGATGGGGATCGGTGATTTCATCGATGCGCTTGCGAATGGCGCACGGACGGCGCTTGGTGTAGCCGCTGCAACTGCTGCAGCGGGTATGATCGTCGGTGTGGTCACTTTGACAGGTCTTGGACTGAAGTTTGCGAACAGCCTCGTGTCTCTTTCGGGTGAAAATCTCTTGCTAACTCTTTTCTTTACGATGATTGCCTCGTTAATTCTTGGAATGGGCTCACCGACGACCGCAAACTATGTGATCACGTCAACGATTGCGGCACCAGCTTTGATCGTGTTAGCTGTGCCAGAGCTTTCAGCCCATATGTTTGTATTCTACTTTGGTATCGTCGCAGACATTACACCGCCTGTAGCGCTTGCTGCTTTTGCGGCAGCCGGTGTGTCAGGAGGCGAACCGCTCCGGACAGGCGTTCAATCGGCCAAGCTTGCGATCGCCGCGTTTATCATCCCATACATTTTCGTGCTCTCGCCGGAACTTATGATGATTGATACAACGTGGCAGGGGCTACTTTGGGTTCTATTCACTTCTGTCACAGGTATGATCAGTATCGGAGCGGGAATGATCGGGTACTGGTACCGCCGTACGGTAGTAGTGGAGCGAATTGCGGCAGTAGCGGCCGGTGTGATGCTCATTTATCCAGAAGGGTATACGGATTTAATCGGACTTGGCCTTTTTGTCGGTTTACTCGTGTTACAGTTCGTCATCAAACAGGATGTGCAGAAGAAAGAAATGTTAAATGTCTAATGGGAGCCGCTCACGATAGTGGGCGGTTTTTTTAGTGTGAAAAAACGCTAGGATATGCTGATTCCCGCTTGCAGAAGAGTGTGATATGATGAAAGCGTCGTCATGAATAGAAATTAGTTTAAATCGAAAGGACTTCCGCTTTTTTTATAGAAGTGGAACCTGTTAGCTTATACTCTGAAGGAGGATCACAATGGATTATCGAATTGAACGAGACACAATTGGTGAAATCAAAGTACCAGCAGATAAAATGTGGGGTGCGCAAACACAGCGGAGTAAGCAGAATTTCAAAATCGGTAATGAGCAAATGCCGCTTGAAGTTGTGAAAGCATTTGCGATTCTGAAGAAGAGCGCAGCGCTTGCGAACCAGCGTCTTGGGAAGCTGGAAGATGTGAAGGCTGAAGCGATTGTAAAGGCAGCGGATGAAGTGATCAACGGCGATCATAATGAACATTTTCCACTTGTTGTCTGGCAGACAGGAAGCGGCACGCAGTCTAACATGAATATGAACGAAGTACTCGCTTTCCGTGCGAATGAACTTTTACAAGAACAGGGGAGTGAAGCACGCATTCATCCGAATGATGATGTGAACAAATCCCAGTCTTCGAATGATACATTCCCAACAGCACTGCACGTTGCAGCTGTTTTATCTGTAGAGGATCATCTTTATCCTTCACTCATTGAATTGAAAGAAACGCTACATCAAAAAATGCAGGATAATGAGCATATTATTAAAATTGGTCGTACGCACCTTCAGGATGCGACACCACTTACACTCGGTCAGGAAATCAGCGGCTGGCACCGCATGCTTGTAAAATGTGAAAGCATGCTACTTGAAAGTGTAAAATACATGAAGGAGCTTGCGATCGGTGGTACTGCGGTTGGTACTGGATTGAACGCGCACCCGAAATTCGGTGATATGGTAGCTGAAGAAATTAGCAAGATGACGGACAAGACGTTCGCATCAGCGGAGAATAAATTCCATGCGCTTACTAGTCATGATGAAGTGGTGCATGTGCACGGTACGTTGAAAGCTCTGGCAGCGGATCTTATGAAAATCGCAAACGATGTACGTTGGTTAGCGAGTGGACCGCGCTGTGGGATTGGTGAATTAACCATTCCTGCTAATGAGCCAGGTAGCTCGATCATGCCAGGGAAAGTGAATCCGACTCAGAGTGAAGCATTAACGATGGTTGCGGCACAGGTGATGGGAAATGATGCGACGATCGGTTTCGCTGCAAGTCAGGGGAACTTTGAGCTAAACGTGTTCAAGCCGGTTATTATTTATAACTTCCTGCAGTCTTCACGTTTACTTGCTGATGGAATGAAGTCGTTCAACGACAACTGTGCTGTAGGGATTGAGCCGAACGAAGATGTGATTAAGGATTACTTGAAGAATTCGCTCATGCTTGTAACGGCATTGAATCCGCATATCGGTTATGAAAATGCAGCCAAAATCGCGAAAAAAGCCCACGAAGATGGAACAACGCTTCGCGAAACGGCTTTGGAGAGCGGGCTTCTAACAGCGGAGCAGTTCGATGACATTGTTCGTCCAGAAGATATGATTGCACCAAAAGAATAAAGTAAAAAAGCGGGGTCTCTGAGATCCCGCTTTTCGTTTCTTTCAGGAGTGGAAAGCGGTTACACTTTCCGGGGTAAAATAGCCATGATGCCTTTGTAGATCAAGACAAGTGCAAATAGCAGCACTGCTAGGAAGCCAACTACTTCGAAGACAGGATTGAGACTATCGAGGAATGAATCAGCCTCAGACAAACGAAGCAAAGCAAACCCAGCAAACATAGCAGCTACGAAAAGCAATGTTCGATCCAACATATCAGCACTCCCTTTGAAAGAAATATTTTTATTGCCCTACAAATATATGCGGGTAGAGACGAGGGTAGAACAGGTTAGAGGGGGGTCAGACCCCGAAGAAATACATTTGTTTTTCTAGGGTGGACACGGCAACTTTTTTTGTAATGATGACGGAATGTGAATGTGAGATTCGTCTATATATATGAAAGCTCTGGTGAGGTGAGATGGGTGGGTCAACAAGCAGTAGAGTGGGAAACAGAAGAAGGGTTTCGCGAGGTAGTCCACCACTATGCGAATGCCCTATATGCCGTAGCATATAGCATTCTCGGGGATTATCATCTCGCGCAGGATGTTGCTCAGGAAGCGTTTGTTAAAGCGTACCTGAAAAAGGACACACTACAAGAACCTGATAAAGTGGGCAGCTGGTTAACGACGATTGTTCGAAATTTGAGTCTTGATTGGAAAAAACAGCGGAAACGGATGGTTCAGGTGCTAGAACAATCGTTTCGAGAAGATGAATGGTTGACTCGTGGGAAGCAAAATGATCAAGAACCAAATGAAGTGGTGTGGGATGCGCTTAACCGTTTAAAAGAAGACGTTCGAACACCCGTCGTGCTTTTCTATATGGGTGGTTATTCGATGGCTGAAATTGCAACCATGTTAGAACTCACCACCTCTAGCATTGAGAGTCGCATTCGGAGAGCCAGAGCAAAGATGAAAAAGGAGCTGATTGAAATGGTAGAAAAGAATTTAAGCGAGCAAAACGTTGGAGAGGAATTCGAACGGAAAGTATTTAAGGAACTGCGTCTTCGCAGTGCTTTGTTTGATCAAGTTGAATTGACGAATGCCAACTTCATGAATTCTAATTTGGCTCAGTCGATCTTCTCAGATGCCTATATGGTAGAAGCGACTTTTACGAATATGAACATGAGCGGCATTTCGTTTCGCGACATCGACCTCAGTGACCTAAAAGTTGAAGATGCACAAATGGGCGGAGCCGTTTTTCGGAACATCGGTTTGCCACCAGAAGACCATTTCGCTGCTGGTCGAAGGGAAGAACATCTCCCGCTACTGTTCGATAACTGTGATCTACATGGCAGTACGATCAAGGATTGTAATTTAAAAGGGGTGAAAATTGAGCGTTCAGATGTTGAAGGAATGACGATTGATGGGATAGCGGTGGAAGAGTTGTTGAAAGTCTATGAGGCAAAGAAGAAAAGTGAGTAGACTTCACGTTACCGTTGAACAGTATCGAGGTTCCTCATATGAAGTAGGTTATGGACTCGGTTCACACGAACGAATGAACATCATCAGGCAGAGATGCGAACACTTTGTGCAACCAGTAGATGTAGATGAAGCTCGAGGAACTTTTCAAACGTTTGCTCCGCACTTGCTTGAAGAGTTGCATGGAATCGCGAAGGCACTAGGTATTTCTCAAGATAAAGCTCTGTCACTTTTCAGTGCCTATGATCTACCGATACTCGATGGGCTCGGTTGCACGGCAATAATGATGGATCAGGGATATGTACGGAACTATGATTTTGGTCCAGACTTTTATGACGGACGCCTCGTTTTAAGACAGCCTAAAGAGGCCAATGCAACATGCGGACATAGCCTGTTTGGCATCGGGCTTCATGATGGGATGAATGAGCATGGACTTACGGCTGGGCTTCACTTTGTTTCGACACGCTACCATCAAAAAGGATACATGGCAGGCATCATCGTTAGAATGATCCTGGATCAATGTAGTACGGTTCATGAGGCCATCACTTTACTAAGGAAGTTGCCACATGCGGATGAGTATAATTACTCGCTTACTGATGCGACGGGTCGTTCGGCGATCGTTGAAGCGGGGCCATTTGTGACCAATGTTCTTGAGAAAGAGCACCTTTTCTGTACAAATCACTTTCAAAGAACGACGGGGCAACAGGCGTCTGAAAGTTCTCTTAAACGCCTGAACTATTTGAAAGCACACGAGCCAATGGAGTTAACCGGCTGGTTCGATGAATTTCGAGATCCTGAGTCACCACTATTTTTCCATGATTATGAGAACTTATTTGGAACGCTACATACCATTATGATTGATCCCAAAAAATTGCTATTTACGACTTCGATTGCAGGGGACAAAGAGGTTCTGACGATTTCATTTGAGAAATGGCTGCAGGGGGAAGATGTGGAGATTTCTGAATTAAGTGCAACGCTTTAAAGTGGTGGGGGACAGTCCCCCACCACTGCACTACGCAAAAGAGCCGTCAACCCTATAAGGTTGACGGCTCTTATTATACGCTATGCTTTACTTCCATTCCTTGACTTTATCAGTATCCGTAACGAACAAGAAGATTTTTCCTTTATCCATTTCTTGTTCATAACGCTCTGATTCGTCTTTAGAGAAGCCGATTTCCTGCATTTTAGTTCGCAGTTCATCACCTTTTTTACTGAATACATTCTTCAGGCTGCTGAGTCCCATTTCCTTTTTGCCGATCGTGTTCGCATCGACGCCGTCTGCAACGCGCTCTGTGCGGTCATCGTCATGGGAAAGTACGTAAATATCATCGTTAGCTACACCGATGTTTTCTAGCTCTTCAATGTCACTCTTTAGTTTCTCATCATTTTGGTATTCGCGTACTACTGGTCTACTCATGATAGTGCCTCCTTCAAAGAATTTGCCTCTGTTTTTTTGTCTCACAAGTACTATTCACGCTATCAAAATGTTCTAAACGAGAAATTAACACATCGATGGGCTGCTTGTTTATATAAAAGTAAGGCATAATAAGTTCAAAAGCTGCCATGTCAGGGTATAAAGAAACAACAACTATTTTTCTAGGAGGCGATCGAATTGAGTTCAGAACAATTAGGTGTAAAAGAAGGGAAGTTAGCTCCTTGTCCGGATAAACCAAACTGTGTGTTGAGTCAGAGTACGGATGAGAAACACGGCATGGATCCAATTCCATACTCGGGTACTTCGGAAGACGCGCATTCAAAGTTAACGTCCATCCTTTCAAATCGAAAGCGAACGAAAATTGTTGAGTCAGATACGCATTACATACGAGCGGAGGAAACGTCAAAACTATTCAAATTCGTAGATGATATTGAATTTTTCATCGATACGGCAAGTGAGCATATTCATTTTCGCTCCGCTTCCCGAACTGGATACTCCGATATGGGTGTGAACAAGAAGCGAATGAACGAAATCAAAGAAGCGTTTCAGAAATAAAGTGAACCTTCGTTCAGAGGGACCGAGTTGTCTCTGATAGTTAGTTGAACCAACCGGAGCTATAAAGGTTGGGATAGAAAAGCACAGGTGCCGATCCGCGGCACCTGTGCTTTTAGCTTCAAAAATCATCTGCTTCGTCATCTTCTTCTTCGAGCGTATCTTCATTCTCATCTTCACGTTCGTCTTCATCTCGTTCAGAAGAAAGAAACCAACCGCCAACAGCGATCGCAACGAGTACGCCCCAGAACGTGATTTTCCATGCTGGTTCTTTCGGAAAATCCTCCGCCAGAATTCCAAGGTTCGGATGGGCGAGCGTATAGATCGCAAGCTTCACTCCAACCCATCCGACAATGACGAACGCAGCCGTTTCTAAACCGGGTTTCCGATGCAATAGTTTCACAAAATAATTCGCAGCGAATCGCATGATGATCAACCCGATGATGCCACCTGTTAGGATGACAAGGAATTGTCCACCGTCCATTCCTCCGATTTTCGGTAATGTTGTATTCGGTAGTGTTAGAGCTAAAGCGACTGCCGCCAGGATCGAATCGACTGCAAAGGCAATATCGGCAAGCTCAACTTTTAATACGGTCGTCCAGAAGCCAGATCCTTCTTTTGGCTGCTGGCTTTCTTTCTTGTCTTTTTTTTGATCGCTTAGGAAAAACTTTTTAACAATATGATTCAGACTGAGAAACAGGAGGTAGATGGCACCGATGGCCTGCACCTGCCAAATATCAACAAGAAATGAAATGATAAAGAGGGAGCCAAACCGAAAAACGAAAGCTCCGCCGAGTCCATAAAACAATGCTTTTTTGCGTTTGGCAGGATCTAGATGTTTCACCATGATGGCCATCACGAGTGCGTTGTCAGCTGCCAGCACACCTTCAAGTCCAATTAGAACGAGGAGCACCCACCCATATTCCAGTAAAAGACCAGCATCCATGTGTATCTCTCCTTTACCTTCTCCATAGTATTCCCCAATTGAAACAACCATACCAGTAAAAAAAAGTGAGCGATTTTATATAAATGTCCGAAACATTAGCTCTTACACTTGTCTTCAGGATTTGGTTCTTGTGCCAATTCGTTGAATTAAAAACACCGTTCGTTTTGAAATGATGAGAAAATGGGTTATCGTAGAGGGTGGAGGTGGAATCATGCGTTTATCGAATAAGAAAGTAATTAGTCTCGTTCATCATGAATTTGAAGATTTGGAGCTCACTTACCCGTACTATCGTTTGATTGAAGAAGGTGCAACGGTTCATTACGTTGGTGAGAAAGCAGGCGAGAAGTATATTGGAAAGTACGGCGTACCGGTCGTTTCCGATTATGCTTATGAAGACATTGATCCTGCCGATTATGATGCGATTCTTGTACCTGGTGGATGGGCGCCTGATAAAATCCGCCGATTTACGGATGTAATAAAAATGGTGCAGCATATGGAAGAAAACAAGAAGCCGATCGGACAAATCTGTCATGCTGGGTGGGTCTTGATTTCCGCAAAAGTACTTGAAGGAAAGAAAGTGACAAGCACGCCAGGTATCCGTGATGACATGGAGAATGCTGGTGCTACGTGGATCGACGAGCCAGTCGTTATCGACGGACATCTCGTATCTGCGCGTCGTCCCCCAGATCTTCCTCAATACGGAAAAGCATTCGCAGACATTTTAGCGAAATAATCGTTTATAAAAAGCTCACTCCTATTTTTCAGGAGTGAGCTTTTTACATTATTCTGTCACGCGATCGAGTTTGCCAGTAGCAGGGTCAATCACAAGTCCGTGAACAGGGAGATCCTTTGGAAGGAGCGGGTGGTTTTCAATCATCGACACGCTATCGCGCACGCCGTCTTGAACAGTTGTAAATCCTTGTAGCCATGAATGAAGATCGATGCCGACGTGTTTCATGGAAGAAACCACTTCTTTCGTGACGCTATCTTCCATTTTATGCATCAGCTCATCAGGATTAACTTTGCCCATGCCACAATCATGGTGCCCGATCACCCATACTTCTTCAGCTTGAAGCTCATATACGGCAACGAGAATACTGCGCATAATACTACCAAAAGGATGGCTGACAACAGCGCCAGCGTTTTTCACGATTTTCACATCACCATTTTTGAGATTCATCGCATGAGGAAGAAGTTCAACGAGACGCGTATCCATACAAGAAAGAATCACGATTTTTTTATCAGGAAGACCTGTCGTTTCATATGGAACGTATTCTTTGTTTTTTACAAATTCCTCGTTAAATTTTAGTACTTCGTTCAATGTATCCATTGTTTAATCTCCTTGCTTTTATAATTTTTTTCATTTGCCATGTGTTTTGGTACACTAGAGATAATAATCCTTCAATCAAAGGAGTTTACTGACATGAAAGATATACCGATTGATCAGCTGATTCAACAAATGAATGCGAGAATGAAACAGCTCACATACAACGTGGAAGAAAATGATGCGGATGTCGATGGCGTCCGTGAAGAGCTAATCGCGATCAAAACATATTGTGATATGCTGCTTCAGGCTTCTGAATCTAGAAAGCCACCAAAGCCGCAGAACAAACCGCTTACCCAGCAGGGACATCCCGCGCAAGCGCCAGTTCAGCAGTCATCACTATCATCTAACCGATGAAAGACGATGATGCGAATGAAGACTCCATTTTTGATTTTTAACTTTAAGCCGCCATTGTGCGGCTTTTTGTGTGGCTCATATCCCGAAGGCTTTTGGATATACAACTTCTCCACTTACATCGTTAAGCGTGTCCTTCTTAAGTTCTCTAACCATGAAAGAATCTCCTGCATCGAATGGTCCTGTGATATTCTTCTCAGAGGCTGGGATAAAGCCAAATCTCGGATAATAATTGTGATGACCCAGCACAACAACATGACGATAGCCGAGCGAAGTCGCTCGCATCATCCCGTCTTTAATAAGCATGCTGCCAATGCCTTCCCCCTGTAGCTCTGGGATAACGCCAACAGGCGCTAGAGCGAGAGATGGAACCTGACCTGTTTCTGTATGTATCTCAACTTTACTAAAGAGGATATACCCCACTGGATCGCGGCGATTATGAAGAGCGATCAGAGAGAGTTCAGGAATATGGGATTCAGTTGCTCTTATTCTTTGCACTAACTGAGCTTCCTCATCCCCATCAAATGCGTTTTGGAGAATCATTGCGATGGCCTCATGATCACGCTCATTTTCTTCCCGTACTTCGATCAAGCTCCCAACCCCCTTTCTTAAAGTTATTTTTTCAAAAATGCAAATAAAAAGCAAGGATATTGCCACTGGAGGTTACTGTCAACTATTTCCCGGGCAAACAATTGTCGCTTTCAATGGAAAAGTAAGGAATTGAAACGATAGCAAACAGCTTGTTAACAAAAATAGTACTCTAATCGATTTTGAATCAACCATTACAAAAAGCTTAAAAGAAAAAGCCCCCGATCGAATCGAGGGCTTTCATGTGTTTATTGGAAAAATGGATACTGACGGCGTTCTTGTTGAACCGAAATCCATTTAACAGTCGTAAATTTATCGAGTGCCCATTCACCGCCGAAACGGCCAAGGCCAGACTCTTTCTCACCACCGAATGCCATGTGAGCTTCATCGTTCACCGGCTGGTCGTTAATGTGAACCATTCCAGTTTCGATCTGTTGCGCGACCTGAACACCGCGGTTTAAATCGCGAGAGTGAACGGAGCCACTAAGGCCATATGGAGAGCCGTTTGCGATTTCAATCGCTTCATCAACAGTGCTGAATTTAATGATTGGAGCCACAGCACCGAAGATTTCATCTTTCGCGATCGGCATGTCATTCGTAACGTTCGTTAGAATAACCGGATGCATCACGTTACCGTCGACTTCGCCACCAAGAATTTTCTCAGCACCCTGTTCAAGAGAAGCGTTGAGAGATTCTTGAATACGTTCGACAGCGCCATTGTTGATCAGTGGACCAACGGCTGTTTTCGCGTCAGATGGATCGCCTACTTGAAGGGAAGCAACTTTTTCTTTGAACGCTTCTACGAACTTATCGTGAATGCTTTCATGAACGATGATGCGGTTGATCGCCATACAAATTTGACCCTGATGCAGGAATTTACCGAACGCCGCTGATTCAGCCGCCTGATCGATATCAGCATCATCTAGCACGATAAACACGTTGTTACCGCCAAGCTCTAGCGCTGTTTCTTTAATATTCTTACCCGCAAGCTCGCCGATATGTTGACCAACTTCCGTTGAACCCGTGAATGAAATCAACTTTGGAATTGGGTGCGTGACGAACGCATCGCCAATTTCAGAACCACGACCAGCGACAACGTTCAGTACGCCTTTCGGAAGTCCTGCTTCCTCAAAAAGCTCGGCGATTAAGAAGCCAGCTGTCACTGGCGTTTCAGATGCTGGTTTTAGCACGACTGAGTTGCCTGTTGCGATTGCTGGTGCAACAGAGCGCATCGAAAGGTGAAGCGGGAAGTTCCACGGTCCAATGACGCCGATCACGCCTTTAGCACTTTTATAAATGCGGTTTTCTTTCCCTGGCGTATCAGAAGGCGCGATTTGTCCCTTCATGCGATAGGGGAACGATGCCGATTCTTTGACAACGCGAGTCGCCGCAGCCCATTCGACATTTGCTTTGATTTTCGTACTGCCTGATTCTTTCACAAGCCAGTCGATCATTTCTTCTTTTCGTTCCGTCATAAGCGCCGCTACTTTATCAAGAATCTGCTGACGCTTTCCTGGTGTCGTCTGTGCCCAAGATTTTTGCGCTTCTTTTGCTGATTTATAAGCTGTATCTAAGTCTTCTTCGGATGCTGAATGTAATGTAAAAATTTCCTCACCGGAAAATGGATTATAATTTGTTACAGTTTTGTCACTAGAACCCTTAACCCATTCACCGTTAATATATTGCTTCGTATATGTGTTAGCCATGAGTCATCCTCCTTTAGTGTACGATAGAGAAGGTTCCCGAATGATTAAAGGATTAAACATACTAGCGTACAAGAATGATTTTCCAACATAAAAAAGGCGAGGAGGGACAAATTGATAGTAATCCCTAAAGAAAGGAGGGAGACAGAATGCCGGAACCATTCCCGTTTTTTTATCCAGATCCAGCAGAGGCTGATTCCATAAAAAATGCACATGATGCTTATAACGTGTATGTAAACGATGATTATGTGGGCAATAAAATTTTGTTCTCTCACTGTGAGAAAATTGAAGATCTAAGCGAGTATTTGAATAATAAAGGCTTCTACAATTTCCAGGCGGAGGTCGAAGGAGATCACTACCGCCTGCAAATGGCCGAACAGGATCAGGGGGAGCTTGTGAAGGATGAGCTTCACAGCTACCTGCACCTTCGTTAAATCGTCATTCGGCTCCAAATTCGAAGCTTCTGCTCTACCTGAATAGCCGCTTTTTGTGCTTCTTCAACGGTTACTTCGTTAAAACGAATTGTACCACCGGGAGGAAGCTGGGCAATCAATGGCAAATCAGGTCCGATCACGGTTCCGATCCGCGTATAACCGCCCGTCGTTTGCCGATCAGCGAGGAGAATGATCGGCTGACCGTTTCCAGGAAGTTGAATACCGCCAAGCGGAACGGCGTCTGAAATGACATCGCCATCATGATCAGTTTCAAGAGCAGAGTCCAGACGATACCCCATTCGATTCGATTGCGGAGTAACTTCGTGAGTGAGCGAGAAGAATTCGTCGACGACTTTTTCTGAAATCTGTTCATGGTGAGGTCCCTTTACGACACGAACTTCTATCGCACGATCATAATCAGGAATCTCGGTGTAAAATAGCCCGGTTCCTGCTTTTGCTTTCTGTGGATCACCAAAAAGTTCATCCCTAGCTTCAAGCTTGCGGCCGAGACCGGCTGGTTCATAAACGGAGCGGCTCCCCATGTACTCTTTTGCCTGAAAACCTCCGGAAACAGCGATGTACGATCGCACCCCAGTACGTGGCTGACCGAACTCAAGCACCTGTCCTTTTTTAATGCGAACGGACTTCCAGAGTGGGATCCTTCGCCCATTGATCAGCGGTGACAAATCTCCGCCCGTGACAGCGATGACGAACGTCTCCTCCGCAATGAGCTCTGGTCCCTGCATCGTTACTTCAAGCCCTGCGGCACCGCGTGGGTTTCCAACAAGGATGTTGGCAACTTCAAGCGCAAAGCGATCGAGTGCACCTGACGAAGGGACGCCGTACTTCATATAGCCTGTTCTTCCGAGATCCTGATATGTTGTGTACAATCCTGGTTTTTCAACTGAAAATAACTTCACCGGTTTCCGACCCTCTCCATCACAATATTTTCTTCATTAAATCGTTTCCGAAGTGCTTTGATGAATGCGAGCGCAGAAGGCTCATCGCCGTGAACGCAGACGGTGTCGGCTTCGATCGCAATGATTGAGCCATCGACAGCCGTTACTTTCCCTTCTTTTACCATTGTGATCACCTGATCGATCGCCGCCTGCTCATCGCGAATCATCGCATTCTTTTCAATACGTGGTGTAAGCGTGCCATCAGGCTGATACGTTCGATCTGCAAATACTTCTGAAGCGTAGGGAAGTGCTGCGTCCTGTGCCGCGCGAATGAGCTCGGAATTCGCAAGGCCGAATAGGATGAGTTCCGAATCAAAATCCTTCACCGCCTGCGCCACGGCGTTCGCAAGCTCTGGATCCTTCGACGCCATATTGTAAAGAGCGCCGTGGGGTTTCACGTGCTGAAGAAACACTTCATGCGCACTGCAGAAGCTGTGCAGTGCCCCGATCTGATACAGGACGAGCGTGTAGGCATCCTCCGGGGTCAAGTCCATGTTCCTTCTGCCGAATCCCATCAAATCAGGGAATCCAGGATGCGCCCCGATCCCGACGTGATGCTCCTTCGCCCACTTCACCGTTTTGTTCATAATATGAGGATCGCCCGCATGAAACCCGCACGCCACGTTTGCGGATGAAACAAGCTCAAGCACCTGTTCATCCTGCCCCACAACATAGGTTCCGAAGCTTTCCCCAAGGTCACTGTTTAAATCGATATGAAATGTCATTCGTTACCCTCCCTGCGTTCGAGTTCGTATGTGTCATCCTCAACTTGAAGCTGTATGCGCTTATACTCTTCTTCATTAATGGATTGGAAATGCAAAAAGTCTCCCTGTTGAAATAGAAAAGGCTCCTTTTTCTCAGGATCAAACAAACGAAGTGGTGTTCGCCCGATGATGTTCCACCCGCCAGGTGATTCAAGCGGGTAAATGCCTGTTTGGCTCCCGGCAATGCCGACAGATCCAGCTGGTACAGCTTGTCTAGGTTCATCCAGACGGGGCATCTCAATTTCTTCATTTAATCCACTTAAGTAAGGAAACCCCGGTAGAAACCCAATCATGTTCACGAGATAGTCGCGTTCGGTATGTAAGGCAATGATGTCGTCCTTCTTCTTTCCCTTCGAATGAGCAAGGTTTTCAAGATCAGGTCCAAACTCTCCGCCATATAAAGTAGGAATCGTGACAACCCTTCTAATGTGATTCTCCTGCTGATCAGTCTCAGCTACTAGTTCACTAAGAAGCTCGGTGATGTGCTTGTACGAAAAGGCCCATGGCTCATAGAAAACTGTGACAGAATCGTAAGCTGGAACCCATTCGGTTATCCCGTTTATGTGGCGTAAAGACAGCTCCTCACAAAAGGAGACGATTTTATTGTTCAGGGCAGGCGAAATACTCCTGTTAAAAGATAATCTCACTGCGGCTTCGCCAAGTGGATCAAAAGAAATGGACATGGACTGCACTCCTTTCTAATCAATCATAACTGAACCTCATTTTAATACGTATTCGTTCGAGGATACGACTTTGTTCCGTATTGAATGCTACATTTCCTTTTTAGTGTACCGAAATTTCAAAATTACAACAAATTCATCATGGAAAAACTTCACAAAAGCCTTATAATGGGGGTAGAAATTGATCAACAAAGGAGATCGCTATGAAATTACATACTGCACGCTTTGGAGAAATAGATGCCACGGAAGAACGTCTGATCACGTTCGAACATGGTATCCCCGGCCTCGAGCATTTTACAACCTATTGTTTATTACCCGCCGACGACAAAGATGAGTCTCCTTTTTACTTTCTACAATCAACAGAAGAAAGCGGCCTTTGCTTCTTCCTCGCAGACCCGTTTTCCTTCTATCCGAATTATGAAGTGAACCTGGACGACAGTACGCTTGATCAGCTCGAAATCAATGATCCAGCGGATGCGCTCGTGCTTTCGATCCTGACCGTTCAAGGGTCACTACAAGATGCGACGATGAACTTGAAAGCCCCTCTAATTTTGAATACAGCAAGTCGAACAGGAAAACAACTAGTGTTAAAACAGGAGTATGGAATCAAAGAACCTCTTCTCAAGCAAGTAACCACGCAGGAGGGTGAGTAAATGCTCGTACTCGGACGAAAAAAAGGCGAATCGATCGTGATTAACGATGAGATCGAACTGAAAATTATCAGCATAGAGGGCGACACCGTTAAGCTTGGTGTTGAGGCTCCTAAGAATATTGCGATTCATCGAAAAGAAGTCTATGAAGCGATTCAATCAGAGAATAAGCTTGCGGCGATGCAGGAGTTTAGTTTGGATGACTTGAAGGAGTTTCAGAAGAAGACGAGTTCCAATGGACCGAAGTCATAAGACGACGGTTCTTTTTTTAATCCTTTAAGAATGTTTAACCTTTTTAAAGGACTAATGTATAGGAAAAATGTTGGCTTCCGCTAGAACTTGTCGGCAAACTTTTCTAATTATTTTTCAGAAAACTATTAAACATCCTAAAATCCCTGCCGATAATAGTCGTGTTAGGAAGTCCAAACGGATGTGGATTTTCTTGATAAAACAATTACACGGAGGTAGATTAGGAATGATTATTAATCACAAATTGCAGCAATGAACACGTACAATCAGATGGGTGCTAACCAACTGAACGCATCGAAGAACATGGAGAAACTTTCTTCAGGTCTTCGTATTAACAAAGCAGGAGATGATGCAGCTGGTCTTTCAATTTCTGAAAAAATGCGTGGGCAAATTCGTGGACTAGACCAAGCTAGTCGAAATGCTCAAGATGGAATTTCTTTGATTCAAACTGCTGAAGGTGGATTGAATGAAACTCATACTATTCTTCAAAGAATGAGTGAACTAACTGTTCAGTCAGCAAGCGAACTAACGCATACTGATAGAGAACAGTTCAGAAAGAAATGGATCAGTATCGAAGAATTGACAGAATTGCAATTAGACTGAATTTAACATCAAGGTAATCTTGAGTAAACGATATCTACAGATGGACGATTGCAGTAGAACTGACGAAGTATCAATCAAACAAAATCTGCTTGATGCTAGTGCTGGTAGCATTGCTGACGGAACTAGTGATGTGACGTTAACTTCAATGATGATAGGATTGCAGACTGCATTAATAGCTGCATGAGACAACTGGAACTGAATGTGATACTTACACTTAAACGAATGGTATCAACTTGAACTCAGCTGGATAGGTTAAGTATACGATACAATGCGCAATTTATGCTACTGCATGTAATCTGTTCAATCGGTGAAAATTGATCAACTACTATCAGATTGCTGATATGTCTGCAAATTAGTGTCGATAGCTTAATGTATGACGACAAGTGCAAAGCAGCAATGACAGTATCAAAACGCAAGTGACTGTGTCGTTGAACGTTCAAATTGGTGCTATACCAAAACCGTCTTGAACACACAATCAACAACCTTGGAACAACTTCTCAAAACCTAACTGCAGCAGAATCTCGTATCCGTGACGTAGACATGGCGAAAGAAATGATGGAGTTCACTAAGAACAACATCCTTAACCAGGCATCACAAGCGATGTTAGCCAAGCCAATCAACAGCCGCAAGCTGTACTACAACTTCTTCGTTAATTTACTTGAAAGGTGGTCTTCAATTGAAGGCCACCTTTTTTAAACAACTAAACGACAGGGAGACTAGCTAATGGAACTGAAAGAAGTTTCAATAACAGCAACTGGATCTACTAAATTAACTCATATAAAGAGTAGTGATACAACAAAACAGGCAATCGAACAAACAAATGAACCAAAGATAGATAACGCACTCTCCGAAGAGTTGATACAGAATCACATCAACACTCTCAACAACTACCTCGAACCCACCAAAACATCACTCAAATTCCAACTCCACGACAAACTCAACGAGTACTACGTTCAAATCATCGACACCAATACAGATGAAGTGATCAAAGAAATCCCATCGAAAAAGTTTCTTGATCGATATGCGGCAACGGCTGAACTGCTTGGGTTCATGGTCGATCAGAAAATCTGAAGGTACGGACTCTCGTTGGAGGGTTCTTTTTTTAGGTCTTTTTACACCTTAAACAATCTGCTCACCCTGCCGATAGTATCAATAAGAGGAATGAACGGAGGAGATGTTCATGAGAATTTCCGGATTAGCGACGGGAATGGATACAGATCAGATGGTGAAGGATCTCATGAAGGCGGAGCGAATTCCGCTCGATAAATTGTCTCAAAAGAAACAGACGATCGAGTGGCAGAAGGAATCCTATCGTGAGTTGAATACGATGATGTCAGATATGCGAAGCGCGGCTTCTACGATGCGGTTGCAGTCAGGATACAATGCATATAAAACTACTTCATCCAACGCTGCGGTAAGCGCTACTTCAACATCAGCATCAGTGCCAGGGTCTTATTCGGTAACCGTTAACGAACTAGCACAAAGCGCAAAGTTCACGTCTGGACAGGCGATCCAAAACGAAGCTGGTAATGCGGCGAAGGGTACAGATAAAGTGCTTCAAACAGGTGAAGCGAACACCACACTGCAGCTAACGAATAGCAAAGGTCAGACGTCATCCCTAACGATTACGGCGACAGATACGTTTAAAAGTCTCGCAGAAAAAATTGCTGGAGCTACGGATGATGCAACAGGTGAATCACTTGGATTAAGAGCAAGTTTTGATGACACAACGTCTCGATTCTTCATTTCATCCAAAGCGATGGGTGGGGATGAGTCATTTACTCTTTCTGGATTCAGTGATGCGAATGTTGAAAATCGTATTCTTGGCGGCGCAGCAAACACGGCTCAAGGGAAATATGGTTCTGTTACATTCGATGGTATTGTCGTCGATAACCTCAAAACAAATGCGACTACGATTAATAATTTGAAGCTCAATCTTGTGCAAAAAGGCACAGCGACCGTCTCTGTTCAAAGCGACGTAGAAGCACCTTTTGACATGATCAAGTCATTCGTCGAGAAATATAATGAGT
>CAWDWH010000024.1:0-93666 GCA_963805895.1 uncultured Bacillaceae bacterium
CGGATGCCCACCCGAATGCTTCGTACGTTTCGTTCCGGTAGCCGACCATGGAATCGCACGTGTTGATCGCCCTATAGCCCATGGCGCCAACACTTCCCCCAATCAGGGCCCAAAAAAGCGGTGCAGTGATGCCATCGCTCGTGTTTTCCGCAACGGTTTCGACGGTTCCTCTAACAATCTCGCTTTCGTCGAGACGCTCAGTGTCGCGGCCGACGATCCAGGATAGTTTTACGCGCGCTTCAGCGATATCGCCTTTTTGCAAAGGTCTGTAAACGTCAAGAGCAGCGGTGCGAAGGCTTTTCTGCGCAATCGTTGTGGCGATCAGAATCGCTTCCCAGAAGATGCCTGCGAGCGGATGGATCAGATAAGCGAGATAGGTGCTGAGACCAGTTGCCATCATGACGACTGCAAGAACAGTGAGCATCATCGCTGCTCCCTTTTGCTTTCGATGCTGGCCGTGATTGAGACGATTCTCCAACTGTGCGATCAGCGAGCCAATCCATTTCACCGGGTGCGGCCATTTTGGTGGATCGCCGATCAAGAAGTCGAGGAAAAAAGCGACGCTGATCGCGAGCAGGTGATGCAGGATCATACGGAAATCCTTATTCTGTATTTCTGGAGCGCTTCTGTCGTGCACAGATAGACACCTTGGCTGATCAATTTTCCGAGCGTTGTGATCGTGCCTGCGTACGGCAGGTGTTTCCCTCTTTGCGTCGCGGCGATCAAGATGCTGTCGGTGGACGTTCCCGTTGCCGTTGTTCCTGTCACAGCATCGACGACGTGCTGATCGTGCATGACTTTGACCTTCGCTTCAGTCGCAGTCATAATGCTTTGAATGAACGCTTCGTCTGTCAGGCTTCCGTTCACGAAAACCCACGTATTGATCGTGCCTGGCAACGGCTCGTAGACGTGTTCGCCACTCTTTGAAGCGTCGACGGCGTTTCCGACGCCTGCTGTGACGACGACGAATACGGACACGCCTTCGTCTTCGATGAGGCGATACGAGACGTCCTCCAGTCGAACGGCGGTCATCATGCCGACGGTTTCGGTCGGATCGATGTTGTGACGTTCCAGAAACGCACCCATCTCCTCTTTATGGTCCGCGCAGCTGTAGCTTTTCGGAACGTTTCGGTTCACGAACGTGTTGTACCAGCCTGTTCCGGATCCGACGACGCCTGATGACATCGTCCGGAGCGGAAACGGCGTTTTGAGGGTGATCTTCGTATCATCACGCTCCAGGTAACGGTCGTCGATGATTAGGTCGCTCAGATCCTCCGCCTGTTTTTCTGGTAAAAGGTGCATCTGCGGTTTTGGCACGGTCGGGTGCGGGTGCTTCTCGATCGTCGTGCGGTAGACCGATTGAATGCGTTCTTCGTTCAACACGTCGTTCGGTTTGTTGTGTAGGTTGATCTTCCCTTCTTCAAGCAGAAGCAAACGGTCGCAATAGAGACCAGCGAGATTCAGGTCGTGAAAGATCGAGATGACCGTGAGTCCCTGTTCGCGCGTCCATCTTTTTAATAAATCGAGCAGTTCTTTCTGGTAAGAGAGGTCAAGATGGTTCGTCGGTTCATCAAGCAAAAGGATTTCCGGCTCCTGCGCGAGCGCCTGAGCGAGAAAGACGCGCTGCCGCTCGCCGCCTGAGAGTTCGTTCACGTACTGGTCCTGAAACGCGGCGATTCCCGTTTGCTGCATCGTCTGCTGCACGACCGCTTCGTCTTGCTCACTCCACATCTGGAACCAGCCCGATTGATGCGCATAGCGACCGAGAGAAACGGTTTCTTTTACCGTATATGGAAAAGCCTGCTCAGCATGCTGAGGCAAAACGGCGAGCACTTTTGCCAGCTGTTTCGCTGAGTATTGTGCGATTGGCTTTTCTTTTAGCAAAATCGAACCGGACTTCGCCTTCAAAATCCCGCTGATCATTTTAAAAATGGTCGTCTTCCCGCTGCCGTTCGGACCGACGATGCCGAGAAGCTCTCCTCTCTGAACATCGAACGAGATGTCGTCGAGAACGTCATGACCGGGATATCCTCCTGTTACGTGATTCACGCTTAGCATGCTTATCCTCTTCTTTCCTTACGTCTTCGAATTAAAATGATCGCGAACACCGGTGCGCCGATCAGGGATGTGATGACGCCGATCGGGAGCTCGGTTGGTGAAATGATCGTCCGTGAAATGAGGTCTGCGACGATGAGAAACGCAGCCCCGAGTAGAATCGATAGCGGCAGTAAATGCCTGTGATCCGGTCCCCATAACAGACGCGTTAAGTGGGGAATGACGAGTCCGACGAAGCCGATCGTTCCGGAAACGGCTACGGCAGCGCCGGTTAAAATCGAGCCTCCGATCAGGATCCATAGCTTTCGTCGCGCCACGTTGACGCCGATATGCTGGGCGCGTTCTTCGCCGAACGACATCGCGTTCAGTTCCTTGCTGCTGAACAGAAGGATGGCTGATCCGATGAGAAAGAATGGCAAGATGATTCCGATATACTCCCAGCCGCGCATCGAGACGCTTCCGAGTAGCCAGCCGATGATCTGGCGCAGCTCTTCTCCTGTTAGTGCGATCATGAGCGAGAGCAGTGAACCTAAAAAGGAGCTGAAGACGATTCCGGTGAGGATGATCGTCTCGACGCGCATCGATCGCTCGATTTGTCGTGCAAAAAGGAGCACGAGAAAAATCGTGACGATAGACGCGACGATGCTCATAAGCGGCAAAGTGAACATGCCGATGAACGGTAGCGATAAATTGAAAAACAAGACGAGAACGGCTCCGACTGAAGCACCGGATGAGACGCCGAGGACATACGGATCAGCCAATGGATTGCGCAGGAGACCTTGAAAGGCAGCACCTGCGATCGCGAGAGACGCTCCGACAAGTCCTGCCAGAATGACGCGTGGCAGGCGGATGTCCATGACGATTGTGGTGAACATCGGATCGGTCGTGCCGATCGCCGGGAGATGCAGCACTTCGGTCCAGATCAATTTTAGAATCGTCAAAACCGGGACCGAGACCGTTCCGATTGATATCCCGAGTAGCATGGCTGCAATGAGCAATGCTGTTGCGACGACGTAGGCGATGAAGCGATTATTCCGCAAAGACATCCGGATAGACCGCTTTAGCCAGTTCCTCTAGTCCTTCAGCAAGACGAGGACCAGAACGCGTAACAAGATCAGAGTGCACGTCGACAACCTGTTCGTCTTTGACAGCAGTCACGTCTTGCCAGCCGTCGCGATTCAATACTTTTTCAACAGGTTTCTCGGTATAGTAGCCGTACGTCGTGATGATCACATCAGGGTTCGCTTTGATAATCGCTTCCTGATCGATTTGGTTCCAGCCATCTTGCTCATGTGTGACGTTGTTTGCGTGGATCATCGTAGAGCATGTCATCCATGAACGTGTTCTTTCCTGGTGAGAAGATTTCTGGTGCCGGCGCTACTTCGACGAAGACATTTTTCTCTTTGTCTTCACTGATCGCTTCTGCTTTTGTTTTGATTTCTTCGATTTGCTTCTTCATATCTTCGATCGTTGTTTTGGCGGCATCAGTTTCCCCTGTTGCCTGTCCGATCATGTTGATCGATTCGTACACTTTGTCGAAGCTTTTCGCATCATTGACGACAAGTACGGCGATGCCCGCGTCGCGAAGCTGCTGAAGTCCTGCTTCTGAGTTATGCGCACTCGATGCGTGGGCGAGAACGAGATCCGGCTTCAGGGAGATGATTTTCTCCACGTTAAATTCCATGCCGCCGATTTTCTCGATGTCCGCAGTTTCTTCCGGATAGTTCGCGAAGTCTGAAACGCCTACGACTTCATCACCAGCGCCGAGGTCGAACAGAATTTCTGTATTACTCGGGATAAGAGAAACGATTTTCTCAGGATCTTTCTCGATGGTCACGTCTTTATCGAGGGCGTCGGTTATCGTGACAGGGAAAGCGCTATCTTCTGATTGCTGAGCTTGTTCTGTCGTAGCGCTTCCTTCGTTTGATTGGTTGCTGTTGGTGTTGTTCGCCTGATCGGAACCGCATCCTGCGATGATTCCTGTAACTAAAAATAGTAAAACGAGTAGTGAAAAGAGCTTTTTCATCTGTGTTTCTCCTCCTGTTTTGTTGCAAAATAAAAATCCCCACGCACGAGGGCATGGAGATGGACGAATGGAAATAGCGGTGACTCAGAAAACACCTGGATCCGTTCGCACATCCCTATCCTCGTAGGTCGTTCGTGCTTGTGATTCAGGCAGGTCTCCTGGCTCATGGTTAGCGCTCGCTGCTCCTTCCCATTCGCCTTGACGAACAGTGGATGACGCAGCTTGCGACCATTTACAGTGGCGGGACCGCGCTGGAATTGCACCAGCTTCCCTTTTAAGTCTTCATTGAAAAGACACCCGAATCGATCGATATGTAATTGGTAACAGATTCATTATACACGATTGGTAAGAAAGGTGGAAGGTGGGGGTCTGACCCCCTACCTTCTCTTTGTCAAAAAATACAAAAACCAGACAGCGTGATTCTGTTCGTCCAAGGCTGCACCTTTGAACGTTTCTTTGATGTATGGATCATTTGTTTGATCCGCGACTCTTCTGTAGAAATCGGCTGCATTTTGTTCATCGATCACAGATGCATCCAGTCCTGCTCGATATTCTGTCGGACATTCTTCGATGAGTTGAGGGGAAGGCTGCTGACCTGTGAGCTGGGTGTAAATGCCCGTGAACAATTTAAAGTGCCTTTTCTCGTCCCTTCGAATTTCTAGAATCCGATTGCGTTCTGTCTCATTCGGGGCAAGCTGAGCTAACTTCTTGTAACACTGAATCGCGCTATACTGTCCATTGATCGCTGTGGCCACATCATCTGCAAGCGTGCGGTAATAAGGAACCATTTTCAAACTCCTTTTGAATGGGTGATAGCACAGTATATGGGGAGGGGGTCAGGTGCGAGCCTGTCCCCCTTCAAAACGCTCAAACCCTTTGTTGCGTAAGCTTTGTAGAGAGCAAAAGAGTGAAAGGAATTAAAGAAGTGTCCGCCATTGGCGGACACTTCTTTGGGTTTTGTCTTTTGGAGGGGTCAGGCGCGAGCCTGACCCCTCCCCATTCCCTCTTCCCATTTTCTCTCTTAGCCCTCTCTTCTTTGCTCCATCTTTCATAAGCTAGTAGCAGCTATTGGAATTTGTAGTAGAAAGAAAGGAGCGTTCGTCCGTGATTGAACCGCATGGAGGGAATCTTATCAATCGTATTCCCGATGAGAAGGAGCAGATTTCACTACGTAAAAAAGCAGCTACCTATCCTTCGATCACTTTAAATCCCTGGAGTTTATCTGACCTCTATTTGATTGCAACAGGCGCATTCAGTCCTCTGACAGGTTTTATGAACCAGTCCGATTATATGACTGTTCTAACAGACATGCGACTCGCAAATGGGACAATCTGGAGCCTTCCGATCACGCTTTCAGTCTCGAAAGCGACTAGCGAAAAGCTTTCGATCGGAGCGTTCGTCTGTCTGAAAGGAGAAGATGGCAACACGTATGGACTGATTGAGGTCGAAGAAATGTACGAATATAGTCAGAAAACCGAAGCCCAGTTTGTCTATGGTACGACCGATGCCCAACATCCAGGAGTCCAGAAAACAATGGAGAAGGATGAGATCAACATTGCTGGTCCAATCACTCTCCTCAAACACCCACCAACACTTCGGCAAAATTATAAAACGCCTGCCGAATTAAGAGAGGCCTTTCACCAGCTTGGCTGGAAATCGGTTGTCGCATTCCAAACGCGGAATCCCATTCATCGTGCCCATGAGTATCTCCAAAAAACAGCGTTAGAAACGGTGGACGGGCTCCTGATTCATCCGCTCGTAGGCGAAACAAAGGATGATGACATTCCCGCTCCCATTCGGATGAAAAGCTACGAAGTCCTTCTTGAAAACTATTACCCACGGGAGCGCGTGATTCTTTCCGTCTTTCCAGCCGCAATGCGCTATGCTGGTCCACGAGAAGCCGTCTTCCATAGTCTGGTTCGGAAAAATTTCGGCTGCACTCATTTTATCGTTGGAAGAGATCATGCGGGGGTCGGCGATTATTACGGCACGTATGATGCGCAGAAAGTATTCGATCGCTTTTCCAAAGAAGAGCTCGGAATTGAGATTTTGGCTTTCGAGCACGCCTTTTATTGTATAACGTGCGGGAGTATGGCGACTTCTAAAACGTGTCCCCACGAAGCGAATTTTCATGTTCATTTAAGCGGCACAAAGGTCCGTGCCATGCTGAAAAACGGCCAAATCCCACCTAAAGAATTCTCGAGACCTGAGGTTATTGAGGTTTTGATCAATGAAATGAATGCTAAAGATGAAGAGAACTAACATGAATCAAGTAGGGAATGAACGATGATCACGTTCTACTTCGTCACGATCACGATGGGGCTCATGCTACTCGCACTTCTCTTTGAACTGCAGCGTCCGGAAGTCATTCTTGGATCCACACTCATGCTATTCGTTTTGTCAGGTGTGATTACGCCACAGGAAGCGACAGCTGGCTTTGCGAATGAAGGGATGCTGACGATCGCCTTGTTATTTATCGTTGCCGGAAGTATTCAAAAAACCGGCATTGTCGATCGCGCATTTCAGCGACTTCTCGGAACGTCATCAACACATCACGTTCTATCAAAGCTACTCCCTCCGATCTCGCTTCTTTCCGCGTTCATGAATAACACGCCGATCGTCATCACAGCGACACCAATGCTGAAGAAATGGTGTCTCGATCGGGGTGTCGCTCCTTCTAAATTTCTAATCCCCCTCTCTTATGCCACCATTCTTGGGGGGACGATCACGCTGATCGGAACATCGACAAACCTCGTCGTTCATGGGCTTTTGATCGAAAATGGTTTTGCAGGATTTTCTTTCTTCCAGCTCAGCACCGTCGGCATCCCAATTACGATGATTGGGCTCGGTTATTTACTTTATTGTAGCCCTGCTCTCTTACCGGATCGCGGCGTTCACTCGGTAACCAAAGGAGAGACATGGCGAGAATTCACAGGCGAAGCACTGATTACGAGGGATTTTCCCTATTGCAATCTGACGGTTAAAGACGCACAGCTTCGGAGTTTGAAGGGGCTTTTTCTAGTTAGTATTATTCGACAGGACAAAGCGATTGCGCCTGTATCGAGCACAACGGTATTACGCGAGAATGATCGCCTCCTTTTTACCGGAGAGATTTCAACGATTACAGAGATTCAACGAATAAAAGGATTGGAGCTCCAGAGCAGCTCCGGCTCCCCTTTTCCAGAAAATCATCAGCTCGTTGAGGCTGTCGTCACCGATCACTCTTCCCTTCTGTTTAAGAAAATCAAAGATACAAACTTTCGACACCATCATCAGGCAGCTGTCCTTGCGGTTCACCGACAAAATCAACGATTGAAAGAAAAGATTGGCGATATCGTGTTAAAGCCAGGGGATACGCTCCTGATGGTTGTAGGAGAAGCGTTCCGTAACAAGAACGACTTTTACTCCATCACCCCGCTCGATCAAAAGTTGGTTACACCAACGCAAATTCGCAAGGGCTGGTTCTCCATTGGCTTATTCATCGTCATGATCATACTCGTTACGTTCGGGGTTTTCTCCATGCTGACGGCAATGGCGCTCACTTCTCTACTGCTTTTTCTTCTAAAAATGGTTTCTCCAGAAGAGGTGCGCAACCTGATCCAATGGCATGTTCTCCTTATTATCGCCTGCTCGTTCGGAATCGGAAGCGCTCTCCTTCATTCCGGCGTTGCCGCGTCAATCGCTCACCTTCTCATTGCGTTAACGGCTCCGTTCGGCATTCTTGCGACGCTGCTAAGCATCTATGTGTTAACCAATCTTTTCACAGAAATGATGACGAACAGCGCTGCGGCGGTTTTGATGTTTCCAATTGCAATGGAAGTGGCGAAATCAATAGAGATTGAGGTCATGCCACTTGCGATCATTGTTGCCATCGCAGCTTCAGCAAGTTTCATGACGCCGATCGGCTACCAAACAAATCTGATTGTCTACGGTGCAGGTGGCTATCAGTTCAAAGATTTTTTGAAAATCGGTTTTCCACTCACGATCATCGTCATGGTAACGACGGTATTACTCGTTCGACTATTTTGGATTTAAACAAGAAAAGGAGGTGGTCATTTTGGAAGATAACCATTTAACATGGCATGAAGGAAAAGTACTGCAACAGGATCGGGAGAACTTAATGGGACATAAAGGCGCTGTGCTCTGGCTGACAGGGTTATCGGGTTCCGGTAAATCCACGATATCTGTCGAACTTGAAAAGATGTTGTACGGTGAAGGCGTTCATACGTACCGATTAGATGGAGACAACGTCCGGCATGGCCTGAATGCCGACCTCGGTTTCAGCGATGCGGATCGCGTTGAAAACATTAGGAGAGTCGGTGAAGTCTCCCAATTATTTGTGGATGCTGGTATCCTGACGATTTCGTCATTTATTTCTCCTTTTCAGCAAGATCGTGACATGGTAAGGTCCCTTTTCAATGAAGGAGAATTTATTGAAATTCACGTAAAGGCAAGTTTGGATGCATGCGAAAAGCGTGACCCAAAAGGACTGTATGCGAAAGTGCGCAAAGGAGAGATTCACCAGTTCACTGGCATCGACTCGCCGTATGAACCCCCAACGTCTGCCGAGATTGTCGTTCCTACGGAAATCCTAACCGTAGAAGAATCCGCTCATTCGATCATGTCTTACTTAAAGGCACATGGTTATTTGAATGGGACGAAAGGGTGAACAGAGCTACACCAAGGTTTGATCTTGCAAGCTCTCTCCTTTTTGCAAAAAAAATCGCCTGCCAGTTGTTCAACCATTCTCATAAGAAACACCTGGGAGGATGGTCACTTTTTATGTATCGATTGAAATAATTTCAAGGAGGTTTTACCGTTTGAGTAAAGTAGAAATCCCTCGCTTTTTCTTAAATTCGATTCCTAAAAGCGGGACCCATTTAGTAAAACAACTGCTACTCGGGATTCCTGGGCTTCAAAACGATCCTCACCATGGAATCTATGATCATTATCATTATCAAACAGAAGAACAGCTCGCATCCGTCACGGCGCTCCCCGACCATTCCTTTGTCAATGGCCACATCTATTATTCAGAGGAATGGGAAACGTTTTTCAATGGATTGAACATGAAACAAATTTTCGTCCTACGCGATCCTCGCGATGTCGTGATTTCCTATGCTCATTTCATTCCTAAAACTCAAATCGACCACCTCCATCACACTTTTACGCAGGAAGGATTTACTCATCGAGATCGCATCAAATTTCTGATTGAGGGTGGAAAGCTGGTAGATACAGCCATGGCGGATCATCCCGACATTCGTCAGTGGTATAAAAGCTTTTCAAATTGGAAGGATCGACCGAACGTTTACTCCATTCGATTCGAAGACCTTGTCTCATCTGAACAAACCAAACGCAACACTGTCGGTGAAATGCTTGATTTTATTTGTGAGGGAACGAATCCATCTTTTAACCGAGAGGAAATGATTACGGCCATGATCGCAAACATCAATCCATCAGCATCTGTGACCTTCCGCAAAGGGAAAAGCGGGGGATGGAGAGATGAGATGGATGAAGAGTTGAAAGCTCTCTTTCTAGAGCGAGCAGGGGATTTACTAGCGGAATTGGGGTATGAGTGATTCAGTGACGTGCCCACCAACCTCCTTCACTTCTTAACCGATTCCCCTTAATAAAATCCATCACAAAAGGGTAACGTATCGGTAAGTAGACTTATGAAGGAGGAACTCATCATGCTGATGAAGTTTGTCACGATCGCTGCTTTTGTGTATTTGCTTATTTCTTCTCTCTTTATTGCGAATGAGATGTCAGGAGGAAGTGAGGATGTGTATATCGCCCCTGCTGGATTCACCTTTGCGATCTGGGGATTGATCTATTTGTTACTACTCATTTCTCTCGTGCGACAATTTACCGGGGACGAACGGGATCAAAAGTTGTATAAGAAAATATCGTTCTTGTTCGCTCTCAGCATGCTATTATCCGGTACTTCGGTTCTTGTTGGAGGCACAGGAGCACTTTTCTTTATCGCTGGATCTTTGATTACGCTCTCCATCCTTTATGCGATGATTACGCGTAATCCCGAACGGTCTTCTTTCTTTAGCATCCCCTTTTCTTTCTATCTTGCCTGGACCTCGATCGCGACCATTGTCGATGCGTTTATAGTCGCAAGAGGGAATGGCGTTGAATTGATCTTAGGATTGAATGAACTCGCATGGACGATCATCATGCTCATTATCGGTGCAGGACTAGCGGTTTATTTCAGCCTTTATAACGATGACCTCATCTACCCTATTGTGTTTTTGTGGGGCTATTTCGGGATATTCGTGAACGGGGTAAAGCCAGTGCAGCTCACCTATACATTGAACATCCTGATCATCGGCCTTGGAGTCTTTGTCATCTGGAAAGTGTATCGCGAAGTGCGTGGGCGGAGGATGAGAGCGGAAGCGGTGTGAAGAGGAGGAGGGGAGCGATTGGGGGGTCAGGTGCGTACCTGACCCCCTCCCTTTTATGAACGCTTAAAACCCTTTATCGTTAAGGCTTCGAAGGTATTTGCAGACTCAAAAAAGCAGAAAAAGTGTCCCTCAGCCAGGGACACTTTTTCTGCTTTTGTCTTTTTGTGGGGTCAGGCTCGCACCTGACCCCACACAGCAATAAATAGACTCCCAAACACAGCTACTCCCCACACTTAAGAGGGGTCGTCTACATAATATGTTATATATCGAAAAGTATTCCAATTAAAGGAGGTGATTAACATTTCCAGATGTGATGACCGATATGATCGATATGACAGATATGATCGAAGTAATCGCTGCAATAAATGTTACCAAAATAAAAGTAAATGTTCTTGTATCAATTGCCCAGCGATTCCAGGACCTCCGGGGCCACAAGGACCTCAGGGAATCCCAGGAGTACCAGGCGTATTAGAATTCGCAGACTTTTTTGCATTGATGCCTCCTGATAATGCAGCAACCGTTGCACCAGGTACAGATGTAGCTTTTCCTCAAGATGGACCTGCTAGTGGAACGATTGTACGTACTGCTGACACCACATTCCTCCTACCATCAATTGGTGTTTATCAAGTTTTGTTTCAAGTAAGCGTGGATGAAGCTGGCCAGTTGCTCTTAACTCTAAATGGTGCTGACCTTGCCTATACTGTTGTCGGTAGAGCGACGGGTACTTCTCAACTCGTTGGGACGGCGCTCGTTCAAACAACATTGGTTAACTCAATAATTACGGTTCGAAACCCTGCTGGTAACGCTACGGCACTAACGATAACGCCAATTGCCGGAGGTACAAGACCTGTTTCAGCACACCTTGTTATTACACGACTAGCTTAGTTCTATATTACCCCGCAATGGATGATTGGAAGTTGAAGTGTCTACCTATGGTAGACACTTCAGCCGTTTTTGCGGCTTTTTGTCTTTTGAGGGGGTCAGGCGCGCGCCTGACCCCCTCCCCTCAAATATTCACACATTCTCCTGCTTCAACGTATCGACGATGTTGTTCTTCTCTAATTTCTTAATTGAGTAGAACATTGCTGCTCCTACGATGAGGAAGATGGCGATGATTACGAAGAGGATACTCATCCACGGAAGTGTGAATCCATAGACGAACGTACTTCTAAATGACAGGTACATAAGGAACATGATTCCTATACTGATTGGGAGCCCATAAAGGATCGCCTTCATGCCATAGAAGATGCTCTCGTAGTTCATCATCTTATTAAACCCTTTAGGGGTCATTCCAACAGATTTCAGCATCGCGAATTCACGCTTTCGAAGTGAAATGCTTGTTGAAATCGTATTGAAAATATTCGCGATGGAGATGAGAGAGATCAACGTGATAAAACCGTACGTGAAGACCGACATGAACATGATCAGCTGCTGGTCGCGCTGTCTACTTTGAAAGACGTTATAGACATACAGATCTGTTCGTTTCCCGTCTTCAATCGCTTCTTGGGTTGCCATCGGATCTGAACTGTTCAAATAGACAGAGGTCTGCACCTGTTCTTCTACGCTTTTATCGATCATCTGATTCATCGTTTCCTCAGAAACAATGACATCAAATCCACCGATACCAGATGTATTCACACCCATCGGCACTTCATCTGTTAAGGCACCGACTTCAATGTTGCTTAATACTTTTTCGTTTTTGTTTTCATAGTTTTCAGGATAGAGGTTGATGATTTTCCCCGGTTCGGTGTTAATGGATTTGGTTTCTTTAAATTGACTTGTCTCTGGATCCAGATAGGAGATCTTCTCAATGACAATGCCGACTGGGTTCTCCTGATCCTGGAGCTTCTCCACATCGACGCCTACCTTTTTCGCGTAGGCTTTAAAGCTCTGTTCATCCAATCCATGTAAAACTGTATAGTATTGGTATTTGCCATCTTTAAGGATACTTTCGTCCTGTTGAACATTTTCTTCCAAATCTTCTGGAAGATTCGCCGGATCGACGTAGGTGCTCAAGTTCAGTTCCTTGATGAAACTGGATTTTGTTACATTCTTAAGCCTTGTAAACGACTCAAGTTCCTCTTTGTCCACTTTGTTTCCACTTACTTGAATATCAAAATTAATATTCTGCTGAGAGAGCTCAACGGACTTTTCTAAATTCGACGTGAAAAAAGCGACTGATAAGAAAAGGATGATGCTGATAACAAGTGAAAAGACGGTCACCTGGTATCTTCTTTTATTGCGTTTTAAGTTCTTCAATCCAATTTCAGCTTCGATCCCAAACAATTTTCGTATGAGCTTCGATGTTTTCACTGTTTTGCCTGATAGCTTGATATCCTGTGTTTGCCGGATCGCATCGATCGCAGAAATCTTCGATGCTTTGCGTGCTGGCATATAAGACGAAATAAAGATCGTGATGATCGAAATCACGCACGCGGCGATAATCGATACAGGTGTCACTACCACCTGAAGCTTCTCGGTAGTCCCAAGAGCCCCTTCAATAAAAGCGTTAATGAACATGAACGTCGCCGCCATACCAGCGAGACCAGCAAGAATGCCGATCGGAATACTGATCACGCCGATCAACGCTCCTTCAAAAAAGACCGACGTTTGCTTCTGACGTTTCGTCGCACCAACGCTCGACAGCATTCCTAAATGTCTGGATCGTTCCGAAACACTGATCGCAAAAGCATTATAGATCAACGCTACAGAACCGATAATGATGACAAGCATGATGATGCCTGTTAAAAGTAGAATGGTTTTTAACAGATTATCTTTATCTGTCACTCCATAGTAGCGAAGTAATTCATCATTGAACGTCACCTTTTCAATATTGTTTTGGTTCGCTAGCGTTTCTGCATGCTTATAAAGGGACCGATTCACTTTGTTTAAAACGACAACAGCATCGACATGATCCTTGCTGTTCATGAGACCCTGGTCGACATAGCTAATCGCTGTATAACCAGGTGCCCATGGTCGTTCCCATGTAGGACGATTGATTGTCCCTACGATCGTATACGTCTTTGTCGCCTGATTTTCTAACGACTCACTTGTGCCTTCCGCATCCGATTGCAGGGGATCGTTTTGAGAAAAAGAACGTTCCACACCTTCCATATGGCGTTCGCCAATGTCTAGTGTAATTTGATCGCCAATCTCGTGTTTCACACCTGAATTCGCCGCTACCTCTTCTGACAACACGATCTCATTGTCTTCCTGTGGCAATCGTCCCTCGCTTATTTCAATCGGGAACTTTTTGAACCCCTGCTCATTGTATTCCTTGATAAACAAATAAGGTTTGCTTTCATTTTTCGCTTCATCTAATTTGGCATAACCGACATCGTTTGCGAGGACCAGAGTCTTAGTGGAGTCATCGCTTTCGATCGCTTCTACCTGATCGGAATCGACGTTCTCATATTGCACATGCCACTCGCCATCCGTCGCGATCGACTGCCGTTGTAAGAGATCCATGAACGATACACCCAGTGTCGCGACAGCCGTAACCATTGCTACGGAAATAATGACACCAATGATGGTGACCAGCGTTCTTCTTTTATTCTCCTTCAAATGCCTGACGGTCAGTTTGTTAACGATGTTCATGGACGGATCACCTCGTCTTTGGCAATCCTCCCGTCTTCAATCGAAATCACTCGATCAGCTTGTAAGGCGATGCGCTCATCATGCGTGATCACAATAAGCGTTTGGTTGTAATTTTTATTAAACATTTTCAGCAGCTCCATAATCTCGCTGCTGTTTTGACTATCCAGATTTCCAGTCGGCTCATCGGCTAGCATGATCGAAGGGTTACTAATGAGGGCTCGCCCTATTGAGACACGCTGTTGTTGTCCTCCTGATAACTGATTCGGCAAATGCCCCAGACGATTCTTTAATCCTAACGTACCGACGATATTGTCGAACTGTTTCTGATCCACCTTATGTTCATCCAGTAGCATCGGCAAGGTAATGTTCTCTTCTACCGTTAGAATAGGAATCAAATTATAGAACTGATAGATCAAGCCGATTTGCCTTCGTCTGAAAATGGCTAGCTGTGTTTCATCGAGTTGATAGATGTTCGTATTATCTACGAGAACATTGCCGCTTGTCGGACGATCCACGCCACCTAGTAGATGCAATAAGGTTGATTTTCCCGAACCAGATGGCCCGATGATCACGACAAACTCACCTTTACTGACTGTAAACGAGACGTCATCGAGCGCCTTCACAGCGGTTTCCCCTTTGCCATACACTTTAGACAGATGCTCTATTTGTAAAATATCCATTGCAGATTCCCCCATAAATTTAATGTACCTTCAGTTTATCTGCCTAAAATGACTTTAAAGTGACTCTTAGGTGACAGAATAGTCACCTAAGAGTCTCTGGTGTTTTTCAAACCACTTGCTTATAGAATTTAACCTTGAATACTGTACCCGAACCCTTATCACTCGTTACCTCGATATCGCCGTTCTGACTTGTGACGATGCTGTACGCCATCGCTAGGCCAATCCCCACGCTATCTTCTCCAGCATTCTTGCCCCTATAAAATCGCTTAAAGATATACGGCAGATCTTCTTTCGGAATGCCCTTGCCATTATCTGCTATCATGATTTCGGTATACAACGGATTTTCAGAATAGGAGAGCGAAATCGTTCCGCCCTCATCGGTATGCTCCACGCAGTTTTTTAAAATATTCAGAAGCGCCTCAGACGTCCAGTTGAAATCTCCGCTGAATGTGATCCTGTCATCTCCAGTTATGTTTAGATTTTGCTGTTTGATGTCAATGGGGATCAGGATGGATTCTACTGCTTTTTGAATCACCTGGTGAACGGGAATCGTCTCTTTTTTAAATGCAGCAGTCCCGGCATCTATTTTGGATAACTTCAACAAAGAGGAGACAAGCCATTCGATTCTTTCTAATTGAACGCGAATGTTATGGGTGAATTCCACTCGTTTCGACTCATCTAAATTTGGATCACTGACTAAGTCAACCATTACGAGCATGGAGGTTAGCGGTGTTTTCAGCTGATGAGAGATGTCTGAGATGGCATTGGTTAGCTTCACTTTGTCATCCTGTAAAAGGGTGCGGTGCTCTGAAAGCATCATCGTAACTTTATAGATGTCGTTCTTTAAAATACTAAGCTCACCTTCATGATTATCTCTAACATCTAACGTATAATTGCCACTACTAATCTGTCGTAAGTAACCGGAAAGCCGCTCGATTTCTCGATACCGCCATCTCGTAAAGGTCACAAAGCAGCTGACGAGCACTAAAGACGTGATCAGCGTTACGAGCGCCGCTTGAAAAGAGAGGAAGGCCGCCGCAAGTCCAGTTGAAAGAAGCATGATTCCGGATAAAACGAGGAGAAGAAGTTGGATTTCTCGATTGCGCAACAACTCAATCACCAACCTTATAGCCGAAACCGCGCACAGTTTTAATAATCTTCGGGCTCTGCGCCTGATCCTCTAGCTTTTCTCGTAGACGTTTGATGTAGACGGTTAAGGTATTGTCGTTCACGAAATCACCAGCTACATCCCAAATCCGTTCCAATAGCTGATTTCTCGTTAAAACCTGACCGATATGAGTGGCAAAAATCAGGAATAGCCTATACTCCAGAGCCGTTAGGAGAACTTCATCCCCTTTTTTGTATACCTTACCTTCTAGCGTATTGATGCGAATATCTTCAATCGTGATGATGTTAGTGGATTGCGGCTGCGGTTGCTTATTGTAACGACGCAAAACCGACTTGATTCTTGAAAGTAGCTCACGAATTCGAAACGGCTTTGTGATGTAATCATCCGCTCCCATATCAAGACCCATCACAACATTCACTTCATCATCAAATGCCGTCAAAAAAATAACCGGTTTATCACTTCGTTTCTTCACAAATTCACAAAGATCATACCCACTTCCATCTGGCAAAGATAAATCAAATAAACACAACTCGATGTCATTCAATTGGCCTGTGAGCACTTCCCTCGCCGACTCAGCGTTATAGCAGACGATTGTCTCATATCCCTCATTTTGCAACGAATATTCAAGACCAGATGCAATCGTCTTATCATCTTCCACCATTAATAGTTTCAACAGAAACACCCTAACCTTCGTTTATTCTCCACCGTCGCAAAGTTACATTCATCATATTTTATCGAGGGGAATTCGTCAAAAGCGGAGGGGGGAGGGGGTGGGGATGGGGGTCAGGTGCGTACCTGACCCCCTCCTTTATTCATCCCGCACAAACTCTTTACTGATAAGGCTTCGAAGCAGCTAACAGCTTCAACAAACCGTAAAAAGTGTCCCTGTGTGAGGGACACTTTTTGTGGTTTTGTCTTTTGGTGGGGTCAGGCGCGAGCCTGACCCCCTAACTGTTTATTAAGCACCTTCTTCAACTTCCGCTCTTTCCGCTCCTCGTACATCACTGATTTCTTCATCTTCTTCATTCGCATTTTCCCAATCACATACCGTACTGATGGGTTTTCCTGCACCAACTTATCATATTGTGGTTTCTCGACAAGCTCTGCAAACCAGCTAAATGACATGAGTGCAGCGATGTTCGCTTCAATCCGCTGCCCATCTGGCGGCTCTCCCCAACCAATAAATTCAACCACAATTCCTAAAAGCTCAACAATCGCTTCCACTTTCATGCCTCCCTTACCTCTATTACCGTCATACAGCATTTACCATCATTACCTATTGATAACTACGGTTAAAGGGGTTCAAATGTTTCAAAATGGAATAGAAATCCTACAAATAAAGGAATTGTCCACGATATGCGGGCATTTGTCTTTGAAGGGGGTCAGGCTCGCACCTGACCCCACTTTTATACTCCCCTCTTATAATCCTCTTCCCACACTCGCTGAGGAACAAGGCTCCCACCTGTTGCCCAGACGAGATGCGTACCGGGTGCACTCTTTCCGTCTACTGCGGTCATGATTGGACCGCTCATTCCTGCGAGTGCAGAGGGTTCAAGCTTAATGCGCTCCGTATCATACAACGAACGAAGCATCTCATACAGGCGCTCGTCTGACACCGTATAAACGCCATCGATGATCGGTTTGATGACGCGTCCGACAAATCCAGACGGACGTCCGACTGCTAGACCATCAGCAGCTGTCACGTTATCGATCCCGAAGTCTTGAACCGATATCTTCTCATGCAGGTCAGTCATCAATCCGAGTAGCATGGATGGAGAATGCGTCGGTTCTGCAAAATAACAGTGAACATGGTCACCGAACACGTGATGGAGTCCGAAGGCAATTCCACCCGGTCCACCTCCTACTCCGCACGGAAGGTAAACGTTCAGTGGGTTCTCTTCATCAACTGTGATGTTCATATGATCCAGCTGCTTCTTTAGTCGAAGTGCCGCAACAGCGTATCCAAGAAAAAGATCCTTCGAATTCTCGTCATCAATAAAATGACACGTCAGCTTTTTCTCACATTCCTTCCGCCCTTCTTCCACCGCAATGCTGTAGTCTGCTTGATGTTCAACGACGTTGACGCCTTTTTCACGAAGAAGGTCTTTCTTCCATTGCTTCGCATCGCTCGACATATGTACCGTCACTTTAAAGCCAAGTTTTGCGGACATGATCCCGATGCTTAATCCCAGGTTACCGGTTGAGCCGACTGTAATGGAAAAGGCAGAAAAGAACTCGGTGAATTTTTTATCGGCAAGAACGGAGTAGTCATCACTTTTGCTTAAGAGAGCATGTCCAGTTGCGAGCTTTTCGGCATGCTTGATGACTTCATAAATCCCACCGCGTGCCTTGATGCTTCCAGCGATGGGCAGTCTATCGTCTCGTTTTAGGAGAAGGCGTCCTGGCATGAGTGTGTTCGTTTCCTTTGCGAGCTTTTTCTTCATTGATTGAATTTCGGTTACATGTGATTCGATGATACCGTTTGTTTCAGGGAAAACTTTTTGGAAATAGGGTGCGAACCGGTTCAGTCGTTGCTTCAGCTTCACGGATGTCCTGCATCGTCAACGTACCATTGTAAGAAGCATTACCCTTTTGTTGATTCTTCCAGAGCGATTCTCTCAGTTCAAGAATCTCTTCTATTAATGGGTACGTCTCTTTCCACTGTTCGAGTGATTTTCCTGCAATGTTCATTAACGCTTCACTCCTTTAGCTTCACGGATGTCCTGCATCGTCAACGTACCATTGTAAGAAGCATTACCCTTTTGTTGATTCTTCCAGAGCGATTCTCTCAGTTCAAGAATCTCTTCTATTAATGGGTACGTCTCTTTCCACTGTTCGAGTGATTTTCCTGCAATGTTCATTAACGCTTCACTCCTTTACTTGGGTGGGGGTCTGACCCCCCTTTAATACAAAGAGAAACGAGAGCTAGACTTTGTCCACTCTCGTTTCTAAACTTTATCTACTTAATATCACATCTAAAAGATCTTCTTCTACATCAAGAACGTCTTTCCCTCCAAATAGACCAAATTGGTCGAAAGATTGTTCTTTCAGTAGAGTAACTGTATCTTCAGTTAGATCCTGACCAGGGCCCGGCTTAGGTGATAAGAAAAGTGGTGCATCTTTCTTTGCTGCGAGAACTGCTCCAGAAAGAGCGTCAGGAAAATTACTTCCAGTCGCTAAGTATGCTAAGTTGTTCCCCATCTTTAAATTTTTATTTATATCAAGGTTCGTTTTATAACGATCTTCCCCTGAATATCGCTTATAGTCTAGACCTTGTACAGCATTATCACTGACAACATCTTTACCGCCAACTACAATAACTTTATCGAAGCCACTAATTTTTGCTTTTGTTTCCTTAGCAAGTTCACCATCAATACCTGTTAGGAATACTGGATACCCGTTCTTTGCAGCATAAGGGGCAATTGATAAGGCGTCAGGAAATTTGTGTCCATAAGCAAGAACTGCTGTATCACTTGAAAGCTTGGCTGAAATGATTCCTGCTGTATCATAGCGGTTCTCACCACCCAAACGTTCAAAGGTTATGTTTTTGTTAATCGTTTTAATTTCTTTTACCACTTTCTCAGAAATGGCATTTTCACTTCCTAGAATGATAACTTTATTAACGTTTAGCCGCTTCAGCTCATTCTTAGTTGAAGATTCTAAAACCTTACTTTTTGTTAATAGTAAGGGTGCATCTTCCTGGTAAGCAAGCGGTGTTCCAGCAAGGGCATCCGGAAAAGCATCACCTCTAGCTAACACGACAGTGTCCGCTCCGTTCGGCCAGCCTTTTTGAGAGATTGCAACTGATGTCTCATAGCGATCTTCACCAGATAAACGGTGAATTAGAGGTAACAAATCAGCAGATGCGATGTATGCTTTCGTTCCATCTTTAAGCTTAACTTGATACCATGCAAGATGATGGAGCGGCATTTCAGTATAGTTGTTTGTGACTTCTTTGTTATACTCATTCGACTTATCACTGAGTGGCCCACTTAGTAAAGTTACAACTTCACGCCCATTTGCTGTTTTAAGTCGGGTAGCTTCAGTAGAAGGTCCTTCACGAAATTTTGCTCCTTCCGCTGTGAACACAATATTATTTTCTTCAAATGACTGTGTTGAATGATGAAGCGCTTCTTCAGGTAACTCATAGTGGGAAGTATCAAAATACAATCTCGCGTCATTGGTTTTGTATTTAAAATCACTTACTTGAAAACCAAATGGAATTGGCTCATAATTTCTTTCACTAACTAAAAGACTGTTATGATAGATATACTCAAATACTTCCTCTTGATAAGCTTTGAGATTTCGTTCTCCAAACTTCTCATCATCTTTGTTTTTGTATATTGGGCTATTCACTTGCTTCTGACCATTATATGCAAGTACTGCAAAATACCAGCTTTCAATCACATCACGGTCATTATCATTTATTGTCGGTAGTTTACCGCTTTCACCTTCAAATTTATCGTTCAGTTTATCCAGACCTTGCTGGATGTTATAGCGAATGTTGTTTTTTAATTGTTCTTTTTCAGATTCTGGTGCATTAGTAACCTGCATGATACCAATTCCACCATCGCCATCTTCGTTCATAGCACTTTGCTCCCAGCCGCTTTCCTTTAAAGCTACCGCCTTCGCAACCTCTGGTGGAATCTCTCTCTTAATCGCTTCCTCAGTTAACATGTCACTAATCTCGTTATAAGAATATTCATCTGCATTCACGGAAATGGCACCAGTTAAAAAAGATAAACCATTACATACCCCTGCAATTAAAAGAAATGTAATAACCGTACGAATTAATCCTTTTTTCAATATATTCTCCCCTTTCCATCTTTTAGAAGTATAGCAGATTAGGAGGATTCCATGGTGGATTTTGGTAAAAATCCAGAATTATTCTTATAGGCACTAAGCACTAAGGGGTCAGGTACCTCTCCGACCCCCCACCCTAATATCCAAAAACAAAAGCAACGCCCGTTGTGAATGGACATTGCTTTTGTTTTATCTTTTAAGAGTGAAAGACACGTCATCATTTCGCGATCCGGTACTTACGGCTGAAATAAAAAATAAGCGGCACCAGAACAATCGTTGGAAGGATCCACAGGTAAATGCTGCGAAAGCCTCCTCCTAATAAACGTGGTGCACCAAATACAGTAAAAGCCGTCACCGTTGAGATAGAGCAAGCAATCATACCTTGAATGTGTTCGAGCAACCAGCTGTTCTTATAGGGCATCGGTCGAAGCCAGTAGGCCAATTGTCCGAGACCTAGAAATATACCGATAAATGGAAAAAAAGAGATCAGCGTATTGCCTGAGGTGAAACCATAGACTGAGCAAGAAAACCCTGCTAGAAATAATAAACAGGAGAATGCTAGATCTCCGAAGTGATGATGTTGATGCGCTTTGCGTTTAAAACGTAAGACGCGCAAACCATAATAAGCGGTCGATGAACTGAGAACTGCGATAAAGAGCAAAAAGATTGAAAATGAGAACCGCTCTGGTGTCGTATCCGACTGTATGAAAATACGAAGAAAAGCCATTCCCGTTGCAGTGACACTCACGATCGCCATCATAGCAACAAAAAACCATCCTATTCGAATGTGCCACTTTCCCCCTTTCTTCAAAACAAGCGGGAGCCAAAACGTAAGCAAAGCGCTAAATCCAGCAGAAATATGCAAAATAAGAAAGAGTTGAAACATGGCGTCATCTCCTTTGTGATGGGGTCATTTGTGGGGGGTCAGGTACCTCTCCGACCCCGCTCCTCTCATTATATGGTGGAAAGCACTATTACTAATACGGTTTGTAGAGGGTTTCATCCCTTCTTTATACAACAAAAGTGTCCGTCGTAGACGGACACTTTTGTTTGTTTTGTCTTTTTAGGGGGTCTGACCCCCTGACCCCCCACCCGCCTCTTTACTGCGCTCTCTTCGCCCCTAAATACTTCGGTGCCCAATAGCTCGAAGTTAGGTCGCTGATCGTTACGCCAGAGGAAGATCCGGCATGAATGAATTTATTGTTGCCGATGTAGATGCCACCATGGGACGCACCTGGCTTATATGTTTCGAAGTAGACGATGTCACCGACAGATGGTGAGCTCACCGGTGTTGTCACGTTCCATATTTGTGCCATCGTTCTTGGGAGTGAAACGCCCTGTTTGTTAAACACGTAGACGAGGAAACCGCTGCAGTCGAAGCCCTGTGTCGGGGTATTTCCACCCCAAACATACGGTACACCTATGTATACAGACGCATCAGCGATCAAGTCCATCACGCTGAAGCTTGAATTTGAACTTCCGCTTCCGCTATTGTTATTCCCTTCATAACCAGTGGATTGCTTGAGTTTTCCCCACGTCGAAGGACCAACGATACCGTCAACGGTCAGCTTATTGCGAGATTGGAATGATCTAACGGCTTGCTCTGTTCCATTTCCAAAGTCACCATCAAGCGGTCCACTATACAAGCCGATTGCTTTTAGCTTCGACTGAAGTTCTGTAACGAGTGATCCTGTGGAACCATTCTTTAGTAGATCGCCGTGATCTTCACCCGTTGAAGGTGCAGGGGCAGTCACTACTTTATCTGTTAAGCCGTCAAGCGCATCCATTGTTTCTTTCGTCGCAGTCCCTGTTACCTGCAGCTTTTTTGCTTTCTGGAAGTCCTTGACCGCTTTCTCAGTTACAGGTCCGAAATAGCCTGTCGCCTCAACGTGGAATGTTCCTGCTTTTTTAAGTTTATTCTGTAAATCTGTCACAGCATTTCCATTCGATCCTACTTTGAGCACCGTCGTCGTCTGATTACTTCTCTTTTTCAACGCATCGATTGTTTTGTCATCCGCTACGCCTGTCTTTGGTAGCCCTACGATACTTTGAAACTCTTTTACTGCTTTTTGCGTGATGCTACCAAAAATACCATCCACGTTATACGAGTAATAACCACGGTCTTTCAGCATTTGCTGGAGATTAGTGACGGAGCCGCCTCGTGAACCAATCGTGAGCCCGCTCGCTGTAGGCTTTGCTGCTTCCTCACTCTTTGATAGAGCCGCTACCGTCTGACCATCCGCTATACCTGTTTGTGATAGCCCTGCTGCTTTCTGGAAATCTTGCACGGCTTTCTTTGTAATCTGTCCAAAAATGCCATCCACGTTATATGTATAATAGCCTTTTGTTTTCAGCTTCGTTTGAAGATCAGTAACTGCGCCACCACGCATTCCAACTGAAATGTCCGCTGATGATGAAGGAGATGGTTTCGATTCTGACTGAGATGAGCTAGCTGCTTCCAGAGCATTGATCGTTGCACCATCCGCTTTACCGGTTACAGAAAGCCCTTTTTCTCGTTGAAAGTCCTGCACGGCCTTCTTTGTGATCTGACCATAAATTCCGTCAACATTGTAAGAATAATAGCCTTTTGCTTTCAGCTTCGTCTGTATATCCGATACTTGTTGTCCACGTGAACCCACCTGCAGAATAGATGAAGATGAAGAAGCTGATGATGATTTACTTACCGAACTTTTCCCTAACTTCTGAAGGGTATCCGTCGTTGCGACACCAGTTACGTTCAACCCTACTGCCTGTTGGAAGCGGCTAACTGCATCCTTTGTAATTGGACCGTAGTACCCTGTTGAGGTGTGGTATGTAAAATACCCTTTTGCCTTCAGTACATCCTGTAGCTCTTTCACATCCTGATTATTCATGCCTAGCTTAAGCTCTTGATCTCCAAACGCTGCTTCTGCACCATCAGGTTGAACAAACATCACTCCAGCTACAAGCGCAGAACCAGTTATTGCTTTCTTGACCAATGAAGGTTGCATCCAGATCCTCCTCATTCCAATTAAGTTGCTGTCACATATATCGACACTCTGCCTATACTATCGGCTATAATTCAACAAAGTTTAAGTGTTATCCTGTTATTTTTTCACAAAAATAAGAGATACAGGTCAAATTTCCTGTATCTCTTACTTTTTTATGCTGAATATCTACTTATACAACAAATTTTTCACTTTATCGCTAATCGCTGCCTGTCCGCCTAATAAGTTAATTTCCGTTACTCCAGAAATCACCTCAGACGTCTCTTTCGGAAGCTCATTTTGTTTTACTAACAGCAGTGGTGCACCATCTTTTGCAGCCAGGACTGAGCCAGCTAAGGCATCAGCAAAACCAAATCCGGTCGCCATATAAGCCTTTGTTGCATCTGGATAAAAAGTCTTTTTCACTCGCGCTGCCGTTTCAAAACGGTTCTCCCCTGCAATACGCTCCGGTGAAGGAAGATCACGGTACACCTTATTTGTGATGACCTGGTCACCACCGATGACAAGCGTGTCCGCAATGTTTTTCAGTGCAAGATTTGTTGCATCAGGGATCTTATTTTTATCGACTAAAAGGATTGGATAGCCATGCTGCGCCGCGTACGGTGCAATCGCAAGCGCATCTGGAAAATTAAGTCCGTAGGCGACGATCGCAAACTTCGGGCTCCCGCCCATGCGCTTCGCAATTTTCGCAGATGTCTCATATCGATTCTCGCCACTAATTCTCTCTGTCGTAACGCCGAGAGAGTTAATCGCCTTTTCCGTCGAGAGTGAAATGGCGTTGACTCCTCCGAGAATAATCGCTTTCTTGGCGTTTAGACGCTCCATTTCTTTCGCTGTTTCTTTTGGAAGATCATTTGTCTTTGCAAGGAGAATCGGTGCTTTCAGCTGATACGCTAGCGGTGCGCCCGAAAGCGCATCTGGGAAATCCAAACCTCTTGCAATCACAACCGTTTCGGCTTCCTCATAAGTTTCTTTACTCACTTTTGCTGCTGTTTCAAATCGATTCAGCCCTTCGATGCGACCGATCGTTTTCCCCGCCGTTTTCACGGTAACTGACGGTCCATCTTTTGACGCATAGCCTTTCTTATCGATCGCTTCTACTTTGAACGAATATTCTTTGTTAGTTGCAAGCCCCTGAACAGCTAGCTTTCTCGTAGATGCATTTACTTCCTTCAAGACACTACCATTCTTGTAAACAAGATAGGAAGCAATGCCAGAAACGTCTGACGCTTCCGGCCAGTTGACTGTAATCGTGTCATTTTTGACCTCGGAAGCTGTTAGTTTCGCATCTTTCGGCCAAACCGGCGGCTGTTGGTCTTCGCCTCTTGGTACTTTGACGGAAACAGTCATTGCATTACTGTTTGCATCGAGTACCGATACCGAAACACCTGAACTCGATCCATCATAGACCCTACTATTCGGAGCAGTAGAACTAGTAAACTGAGCATATCCATTTCTACTAAAATAATGGTCGTAATAAAGGTTGGAATTCTCCCCTTGATCAAGCTCGGGATAGCCGAGTCGGCTTTCATTCGCTTCTTCAATATCAACCGCTTTGTGAGATTCATTATTGTTGTTTTGTCGATTCTTTAGCTGCTGCTCATCAATATGCCAGATCGCGATGCCCGGCGCTGGAATTTGATCAGCTAAACCGATATCGAATCCATTAAATTGGCGATTTTCTATTAGAAAATATTCGGATTCATCTGTTGTGTTTAATTTCAACACGGAATAACGATCCGATTGAAAATTCGTCACTTCATACGCTCCGTTATTTTGAACCTCGATGGGGCGAGTGAATCCTAGCACCATTTTGGACCATGGATCAAGGTGAGTCGGATAAGTGCCTTCATATTGGTTGTTATGCGTTGTCCAGGATCCGCTTGCCATTAGACTATGAATCCCTACTCCTTCAGAAGATCCATCTGTATCATATAAATCTGGCAAACCAAGATCGTGGCCCATTTCATGTGCGATGATACCGACAGTCGCCATATGCCCACCATGTTTCTCACCAAACATCGTGTAGCCACCACCTGTTTTGTAGGAGCCAACTTTCACACCATCTAGTAAGGGTGCTTCGCTTTCGTACAAGCTAGACATATGCCCCCAAACAACTTTCCCGGTATCACCATAGCTCGCTTCACCGCCTGCTACAATCGTCACGATATGTAACTCTTCAGAGGAAAGATAGCCATCTTTGTTTTGATCAAACTGCGCATAATTCACTTTTGCATTGGACGCTTGTAGCGCATCCTTCACCATTTTCGAGTAGGTGCTATCGGGGTTGGAGGCAGTCTCAGGACGAGGGTGAGAAGAATTGAGTGAAACCTTCACTATCCCATCATTTGCTGTACCGCTCGATTCTATCGCCCCTTTGAATCCTAATTTCCCCTGTGACACTTCATCGTAATAATGATTAAGCGTACTGCCTCCTGCACCAAAAAAGCGATTTCTCCAGTCCGCTTCTGAATAGGTGAGTGGCGCATCTTTGTATTCCACTAATAAAACGAGCGTTTCCTCTGATCCGGTCGTGCTCAACAGATCAACTTGATCATCTGGATTCGGAATTTCTTTCTGCTTTGCGATCGACCCTTCTGTCGGATTAAGTTTCCTTACTTCTTCAAGCTCTGCCGCATCAGAAGGTTTTTTATCAATGGCATACCGGGCATTCGTTAGCTCTAAATTCTGTCCAACAATGCGTGCGTAATACCAGTATTGGTCTTTGTCCATTTTAATAATAGCTTGATCTTCAGTCATCCACCAGTGAAGGTATTCATTGCCTTTTAACGTGGCATCGAACGTTTCACCTGTTGGCTGAGCTAGTTCCTGCGTCTCACTTAGCGCGGGCATCGCGCTCGCCTTGCCCGAAACGATCATCGTCATCATGACGCTACATAGAATGATCCCAAGCCAGTATGCACTTTTCTTCATCATTTTCCCCCCAGAGTTGTTCCAGTGCTTCCTTCATCTTATCTCTCACAAGTCTACCATTAGCAAGTTAAAATTTGCCATAATTCTGCATATTTTAGTCGGTGTTTGATAGAAAAGGGACCAGCTCAAAGGCTGATCCCGTTGGATATTAGATGGATTCTATTCGACACCGACAAGCTGCCTTTCGATGGAAGGACTGACCGCTTTTGGTCCACCGAGAATCGTAAAGTGATAGATTCCAAGTTTCGTTTTTGCTTCCATGACCGCTTCCTGCATTTGATCTGGATGGACGAGTAAGAAACTATTATCCCTTTTAGCTGCAAGAACGCTACCGGTTAGCGCATCCGCAAATTCAAGACCTGTTGAAACAAAGGCCTTATGCGAAGGATTTAATTCCATCGCAATGATCGAAGCAGTCTCATACCGATCCTTGCCTCCATACCGTGTCGCTTTCGGGAGCTTCTCAAAGAGGTTTTGCGAAATCACTTCAGTCCCCCCTACAGCAATACTTTCAGGATATTGCTTCAACATCTTAGCCGAAGCTTTCGGGAGCTCATCCTTCTTCGCTAATAAGATAGGATACGTATTTTCCGCTGCATATGACGCAATGGCGAGCGCATCTGGGAATTTCGTTCCGTTCGCAATAACAGCTTTATCGGAATGAGGAAGACTAGCCGCGATCTCTGCTGCCGTCTCATAGCGATCTTCCCCAGCTAATCGCTCAACCGCTATGCCCATTTTTCTTAAGTCTTCTTTAATGGCTGGAGAAAGCGCCTTTTCCCCTCCAAGAAGAATGACGAATTCAGGATCAAGTCGCTCGATTTCCTCTTTTACCATCTGATCAAGAGAATTCGTATGTGTTAAGAGAATAGGTGAATTCAAGTCATATGCAAGCGGAGCGCCTGCAAGCGCATCAGGAAAATCATCTCCTCGAGCAAGGATGACTGCCTGAGAAAAATCCCACCCCGCCTGTGATATTTTCACTGCTGTTTCATAGCGATTCTCGCCAGCTATGCGCGTCGAATTCGTCGGCAAATCAAGCTTTATTTGTTTCCAGAATTCATCTGCGATCGCCATGTATCCTGCTGGCGAGGGATGAACATTCTGAGGATTAGGTAAATAGGTTGTATAATCCGTTGAAATTGCGTCGTATGTCGGAACGTAGTGACTGAAAGAATCGGTTGCGATTTGTTTAATAATGCTATTAACCGCGGTCGTTAGTTGGACGAGTGGACGCTGTTGGTCCTCAGGAAAGGCGTAGAATCCATTGTAATAGCCCATCAAATAGATCTCTGCGGAAGGATTGACCCCGCGAATGATCTTCATGATCGAACCGTAATTTTCCCCAAGCTCAGTGAGTATTTTTGTCACCTCATTTGGATTTTTCAATCGTTCTGGATTTGTTCTTAACACTTCAAGAAAATCGTTCGCTCCGATTGTGATCGTGAGCATATCTTTCGATGCTATTTTTACCTGCATATCGGGTTCCATTAGTTTATTCAATAATTCCTCAGATGTAGCTCCGGGCACCGCATAAGGCTTCTCATAACTTCCTAACAAGTCTACCCGCTCAAGATCTTGAGCTATGTAGTCTGCAAAACTTAACCCCAGGGTATTGTTTGAAACGATTCCAGCAGTCAATGAATCTCCGAGCGCCGCATAATGAACAGCATTCTTTTCTTCATCTACATCAGCGATCGCCAAAGTCTGATTTGGTACGAGCATGGTGATGACGAGAAGTAACAGCAACAGTGGACTGATCTTTCGTTTCCCCGCGATCTTCAACCAGATCCCTCCCCTAAATCCATTCGTTATAACGAATGACTAACTATAATTATTAGCTATCTTTTCCTTAATCCCTGCTAGTTAATAAAATTAAAAGCTGTTTTCGTAGGGTTGCTATAAAAGTAGTGGTTGATTTCCGCTCCAGGATGCTCGCTTTCCGCGGGGCGGGCGCTGAGCCTCCTCGGCGCGCAAGAACATCGCGCCTGCGGGGTCTCACCTGTCCCGCTAGTCCCGCAGGAGTCGAGCACCTTCCGCTCCAATCAACTGTGATATGGGGTTCTCTATAGAAAAATCTTTGAAAAACAAACTTCATAGTTGATTGGAGCGGAGATCACCTACCTACTCTTGTCGAAACATGTTTACGAAAAGAGCTTTTAGAAAAGATCCAAAATTAAAAAGCGCGGATAGCCTCCGCGCTTTCAGATTTTCTACGTTATTTTTTTAATTGATCAACGACATCGTTACTTACAGCATTCTCTCCACCAAGAACTTGGAAGTCGTAAGCTTCGATTTCATCAACGGCTTCTGATGTTTCTTTCGGAAGCATCGTTGGCTTAACTAGGAGCATCGCTGCATTTTTCTTTGCTGCAAGGACAGAACCAGAAAGAGCATCAGCGAAGTTCATGCCTGTAGAGACGTAGACACGAGCAGATGGATTGAGGTTCTTCGCAATGTCAGCTGCAGTACCGAAGCGGTTCTCACCAGCATAGCGACTAGTCGCTCCAAGGAGATCATCCAAATCGCCATTAACGGCTTGTTCTCCACCCACAATAATCGATTCGTTCACACCGTTCAACGCATTAGACGTTGCTTGTGGGATGTCGTCGGCTTCTGTTAGTAAAATTGGATAGCCCATTCTTGCCGCATAAGGTGCAATGGCAAGAGCATCTGGGAAGTTCATTCCGTTTGCGATAATGGCTTTATCCGGTGATCCTCCAAGTAATGCCGCAATATTAGACGCAGTATCGTAACGGTTGTCACCAGATACGCGGTCAACATCAAGCTTCATGCCTTCAAGTTGGAATTCAACATAGTTACTTACAGCACTTGTACCACCAAGGATAATCACTTTTTCAGCGCCAAGACGCTTAATTTCTTCTTTTACTAACGGATTCAATGATCCTGTCTCCGTTAACAAGATAGGCGCATCGTATTTGTACGCAAGTGGTGCACCAGCAAGGGCATCAGGGAAAGAATCTCCGCGAGCGATCACGACTGTATCCGCTGATTTCCATCCTTCTTGAGAAATTTTCACGGATGTTTCATAGCGAGTCTCACCTTCAATACGCTCAGCATCTGCTTCAACAATACGAGCCTCGTCAGATTGCTTCACCGTACCAATTTCATCAAGGTATTCTGTGAACACTTCAAAGTCAACGAAGTTTAGCTGGTTGATCCGTCCTTCACCTGCTGCTTTGCCCATTGCTTCGTATCCGTCTCCGCCTTCAGCGATATAAGCGTTCGTTGCAACTGTGTACATCGCTTTTGGATCGATATCGACATAGCCTTTATCCGTTTTCACATTCACATCAAGGATGCGATGACCAACAGGCAGGTCTTTATCAAAAGAATACTTAAGCCCAGAAACTTGAGAGAATCTTCCTTCTACAGTTTCAACTCCACTCACTCCATGCTCAAGAGAGGAGATAATTTCTTCACCAGTCAAATCAAGCGTTACGAGGTTATTACCGAACGGCATCGTTGTGAGGACTTCGCCTAGTGTAATTGGACCTTTATCAATGGATTCACGAATGCCGCCACCGTTTGTGATCGCGATTGTTGCGTCTGTGAACTGCTGGGCTTTGTACAGCATACCGTCTGTAATAAGGTTCCCAAGGTTCGTTTCACTTGTACGTACTGAGTCGCGTTTACCGTCTAGATAAACATCAGATTGTCCAACAACCTTCTTCTCGATTTCTTCAAGTGGTTTTTTGAGATCATCGTAGAGAGTTTGTGCTTCTGGATCAGCTTCGTAACCGCCTTTTTCCTCGGTTGTGCTAAGATCAAGCAATTGATCGTTCCAATCTGTTAGAACGCCGTCCGCATTGAACGTTACATCAAGATCACCGAGGTATTTGCTGTATTCATTAGCTTGTACAACAAGTGTCGGTTCCTCGTTCTCATTCACAACAACTGCATCTTCAAGCTTCGTGTGACTGTGACCACCGACTACAACATCGATGCCTTCTACAGATTCAGCAAGCTTCACTTCAACGCTTTTACCAAGGTGAGTAAGAGCTACAATTTTGTTAACGCCTTTTTCTTCAAACATCTTGACCATTTTCTCAGCTTGTTCTTGATGGTTTAAGAAAGAGATGGTTTCACCCGGGCTTGATAACTCATCAGTCGATTCGATTGTTAGACCGAACACACCCACTTCTTCACCATTCACATCGAGAATGACAGCAGGATAGATTGTACCGTCTTCACCTGTCATCGCCATTTCGTCTTTATAAAGCGGGCTGAGATCAGCGTTTTTACTATAATCGATATTCGCGCTTACGATTGGGAATTTCGTCTGTTTAACGAATTCAGAGAATGTCTTAGGGCCTTCATCGAACTCATGGTTACCTGGAACCATCGCATCGTATTTCATCATATTCATGAATTGTACGTCTGCAAGACCTTTGTATTTATTGAAGAACAGCGTTCCAGAGAATACATCTCCAGCATCTAATAGAATCGTATTATCATGGGAGGCACGAATTTCTTCCACTGCTGTCAGTCTTCTAGGTGCATTATCGAGATGCGCATGCGTATCGTTCGTGTGCATGATTGTAAGATCGAAATCACCAGCTGCAGCTTCTGCAGGTGTAGATGGTGCCGCTGCAGCAATTCCCATTGCTAGTGCAGCTGTTGATAGAACGCCGAAAAGAGGTTTTTTCATATTCATTTACGTAATCCCTTCCCTTTCAGATACTCAATTTTTTGGTTGAAAATAATCCCCAGTTTTCATTATATACTAGAATACTAGGTTAACGGACCTATTCGTCACAATATTAACAATTTATAAATAATACAAACGACCTAGTTTCATAGAAAAGGGAAAGCGGAATAATTCCGCTTTTCCTTTAAGCTATGATCAGTACTACTTCGCTTTCAGTTCATTCACGACTTGATCACTGATTGCATTTGTTCCACCTAGAACATGGAAATTATGAATGTCGTTTTCTTCGATGGCATCTGAAATTTCATCAGGTACTTCTTCCTGCTTCACAAGCAAGATCGCTGCATTTTCTTTTGCAGCAAGAACGGATCCTGCAAGAGCATCAGCGAATTTCAGACCAGTTGCTACGATTGCTGTATCTGCATCCGGTGTTAGTACCGTTGCAATGGCAGCTGATGTTGCGTAGCGGTCTTCTCCGCTATAACGGATCGCGTTTGATAGACCGTCAACGATATCTTCATGAATGACATCTTTCCCGCCAACCACGATTTGTTCTTCAGTTGCCTTCATAATTTTTTTCGAAACGGCTGGTAATTGATCGTCATTCGTCAAAACGATCGGATAACCGTTCTGTGCTGCATAAGATGCAACAGATAAGGCATCTGGGAAGTTAAACGCATTTGCTAGAATAGCTTTGTCTGGTGAACCGCCGAGTTTAGCTGCAATGTTAACCGCTGTTTCATAACGGTTCTCACCACCAACACGCTCTACTTTAAGTCCAAGACCTTTCAAAGAATATTCTACGTACGGTGAAACCGCGTCAGGTCCGCCAAGGATGATCGCTTTCTTCGCACCTAGACGTTCAATTTCTTTCTTCACAGAAGAATCGATCTTGTGTTTTTCTGTGAGTAGAATCGGTGCATCGTATTTGTACGCAAGTGGAGCACCAGCAAGGGCATCAGGGAACATATCTCCTCTTGCAAGAACGATCGTATCTGCGCTTTCCCATCCCTTTTTCGAGATTTCGATCGCTGTTTCATAACGAGTTTCTCCTGCTGTGCGGTCGACTTGATTATCCATTTGAATCTTAACGAGCACTGGATCATGGTCGCTTGCACGGCCATCTTCTTCACTGAAGTCAGCATTGATGTTGATGCTATCGATCATCGTGCGTTTTGTTAGGTTATTCGAAACGAGAATGTGATCGAGTACTTGAGAGTTTCCTTGATACACGTAAGAATAACGCTGCTCAGATGGTAGCTTCTTCATCATATCTGTTAGGACGTCACCTTCAAGAGTCGTGAGCGGTGCAGAGAATTCAAAGTCATTCAAGTCACCAAGAACAACCACTTTTGCATCGTCCATGCTTGAAACGACATCGTCTACAAAACCATTCACGATAGCAGCTTGCTTAACGCGCTGAACCTCACTGCCTAATACGACAGGGTGTTCTGCACCAAACAATGCGCCATCTCCACCTTTAGAGTTGAAGTGATTCGCCACGACGACCACTTTTTCACCGTTAAATTCAAACTCTGCAGCAAGTGCTTTACGAGAGTCTTCAAACGCTTCGTTCGTTGGGTCAATACGTCCCGGATTAAGCGTTAGTCCGTTCTCATCCACTTCAACAGATGAGGTCGCATCGCCAGCTGGTTTTTCTGGAAAATCAACGCGCTCTGGGTTGTAGATGAAGCCAACACGAATGTTACCACCCGGCTGTCCGCCGTCTGTTTTGTCTGCTGGAGCAATGTCAGCAAACTTATACGTTGGTCCGCCTGCTTCTTCAATTGCTTTGATGATTGTTTGATAAGATTCACTTGCATCTGTTGTACCGTCATCTGTCGGTCCATTGTTGTCTTGAACTTCGATCAGACCAATAATATCCGGTGTTTTCATGTTCTTTACGATGGAATCAGCGATTTTTCCTGTTTTGCTTTCGCCAACACCAGTGTAATAGTTTTCAATGTTGTAAGATGCAACCGTTAAGTCGCCTTCGCTTGATTCGATTTTCGTTACTTCGCGTTCGGTATCTCCTTCAATAATGGAAGGGAACGTGCCAGTCGGACGAATTTTGAAATTGCTGTAGTCATAGCTGACGATTCCGTTAACTGAACCATCAAGCTTATCTCCTGTTGTTACGTCGATATCCATGCCATCAACGTCGATTAGCAACCGTTCTGGATTGTAATCTTCAGGTGAGATTAAAAGGCCACCTGCACGTGAGAAACGCTGATCTTCACTTGTGTTCACGTAAACTGGTAACTCATCGTACTCAATAGGACCAGAAATCGTTGCATCCGGGATTTCAATCAACATACTTTCAAGACTTTCGTAAAAGTCGAGTCCATCTGTTTCAGGATCGAATGAAGTCATGTTGTCATCTTCAATATTTTCCGTTGGAGGTGTGCGGTCGTCTCCAATGACGATTGCATCTGGTAGATTATTTCCAGAAGAAACGACTGTTACGTTTGATGCTGAAATTTCAGTTGTTAGAAGATCTTTTGCATCGCTATAACCGTCTTCTCTATACTCTTTTACTTGACCATCTACTTCCACTTTGTCGCCAACTTCAACGCCAGCGCCGCCGCTTTTGTAAACGTAGATTCCTTCTGATGTTGCGATATTGTCGTCAGGATTTTCCTCTTGCATGTAAAAGGCGTTCGAGCCGTCTTTTGCTGTGACGATCCCTTCGACTTTCGTTACAGCCTTTCCTTCATATGGAGAGGTATGATCAGCTGCTTGGATGTCATGGATGCTGATCCCATCGGCTGATTTAAGTACGCTGTACTCAAATGTTGCGACTTCACTTGTTTTACCGTCTTTCACTGCTACGGCTTTGATCGTTGTGTTTTCAGTTAATTCGATTGGAGCTGTGTACTCTGTGCTTGCTGCAGTTGGCTCGCTGCCATCCGTTGTGTAATGAACTGTTGCGCCATCTTCAGCTGTTGCAAGCGTGATCTTTGTTCCTTTAATAACAGAACCAGCCTGAGGACTAGCTGTGACAGAGAAAGCTTTTTCGATCACGTCTGTTGCACTGCGTGGAACGAGTTTGTATTCGTTGTAATTATAATCAATAACGCCTTTTAAAATTTCATAGGTTTTGTCTACTTCTAAAAGGGAGCTATCGTTTGGTTTGATAACAAATTCACCTGATTCGTCTTCTGCAGTGAAGTTGCCATTGCTGTCTACTGAATTGATCGTGACATTAGTAAACTGAGTGAATTCACCTTCGTGCTGTTCACCGTTTTCTGCTGAAAGATCTGTTGATACTAGGTCTTGAGGAGACGGGATGCCTTTGTCTTTTGTTGTGACAGCAACATCAGATGAGCTCGTCGTTATTTGCTGCATACCAAAATAGTCTGACATTGATCCTTCAACAGTCACTTCATCACCTGGCTGAGCTGTAATGCCAGCTGCGCGAATGATGATTCCTGCTGTGTCATCCTGAATAAATAGGTTTATTTGACCGCCTGTTTCAAATGCTGCAGTGGCGATTCCTTCGACTTTAACTTTTGTTCCGTTATCTACTTGTCTAGCATCTTTGATTGTTAATAGTTCGAGTGGCTGTGGCTCAGGGTCAGGGTCTGGTGTCGTGCCGTCAGCAAATGTGTATGCCGTAGGGCTTTTCAATCCTGATACACCGAAGTAAGTTGCGAGGTCTCCAGTAATCTTGATCTTTTTACCTTTGTTTTCAGGATGAGCGACTAAATTAAGCTCATCGCGAAGAGTTCCTTTAGGTAATTGTACTGGTAATATGTTTTCAGCTTGAGTTTCATCGTTAGAATCTGCTATGGCAATGTTTGTTTCTACGCCATTTGCATCATCTAAGTTATACGAAGAACTACTTGTAGTTGTTCCTATAATATAACCTTCCACCGTTGCATTACCAGTATTGTTGGCAATCGCTTCACTAACTGAAATTACTCCTTCAGCAGATGCCGATAGCTGCGAAACTGGTAGCGCAAAAAAACTAAGGACCATTGAGAAAATTAGCGCCAAGCTAATTAAACGACCTTTTGACCTTCTTTTCAAATTCCATTCCCCCTGGATATGTAGTCGAATTATGGTGAGAGTACCACCAATTGTCAGTATACAATATCTTTTGACCCACATGTGTAAAAATCGCGTAAATTGTCTAATTATTGTTTGCGCTTACATATCGAGTGGGGTCAGACCCCCCTTAAAGACAAAACTCTTATTTTAATCGGTTTTGTCCGCGTGGGGAGGACACTTGAAAGCTTTCTTAATAGGTTCGTTTTTGCTTTTCATTTTGTAAACGAATGGTAAATTACTATATAACGATAGATCCATAATTCACTAAACTTTTTCTAGTTGACCGATAGATAGGTCAAAAGAACCCCCTATTCAATCATTTGCTATACACAAAGAAAAACCACTTGATCGATGGCTCGATCAGGTGGTTGCGAGGCAGGTTTATCTTCTTCTATTTTTCATCTATCCCTGATGGGTTCGAAGCCATCATGCTCTAGTGGGGGTGATGATCTTGAAGATCCTTGAGGGATCAAAACGCGGGATATTTCGTGGTCTATTCGTTGTTTAGGGTTTGGTAGATTTAGAATTTCGAGAAATAAGGAACGAGAATTTCTAGTTACGCTTCAAAGCTGCTGGCATTTCTAATAGATTATCTAGTGAATCAAGACCAGTATAAGGGAGTATACCGTTTTCGATTAGACAGTTTGTCCCCTGTCCAAATCGTGAATCTTGATTAGGATATGCAAGTAATGTTCTTGCCTGCTTCTGTGCAAAGTGAGCTGTCGTCATGGCACCACTTTTCACTTCAGCTTCCATGATCACAACATGACTTGACCAAGCACTGATTAGTCCGTTTCGCTGAATAAATTGCTTCGGTGTGGGTGCTGTGCCAGGTGGATATTGGGAGATGACAGCGCCCTTATCGATAATGGCTTCGTAGAGCGAGCGGTGCTCTTTCGGATAGCAATCATCGACTCCAGTCGCAACAAAGGCTATCGGTCGCCCACAATTTGCGAGGCAGGCGATGTGAGCATATCGATCGATTCCTTTCGCGAGACCGCTAATGACAGGGATGTTCATGCCAGAGAGCGCAGAGGATAACTCTTCAGCAGCACGCCTTGCGTCATTGGAACAAGACCGCGATCCAACAATCGCAACAGACGGTAAAATAGGATTGATATGTCCTTTGTAATACAGAAGGACCGGTGATTCAGGAACATCGATTGCATAGTACGGATATAGCGGGTCATCTCGGGGTAAAAGCCAGATCTCCTTTTGCTGAACTAGTTCAAGGATTTGCTTAGGTCTCTCCAGTGAACGCGCAGCTTGCAAAGCTTCACGCGCACGCCTTGAAACCCCTTTCACTTTTAGCTCAGAAGAAGAGGCATCATAGACTCGTTCAGGTGTTCCAAATGCAGCCAACAATTTCTTTTGGGTAACAGGGCCAACATTAGGAATTGAACTAAGCCAGATCCAATGCTCCATTCATTCACTTCTCTTTCATGATTAATTTTTCTCTCGTTTGAATTTATCCTTGCTCCTTGCTTACTCCGGGAGATTGGAAAGTAAATAGATTTTCCTCTCATTTGGTTGTGGCAATTGCTTAAGCAGATCAGGCGGTGCAGATGGATCGTTATTTTCGACATATCGCTGATAAGCTTCCCTAACTGGTTTCTGAAAAAGTGATAGTATGTAGTCGGGATTGACGTGGGGATCTTTTTTGTATGAAAAATAAGCGCGATAACTGCTCCAGTCATAGTCCCCTGGCTTCGTGACCATCCGGGCTTTAACTGGATTAAGGTGAATATATTTGCTTACATCAATTTCATACATCATCGAGTCGAGCAGCTCAGCCGTGTAGCGACCTTGAAAAACGTGTCCTGTATACTCATATTTGTCGTTGAAGTATCTGGCATAGTTGGAGTTGATCACTTTCATGATTTCACCAGGGGGATGATCGAAGGTTTCGATGGAGAGATGCACATGGTTAGTCATGAGACAGTATGCGTGTAGGTGAAACGGGAATGCTTGTCTTGCTTGTTCTAAATACAAAAAGTACTTCAGTCTGTCGATTCGTTCTTCAAACAGTGCCGCTTTTCGGTTGCCCCTGCAAATAATATGATACTTTGCACCTGGGAACCAGTGGCGTTTTTTTCGAGCCATTCGAATTGCTCCTTTGGTAAGGAAAATGGGGAATTTCTACCATATCGGGGGTGATAAATGTAGTATATCATGTTTCAAGAATTTGGGAATAGTTAATTTGTAAATTATTCAGAAATATTTTTTAATTGCGTTAATGGGGGGTCAGGTGCGTACCTGACCCCCCTCACACCACTCATCGCCTCACCCCTTGCTACACAAAGGCTTACTGCTATTTAGCGTCTTTTTCGCATTAAAAAAGTGTCCGCTGGAGGCGGACACTTTTGGGAGTTTTGTCTTTTAGAGGGGTCAGACCCCCCCACTGCTTCACTACTTTAATCCCTCTACCACTTTCTCACTCACCGCATTTGTTCCACCGAGGATCGTAAACGTGTCTGCTTTGAGTTTGTCTAGTGCTTCCGTCGTTTCACCCGGCATTTCATCCGGCTTTACTAGGAGCATGGCTGCGTCCTGTTTTGCAGCAAGCACTGATCCTGTTAGTGCGTCAGCGAACTCCATGCCTGTTACAATGAAGACTTTCTTAGATGGATTAAGCTCTGTAGCGATGGAAGCTGCTGTTCCGAAACGATTGTCACCCGCATAGCGCTTAGGATTAGGTAAATCACCAAATACTTTTTTGCTGATGACGGCTTCTCCACCTGCAACAATCGCTCCATCCACGCTACGAAGTGCTTTCTCTGTTGCTTTTGGAATCTCATCTTTCTTCGCAAAGAGAATTGGATATCCATTTTCTGCTGCGTATGATGCTGCAGAAAGAGCATCCGGGAAATTCAATCCACTTGCTACAATTGCTTTATCAGGATCGCCTCCAAGGCTCGCTTGAATATTAGCAGCCGTTTCAAAACGATCTTCTCCATATATTCGTTTTACTTTCAGATCAAGTCCTTCTAACTGATACGTGATGAACTTCGGTAAAGCATCTGTTCCCCCAAGAATAATCGCTTTTGTTGCGCCAAGGCGTTTGATTTCGTCTTTCACAGATTTCTCCATTCCCTTGTCACGCGTCAATAGAATCGGCGCATCTAACTTATACGCGAGCGGCGCGCCGGCTAATGCATCCGCAAAGTTGTCGCCTCTTGCAATGACAACGGTATCTGCTTGATCCCAACCTTCTTTAGAGATTTCAACAGCCGTCGCATAGCGATTATCTCCGAATAAGCGTACCGGCTCTTTCGATTCGACCTCGCCATTGTTAGACGTTACTTTCCACGTGTACTTCTTCGTATTCTTCGCGATCGCCCCGCCATCATTATTAAAGATTTCAGATTTATTTTCTTCAGAAGGCGCGATTGAAACCGCAATTTCATTTTCCCCATCTTTAAGCTTCACTTCATGCGTGAACGTCATATCGTCGTTCACTGTTACTTTCTCACCGTTGATCGTTAGGTTCCCTTCCTTGATCGCATTTCCTTTAAATGTGACCGTATCCCCTTCAACGACGGCGTCATTCTCTGGAGAATTCACAACAACCGGCATATCGATCCAACGGAAAATTTCGTCCTGTACGACCATTTTATTACTGCCCTGGTTTGTCACAGTCACTTTCAAGTCTGTACCTTCCGCTCCGTAACCATAGTAGCTGACGTCATCATCAGACTTGTCGTTACGCGTATGATCCGCAAGACCTTCTTGATCCCATGACTCGCCTTTCGCATACTTATACGTTAAGATCGTACCTTCAGGAAATGACTTTTTCAATTCCCAATCCGGAGACACCGCACCATTTCGAGACATTTCCCACGCGCTCGTGCTCCAACCATTTTGTTCACCAGGCATCGTAACCTTTGCACTCAATGGTGTATTATCCGGTGCGTGAACTTTGAATGTCACATCGACCATCACAATATCAGGCGTGATCGACACGTCATTCGATGCAGTCTGGTTTCCAGCCTGATCGTATGCCACTACTCTGTACTGATATGTTTTTCCGTTCTCGACAGCGAAATCTGTATAGCTAACGGCATCCGCATTGTCTAAAAGTTCAACCGTTTCGCCATTCCGTTCTATCGCTAGAAGATAAGGATGATCCGCTCCTTCAAGCGCCCAGTTCAACGTCACCTGTCCAGATTCTTTCAGTGGCTCCGCTAACTTAACCGCCGTTGCAGGAGCTTCTGTATCATCCTGATTCTGTGAAAGTGTCACTTCTTCTGTATTCGTTGTTTTCCAAGTGGCGCCACGATCGGTTGAGAATGCAAGACGATACAAGTAAGTCCCTTTCTCAATCGGACGGAAATCTGCTTTGAACACATTAGACGTTTCTTTCTCTTCTCCCTGTCCCGTGTACCTAGCTGTTATATCAGACCACTCACCATCTCCTCGCTTCACCTGAAGCTTGCCGATCAAACCTTCTGCAAGGCCAGACTCTGTTGCACCTTCAATCTTAACCGCTGCTTCGATGTTGAATGTTTTCGAAAGATCAAGCACCTGATCATCGATTGCTGTAACTGAACCGATTTCATACTTCCCGTCCTTCCATTCGATATGAGGGATCGCTGCCTTTCCAGTTTCCATTTTCAGTGATTCATTGCCATCTTCATCGATTGCCGTTACCGCAAAGAAATAGGCTTGACCATTCGTTAAGCTATCCACTTTGATAGAGGTTTTATCGGTTACAGTGACCTCTTCGTACATCGCGCCTTGAAGTGAAGATTGATAGACTTTGTACTGCGCTGCATCTCCAGTCCAGGAAAGCGTCGCACTCCCTTCGCCTGCGCTTGCCTTAAGCTCACTAACTTTTTTCGGAAGCTCAAAATTCTGACCGTCGTCAGCAATCAGCATACGCCCTGTCATAGCAGGAATCGTTACCTTCAACTTGCCATCATTCACTGCTACTTTGTATTCTTTCGCTAGCCCATCTGTAAATGCCATGTTGTTTTTCACAACATCTTTCACATCAAACTCAAGCGTTTGTGGGTTATTGCCGCGGTTAACCGCAATGACAGCTGCACCGTCTTTACTTGTACGGGCAAATGCATAGACATCGCCTTCTGCATGCAGTGTCGTTATCTTTCCATATGCTAAAAGGTTTGCATTCGCAGTTCTGACTGCACCGGCAGTTTGATAGTGCTTCACTAAACTAGCATTTTCGTTACCCCAAGGGTAAGTACGACGATCATCTGGATCTTTGGAGCCTGTTACACCCGCTTCGTCACCATAATAAATCGTCGGCGCACCGGGGTATCCCATTTGAAGAACAGCTGCAAGCTTTAGACGCTGCACTCCGAGTTCATGATCGTAATTCGGATCAAATTCTGCTCGTTCATACGTATCCGTTCCACCACCAAGCTGGTAAATAGCACGCGGCGTATCATGTGAGCCCATCAAGTTCATCAATGCATGAAAAGCTTCCTCTGGATAATCTTCCTGAACAGCCATCAGCTTCTCATCTGCACTGGCTGCATTACCGTTTTTCAAGAAATCGAGAACGGCACCTTCAAAACGATAGTTCATGACGGAATCATATTGATCGCCGAGGAAATATTTCGAAGCATCATCCCAAATTTCTCCGAGAATAAGTGGCTCTTCCCCTTCTTTCAATGTCGCGCCATCACCGGCCATCGCCTTTGATTTCAATTCTTTACGAAATTCGCGCCAGAACTCCATATCTACTTCGTTCGCAACATCTAATCGCCAGCCGGATGCTCCGTTCGTTAACCACGATTTAGAAGCTGAGTCTTTGTCATACATAATATAATCGGCAAACTTTTTGTTGTTTAATTCACTGTCATAGTCGACCGCGTCGCCGCTAACACTTTTGATTTCAGGAAGCGAGTCATATCCCCACCAGCCTTGATAATCATAGTGTTCGTTCCCGTTTTCACCGACTACTTTTTCATTTTTGATATTGAACCAGTTGTGAAAGCCATACTCGTCGTTGAATGTTTGGCCTTCTTTCTCTAGCTGTTTCCGAGCTTCTGTCTTAGCCTCTTCTTCACTAAGACCCTTCTCATTCATCAAATCGTATATGCGCGACCAATATTCATATGCCCCTACCACATCATATTTGCCATATCGATCAAAATAGATCGAATCGTCCCCAACATGGTTGAACACACCATCCATAATCAAATGCATATCACGCTTTTCAAGCTCATCGGTGAATGCTTTAAATTCTTCTGGCGTGCCGAACATCGGGTCGATCGATTTCCAATCGGTTGCATCATATTTATGGTTCGATGACGCCTTCGCGATTGGGTTTAAATAAAGCGTATTCACTCCGAGTGACTGGATATAATCTAGCTTCTCTTGAATCCCTTTAATGTCGCCACCAAAGAAATCATTGCTCCAGATTTCATCTCCATCGTAATCTGCGCTATCTGCAAGTCTTGGATTATCGGGAAGCTCTTTCCAATCCTGATGCTCGATTGGTTCAGGTCCTCTAGCAGTATCCTTTGCATCATCGTTATCCGAATTTCCATTATTGAAACGATCCGGGAAAATTTGATACACAACTGCTTCTTTCATCCAGTCAGGGGTTTTGTACCCTGGATCAAAGACAGTTAACTGATACAGTTCAGCGTTCGCATCGACTGCTTTCCCTGCCGCACCCTGTTTCGTATCTTCTCCATACTCTGCTTTAGCAGAGCCATCGCGTACAATAAATTTGTATCCGTAGAGACCTTTTTCTGCAGGGGTTACGCTAACTTCCCAAAAGTCTTTTCCATCACTCGTTGCTGCCTTCTCCATCGGTACTAATTTGCTCGTTCCCGTATTTTGATTCTTCAAGTAGAAATCTGCTCTCGTTAGATCATCCTTCTTCGCTGAAAGACGAAGCGTGACAGCTTGTCCAGCTTGAATCGCACCGAACGGTGAACGATAGGCTTGCTTCCATGAATCATGATGAAGCCCCGCCATATTTACAGATCCGTCAGATCCTTTGGCACTGTAATCTGTGCTAACTTCCTTTGTTTCTGCATTGAAAAAGAACGTGATGTCCGACTTTTCAAGCACATTCAACTTAGCATTGTCTCCAGGATAATCCTCTCCCCAGGCATTACCAAGCACAATTTTATATTCATAGTTTCCTTTAGGAACATTTGTAGCCAGTGTATACACGTTATCAAAATTATCGTCAGTTAGAATGGCAGTCGATTGATCAGGACTCCACTCTGCACCTGCATCAATCGCAGGCTGTATCGAACCAACCAGTCTCGGCTGCTTTTCTTCTGAAATTGGTGAATAGGATGTCGAGTTTGTAACAACATGCGTTCCATCATGATAGTAGAACGTTACTTTCGTAGGTTCAGAGAGTGTTAGCTTAAGATTGTTACCAGCATCTCCATAGCTCTCTCCCCACGATTGATTGATCGCCACTTTGTACTCATAAGAACCCTTTGGGAGTTCGGCTGTTACTTCATAAAACCCATTTCCCTTTGCTTCCATCATCGTTTTTTCTGCAGAAGGGTCCCAGTCTTTCGCAGCACCCATCTCATCCTGCAGATCGCCTACAAGCGTGACGATGCGTTCATCGGTCGGTTCCCCAATCAAAAATGTGCTATTATCGTTTCCATTTGGATTTAAAGGATCTTTCATCCATTCATCCCCCACGATAAATTTGTACTGATGCTGTCCGTCCGACAAATCATTCACAGTCAACGTCCAGACATCATCTTCCCCTTTTTGAAGCGGAAGTGCTCCCTCCTGCCAGTTCGTAAAATCACCAGCAACTAGAACTTCACTTTCACTTCCGTCTCCCTTGTAAACAAACGTTGCGCTCGAACCTTCAATAACAGGACTTTCTTCTGCCGCCTGAGCTGCAGGAATGGCTCCAGCGATTAATTGCACCACGAGAATGATTGCCAGCAACAAGGAAAGTCTTCTACGCTTACCCCTATTCATCCTTTTCCCCCTCTTAATAACTTAAATGCGAAACCGTTTGCACAAACTCGTAAAAGGTAAGAAACCGTTTGCATATGTAAAATAAAAAAAGAAGTGATTCTTTTCCGAGAACGAGCAAACGCTTTCATCATTTATATTGCCACAGAATTTGGAAGGAATCAACTTATTTTGTTAAATTATTTTACTTTTCATACAATTCGATCGGCAACCCATCTGGATCTGCGAAGAAAGTGAATCGTTTTTCCGTTACTTCATCGATTCGAACTTCCTCAATGGACTGCACACCCCTTTTCATGAGTCGCTGAACAGCCGCTTCTAGATCAATCACTTCAAAAGCAATGTGCCTTAATCCTCTTGCCTCAGGATAGCTCGGTCTTTCAGGTGCTTGCGGAAAAGAGAACAATTCAATTCGCGTATGCTCACCTACTGCAAGATCAAGTTTATAAGAATCCCGTTCTTCTCGATACGTTTCTTCTATTATATTCAGTCCAAGTGTATCAACATAAAACGCTTTGGAGCGTTCGTAATCTGAACATATAATTGCCACATGGTGCATTTTTGTAAACATTCCCATCACCTCACACTTAACGATAAGTGGGATCTCTTTATTCGTCAATGAGAAAACCCGGCAATACGCCGGGCTCAAAAGCCATCATAATAAGGATTCTGCTCCATCAACGTACATCGCCGTTCCGGTAACGTGACTGGAGGCATCAGAAGCAAGGAAATAGACAACATCCGCTACTTGCTCAGGACTTCCTGATGTTTGCTCGAGAGGGTGACTCCCTTCAGGATACTCTACTGGAATTTCGATCTTTTCAACACTTTTCTTTTTATTTGTATTCTGATCAATATTTGTTTCGATAGCTCCAGGACAGATAGCATTCACTCGAATGTGATATTGTGCAAGTTCAAGCGCGGCCATTTTCATAAATGCTACCTGTCCAGCCTTTGAAGTACTGTAAGCTGACATCCCAAAATTTGAGAAGGTACGGTTACCATTAATCGAACTCGTAATAATCATGCTCCCGCCGTTTTCTTTCATATAAGGAATCGTATGTTTGACCATGAGAAACGTACTCTTCAAATTTGTATGAATCGTTTCGTCCCATTCGTCTGCTTTCATTTCTTCAATCGAATTTAGTGTTCCATTGATACCCGCATTATTGAAAAGAATATCGATCCTCTCCCACTTTTGCGCGATTGTTTTCAATGCATCAGTAACCTGTTCTTCGTTCGATACATCCACATCAAAGACGAGTGCTTCTCCCCCTTCCTCGAGTATCTCTTCTTTCACCTGTTCTGCACGACTTTTCTTCAGATCAACTAAACAAACCCGAATGCCTTCTTTCGCAAACCGTTTGGCTGCAGCTTCTCCTATGCCTGAGCCACCACCAGTAATCACTGCTACTTTTTTCAACGTAACGTCCTCCTTTTTCCAGTCTATACCCCCTCCTCAATGAATTTAGACTGTTCTTCCATCAAAAAAAGACCTTCTTCAAGGTCTTTAGTTCTGATCTTTTGCTTCATCATTCGGCTGTTTCTCATTATTATCTATCTCACCTTCATCCATGTTTCCATCTTCGTCTTTATCGCCTTCTTCAGATCCATCTTTATTCATCGTATCATCATCTTCCTGGTCAATTGTTCCATCACCTTCGTTGATATTCTCTTCATTCCCCGTTTTGTCCTCTTGCATTTCTGGATCTTCCACAGGTCCTTCCTCTTCATCTGCATCCGAGCAGCCAGTTATCAAGCCAAATACAAGTAATATTGAAAACAATGACATCAACCACTTTTTCATTCGGGTTCCTCCTACTACGTTATAGTGGTATTCTTGCCACCGTTCATTCAAATATTCTATATTTCACGCTGTGTCACCTAATATGTTAAAATAAGCGACAAAAAAATCTAGAATTAAATGTTATTTTTTACAAATTCCAACACCTTTTTTAGGTTCATTGAACTATGATAAATGTATTAATTTAGGCACATGTTATTTTGACAGGTGAGACATCCTCCAGTAAATGGCAACCGTTTTGAAAAAAATAGGACGCAAAGTAATCAGATCTAAGGAAACGTGAGGATTCAAGTTTCTATGATGGCTGTACTACCTGGAATATTACAAGGAGGAGTGGAATGGGTGTACATACAGAAGAAAAACTAGATCAGGACTGGGTTGAACTGATCAAAGAAGCTAAGGATTTGGGGCTCGGTATCGAGGAAATAAAGGCATTTCTTTTAGAAGCAAGTAAATAAGTATCTGAACGAAAGCGGCGAAATAATTTGTCGCTTTCGTTCTATTTACGGAACAAAAACATACTGCTATAATAATTAAAAAGAGAGAATTTTGTCGAAGCATCGGAGGGATCAGCATGATAGGTGAAGAAGTTAAAAAATATCGTTTACGCAAAGGACTATCGCTTTCAGAATTAGCTGAAAGAGCCAGTGTAGCAAAATCATATTTAAGTTCAATTGAGCGAAATATCCAATCAAACCCATCCATTCAATTTCTTGATAAAATCTCCAATGTGCTAGATGTTTCCGTAGAAGTTCTACTACAGGGGGATGATCCGATTCATCAGAATGAACTGGACACTGAATGGAAAAGACTTGTAAAAGAGGCGATGGATTCAGGGGTTAGTAAAGAACAATTCAAAGAATTTCTAGAGTTTAATAAATGGCGTGCCAATCAGGGACCTGATCGTTAAAGGTGCCCTCACAAGCAAGCAGTTTTGAAGGCTCTTATGACCTATTGATAAATGAAAGAATAAAGATCCAATAGGCATGAAAGCTTAATAAAACGGTATAAATAACAGACGCAACGCCTAAAAGAATCCGTATTAAAATGGATTTTAATCGATGGTATTGAAGTAGTAAGCAAAGCAACAGTGTAGACAGAACGATTTTATATAGTAAAAAAGCAAGAGGATGAAGGTGATAGATCGCCCTCATGAAAGGATTTACTTCTCCTATCCAACCATGTTGAAGTCCCCAGAATGTCACAATTCCATCTAGAAGATTGCAGCTGCTCAAGTAGAGGATAAGAAACTGAACTGAAGAGTGTAACTTCATTCCAATTTGGAAGATATTTGCTGACTTTTAATAATATCACTTAATTCTGCGTAAAGTTTTTCCTCATCTTGTATGAGACCCCTTATATCTTGTTCTTTCCCCTCAAGCGAATTAATTTTGTGCAAAATATAAGATAAACCACACTTTCCTTTATACTCATCATTAATGTAAAGTTGACAAATGTCTTCATCTCCTGCAATCACTTTGATTCTCTTTCCAAGAATGTAGGATACATAGGTCTTCTCACCTAATTTAATCAACTCGATTCCTCCTTACTTTTTTGAGGAATTATTAAGAAACGTCTTTACTTCCTCCTTTGAAAGTCCTATTTTTTTAGCAATTGAAATTAAGGTAACCCATTCCTGATCCAATTTTTCGCCAGTATACGTCCTCATTCTCATCCCCCTCATATCTTTCTCCAATAACCGACACTAATAAAGAACGTTTCGTTCTTTATTTAGAATGATACATCTAATATAGTCTTATTTTGGAAGATTAAAAAGAGTGATAATTCTTTGTTTGAGCTTATTTATTAGTATTAATCACTAAATTTCTTATACATTCTCTATTATTCTTAACTTTTCACTTATTTTGATAGAAAGTGTTGTATTAAAATCGATAAAAACATGACAATTGTTCTGTTTACAGAACACTGCGTTCTTGATAAAATTAACATGTCAAATAAAGATAAAGTCGAGGTAAAGGGATGATAGGGGAAAAAATAAAACTTTATCGAAATCGAATGGGACTATCGTTAACCGAATTAGCCAAACGAGCCGGTGTTGCCAAATCTTATTTAAGTTCAATCGAGCGGAACCAGCAGGCGAATCCTTCCATTCAGTTCCTAGAGAAAGTAGCCAATGAACTTAAAGTACCAATAGAGGTGTTCATTATTGAGGAAGATCATGAAGAACCAGCTCTTGATACAGAGTGGAAGGAATTGATCGAGGAAGCCATGCGCTCAGGTATTACAAAGGAAGACTTTGCGGATTATCTAGAATTTAAGAAGTGGCAACTGAAAAGCAATAATAATGACTGAAGCAGGCATCGATCGAACTGCTTCTTTTTTAAGTCCGAGTCGCAAATCTTTCATCAGAATTGAGGATTATTTACTGCACTCGTATATGATGAGGAAGGATTAAAAAACTCCCGCCCATCTTGGGCAGGAGATAGCATCTTATTCAGCTGAGTCCTTGGAGTTTTCGTTTGTAGCTGGCTCTTCCGTATTGCTTCCATTGTTCATCGAGTTGTTGTCGTTCTCTGAATCATTTCCACCGCCATTGTTACTACATGCCGTGATCAGCATAACAGCTACTAACGAAGTTGCAATTTTGAGCATGAATTTCTTGTTATTCATTTCCAAAATTCCTCCTTGAACTCAATAAGTTTTACCGCTACGTAACGGTTGAGTAAATCATAACAGGTGAAAAAGGGAATTTGTTGAAATTTACATAGTCTCTATTTTGGTTTTACAATGCAACAGATCGCTTAACAAAACATCAATAATGGAGAATGGAATTCTTTCTTTCACTTCAATTAAATGAAGTGAAACTCACGCTTGTCTCAACATCATTTTCCACCAAATATGAGAACATAAGTAAATCCCCACCTCCTACCGCAAAAAAAATAACGCGATGAGATGGGGATTCATTTTTAGCATGTTCTATTTAAGAGCAAACATAAGTTCAGCTTCAGCGGCAACTTCACCGTCAACTGTTGCTGTTGCTTTTCCTTTTCCGATCGGTCCTTTGATGCGGGTGATTTCGACTTCAAGACGAAGCTGATCGCCAGGCTTTACTTGCTTCTTAAAACGGCACTTATCGATGCCGGTAAAGAAAGCTAGCTTGCCCTGATTCTCTTCTTTCTTTAACATGGCGACGGCTCCTACCTGAGCCAGCGCTTCTACGATAAGAACGCCTGGCATAACAGGATAGTCGGGAAAATGTCCGTTGAAAAACTCTTCATTTGCTGTCACGTTCTTAATACCAACCGCTCTTACTTCTTCCTCCACTTCAAGAATACGATCAACAAGCAGGAAAGGGTAGCGATGTGGGATAATCTTCTTGATGTCCTGACTATCTAACATGAATCATTCTCCTCTCTGTTACTCTTCTTTCTTCACGATATCAGTGATCTTATCCCAGGTGCTTTTCTTAAAAACATCACCAGGGCTTCCATCTCCAATTACACCATAGCCAATCATGGCTCCAGCCACAAGAGATACTACGACCAATAGAACAACGAGAAGAAGGCGCAGCCAGATCGGAATTAACCGAATTCTTAGCTTACGCTGCTTTTCTTCCGTCTTGTTATTCGTTTGTTCGACCTCTTCATTAGGACTTTCCTTATGTAGAGAGGTCTGGTTCACCTTTTCATGGTTGTTCGCCATTATGATTACACCCTTACGAATAGTTTCCGTTACGAATTTAGATTAGTTTCTTCTTTGCGATCTTGTCGATATGCTCAAGCATAAGGCCTGTCCCTTTTGCAACGCAGCTCATCGGTTCTTCTGCAACAAGTACAGGAACCATTAGTTCTTCAGCGAATAGCTGATCGATACCGTGAAGCAACGCACCGCCACCCGTCATGATCACACCGCGGTCAATAATGTCTGCTGAGAGCTCAGGAGGAGTTCGTTCAAGCACGCTCTTCGCTGCCATGACCATGTGAGAGATCGGTTCTTGAAGCGCTTGTTGAATTTCATCAGATTTCACTGTAATCGTGCGCGGAAGTCCAGAAACCATATCACGACCTCTGATATCAAGTTCCTCGTTCCGGCCGCCTGGAAATACCGTTGCGACGTTAATTTTAATTTGCTCTGCCGTGCGTTCTCCGATCAGAAGCTTATACGTTTTCTTGATATAGTCCAGGATCTCATAATCGAACTTGTCCCCTGCCATCTTAATAGAAGAGGCGGTGACAATATCGCCCATTGAAAGCACCGCGATATCCGTCGTTCCACCGCCAATATCCACAACCATATTACCGCTCGGCTGAAAAATATCCATGCCGGCGCCGATCGCTGCAACCTTTGGTTCTTCTTCAAGAAAAATTTGTTTCCCGCCACTTTTCTCCGCCGCTTCTTTGATTGCTTTCTTCTCAACTGAAGTAATGTTGGTCGGTGTGCAAATCAAAATACGCGGCTTAGAAAGAAAACTCTTTACATTGATCTTGTTTAAAAAATGTCTAAGCATCACTTCTGTAATATCGAAGTCTGCAATAACGCCATCCTTTAAAGGACGCGTTGCAACGATGTTTCCAGGAGTCCGGCCAACCATTTGTCTTGCTTCTTCACCAACAGCAAGTGCTCTCCCAGTACCAGTGTCAAGCGCTACTACTGATGGTTCATCAAGAACAATACCTCGGCCTTTCACATAAATCAGCACATTCGCTGTACCTAAATCGATCCCTATATCACGTGAAAACATGACTTTTCCTCCCTGTATTCTATAACTCATCTATTGTCTCAGTATTAGTATGTTTAAACTACGTATCCATTAGTATATTGTATCACAAATAACGAAACAGGAAGAAAATATTTAGAAAAAATTGTCGTTTTCAGGCGGATTATTTGACCGCTTCTTCTTTTTCGGTATCCTTTCTATATTTTATTCTCGTCGCTTCGCCGCCGCGGAGATGGCGTATCGATTTATGATACTCAAGAATCCCCTTCACCTCATTGGCGAGGTCCGGATTAATTTCGGGAAGCCGTTCAGTCAAATCTTTATGAACGGTACTTTTTGATACTCCAAATTCTTTGGCGATCACCCTCACCGTTTTCTTAGTCTCCACGATGTAATTTCCAATCTTGATGGTTCGCTCTTTGATGTAATCGTGCACACCACTCGCCTCCCTAAATTGGATGTGAGAGATGCGAAATGAGACTGATAAAGTGATCATGCTACGAAGCTCTAGTCATCAGGCGCCCTACATGATGTCAGGAGTAATGCATGCAAGAATACTTCGAAGCCTTACCACAACTTCTCACCTCTGCCCCTCATTTACTAAGTTTTGTAACATTTTATTAAGGCAAGAGTGGTTATATACCAAAAAGTCAAGAGGGACAAGGGGTTTTATTTAAATTTTCTTTCAAATGGGTCATTTTGTTCTTGTTGTATGCTCCTTCAACTAAAATAGAACCTCTTGTTCTACTACCTTGAACGAGAAATTCTTTCCTTCTTTTCTTATATAAGTGTTGGGTAGAACGTTCCTGATGCAACTGCAAAAGCTCAGGCGGTATTGTGCTTAATGACTCCCAGAAAATTTGGTACAACAATTACTGAAACGCTTTTGGTTTGATAATCCATTAGTAGAAAGGAGATGCAATGGATATTTAAAAGAGGTATAAAAGCGAAAATCAATGCATTGATGTTACCAGTATATGTATATGAGATTTAGTTCAATCAATTTATTCCAGTGAATTTTTCCAAACATTTAATTCATTTTACTCTTTTATCGTTAACTATTTCATTGCGAATATTGGTGAACTGTAGACGCTATTTCCCGGGAAAGCTCGAAAGATGTAAAGAAAATCAAAAAATCCCTCGAGAAATCGAGGGATTTATCACCTTATTTAAGATGATCTTGATCTGACTTAGATTTTTGTTGATCAGACTTTGGCTGGTTCGTATCTTGCTCGTTTGATTTTTCTTGATCAGACTTTTGCTGATCTGAATTCAGTTCATTAGATTCATTTTCGCCAGATTCTTTCTGATCAGAGTTTAGCTCATTGTTGTTTTTTTTTTTCTCATTAGTGTTCTTAGCATCATCTTCTGCTTCTTTCTCAGCATCCATTTCGGATTCTGTACCGTTGTCGTTTTCTTCTACTTCAGTACCTTCTGAGGCTGACGGATCTGTCACAGCATCGTCTGCTTCTGCGTTAACTTGTTTTGGTGCTTCAACTGCTGAAGTCGATTGGTTAAACACATCAAGTGGGTTAACTGGTGATCCATCTTTACGAACTTCAAAGTGGACATGTACGCCAGCGTCTGTATCGAATGTGTTCGTTCCTGCTTTACCAATCTTGTCACCCTGCTCTACTTTATCGCCAACCGCTACATCAAGTGCTTCAAGAGATTCATAGACAGTAACAACACCATCTGCATGTTCTAAATGAATGACATTTCCAAGTAACTGATCTTCTGTAGCTTTAATAACCTTACCACTCATTGCTGCTTTCACATCAAAACTAGTTTCATCTTCTTTAGCGTAGTCGATTCCTGCATTTTGGTAGTAGGTATTATTATAGAAAACAAGAGCTGCTTGTTGTTCTTCCGTGCTAGCTGATGTGTCATAGAATTGTTTCTGCACAAATACACCACTATCTTCGGATGCTGGTACTTTAAAGACTTCTGAATCACCAAGGACTGGAACAGACTCGTCATTAGCGTCAAAGGCACTTCGTTCTTCATCAATTCCACTAAGGTCTTTCGGCCCTGCATTGTCTTGTCCACCTTGCATCCAAAGAACGGCTGCAAGAACAATTGCTGCAAAACCAAGATATACTGCCGGATAGATCCAGCGTTTTCGTGCTAGCTTCTGCCATTTAGAAGCGCTTTTTTCAACAGGATGAGATCTTTGTTTGTCATCTCCCATTTGTTCATCACCTCAGCAACATTGTGGTCAGGTTGCGAGATTTATATACACTTTTCTAAAAAAAGTTCTATTTATTTTTCGACAAAGGGAATTATTTTATACACTCCCTCATCATCAGCACTTATTTTTACTTATTATGTAAGTATTTCTTGTTTACTTATTGTTATATATTTGTAAGAATGATTACTTGAGCATTAGGGTATAAAACCTTTAAGTACATGAATACCAAACTAGATTTTGATGCTTTCAAAATGATAACTAAAGGGGATCACTCATTCATGAATTATGTTATAACATCCACACTGCCCGAGCAATACGGAGGCAGAACAAAGTCCCTTCTGGATCGTACAAAGAAACTAGTCGAACAAGCAGATATGAACTACACAATTATCACAACCAATTACAATCCATATTACGGCGATATATATGAGCAATATTACAGCCTGAATAAAGTTCCACGGTCTGTTCAAATGATCAATATCTATGATTATTTATCAGGGCGTTCTTACACTGGTAGCAAAGTAGACCATCCGCTTGAAGAAGAAGGTCTTGTCTATCGGGAAATTAAGAAAAACAAACTCTACCGTTATTTCGAAAACGGTGAATACGTTCTATACAAAAATTACGATACAGAAGACGGATCGTTAAAGTTCATCGACTTTATGGACCCTTACAATCGCAAACGCGCATGCAGAAAAGAATATAACCGCCTTGGCAAATGTCATCGAAAAATTAATTACAAACAGGGTACTACTAATAAATTGGAAGAGATTCTGTACGATGATACCGGAAAGGCGTATGTCAATCGGACCTTTGATGGATCAACTGAGAATAACTTGATCCGGATGCACTTGTTTACCGGTAACGGTATTCTAGAATTCAAGACAGAGAAGGATTTTTTCCGCTATTGCTTCGAGCATATGATTGAAGAAAACGCTACTATTATAAATGATGCACGCCTTCTTGATAAGCCTATGTGTGAGATGGATGGAACCAACCTTACGAAGATCGCCATTCTTCACAACACCCATTTAAACAGCGAAGACCTTAACGACATTAAATCGTCCTACCAATACATCATTGAGCACGCGGAAGATGTCGATCATATTGTAGCTTTAACTCACGAACAAAAGAAAGATCTTTCCAAACACATTGAAGAAGAGGAAAAGATCAGTATTATCCCGCACTCCATCGCGCCAACAATGAAGCAGAAGAACGAGAAGCGCAGTAATAAATTTGTATTTATCGGTCGACTTACGGATGTGAAACAACCAGATCACCTTATTGAAGCTTATCAATTGGCACGAGAACAACTCACATCTTTTACTTTGGATATTTATGGGGAAGGTCCCGAAAAAGAAAAGCTCGAGAAATTAATCAACGAGTATCAGCTTGAGGATCACATTTTCTTAAAAGGATTAACGGATGACCCAGAAAGCGTCTTCGCATCTGCCAAAGCCTCCTTCTTACCAAGTCGATATGAAGGATTTGGACTCGTCATCATGGAAAGCCTGAATAACGGCTGCCCAATCGTTGCTTATGATATTAAGTATGGTCCAAGAGACTTGGTTAAGGATAAAGAAAATGGCTTCCTAGTCAAGAAAAATGACATACAGGCACTTTCTGAAGCCATGGTACAGATGAAAGATGCAACGTTCCAGAAAGTGGACGTTGAGAAAGAATTCCGTGAGAGTGCTTTCGTGAAAAACTGGAGCGCTCTGCTTGGGAAACAAACTAAAAAGTTCAAACTTCCTTTCTTTAACTAATTCCCCATTAGAAAAGGCCGCATTTTTTGCGGCCTTTTGTTTATTTTTGTGCTGTTAATTTGCTGACATAGCTACCGATTTCGCTGATCGCAACTCCTTTATAATAGTATTTTACGATATCAGAATATCCTTTTCCTTCTTCCGCCATTCCATTCGCTCCATACTGACTCATGCCAACTCCGTGTCCGTACCCCCTTGTTGTTACCGAAATACTATTGCCTGTTCGTTTCCAACTGAAGTCGGAGGAACGGAGACCTAACAGATCTCTTATTTCTCTTCCTGAATATGTCTTGCCATTAACCGATGCTTCCGCCACTCTTTTGCCTTCTGTAAGTGTTTTGATGGATCCGATTGAACCATCACCTGGCAGTGATACGCCTAGCTTCTTTTCAAATTCCCCAACTGTAAAAGAGACAGTCTCTTCATATTTCGGTGAATCTACGTCCCATGGACTTGCGACACTTCGTAAGTAAGGGGCTGCATTTTCCCAGTAGTCCTCAGAGTTTTCAGTATACCCGTTACTCGTGGAAAAAAAAGAAGCATAGATCGGATTACCTTCATACGTTAAGATCTGACCTGACGTTGAATGGACCGCTTCTTGAATCTTTGCGTACTTCTTATCAAAATCCTTCCCCCACGATTGTTTCAACTGATCTTTATCTTTGTACACCTGGTCCTGAACCGTGTCTGTTACGACCGCTTCAGATGGAAGATCCCCAGGTGGATTTGTCAGTTTTGCAACGACAAACGTTCGTGCTGTTAAAGCCTGCGCCTTTAACGCTTCAATATTGAAGTCGGAAGGCATTTCAGCTGCTACCACACCCATTACATAGTCTTCCATGGGAATATCCATCGTTTCCGACTTTTCAGAGCGATAAACGGGTATCAACACCGTTTCCTCTTTCGACACTTTCTCTTTCTCCTTCACCTTATTCCCTTCACTAACAGGTGCTGGCTCAGTGTAAGTCGCTCCGTAGGGTAAAACGAGAATAGATGGTAGAAGGATCATAATTGCTGCAAATAGAACTAGCGCTCCAAAAATCCGTTTCATTCGCATGCCTCCTTCTAGATTGCTTTCCCCTATCATCGTATGGATATGGACAACCATTTAGAACAGAAAAGAGAGCAAACGAAGGTCGGATTTTCCCAGAAATATCTAATTATACTCCCATATTACTGGATTGTTTTATTCCATAAAAAAGAGGAGGCACTGGGCCTCCTCGATGGATATTATGAGTTAAGCAAATTTAGGTTTCATGTTCACTGCCTGCTCATCAGATGCTTCTGCAGCAGGTTTTGCATTCTCGTCAACTGTAACGCGTTCTACGTCAGCTCCAAGGCTTGCAAGCTTCTCAGAGAAGTTCACATAACCACGATCAAGGTGCTTAAGCTCATCAACGCGGGTATAGCCATCAGCTACAAGTCCTGCGAGGATAAGAGCAGCTCCAGCGCGTAAATCTGTTGCGGACACTTCTGCACCCTGAAGTGTAGATGGTCCTTCAATAATTGCCGCGCGGCCTTCAATCTTAATGTTTCCGTTCATGCGGCGGAATTCTTCCACGTGCATGAAACGATTCTCAAAAACTGTCTCAGTAATGACACTTGTACCCTTCGCTTGAAGCAACAGTGCCATCATCTGGGATTGCATATCCGTAGGGAATCCAGGGTGAGGCATTGTTTTCAAGTCAACTGGCTTAAGCGATTCAGGTCCAACAATACGAAGTCCAAGACCTTCTTCTGTAATTTCGACGCCCATTTCTTCCATCTTCGCAATAAGTGGACGAAGGTGTTCAGATACAGCATTCTCAATCAGAACGTTACCGCCAGTTATCGCAGCAGCTACCATAAAGGTTCCAGCTTCAATACGATCTGGAATGACAGCATGCTCTGCTCCAACAAGTTTCTCTACGCCTTCGATGCGAATCGTACCAGTTCCAGCTCCGCGTACTTTAGCACCCATCGCATTCAGGTAATTCGCAAGACAAACGATCTCTGGCTCTTGAGCAACGTTCTCCATGACTGTTGTACCTTCCGCAAGTACTGCAGCCATCATAATGTTCTCGGTTGCACCTACACTTGGGAAATCAAGATAAATCTTAGCTCCTTGAAGTCTTCCTTTGATAGCAGCTTCAATAAATCCGTTTCCAATCGTTACATCTGCACCCATCGCTTCAAATCCTTTAAGGTGCTGATCGATTGGTCTTGATCCGATTGCACAGCCACCAGGAAGTGCTATGCGAGCATGGCCCACCCGGGCCAAAAGTGGTCCCATTACAAGAAACGAAGCTCTCATTTTGCGTACTGCTTCAAACGGTGCTTCTGTTTTCAATGGTTTTGTTGCATCTACTTTTATCGTATTTCCATCTATTTGAGTCTCTACATTCAGATAACTTAATACTTCACTAATCGTGTGTACATCTGAAAGGGCAGGCACATCTTTTAACGTGCTCGTGCCTTCACCTGCTAAAATAGATGCTGTGATGACGGGCAAGACTGCATTCTTAGCTCCTTCTACCTTAACAGAGCCAGACAATCTCCTGCCACCTCGGACGATGATTTTTTCCAACGTATTCCCCTCCGCGTCCTATTTGTATATTAATATTCAGTCGTGATTATTGGTGTGCCAATTGTAGCGGTTATTCCCCCGCCTATTCCTGTATTGCGTAATGCTATCTGTATGTTCATGCTCTGGTTGTTCGTTACAAGATCTTCTTTCCACTCTTTATGATATGCGGAAAGAGATACAAACGTCTCTTCATTGATTTCTTCCACTTTTGAAGCGGAGAAAGCTCCTAACAGCTTGTCTGCTTCATTGTACAAAACAATGTTCATTGTATCATTTTTTATACCCTGAAAACAAGTGAAAACAGGGGATTCTTCTGTGACTAATTGTGACTTTTGTGACTTAAATTGTTCGTACGTTGTTCGCCAAGTCTTCTGAGAAAATCCTGAAATCTCCATTTTATAAATAAGATAAGAGCTCATGCGATGATTTTCTGGATACGAAACGAGTGTCAACGTTTCTGTGTAACCCGATTCAGAATCCATTCTTGTCCCACTTACTTTTACATTTCCGTCATTCTTTTCCAGATCGCCCCAATGAAAACCAGGCGCTCTCTTTTCAAGCTCTGACGTAATACTTTTGTACCCTAATGACTTTGGGATGAAACTCACTTTTTCTCGAGTATAAAGTGACCAACTGTCAATCGAGTAATCGTGGGTCAATAAGACTTTCGCCATCTCGGCCGCTTTTACTTCCGTTTCATCTTCAATTGAGACTGATGTACCATTCGAAAAACTTCCCAAAAGCAAAACAGATAGTACTCCGATTAGAAGCTTCATCTTAACCCTCTCCCCGTTCAGGTCTTCTTATCTTTCAGTGTGACCATGGTGAGGGAGGGCATACATGGAAGTTGTAGTCAGATACCGACAAATTCCGTACGAAGTTTCTAAATCATGAATTTTGCGCTTTGTGAACAACGTGCTGCGCACATGAAACCCAGCGCCATTCAATTCATACGTTTTCGAGATGAGCGCGTCTGTTTCTCTATTTTAGAAAAAATACTGTAGACGGATAGACCAGTTGTAATAATCAAGGAAGAAGCTGCTTGCGAGGGAACCAATGCTTAGGGTCAGCAGGATCATGAGGACTTTTGCCTGTGGACTGTTCGGATTTTTAAAGAAAATATCGATCCGAACGGTTTGTAACGCCCACCAGGTAATCAATAAGAATACCAGGCTTATGACAATCGAAAAGATCGATTGCTGCGCCAGTGCTTCTGTCATCTTCTCTACCTCCCATCTGCAAATGCACCAATCGACAAACGTACTATTTTCCATCTAATAGCCTATTATAAAAGATTTATTCCATTATGAATATCCTACTTTACCCCTATCTATCGCTCAAATCTCGTGTAAAATAAGTCATTTACGACATATTATGTCAAAATACTTATTAGCAACGAAAAAACAGCAGTTTCATCTGCTGTTTTAAGGATTAAAAATCTCTAGAAACTGAAAATGATCATGAATAAAACCTAACGCGATCGCTGGGAATATACCAAGTAAAACGGTTCCTGCTGCTGTAATCGCGAGAACGGCCGTTACACCGTTCGGAATCATAACCGGTTTTCGGTAGGACGATGACCTGAAATACATTTGAACAAAGAGACCAAAATAATAAATATAAGACACCACGGTCCCGATGAGCATCGCGAAAGCTAATACAGATCGTTTGGGTTCTGTGCTAAGGGCGCTCATGAAAATTTCAAACTTCCCAATAAACCCTGCAGTAAGGGGTATACCTGCTAGCGACAGCAAGTAAATGCTCATGGCTACGGTAAGATATGGTGAGCGCTTGAACAGTCCTGCAAAAGACGCAATAGTGACGTCGTTGTTCTCATTCTCATTAGCCATCACGTGAATAACCGCAAACGCCCCAAGATTCATTAGCAAGTAAGCGACCAGATAAAACCAGACAGCATCAAACACTAATTCAGAAAGCGCAGCTAATGGGACAAGAAGGTAGCCCGCATGCGCGATGCTTGAATAAGCAAAGAGGCGTTTGGCATTCGACTGCCTGAGGGCTATGACATTACCGATTAAAATCGTCAGAACGGCTAAGATGACGAGATATGGTCTGACTGAGACAAGCAACGTCTCATAGCTAACTCCATCTGGTGTTATGACTTTGCTCGTACCTGGTGCGAAAACAAATGGAACCATCAAAATACGAAGCATGATCGCAAACCCTGCTATCTTGGAAACAACGCTTAAAAATGCAGTGATCGGCGTTTCTGCCCCCTGGTAAACGTCTGGAACCCACATGTGAAATGGTGCCGCCGTTATTTTAAAAGCAAGACCTATCACAATCATTAGAAAAGCGAAAACAACTAGAAAGCGATTATCAGCTACGACGTCACTGTCCATTAATCCTTGGATCTCGTAGATGTTCGTCTCTCCCGTAAGACCGTATAAGTAACTCATACCGAACAAGGTAATAGCCGTAGCGATGCCTCCGTTTACAACGTATTTAAATGAGGCTTCATTCGCTAATCGATTCGTTTTCCTGATACCTACTAGCACATATGATGACAGACTAAGTAATTCGAGTCCGACAAAGAGCGTGATCAAATCGGCACTTGAAGCCATCATCATGCCACCGAGTAGGGCAGTTAATAGAAGATAGTTATACTCACCCCTCGTATGAGAAAGATCCTCCGCTGGTAAGCCGAGTAGGAGAACAAAACCAGTTCCGATGAGCATAAGGAATTTAAATGCTTTTGCAAAAGAATCAAGCCGATACGTCTCATTTAAGATTGATACCTTACTATCGTCAAACTGAAGTGCTAAAAAAACGATGGCGATCGCGATACCTGCGAGAGCGAGCCAAACAAGAAGCGATCGGTCTCTCTTTTTATCTAAAAATAAATCGATAAGTGACAGTGCGATAGCTGTCAGGAGTATGATGAATTCTGGCATCATGCTACTCCATTCATATTGCAGCAATGTATGGATATCCATTCAGTTAACCCCCAATCCCGAGTGTATGCGCGATTTGAAGTGTATTGGACAACACGGCGGGATATACGCCAATCCAGATGATGAGACTGAGAAGAATAGCGGATGGCACTAGTTCTACAGCTGTTAAATCCTTTTGCTGATCAAATCGTGGCTGCCTTTCACCAAAGGTGATGGCAAGCACCGCTCTGAGTATATAAACCGCTGTTAAAATCAAACCAAGAACCCCTATGCTCCCTATTATTGGCATCGATTCAAACACGCCTAGAAATGCAAGGAACTCACTAATAAAACCGCTCATACCTGGCAAGCCAAGTGATGCAAGACCTGCCGCGAGCAAGAAGCCGGCAAATAGTGGAGTTTGACTTGCTAAGCCACCAAGTTCATCCAGTCTGGTCGTATGGAAGCGGTCAATGACCACACCGATAAGGAGAAACAGTAGGGCAGCGATTAATCCGTGGGAAATCGTTTGGAAGACTGCTCCCTGAACTCCTACTGTATTAAAGGAAGCAACGCCAAGAAGGACGATCCCCATATGCGAGATAGAAGAATAGGCAAGAACCGCTCGGAGTTCGGTTTGGACGAGGGCAATAAAGGCACCATAGAGAAGATTGATGACACCAAGAATCGCGAGAATCATCGCTATTTCTTTCAACTGGGGTGAAAAAAAGCCACCCCCAAATCGAATCAGCCCGTATGCTCCTATTTTCAATAACACTCCCGCATGAATCATGACCACCGCAATCGGTGCTTCTACATGGACGCGAACCATCCACGTATGGAATGGAACGATCGGCAGCTTGATCCCAAAGGCAAGCAGCAGGAGAACAAACAACCACATCCTTGTTCCGCTAGACAGTAATTCCAGCGAATCACTTTCCTGAAGTAATGCGGTCAACTCACTGATATTCGTTGTTCTCATCTCTACGAATAAAACGATAATCACAATCAAAAGAAGGATCGAACCAATACCGTTGTAGACTAGGAATGAGAAAGCCGCTTTTTCTCTGTCATTTCCTCCCCATTTCCCAACAAGCAGAAACATCGATACGAGCGTAATTTCAAAAAACAAGAAAAATAGAAACAAGTTTTCACTAGCAAAAACTCCGAGGATGCCAAGCTCAAGGATTAAAAACAAGATATAGAAACCTTTCACACTTTCTTGAATACGCATGGCAGCTAGTGAGGCAAGGAACGTGATCAGTGAAGCAAGAAGCAAAAATAAAACAGATAACCCAGTTACCCCGAGATCATACGTAATCGGATACGGTTCATTCGGACTGATTGATGTCATGAGCTCAAACCACTGATGATACTCGACAAACTGCACTCCTGATACGCTTCGGTCAAATAAAGCAAATAAGATAAGCGTTAGCGCAAAGGGGAGCGATGTGCCAAGAACGCCGATCGTTTTGATCGAGCGATGTTCTGCTGGCATGATACTTAATAGGGCGACACCAGCTAATGGGGAGAGAATCAAGATCGTTAGCAAGTACGAATCGGCCATTAGAAATACCCCCCTATGACAGCAATTAACAGAAGAATCACAACGAGTCCAGAAATGGCCACGGTTCCATACGTTTGAACTTGACCTGATTGAAGCTTCACGCCTTCTTTACCGATTCGCTTGACCAAACCTGTTAAGGCCGTGCCTCCTCCTTCAATCATAAATCGATCGAAATACATCCAGAAATAAGCGATGACGCGCGTTCCTTTTACAACTGTCGCTTGATAGATTTCATCAATATAATATTTGTGGAAGAGAAGTTGATGTAAACCGGCTGATACATCTTCATTCGCTCGTTCTCTTTTTCCAAACATCAGCCACGCAAGCCCGATACCGGCCAGAGAAAGAACGCTTGCGATGATTGGTATCCAGATCGGCGCTTCATGATGGACTATTGCGATTGGATAGGGAGTGGTTTCAAGCCAGTCACCTAGAAATGTGCCAAACCAGTTTGTTTGGATATACCCTCCTATTACAGCGAGAACGCCGAGCACTATCATCGGAATTAGCATTACCCGTGGTGATTCACTCGCTTCGTTGGAACTCTTTCCTTGGCCAGAGAAGACAAGGAAATAAAGCCGAAACATATAAAACGCGGTCAAAAAGGCAGTCAATAGAGCGAGCGTGAATAAAACGTACCGACCATCAGCATAAGTTGCAGCGAGAATTTCATCTTTGCTAAAAAAGCCTGCAAGAAGAGGGAATCCTGAGATCGAGAGACAGCCGATCAAAAACAAGCCAGCGGTTTTCGGAAGCTTCTTTCTGAGGCCGCCCATCCTGTAGATGTTTTGTTCATGAACGGCATGGATGACGCTTCCTGCGGCAAGAAAAAGCAGCGCTTTAAAGAAAGCATGCGTCGTGAGATGGAAGACACCTGCCGTATATCCAGCTGCACCAAGAGCAAGCATCATATACCCGAGCTGACTTATTGTTGAGTAGGCAAGTATTCGTTTAATATCCTGCTGCACGAGAGCAATCGTCGCTGCAAAGATCGCTGTAAAACCGCCCGTTATCGCTACCGTCGTCATAGCAGCTTCAGACGCAGTAAATAGTGGATACATCACTGCGACGAGATAGACACCTGCGGCCACCATCGTTGCCGCGTGGATTAGAGCCGAAACGGGTGTGGGCCCTTCCATTGCATCAGGAAGCCACGTGTGCAGAGGAAACTGCCCGGATTTTCCGACTGCGCCAACGAAAATGAGAATAGCGGTGAGCGTCACCACTGAGGAGCCGATTTCCCCTGCTTGTGCAGCTCGAAAAATCTCGTCCAGTTCAAAGCTTCCCGTTTGCCAGAACAGAAGAAAAATGGCTACGAGGAGACCAATGTCTCCAATTCGCGTCACGATAAACGCTTTTTTTGCAGCTGCTTTCGCTTCAGGTTTATAGAAATAGAAACCAACGAGAAGGAAAGAGCATACACCAACTAGCTCCCAGAAAATATACAGCTGAAGGAGATTGGGCGATAAAACAAGACCAGTCATCGCAAAAGTAAAGAGTCCAAGATAGCTAAAAAACGTTGCATATCGCTCATCATTCGCCATATAACCGATCGAATACATATGTACGAGAAAGCTGACAAGCGTCACAATAACGAGCATTAGGGCATTGAGCGGATTCACTTCGAGACCGACAGTTACCCTCACTGTGTCGATTGAAAGCCAATTCGTTTCGATCAAACTGTTCCCCTTAGCCAAATGGCTGAATAGGACGACGAGGGAACAAAGGAATGCAGCACCTGTTAACAGGGTACCGACCATTCCAGCGGTTTTGTAGACAATTGGCCGCGTGAAGAGAATGATGAGAAACGATAGAAGCGGCAATATCGGTATTAGCCAGACATAGTCCACTTTTATGCCCCCTTCGCTACTTTTTGAGTGAGTTCATTTCATCAACATTGACGGTTGCTTTGTTCCGATAGAGCGCCATTAGAATAGCTAGCCCAACAGCCGCTTCCGCTGCAGCAACGGTTATGGTAAAAAGTGAAAATACCTGCCCACGGATCGAGGCACCAACACCATATTTTGCGAAGGCAACTAGGTTCAAATTTACTGCATTAAGCATTAATTCAATTGAAATCAATACGATTACAGCGTTTCGTTTTGTTAGCGCGCCATACAATCCCATACAAAATAGCAGGAGAGCGGTCACTAGAAAGGCCGATAGTGGAATCGAGCTCATGATTGCTCCCCCTCCTCTTCCTCTTTCTCCTCTTTTCTCGCAAGAATGACTGCGCCTACAAGTGCAACGAGGAGTACGACTGAAACAAGTTCAAACGGAATAACGTAATCCGTGAATAGCATGATTCCGATTTGTTCCGTGTTTTTCTCATGGAGACCTTGCGCCTGTGGTCCAAGAGATATGGTACGGATTCCCTTAAACATGATTAGAAAAAAAGCCGCGATCACAGTCAGCACGATCCCCTTTTTTGCCCATCCCGTTCTCGGCTCTTCTTCTGCGTGTCTCGTCAGCATGATACCGAAAAGCATGATGATCGTAATGGCACCGGAGTAAATTAAGATTTGAACAACTGCAACGAATTCAGCTGATAACATAATGTACAGCCCGGCAATTCCTAGAAACGTCAACACGAGGGCCAAGACCATATGAATGACTTTTGTGAGATTCAGCATAAGTAGAGCACCCGATATCGTCACAAGAAAAAGGAAAAGAAAGACGATGAGTTCGCCGGTCATACTTTGTTTTCCTTTCTGAGATTCGTATCATTTTCATCTAACCATTCTAAATTCTTAAAGAGCTCATCCCGACTGTATTCCGCGAGCTCAAAGTTATTCGTCATGATGATCGCTTCCGTCGGGCAAACTTCTGTGCAAAGATCGCACAAAATACAAATCTCGAAATTAATGTCATAGGTCTCGATGATTTTCCCTTTTTTATTCGGGTCCGGGTGTTTTTTGCCTGTTAAGCTTATGCAGTCTGTCGGGCAGATGGCAACACACTGGTTGCAGACAATACATTTTTCTGGATAGAATTTCTGAATGCCTCGAAAGCGATCGGGCAACGCGAGAGGCTGATCAGGGTACGCATACGTTACTTTTTCTTTGGTCAGGTTTTTGAGGGTGTAAGCAAGGCCTTTGGCAAGTCCACGCATGATGTGCTTCCTCCCTTATCTAGAATGAACGAACGATTTCAAAGACAATGGTCGTTAAGAAAATATTCAGAAGAGCAAGCGGCAAAAGCACCTTCCATCCAAATGACATGAGCTGATCTGCGCGAAGCCGAGGGAATGTTGCTCGGATCCAGATCATAACGAAGACAACCGAAATGAATTTAAGGACGAACCAGACTGCGCCTGGTATGAAGGTTAAATAAGGGATCGCCTGCCAACCTCCGAGAAAAAGAATGGTTGTTAATGAAGCCATGGCGAATAAATAGACGTACTCAGAAAGCATAAAGAAAGCCCAGCGGAATCCAGAATATTCAACATGGTAACCTGCAACGAGCTCTGATTCTGCCTCAGGTAAATCAAACGGTGTTCGATTCAATTCAGCGACTGAGGCGATGAGAAATATAAAGAAGGCGAGCGGCTGCTTGAATAGAAAAGCGATAGATTCCTGCTCGGCAATGATGTCATTTAAATTAAGTGAGCCAGTCAGAAGTACAATGCCGATCACACTCATAACGAGCGGTATTTCATAAGAGATCATCTGTGCTGCTGAACGCATGCTACCAAGTAGGGCATATTTGTTATTTGATGCCCAACCACCGGCCAGGATACCGATCGTCGATATACCTGATATCGCAATATAATAGAGCAAGCCAACGCCTATGTTTGCGAATGATACTTGCTCGGTTAAGGGTAGTGCAACGATCACGATAAAGGCAGGAGCGAATGCTACGACTGGCGCAATGATAAACAATGGACGATCGGCATCTTTTGGAATTGTATCTTCTTTCAGCAACAGCTTAAGCACATCCGCAACGGTCTGTAGTAAACCAAACCTTCCTCCTACCCGGTTCGGACCATGACGAAGCTGCATAAATCCGAGCACTTTACGCTCGGCCAGAATGGCATACGTGACAAATCCAAGGACAACCATCAGCATCGCAGCACCTAGGAGGAAAAACCAGAGCGTTTGCCAGTAACCTGGAGTGGCGCCAAGCATGTTGTTGATCATTTAGCCATCCACCTCCCCTAGCACGATGTCGATCCCTCCAAGGATAGCGATCAAATTCGAGATGTTCTCCCCCTCAAGAAGTTCAGGAAGAATCTGCAGATTGTAAAAGGATGGCCGGCGGAATTTCAACCGGTACGGCTCTTTCTTTCCTTTCGAAGCAATATAACATCCGATTTCGCCGCGCGGCGATTCAATTCTTACGTACGTCTCACCTGCAGGCGGCTTGATGATCCTCGGCACTTTTGCCATGAACGGACCTGATGGAACCTGATCGACCGCCTGTTCTACGATCTTCAACGCTTCTTCGATCTCTGCCATGCGACAGTGATAACGAGCCATTGCATCCCCTTCTGAGAAGACAGGGACGTCAAAGTCAAAGCGATCATAAAGCGAATAGGGTTCATTTTTCCGAAGATCCCACTTCACACCTGTACAGCGAAGATTAGCACCGCTTAACGAGTAAGAGAGTGCTTTCTGTTTGGAGTATGTCCCGACCCCTTTGATCCTCGCCATGAAAATTTCATTTCCGGTCACAAGATCATGGTAGCCAGCCAGCTGTTCTCTCATATACGGCACGAACTCACGGACTTTATCAAGCCATCCTTCAGGAGCATCCCATTTGACTCCACCGACACGCATGTAGTTAAACGTCAGTCGTCCGCCTGATAATTCGGTGAGGAGATTGATGATCACTTCGCGTTCTCTAAATGCGTAAAGAAACGGGCTCATGGCACCGATATCCAGGAGATACGTACCGAACCAGACAAGATGACTCGCTACCCTTCCAAGCTCCATCGCGATGACACGAAGGTAATCCGCCCGTTCCGGAATCTCCATATCCATCATCGTTTCTACGGCATGACAGAGGATGTAATTGTTTGTCATTGCGGCAAGATAGTCCATTCTGTCTGTATATGGAATAATCTGAGTGTATTGAAGGTTTTCAGCGATTTTCTCAGTGCCCCTGTGCAAATAACCGATGACGGGCTTCGCTTCTACAATGACTTCGCCATCAATTTTAAGAACGATGCGAAACACGCCATGTGTACTGGGGTGCTGTGGCCCAACATTCAAGAGCATTTCCTCAGTACGGATCATCGCTACACCTCCACATCGTAAGGTTCATAGTCTTTTCTCAGCGGATGTCCTACCCAGTCATCCGGCATCATAATTCTCGTTAAATTCGGGTGCCCTTTGAAGACGATTCCGAGCAAATCATAGCTCTCCCGTTCGGGCCAGTTTGCACCTTGCCAGATTGGAGTGAGTGAATCAATTTCAGGTTTTTCTCGATCAAGTTTCACTTTTAAGGCAACGCTCTGGCTATTTTGATAGGAATAAAAATGATTGTAGATTTCCATATGGCTTTCAAAGTCGGTTCCGTGCGTTTCTGATAGATAATCAAATGCCAGCAGCTCATTGTACTTTAAAAATTGAGCCAGCTGCAGATACGATTCTCTTTTAGCAACAAGGGTTGGGACATCCTTAGCAAGACGATTGATATAAGCATCTTCAAGCAGGTCATCACCAAGATTTTCTCGAATGATGTGAAGATAACGATCAAGTAAAGGCTGATTCGGAGATGGTTTCTCTTCCAGTACAGGCTCATCTTCTTCAACAGGCTTTTGTGCTTTCGCCTTAGCCGCTGCAGCGGCCTTCGCTTTGGCTTTCGCGATTGCGATCGCTTTCGCCTTCTCGTCTTCTCCCCCTTCCCCTTTCTCTGCTTTTTTCTTTAATGCTGCTGCTTTCGCTTTTGCAGCTGCGGCGGCTTTCGCTTTGTCATCCGAAATGCCAGAGTCCTCAGTTTCTTTCTGTTTCTTTAGTGCTGCCGCTTTGGCCTTTGCTGCAGCAACCGCCTTTTTTTTCGCTAATGCTAGTTCTTCTTCATTTTCGTTGCTTTCGGGTTGGCTTTGCTCCATTTCTTTTTGCTTTCTAAGCGCAGCAGCTTTCGCTTTTGCTGCGGCAACCGCTTTTTTCTTTTCTAACTCCAGATTATCTTGATCAGATGAAGCACTTTTCTGTTGGCCTTGTTCCATCTCCTTCTTCTTTCTAAGCGCAGCGGCTTTCGCTTTTGCTGCGGCGACCGCTTTTTTCTTTTCTAACTCTAGATCACCAGCGGGCTGCTCTGCTACTTCTCGTTCTTTTCGTAATTCAGCGGCTTTTTGTTTCGCTTCTTCTACTGCCTTTCGCTTTTCTTCTGCAAGCTCATCAGGTGATTTGCGATCGCTCATCGATTGGTCACCCGCTTCCCAGTTCGAGCTTCATAACGGATTTTTTCCTGCAGTTTATTGATTCCATAAATCAGTGCTGCTGGATTTGGTGGGCAGCCTGGAATATACACATCGACAGGAACGATTTGATCGACACCTTTTACGACCGCATAGGAATTGATATAAGGTCCTCCAGCGGTGGCGCATGATCCCATCGCAATGACCCATTTTGGTTCTGGCATTTGATCATATAATCGTTTTAAGACGGGAGCCATTTTTTTCGTGACGGTTCCCGATACGATCATGACGTCAGACTGACGCGGGGATGTACGAAAAAAGGTACCAAACCGGTCAAGGTCATAATGAGACGCCCCTGAACCCATCATTTCGATCGCACAGCACGCGAGTCCAAAGGTTAATGGCCATAGGGAATTACTCCTGGCCCACGCTTTAACATTCTCAAGCGTTGCCAGGAAAACGTTCTGCTTCATTTCTTCATACTCTTCTGGTGTAATGTTTTCTAAGTTTAGATCCATTTCAACACCTTCTTCTTCCATGCGTATAGTAGGCCGATGAAAAGCATGACAATGAAAATCATCATTTCAATAAACGCAAAGAAACCGAGTTTCTGATAGGCTACAGCCCATGGGTATAAGAAAACGGTTTCGACATCAAAAATAACAAATAGCAATCCGAATAAATAATATCGGACGTTATATTGAATCCAGCTTTGATGAAACGGCTCGATGCCGCTTTCGTAAGTTGTTTGTTTTTCTGCGGTTGGCTTTGAAGGACGGAGGAATCTTCCAGCTGTTAGTGCAACAGCAGGAAGCAATAGTCCAAGAAGTAGGAACATGATGACAAAGAGGTAACTATTTTGGTACACGTTAAGTGATTCACCCATGAAGGTCTCTCCTCTCATCGTGCTGCTAAATAGGTTAGTCTAGTATACTAATTCAACATCTCTACCCTTATTCTTGCTTTTCTCCAGAAGTTTTTTTAAAATTTCGAACAGAGGTGATCATTTGTCAGAAAAGCGAAGTAGAACCCTGACTGAAAAACTTTGGGCGAGAAACAAATATACTGTGATGGCAAAAGGTTATGAACACTACAAAAGGGTGAGCGTAGCACTTAAAAATGCTGACTCAACTGAAGAATTGTTTGCGGTCTATAAACAAATCGAAGAAACGTTAAATCTTCCTTATACTAAAAAAGGTATGCGGACAACACTGCAACATATGTGGGGCTATTTTAAAAAAGAGGCAACAAGTGAGGAGAAAGACGTTTTTTTCGTGAAATTAGAATATCTTATGAGCTGCTCTCCTCCCCTAACCGATCAAGAAGTAGAGCCTATTCGCGACCATCTGATGACGTTACTTGGAAAGTATCCGTCTCAATATTTATTAAATAGTACCCTTATTCAACCTCATCTCCTTTGGAACGAGGTCGATTACAAAAAACAAAAGCATGTCATTTCGAGAAATGATTATTTCCGACCTAACTCTTAAAAGCGTTGAAGGAATAACTTAAAAACTGTTGAACTTCTAATAATCTAGAGGAAACATGTCTGGGATCAATACAATGACTAGATGAGCTGAGTGAACTTCCATCGGTAGACTATTACTTAGAGAAGGTGAGAAGTGAAATGACGATCTACATCGGACTATTAAGAGGAATTAACGTTGGTGGGAAGAACAAAATCAAAATGGCTGAGTTAAGAGATGCTCTTGAAAATGAGAGTTTCAAAAATGTTAAAACGTATATTCAAAGCGGGAATGTGGTTTTTGAATCGGATCAAAAGGAGGAAGTTTTGTGTAAGGAAATGGAAAGCGCAATCAAAGAGCACTTTGGATTGACTGTCCCTGTCATTTTAAGAACCGCTGAAGAGTGGCAAGGTATTCGAGAGAACTGCCCATTTCACGCAGAGCAAATTTCAAAAGCTGAATCCTCCGCAGTTGGAGAAAGTCTTTATGTTGCCATCCTTTCAAAACCTCTATCCAAAGAGGAAGAAGAAAAGGTGATCGCTGTTGCTTCAGACAAGGAAGAATGCGACATGAACGGTAGGGAGATTTATCTTTTGTTCCATGACAGCATCCGAAATTCTAGATTGGCCAATAAAGTAGCTTCATTTGATTCGCACGTAACTGTGCGCAATTGGAAAACGATTAACAAACTATCTGAGATGGTGAAATCCATGCCATCATAAAAGCGGCCGAATCGGGCCGCTTTTTTCAAAGATACTATTCTAAATTGCTATGCATGTTGAATGCCTGTTGACTACCATATTCTTTTCTTTCGGCATATTCAAGGCAAATGGTATCAAAAACAATATGTGCGCACTGATCGAACAAAGATCCAAGTGGTTGAATGGATGCTTGTTCATGATCACGGCGATATTTCGTTGCGGCCGGGATATGGAGATTAAGATTTGCCTGTTGCGCTAAATCAGAATCAAGGTTGGTCGTAATAGCAATGACCTCGCATCCAAGTGATGCAGCTTTCTCCGACGTCCAGACGACACTCTTCGTCGAACCAGAACCCGAAATCGAAACTAGTAGATCTTCTTTAGAAATGGATGGGGTGATGGTTTCTCCCACAACGTATACTTCCGCACCTAAATGCATCAATCGCATCGCGAATGATTTCGCCATTAACCCGGAACGACCTTCACCAATAACAAAAATTCGCTTCGACCGGTTTATGATTTCTACAATATCTGTCACTGATGTTTCGTTCACCTGACTCGTTACTTGTTCAATTTCAGTAAGAATCGTATTCATTCGATTCATGGAGAACCTCCTCTTGTTGACTTATTTTTCTAATGTTGCCTGCTGCCTTCTCGGGCTCTCTCGCCTTCGTTATCGCTGACCCGATGATGACCACTTCTGGTTGAATCTCTTTCAGCGCTTCAAACGAATTTTCTGTAATTCCACCTGCCACAGCTAGTCGTCTTCCGTCTAGCAAATGAATGGACGTAAAGTGATTGACCTCTCCATTTTTTTCTTGCTCATCTTTACTCACATGCTCACAAAAAATAGCTTCTTTGTAAGTTAGGAGTTCTTCTTTTTGAGAAGAGGTGAGATTTAATAGATCAATCATAACGTCTTTCCCTGAGGTTTTCGCGACCTCTAAACAAGTCTCGATTGTAGAAGCAGGTGCTGAACCCATGACTGTTAACACGTCGGCTCCTGCAGAAAAACAGAGGTTTGCTTCATATGCAGCGTTATCATTTACCTTGATGTCTGCAACTATCGTTTTAGTCGGGAACTGATCGCTGATTGCTCGAATACTTTTCACTCCAAATTCTTTAATAAGGGAAGTTCCGACTTCAATCCAGTCAATATGATCCTCTACCTCGCTCACCATCGCTATGGCTTCATCGATCGACATCCGATCAAGCGCTAACTGCAATTTCATTCTACTTCCTCCTCAGTTAAGTAAATCGATTTATCAATTGAGTAAACCGATTTACTTATTCGTAAAAAGAGAACTCTTCTCTTTTACTAGTGCTCGTTTAGCTTCGCTGATGTTTCACGAATATACATTTTGCAGGCATACTCGTATTCGATACGCTCAATGTCTTCTTTATTGATTTGCTTTAACAATAATTCAGCTGCTTTTTGTCCCATATCAAGCGCAGGTTGAGATATCGTTGATACGGCAGGATTAGAGTAATCCGCAAATGGGATATTATCAAACACAATAAGAGAAAAATCATCTGGCAAAGTTAATTTCTTTTCTTTTATAAATTTCAAAATCTCAAGAAAGACCAGATCATTCCCAGCCAACAAAGCTGTAGGAGCGTGTTCGAGCGAAAACATTCTTTCTAATTCCTGATGAATCTTATCAATTTGAGTATGGATAATATAGTCTTCATTTAGCTCAATTCGATGGTCTTGAAGGCACTTCTTGTACCCTTCTAGCCTTTCGATCCTCGGACTGATCTTCAGCTCTTGAGTAATAATAGAGATTCGTTTATGGTTGTTTTCGATAAAATGTTGTACAGCCTGATAAGAACTCTCAACGTTATTCGCCACAACTCTAGGCAGGTTCGTCTCCCCCACTTTACGATCCATAAATACGACAGGGTAACCTGTTTTGATCATATTGTTGTATAGATCAACGTTATATCCTGTTGGAAATATGATGAGGCCATCCACTTGCTTCGCCATAAGCGTTTCGATATACTTCTTTTCTTTCGCTGGATCATCGTCTGCATTGCACACAATGGCTTGAATATCAGCATCATAGCAGTAGTCTTCAATTGCATGACTAATTTCTGTAGAGAAACGATGCATAATATTTGCTACGATAATTCCGATCGTCGATGTCCGCTTCTGCTTTAAGCTTCTGGCAACATAGTTTGGGTGATAGCCTAGCTCCTCGATTGCGTTTTGGATCCTTCTTCTCGTTTCTTCACTCATATACGTGTATCGTTTGTTTAGAAATTGTGAGACAGTGCTTTTGGAAACACCGGCTTCTTTTGCTACGTCTGCCATCGTCACTCGTTCCATGAAATCAACCTCATTTATATGCTGTCCTGCTTTTATTGTAAAGCCCAGAGAAGCTTTTTTCCAGTTCCAGCATCCATTTTAAGGTTAGAAACAGGGTTATATGTTCACTTTTGCTTCTCTCCCACTCTTCACTTCTTCTATAAACGTATTGGCTTTCATCGTAATCTCTGCAAGACTTTCTGTTGTTAATTCTTTCTTTGAATTGACCAGGGTACTCCCGGCGCCAACTGCGATGGCTCCCGCTTCAATAAAAGTCCTTGTATTAGTAAGGTCTACACCGCCCGTTGCGATTAAAGGGATATGAGGCAACGGTCCAGCAATATTCTTGAAATATGACGCACCTACTGTATTTGCTGGGAAAACTTTCACGGCATCTGCTCCACATTCATAGGCTGTGAGAATTTCTGTCGGCGTCATAGCTCCCGGTACACTAATCACATTGTGACGTTTCGTCATTTCAATCGTTTCTCTATCGACTGTAGGTGAAAAGATAAATTTCGCACCTGCTTGAATGGCTTGCTGAGCTGTGTCTGAGTCAAGAACTGTTCCAGCTCCAACGAATAAATTGGAGTCACACTCATTTGAGACCATTTCAATTAACTCCAACGCATGAGGTGTTTCCATCGTAATTTCAATGGCAGTTACTCCACCTTCTTTTAATGCCCTTGTAATAGGAAGGATTGACTCTTTCGTCATTCCTCTTAGAACAGCGATTACCCCTAAGTCTTGCAATATCTCCTTACTCATTTGGATGTCCTCCTTTGAACGAAACCTTTTGACGTTAACCATTCACTGCTTCAATTACTTCAGCAGGAGCCTTTTTCTTCTTTTCATGAAGCGCCCATACCGTGATTAAGGCAGAAGCTAGAAGTGAACCTGACATGAAAATATAGGAAGCACCGAATCCTCCTGTTAAGCCATTTAAATAGCCGACAAAGTACGCACCTACGAATGACCCAAGTGCTCCCATACTATTAATCAGCGCCATCGCGCCGCCTGCCACATTACGAGGCAAAATTTCTGGAATGATTGCAAAGAAAGGTCCATACGGTGCGTATAGTGCACCCCCAGCAATAATGAGCAATACAAATGAAATCCAGAAGTGACTTGTACCAATTGCATAAGAAGCGTAGAAAGCAATAGATCCAATTAATAGAAACGGCCATACGAACCCTTTACGATTAAGTGTTTTATCAGAGAAATAGGAACATGTCAGCATCAAAATGATCGCGAGTACATAAGGAACGGCAGAAAGCCAACCTGTTGAAACCATATCCATATTAGGAGCCGCGTTAATAATAGAAGGCAGCCACATGACATACCCATAAACTCCAATACTCCAAAGAGCATATTGTAGACTTAGTAGGATGACGGTTTTGTTCTTGAAAGCTTCTTTATAATTTTTAACAGGTTTAATACCTTGCTGCTCTTTTTCTAATTCTTCTTCTAACGTCATCTTCTCTTTATTTGAAAGCCACTTCGCGTCTTTAGGCTTATCATCGACTAACTTCCACCAGAGAAATGCCCAGATAACCGCCGGCATCCCTTCTAGGATAAACATCCATCTCCAACCCACAGCTGTTAACAAATAACCTGAGATGATCGACATCCATAGAACGGTTGCCGGATTCCCTAAGATCAGAAATGTGTTCGCTCTAGATCGCTCTGCTTTTGTAAACCAGTGACTCAAGAACACAAGCATACCTGGCATGACAGCGCTTTCGACAACTCCCAATAAAAATCTTATTGCAAATAAATAATGAACATTTGAAATAACGCCGGTCAAACTAGCTAAAACACCCCATAGGATCAAAGACCAAAAAATTAGCTTCTTTGCACTTTTCTTTTCCGCATAGTGGGCACCTGGCACCTGGAAGAAGAAATAGCCAAGGAAGAAAAGGGAACCTAGTAACGATGAAATTCCCGGAGTAATGTGAAGATCCTCTGCCAGACCAGCCGCTGCTCCAAATCCATAATTCGCTCTGTCCAAATAGGCGAGACTATATGTTATAAAAACGATTGGAATTAATCGAATCCACCTTTGTTTCGGCAATGCGCTTTTCATCTCACTTCACTCCTTCATATTCATTGCTTTGCATACATTCATTCAGTACTTCTCGGTTCGGATAACCGTCGTTGTCTCCCTTAGACTGAACCGCTAACGCTCCAATCGTATTCCCTCTCCTAACGGCTTCATGAAGATTTACTTGATCAAGTAACCCACTGACGACACCTACAGCAAATCCATCACCGGCTCCTACCGTATCGACGACCTTCTTTACAGTGAGCCCAACGACATAACCTTCTTCATGACGCGAACGATAATAAGCACCTTTTGCTCCTAATTTGATGACTACTTTCTCAACACCCTTATCCAAATAAAAAGCAGCAATATCTTCTGGTAACGTTAAACCCGTAAGAATCTGTCCTTCCTCTAGCCCTGGTAATACAGTATCGGTTTGAACAGCAAATTCATTGATGACTCGGACCATTTCTTCTTTGCTTCTCCAAAGTGATGGTCTAAGGTTCGGATCAAACGAAATCGACTTGCCAGCTTGCTTCATCGTTTCAAGTGCCCGTAATGCAAATGCTCTTGTAGAAGACGAAAGCGCAAGTGGGATGCCAGTCATGTGTAAATGCCGTGTAGATTGAAAATACTGCTCTACCAAATCGTCTGGATGGAGATGACTTGCAGCAGATCCTTTACGAAAATATTGTACTTCCGGGTCACCTTCTGACACTTTCGCTTTCAATTGAAAACCAGTCGGGTATTCATTTGAAAGGAGAACTTGCTCACTGTTAACGCCTTCATCTTTTAGTCGTCTAATAATGTACCGACCAAAAGCATCATTACCAACCTTGCTCGCCCAACCGGAAGCATATCCCAGTCTCGCCATTCCAATTGCGAAATTCGTTTCCGCACCGGCAAGCTCTCTACAGAAATGATCGACGCTATCGAGCGCCCCTGTTTCATCTGCCATAAACATCGCCATAGCTTCTCCAAATGTAACCACATCCAATTGATTCATCGATTCTCCGCCCTTTCTAATTCAGTTTCATGTAATAAGTTAATATATTTTTTCATTTCCTCAGTTGAATAAAGAGGGAATTCAAGAGCTTTCACAGTATTAGACGGGAATGAAGTAACAATCTTCTTCCAACTTTCTTCTTTGTCTTCTAAAATCGGGTAAGTCTTCAACTCTCCTTCAACTTCGATAACGTGTTTTAAGTGTAAGTAAATGATATAGGGAGACAGTCGTGGTAAAGCTAGTTCAGCTTCTTCCTTTGTAAATAACCAATTACCACTATCGAAAGCCATTTTGATTGGTACGTCTTGTTTGTCAGCGTTTACAAAAAAGGTTTCCAGTCGTTGAAGATCTCCTCCATGCTGGGTTTGATCATTCTCAATCAGCAATTGTATATCAGGGATTTGAGATGCAAGCCATTCTTTTAGTAGAGATAGATCTGATACGGTAGCTTCATAATGACCAAGCGAGAGCTTTATCCATTTCGCTCCAAGCTCTTTTGCTTCATAAGCAACCAATCCTAGAATTTCCTTTTGTAAGTCGTGATTGGCTCCCCATAGCTCAACAGGAGCAGAGTAAATACAAAAGAGACGACTGTGAATTAATTGATTTCTAATTTCCTGAACTTCTAAAAGGGGGTCACTCATCAGCTCCCTCCGAATTTCAACACCATATGCTTCAGCTGCCAAAATATCCGGTAGCAGTTCAACTTGCTTTGACGAAGACATGCTTGGAATCAATGCATTTAATGGGATGATGACTTTATTCATGGTCTCACTTCTTTCGTTATCCGATTGATAAACCGGTTTAGTAAATCGATTTATCAATAGTATATATCGAATGTAAGCGCTTTTCAATACTAAAATGAAATAAATGAAACTTTCTCACCAAACAAAAAAACACCAGAAGATTTCTCCTCTGGTGTTTTCCATTTATTTACCTGCCAAATCCAGGCGGTTGATCGCACGCTGGAGCGCTAGCTCTGCACGTTTGAAATCAACATTATCTCGCTTCGCTTGATTTAAGCGTTCTTCAGCTCTTTCCTTTGCAGCACGTGCGCGTTCCACGTCAATAGCAGAAGGAAGTTCAGCAGACTCAGCGAGAATGGTTACCTGCTTTGGTCTTACTTCAACAAACCCACCGCTAACGGCCAGTACATGCGTGTCTGCTCCATTTTTGAAGCGAACTGCATTGATTGTAAGAGGGGCAACAAGTGGAATGTGTCCAGGTAAAATTCCGAGCTCACCGCTCGTTCCTTTTACGCTGACCAATTCAGCTTCCCCTTCGTATACCGGGCCGTCAGGGGTGACTACACTGATTTCCAATGTATTCATCGTACCCCTCCCTGGGTGTGGTAATTAGAAAAGCATAAGCGCCTTGGTCACCCCCGACAAGCTTAAGGCGAGCATCAATGTGGCGGTCTTTGCCACAATGATGCTTGACTTAAGACCTCGAGGGGGTAGGCGCTGGAGCTAGACATCGGCAGCGTTGGCGGTCGCCTCCGCTTTTCTTTATCTAGCTGCGGCTCCCGGGTCCTCGAGTCGCTTCACCTATTCGATTGAACACAAAGAACGTGTTCATTCGAATAGGCTCCAGCGCTTGTCGGACCCAGGCGGTCGCCTCCGCTTTTCACTGTCTAGCTGCATGGGCCAAATCCTCCGGCTGTTTCACCCATTCGATTGAGACAAAAAGCGTCTCATTCTCATGGCCTCCAACATCCTGCGGATTTAATCAGGCCCATTCCGCTTTTCATTAAGCCATCTGTTTAGCCTTTTCAACTACTTCTTCAATCGTACCCACAAGACGGAATGCGTCCTCTGGAATATCGTCGTGTTTGCCATCAAGAATTTCTTTGAACCCTTTAATCGTTTCTTTAACCGGTACGTATGAACCTTTTTGACCAGTAAACTGTTCAGCTACGTGGAAGTTCTGTGAAAGGAAGAACTGAATGCGACGTGCGCGAGAAACAGTTAGCTTATCTTCATCAGAAAGCTCGTCCATACCAAGGATTGCAATGATATCTTGAAGCTCTTTGTAGCGCTGAAGTGTTTGTTGAACTTCACGCGCAATGTTGTAGTGCTCTTCACCGACGATTTCCGGAGAAAGCGCACGAGAAGTTGAAGCAAGTGGATCAACCGCAGGGTAGATACCTTGCTCAGATAGTTTACGTTCAAGGTTTGTTGTTGCATCAAGGTGAGCAAACGTTGTAGCCGGAGCCGGGTCAGTGTAGTCATCGGCTGGTACGTAGATTGCTTGAATTGAAGTAACAGAACCTTTGTTAGTAGAAGTGATACGCTCTTGAAGCTGACCCATCTCAGTAGCAAGTGTAGGCTGGTAACCTACTGCTGATGGCATACGTCCAAGCAATGCCGATACCTCAGAACCAGCTTGAGTAAAGCGGTAGATGTTATCGATAAAGAGTAGAACGTCCTGTCCTTGCTCATCACGGAAGTGTTCTGCCATTGTAAGACCAGATAGGGCAACGCGCATACGTGCGCCTGGTGGTTCGTTCATTTGACCGAATACCATTGCTGTTTTCTTGATAACGCCAGAATCCGTCATCTCGTAGTAAAGGTCATTCCCTTCACGCGTACGTTCACCAACACCAGCGAATACAGAGATACCGCCGTGCTCCTGTGCGATGTTATTGATCAGTTCCTGGATAAGTACCGTTTTACCAACACCGGCACCACCGAAGAGACCGATCTTACCACCTTTAACGTATGGTGCAAGAAGATCAACTACTTTGATTCCTGTTTCAAGAATATCAGTCGTTGTTGCTAATTCATCGAATACTGGTGCTAGACGATGAATCGGATCGCGGCGAACTTCGCCGAGCTCTTCATTAAGGTCAATTTTTTCACCAAGTACGTTAAATACACGTCCTAAAGTAACGTCCCCAACTGGAACGGAGATCGGTGCACCTGTATCCAGAGCATCAACTCCACGTACAAGACCGTCTGTTGAACCCATTGCCACGGTACGAACAGAGTTATCGCCAAGGTGAAGCGCGACTTCAAGCGTCAATTCGATGCTCTCTTCGGCACCAGTTTGAGCGATATAGTTAACTTTAAGGGCATTGTAGATTTCAGGAAGCTTGCCGCTATCAAACTTAACGTCTACAACCGGACCCATAACCTGGGTAATGTATCCCTTGTTCATCCTGTTCCCTCCTAACTTGCTTTAAGCTGCTCATAAAAGACCAACGATCTCTTATGTAGCATTAGTGTTTTAAACCTATTCCAGTGCAGCTGCCCCACTCACGATTTCAGTAAGTTCCTGAGTAATCGAAGCCTGACGAGCACGGTTGTAAGAAAGTGTAAGATCGCCGATAAGATCGTCCGCATTGTCTGTCGCACTTCTCATCGCTGTCATACGGGATGCGTGCTCTGCTGCTTTCGCGTCGAGAAGCGCTCCGTAGATCAAGCTTTCAGCATATTGAGGAAGAAGAACTTCAAGGATCTCCTCTTCGGAAGGTTCGTACTCATAGCTAGCGAGTGACTTACTTCCACCTGTCTCAATGTTCGTTAACGGAAGAAGTTTCTTCTCCGTTAGATCCTGCTGAATGGCACTTACATAGTGATTGTAATAAAGATAAAGCTCATCAAACGCTCCATCTTCAAACATACCGACCGTTCTAGAAGCAATTTCTTTAATGTCTGCGAATGAAGGCTGGTCAGCAAGACCGACGATGCTTTCAACGACAGGCATTCCGCGCTTTTTAAAGAAGGAAAGTCCTACTTTACCAGCCACGATCACTGCGTACTCATCTGTAGAGTTATGGCGCTCATTAATTGTTCGGTAGACATGACGTAGTACGGAGCTATTGTAAGGCCCAGCAAGTCCACGGTCAGATGTAATCACAACGTAACCCGTCTTCTTGACTTCACGAGTTTCTAGCATCGGATGACGTACGCCACTTGATCCATTGGCGATGCTTGCTACCACGTCTTGAATTTTCTCCATGTATGGAACGAATGACTTGGCATTCATTTCAGCACGGTTCAATTTGGCAGCGGAAACCATCTGCATCGCTTTTGTAATTTGCTTTGTTTTTTTAGTCGACGTAATTCTCGACTTAATATCGCGTAAAGATGCCATTCATTTCACCACCTTTTAAGCTGGCCGCGGCGTTTCCGCCGCATCCCTCTTATTCAGATACTGCGAAGCTCTTCTTGAATTCTTCGATTGCACCGTTGAATTCTTTCTCATCTGGAAGAGCTTTTGTTTCACGAATTGTATTGAAAAGTTCTTTCTTATTATGATCGATCCATGTCATCATTTCAGATTCAAAACGCTGAATATCGCCAACTGGGATATCATCGAGGAATCCACGAGTTAGTGCGTAAAGAATTGCTACCTGCTTCTCAACTGCAAGCGGCTTGTTAAGTCCTTGTTTCAGAACTTCAACCGTACGAGCACCGCGGTTCAGCTTCGCTTGAGTTGCTTTATCAAGGTCAGATCCGAACTGAGCAAATGCTTCTAGCTCACGGTATGATGCTAGGTCAAGACGTAGTGTACCCGCAACTTTCTTCATCGCTTTAATCTGAGCGGAACCACCTACACGGGATACGGAAAGACCGGCGTTAACCGCTGGACGTACACCCGAGAAGAAGAGATCAGATTGAAGGAAGATCTGTCCATCTGTGATGGAGATAACGTTTGTTGGGATATAAGCTGATACGTCACCAGCTTGTGTTTCGATAAACGGAAGGGCAGTTAGTGAACCTGCACCTTTTGCATCACTAAGCTTCGCTGCGCGCTCAAGAAGGCGAGAGTGAAGATAGAATACATCCCCTGGATATGCTTCACGACCTGGAGGACGACGAAGTAGTAGGGAAAGTTCTCGGTATGCAGAAGCCTGCTTTGTTAAATCATCGTATACAACAAGAACATGCTTGCCGTTATACATGAATTCTTCACCCATTGTTACACCAGCATACGGTGCTAGGAAAAGAAGTGGAGAAGGCTGAGATGCACCAGCGGTTACAACGATTGTGTAATCAAGGGCACCCTGCTTACGAAGCGTTTCAACAACGCCACGTACCGTAGATTCTTTCTGACCAATTGCAACGTAGATACAAATCATATCTTCGTCTTTTTGGTTCAGGATTGTATCGATCGCAATTGAAGTCTTACCAGTCTGACGGTCACCGATGATAAGTTCACGCTGTCCGCGTCCGATTGGGATAAGAGAGTCGATTGCTTTGATTCCTGTTTGAAGTGGCTCATGTACTGATTTACGATCCATAACCCCTGGAGCTGGGCTTTCGATCGGACGAGTTTTTGTTGTACCAAGTGGACCCTGTCCATCAACAGGTTGTCCAAGCGGGTTTACAACGCGGCCAAGAAGCTCTTCACCGACTGGAACTTCCATGATGCGTCCAGTACGACGTACTTCATCGCCTTCACGAATTTCAGTGTATGGTCCAAGGATAATGATACCTACGTTGCTCTCCTCTAGGTTCTGAGCCATACCCATAACACCGTTTGAAAATTCAACAAGTTCTCCTGCCATCACGTTATCGAGACCGTGGGCACGAGCAATACCATCACCGATTTGAATAACGGTACCAACATCATCAACTTTAATATCAGTTTGATAATTTGCGATTTGCTGCTTGATCAGCGCACTGATTTCTTCAGCATTGATGCTCATGCATATTCACCCCTATCTTCTAGCTCTTCGCTGAAACTAATTCTCGTTCCATGCGTTTAAGTTTACCGCTAATACTTCCATCAAAAATACGATTGCCGATTCTTACTTTAATCCCACCGATCAAAGTAGGATCGATCACATTCTCGATTCGAAGCGTTGTTTTGCCTACTCGTTTTGCAAAAACTGCAGAGACTTTCATCTGCTCCTCTTCCGTCAGAGGCTTCACAGAATATACTTTCGCTGCGGCTGTTTGATTCAGTTCGTTAGCAAGTCTTTCAAATTGGCTGACAAGATCATATATGATCACGACACGCTTTCGCTCAATCAATGTAAGAAGCAAGTTCATGACAGGAGTTGAAAGAGAAGATCCAAAACTAGTTTGGATAATGTTCTTCTTCTCGGCTGCCGTGAATTTCGGATGCTCAAACACGTTCATTAAGTCTGGTGTTTGATGAAAGACATCTTTCACAACGACCAGCTCATTCTTGATTTGCTCGACGTTATCGTTCTCACGAGCGATGTCAAAAAGAGCACCGGCGTAACGTTTTGCGATTACTTCAAGATTTCTACTCATTTCTGATCGCCTGCCTGATCGAGATACTCATCGATCAGCTGCTTTTGAGCACGCTCATCAAGTTCTTTCTCGACAACTTTTGAAGCGATCATAACTGATAATGATGCAACCTGCTCACGTAGAGAAGTTACTGCGTTTTCACGCTCACGCTTGATTTCAGCTGTAGCAGCTTCTTTCAGACGCTCCGATTCTAAACGAGCCGCTTCGATCATTTCCTGACCTTTTTGATCAGCCATTTGTTTCTGGTTCTCAAGCAAAGCTTTCGCTTCCTGACGAACACGCTTCATTTCATCGCGCTGTTCGTTCAAGAATGCTTCTGCTTCTTTACGATTTCTTTCAGCCGCGTCAATTTCGTTGGCAATGTGCTGCTCACGCTCTTTCATTATGCCCATGAGTGGGCCCCATGCGAACTTCTTAAGTAATGCAAGAAGTACAATAAATGCGAAAAGCTGATACGCAATATCACCTGTGTTAACTTCTAGTCCTAGCACCAAACTATTGAACACCGTGTTCACTCCCTTCAGAGGTCATACAAAACGAATGGCGAAGGTTTCATTTCGAAACTTTCTCCGCCATCATGAAACGTTCTTAAATCACTATAGAGTTCTTAAATTATTGACCCAATACGATGAAGGCAATAACGACACCGATGATCGGCAATGCCTCAACTAGTGCGATACCAATGAACATTGTTGTTTGAAGTGTACCGCGAAGTTCTGGTTGACGAGCGATACCCTCTACTGTACGTCCTACGATAAGACCGTTACCAATACCGGCACCTACTGCCGCTAAACCTACTGCAATTGCAGCTGCGATTAAACCCATGCTAAACTTCCTCCTTATAATTCATAAAATAGTTTTTTATATAATGAAATCTCATTAATACCGTTGTTTAATGGTCGTCTGCCACTTTGTGTGCCATGTAAACCATTGTGAGCATCGTGAAGATAAACGCCTGAATTGTTCCGACAAAGATACTGAACCCTTGCCATGCAAGCATAGGAAGAAAGGCTCCAAGCGCTCCGCCAAATCCACTAACACCAAGCCCCGCAAGAAGGCCAAGAAGGATTTCACCAGCGTAAATGTTTCCGTAAAGACGTAGACCAAGCGTTAATGTATTGGAGAATTCCTCAATTAACTTAAATGGGAATAAGAATTTAAGCGGGCTAATAAACCCTTTTCCATATTCCTTAGGTCCCTTCATTTTCACACCATAATAGTGTGTAAGAACCACGACCATCGTTGCTAGGGTTAGCGTGATCGTCGGATCTGCAGTTGGAGACTTCCACCATAATTCTTCATTGAACGACATGGCGAATGGAAGACCAAGCATGTTTGATACAAAGATGTACATGAGTAGCGTCATCCCTAGAAATAAGAAGCGCCCCCCGGTTCTCCAGTCCATCGTACTTCCAATAAGTCCTTTTACAAAGTCCATCACCCACTCAATGAAGTTCTGCAATCCCGTAGGACGCATCGCTAATGTGCGAGTTGCTACAACAGCAAGGATAAAAACAATAGCAGAAGCAATTGTAATCATGAGTACATTGGAAAGATTGAAACTAAGTCCCAGGAACTCACGTATAGGTGCATGATGTTCCAACAGCTTTTCACCTCTCTTCCTACTTAAAGCGTATTTTAGATATTGAATCTATGAGAATGATAATGTAGGTGATCATTAACCCAATTACCACACCTAGCAAGTTGAAATGCTCCGGATATCTTGTCGCGATCGCAACGGCTAGTCCAGCAACGGCCAATCTCGTTAGAAAACCGAGCGATTTAGCCTTTTTGCCTTCTGCAGCTGCTTCACCAAGACGATTGATCTTTCGGAACATGTTGAATAGGTTGTAAATGCTGAAAATGGTGCCAAGAATTAACCCGAGGAATAATGCTTTATATGAGGTAATTCCCCAACCCATTACGAAAATGGCGAGCAAATACAGGGTAAATTGCATGTAGCGGCGGAAATTTTGAGTGTATTCTGTCATTTAATCTTCCCCTGTAAACTTATGTAGAAGACGAACCAGTCCATAGATCCCTCCGCCCAGACCGAGCAAAAGGCCAATGATTAAAAAAAGTGGAAAGGTGTCGAATAGGCTGTCTATCCATTTGCCAAGAAAAACCCCGGTTAGGATCGATCCCACAAGATAAGATAGGATAGTTGTATAGATTGCCGTCGCCTTCAAATCAAGCGCCCCTTTGCTAATAAGGTGAGTGATTGAAAAGGGTGTTTGGAGCAAATGAAAACCTTATCACTATACCCTTTGTAAGTCTACAATAGGGTGTACTTGATGTCAATGCGTTTGGGGGAAATGGTGTGATTGAATTCACAAATAGAATTTATTTATAAAAAACCAGCAATACCAAGTATAATAGCGCTTTCATGAGCTGAGTTGTTATAATCAGATTATTCAGGGAGTGATTCCCTACTTTTATTAGCGGATTTTGTCACGTTTTTTTCACATTTACTATATTTTGATGATTTAATTTCCATTAATTACCTGAAATTTCGCACACTAAAAAACCTCCTCCATAAAAATGGAAGAGGTTTTTTTGAACACTACTTTGTACCATATAGGCGGTCGCCGGCATCGCCAAGACCTGGGACAATGTACCCTTTTTCATTCAATTTCTCATCAAGCCCTGCGATGTAAATATCGACATCCGGATGCGCTTCGTTAAGAAGCTCAACGCCTTCAGGTGCTGCAATGAGACACATCATCTTAATGTTCTTCGCTCCACGTTTCTTAAGGGAGTTGATCGCTTCAACGGCTGACCCACCAGTTGCAAGCATCGGATCGATCACGATGAATTCACGTTCCTCAATATCAGCGGGAAGCTTCACGTAGTATTCAACCGGCAGAAGTGTTTCAGGATCACGGTAAAGACCAACGTGTCCCACTTTCGCTGCAGGGATTAGCTTCAAGATACCGTCAGTCATTCCAAGACCAGCTCTTAGAATTGGAACGAGTCCAAGTTTCTTACCAGAAAGAACTTTTGATTTCGCCTCAGTTACTGGTGTTTTCACCATCACTTCTTCAGTTGGAAGCTCTCTTGTAATTTCATAAGCCATCAATGCTGCCACTTCATCGACAAGTTCACGGAACTCCTTTGTTCCTGTTTTCTCATCACGGATGTATGTAAGCTTATGCTGAATCAATGGATGATCGAACACGTATACTTTACCCATCGTATGCACTCCCCTTTTCATTTTAATTTCGTTCACAAATCTTCTTCGCAATTTTACAGAAAAATACGCTTCGGTTCAAGGTATTATAAGATGATAAAATATTCACAATTATACTTTCCGCTTAAAAGATTACGATAACCCTATAAAAAAGCCGGAAGATGGTGCTTCTTCCGGCTTTAAAATCTATTCGTAGACGTTGTTTCTATAGAGGGGAGTGATTTCCACTCCAGGATGCTCGCTTTCCGCGGGGCGGGCGGTGAGCCTCCTCGGCGCGAAAAACCATTTCGCCTGTGGGGTCTCACCTGTCCCGCTAGTCCCGCAGGAGTCGAGCATCCTTCCGTTCCAATCTGCCAAATGTGGCTTTTCACACAAAAACCCTTTATCTTTCAGAAATCAACATTCTACTTTAGAAAATTATTTAATACGTAAGTTCTTCATACATTGGAAACTTGTCAGTCAATGCTTGAACACGCTCTTCAGCTTTCTTAAGAACTTCTTCGTTATCAAGCTGTTTCAATACGTCGCCAATGATGCTCGCGATTTCTTGCATTTCCGCTTCACCAAATCCACGAGAAGTGACAGCAGCAGTACCAATGCGAAGGCCGCTTGTTACAAATGGACTTTGTGGATCAAATGGAATCGTGTTCTTATTCGTCGTAATACCGATATCATCAAGTGCTTTCTCCGCAACTTTCCCCGTAATGTCAAGGCTTTGCAGATCAAGAAGAACAAGGTGGTTATCCGTACCGTTCGAAACGAGGTTGATTCCTTCTTTCTCTAGAGCGGACGCAAGCTTCTTCGCATTCGAAATGACTTTCTCTGAGTACGTTTTAAAATCATCAGAAAGAGCTTCTCCGAACGCTACGGCTTTGGCAGCGATCACGTGCATAAGAGGGCCACCTTGAATACCTGGGAAGATCGACTTGTCGATTTTCTTCGCGTATTCTTCTTTGCAGAGGATCATACCTCCACGAGGGCCACGAAGCGTTTTGTGCGTTGTTGTTGTAACAAAATCAGCATATGGTACAGGGTTCGGATGATGTCCAGTCGCTACCAAACCAGCGATGTGGGCCATATCGACCATAAGGTAAGCATCGACTTCATCTGCAATTTCGCGGAATCGCTTGAAATCGATCTCACGCGGATAGGCACTTGCGCCAGCTACAATTAATTTCGGACGATTCGTTTTGGCTTTTTCTAATACATCATCATAATCAATACGCTGAGACTCTTTATCGACGCCATATTCTACGAAGTTATATTGTACTCCGCTGAAGTTTACGGGACTACCGTGTGTGAGATGTCCTCCGTGAGAAAGGTTCATACCTAGTACAGTATCTCCCTGCTCAAGGATCGTGAAGTAAACAGCCATGTTCGCCTGTGCACCTGAGTGAGGCTGAACATTTACATGCTCCGCGCCGAAAAGTTGTTTCGCACGGTCTCTTGCAATATTTTCAGCGACATCGACATATTCACAGCCACCATAATAACGGCGGCCAGGATAGCCTTCCGCGTACTTGTTTGTTAGTACAGACCCTTGAGCCTCCATAACGGCTTCTGATACAAAGTTCTCTGATGCGATAAGTTCAATCTTGCTGCGCTGTCTGCCAAGCTCGTCTTTCATTGCCTGTAAAAGTTCTTGATCCTGCTTTGCTAGGTTTTGCATTGATATCCCCTTTCCATCCCACACAAATTTCCATTCGTTCGCACGAACGGGAGTGATTCAATCTCGTTTGCATTGTACCACAGAAGTTTGAATCCGTATATTAGATAAACGAACTAAATTAATGTTCGGTTTTAAGCTTAAAAGCAGTGCTCATTTTTCCCCGGATAGGATGCTCGTTCTCCACCAATTAGCTTCGGTCTGGATCGCACCATCGTGACATGTGCCTCACCTATAGACGTATGTCTCCCTCTTACCGGAACAGCAACATGTCTAATGTGCATCCCAATAAACGTATCTCCAATGTCGATTCCAGCATCAGCTGAAATAAATTCCACAAGCACGGGATCATTCAGTTGCGCAAAGGCATGTGTTGCCATCGATCCACCGGCTCTCACTGTCGGAACAGCAGCGACGATGTCATAGCCTTTTGCGTAAGCCGTTTCCCGTTCAACCACAAGCGCTCGATTTAAATGCTCACAGCATTGAAAAGCGAGCTGTACACTCGTTTCTTTTTGAAAAGAGTGTACACTCTCATAAATCGCTTCAGCTGCCGAAACGGTACCAGCTGTTCCAATTCGCTGACCGATCACTTCACTTGAGCTCATTCCAATCACAAGCAGGCTTCGATCCGTAAGACGTGCATCTTTCTGTAGATCTTGAAGTGCTTCAAGCGTATGACGGGTGATTTGACGTGCTGTTTGTTCCTCCACAGGTAACGCCCCCTTATGCTTTCGCTTCGTATTCCGTAATTTTACCCACTCTTCTCGCATGACGACCAGCTTCATATTCCGTCTCGAGCCATACTTTAGCAATTTCTTTCGCAAGTCCCGGTCCGATGACACGCTCGCCCATCGCAAGAATATTAGAATCATTGTGCAGTCGCGTCGCTTTTGCACTGAACAGATCGTGTACGAGCGCACAGCGAATACCATTCACCTTATTTGCCGCAATAGACATCCCGATGCCCGTCCCACAAATTAGAATGCCTCTGTCAGCTTCGCCGGAAGCAACCTTTTCTGCAACAGGAATAGCATAATCAGGGTAATCGACCGAATCTTTGCAATCACAACCGAGATCAATCACGTCCATACCAAGCTCTCGAATGACACTTATTATATCCTCTTTAATCATCACACCTGCATGATCCGCTCCAATCGCAACTTTCATCTCTATCCCTCCATGCCGTTTTCTCTATTGATCCGCTCAATCATCCGTTCTACAGCTTCCTCAATTTCACTATAGGTTGCCCGATATTGCTCAATTGTTCCACCGAATGGATCGGAAATATCCACCGACGGTAAGTGATGCTCAAGCGTTTGCAATTCTTCAAGATCTTTCTTCATCTCTGCTTCAAATTGATCGCGCCTTTGTTGCTCCTCTTCACTTTTAGCGCTTGTCATTTCATGCGAGAAAACCGCACGCTTCATTTCAATTTCTGCCGCTTTTTCCTGATACTCATCGTACTTTTGTTGCCCCTCGGTTGAGGCGAATTCTTTTAATGTATGAACCTTCTCAGCAAGTTCTGGAAAATCACGAAGCACGAGTGCTTTGTGGCTACTTGTCATGGTAAGAAGGATATCTCCCCATTCCGCAAGATGACGATCAAACATCTGTGCAGTATGTGAGAACGGTATATTTTTCTCTTCAAAGAGGAGTTCGACCTGACGACTCGCTGGTGCGCCATTCGCCGCAAAGACACCGGCCGATTTCGCCTCTATATTCTTACTTGTATTTTTCAAAACCACTTCCGCCATTGGACTGCGGCATGTGTTCCCCGTGCATATAAATACAACTCTCAACATGTCCACTTCCCTTCTCTCCTTATTATGAGAGATGAATGGGGATAAATCCACCCTCTATCACGTAAGATTAATTGTGAAAAAATATGAAATCACCGAAACCTTTTTGTCATCTGCACGTAATACTTGTTAGATGCAAAATTGAGGGGGGAAAACACATGTCACAAAGAAAAATCGCCGTACTTTCAGGCTCCATCGTACTCTTTCTTCTATTAGGGGTTGTACTCGTAACAAGCTGGTACACAGTCGACGAGTCAGAACAGGCAGTGATCATGACGTTCGGGAAGGTAGATGAGGAGATTAGCGATGCCGGTCTTCATTTCAAATTACCATGGCCGATTCAACAAGTTGATGTCTTGCCGAGGGAAACGTTCAGTCTAACGTTCGGATATGACGAAGAAGATGGCAAAATCGTTGACTATCCTGAGGAAACTAAAATGGTAACCGGTGATGAAAATATTGTTCTCGCTGACCTGGTCGTTCAATGGCGAATAACAAATCCAAAGCAATACCTGTATTATTCAGATGAACCGAAAGAAATTCTATATAACGCCACATCCTCTTCATTAAGAGGAGTCATCGGAAGCTCAGAGATCGATGAGGCTCTTACGTCAGGTAAGGCTGAAATCGAAGGAAATGTCCGTGATATCCTTACAAATCTAATCGATCGATACGAAATCGGAATCTCCATTCTTGATGTGAAGCTACAGGACGTTGAACTACCAAACGATGAAGTTCGTAAAGCATTTACGAATGTCGTTGATGCACGTGAACAAAAGGAAACAACGATCTATGGCGCTAAGAAATACAAAAATCAGGAGATTAACGTTGTAGAAGGTCAAAAAGATGCCCGCATCTCGAAAGCTGAAGGGGAAAAAGCGCAGCGAATCGAGCAAGCCCGTGGTGACGTGGCTACCTTTAACGCGCTATATAATGAATATAAGAAGAACCCAGAGATCACAAGGCAACGTCTTGTATTAGAAACACTTGAAGACGTGCTTCCAGATACTAAGATTTACGTAACGGATGAAGGCGGAGATACAGTAAAGTACCTGCCGATTCAACCAGCCAAAGAGAAAACAACCGAGACCGAGAAGCCGAAGGGAAGTGAGACAAATGAGTGATGAGAACGTTTTTAATATGGATGAACACCGTCGGAATATGAACCCATCCAAAATTGTTAAGAGCGTCTTACTAATCGTTGTCCTTCTTATTATCATTGCAGGGATTTTCAGTACCGTCTTTGTTGTGAAAGAAGGCGAGTATAAGGTTATCCGTCAATTTGGGGATGTTGTCAAAATCGAAACAAAGCCAGGACTGAAATTCAAAATTCCATTCGTTCAATCAGTGACAACTCTTCCAAAATATCAGATGCTTTATGATGTGAATCCAGAAGAAATCACGACTAAGGATAAAAAGCGAATGACGGTCGATAATTACGCCGTTTGGTCTGTTAGCGATCCACAAGATATGATCAGTAATGCACGAACGATCGAGAACGCCGAAGCCAAAATGGGCGAATTTATTTTCTCTGTTATCCGTTCAGAACTCGGACAATTAGAATATGAAGAAATCATTAATGAAGAAAAATCAAATCGAGGGAGCTTCAATGATAATGTTCGCGAACGTGTGAACGAACTACTCGAGCGCGATGCGTATGGTATCCAGGTTACAGATGTTCGGATGAAACGGACCGACCTTCCTGATGCCAATGAACAATCCGTCTTCCAACGGATGATCTCAGAACGTGAATCGAAAGCTCAGGAGTATTTATCACAGGGGGATGCTGATTCGGATCGGATCAAAGCGGAAACAGATAAAGAAGTCGATACCATCCTTGCGAAAGCAGATGCCGATGCAGAAGAAATCCGAGCAGAAGGTGAATCAGAAGCTGCGAAGATCTACAACAAAGCATTCAGCAAAGATCCTGACTTCTATGAGCTATACCGTACACTTGAATCATATAAAACAACTCTTAACGATGAAACGGTGATCATGTTGCCAGCGGATTCACCTTATGCGCGACTTTTACAAGGGATTACGGAGTAGAGCGGGCTGTTTCATAGAGTAAATGGCACTTTGGCGAGTGAGTTCCAACGCAAATCTAACATTTCGCGCTGTATGACAGGCGGATATCCGCGGATTTTCCCACGATATCCGCGATATTCTCTATTTATCCGCGAAAGGGTATGCTTTATCCGCGATAATAGAAATATATCCGCGAAAACACAGAATGCTTATAAAATGAGGAGCTTCAATCCGAACCCAAATAAAATGCAGCCGCCGAGTAGTTCGCTGTAGGAACCGATCCAGCTTCGGAATTTTCTGCCCATCAAAAGGCCGGCCCACGTTAGCATCATGCTGATTAATCCAAATAGAATAATCGTCACAGCAACTCTTGCGCCATATATACCTAGACTCAAGCCGACTGAAAAGCTATCGAGACTCACACTTAAAGAAAATAATAAAAGGCCGAGTCCGACTGGGGTTACAAAAGGCTTATCACTCGATGAGAGCGAAGACAGCCCCATTTGAATTCCTAATAAAAGCAACAAACCGCCACCGATCATCGTTGCGATCGTACCGAAATGCTCAGATAGGACTCGACCAATGATCATTCCAGCAAGCGGCATTCCCATGTGAAATAGTCCGATAACAGCGCCGATCTTGATAATCTGACGAAGGCGGAGTGGGATCATCCCCATTCCAAGTCCGACTGAAAAAGCATCCATACCGAGAGCGAATGCCATTATACTTAATGTCGCCAACTCTCCAATCAATGCAGTGGAAATCATTCCATCTCCTCCCGGGACGTGCTATTCAACTTTTATGCAAGGCCCCTTGAAAATAGAAGGGAAAGAATGAATAATAGATTAAGAAAGGCTCTTGATGGGTAAAAAGAAGGTATTGGAAGATACAAATTGGAGGAACTAACACTATGAGCGTTCACAAAGGTATCTCAGATCAGCTTGTTCAAAAAAACCGTGAGATCAACTTATTTATAAAGTTAGATAAAGAACGAGAAGGAGCCATTTCTCGAGCAGTTGAACGTTGCGAAGCAAACGAAGAATATACAACTGAAAGAATTAATGAATTATCCTCTCAAATTAATGAACTTGCCAAACAAGGAAGCATCCCAACACGTACTTATGTAACAAACGCTATGATTGAGGAATACTGTCAAAAGAAACGCGATTAATGAATAAAAAGACCCGCTCATAATCCTGAGCGGGTCTTCTTATTATTCTTTAATCACACGATTATTCGCGGCTTTCGTTAAACGGTTCATAACAGCCGCCCCTACGCCCTCATGTGTAAACATTTCGCTATAAATTTCATCAACATTTGATTCATCGAATTGCCTTAGAACATCATATAACCGATTGGCTACTGTAATAAGGTCTTGTTTTGATCCACAAGGAATCACAATGTCAGCACTGTATAATTCTTTGGACTCTTCAGTTGCAAGCACACCGACTTTCTTACCTGCCGCTTTGCGTTTGTCCACAATCTGTTGGATAAACGAATGAGACCCATCCACAAGCGCAACCGGTGCAGTAGGTGCATAATGCTTATATTTAACTCCAGGTGACTTAGGCTTATGATTATCATCACTAAGCGCTGGATCAATTTTCACTACCCCAACAACTTCTTCAAGCTGCTCTTTCGTCACGCCACCAGGTCTAAGAATGGTCACAACATCGCCAGAACAATCAACGACTGTCGATTCCAATCCGACCCCAGTTGAACCTCCATCCACAACCCCTGCAATGCGTCCGTCTAAATCATGAATGACGTGTTTCGCTGACGTTGGACTCGGCTTACCGGATAAATTTGCACTCGGAGCTGCCAGTGGCAAATTAGCGGCCTTCAATAAGGCAAGTGCGACAGGATGATCTGGCATTCTAACTGCAACTGTATCAAGGCCTGCCGTCACTGATGACGCAACGCTCTGTCCACCAGGTAACACAATCGTCAATGGACCTGGCCAGAATGCATTCATCAATTGATCTGCTTGCTTCGGAATACTTGTTACTAACTTTTCCACATGTGGACGCGTAGCGACGTGTACAATAAGCGGATTATCCGCTGGACGCCCTTTGGCTGCAAAGATTTTGGCAACAGCCTGCTCTGATAAAGCATTCCCACCAAGACCATAGACGGTCTCTGTAGGAAACGCAACCACTTCATCACGTTTTAAACATTCTGCTGCTTCCACAATTTGTGGATAACATTTTTCGCTGTCCACATTTTCATCCACATACCAAACATTTGTGTGGATACCTTCCACGTTATTCACCCTCTTACTTGATAAATGCTAACGAGCCCGGTCATTTCGGGATAATAAGTGGTCATTCCACAGAATTCTACACAATTCGTAAAACCGCTTCCTTTTTCTCCATCAATACATATCCACATTGTGTGGATAACATACGTTCGTTTTGTGTATAACTTTGTTGATGAGACGGGCTAGACTAACCGCTTTCGCATAATGATGCGATTGTTTTTCTGTTCTGTGAATACCCCGTTGTTTTTCATATGATCGGGTAAGTCTATTGCGTTAATTGTCGAGAAACCAAAAACTTGAAAGAAAAATGATTCTTCACTAGAAGTGAGATATAACTCGTCCAATTTGTTTTTCTTTGCATATCGAATGACTTGATCGAAGAAGCGAAGTAAACGTTCCGATGTCGACTGAGAACTATTTAAGACAAGTGCTCGTAGAAGTCCTGCTGTGCCGAACGTTTCCAATCCGATGACACCGAACAATTCCTTGCTTTCTGTTTCCGCAATGAGAAATGACTCAATCTCAGGCAGCCCGTCCACTTCAAGACCGGACTGTTGTACAATGTCCCAAACGTCAGTAACGTCCTCTACCGTTGCTTTTCTTACTTGAAACAAATCGATCATCCTCCTCCGTATTTTGATAGAGAGCGCAAAGCTATCCTGTTATGGACTTATGCGCTGAAGAAGGATAATAGACCTTTTAAGCGAAAATTCCTTGGAACCAATCTACTACTGCATCAATGATTTTTACTAGGAAGAAATCAACTTCTATATCTTCTGAAGGTTCTTCTACGGCTGTCGACGTATCATCACTTTGAGCTTGAACGGCATCGCCATTTGAGAAGTCAAGGAAGCATAGCGGCGGGAATAGGACACACCACCAGTTATCCCCAAGTCCTTCTCCGATTGTAATCAGAACTGCCTCATAATCTCCTGCTGGATACACGAAATCACCATAAAGCTTTGTTGGAAAAGCGACTTCACCAAATGTAACAGAGAACGTCTCATCACTTCCGATGATCTCAAGCTGCTCACTTACAATTGTCTCGATTTCGTCTAAATGACTTTGAATGACTTTACGTGAAGCGTCGATCGATGTTAAATCTGCTACCCATCCATTGATGGATTCATTGACCTCATCACGAATGCGACGTTTTACTGTCTGATCTTCATCGGTGTTGCTATTCGCTAATATACGAAGACGAATCGCTTCGTCTGGAATCACTTGTTGACCTGCTAACGCAGCTTGTGAGCTCTGGAGACTGAAAGAAAGTATAAAAATTGAGATTAATAGATTTATAAGTCCTCTTTGGTTCATCTTATATCCCCGTCCCTTCTAGCACTCAGTCTGGCCAGATTTAGATGTTCTAAACCTAGAACTCTTCACCAGAATGTGAGCCGATTCGACGGGGTCACTTCACTACGCCAAATACCATCCGTTCTTTCCCACTAATGTCTTTCACTACTTCAACCTGAATGCTATTACCAAAAGAATCCACTAGCATCTTTGCGACTGTTCTTGCTTGCTTTTCTCCTACTTCAAACCCAATCAGACCTGGACGCGCCATCAATGCAGGAAGGTCGACTGCAAGACGTCGGTACAAATCATATCCATCTTCTCCCCCAACTAGTGCCTGAACAGGCTCATGATCCCTTACGAGAGGATCAAGCGTCTGGTAATCTTCTTCAGAAATATAGGGTGGATTTGAAACGACAATATCTAGCTTCCGCCCTTCTAATGGATTCAATAAATCACCATGTAGAAATGAAATGGGCGCTTTAAGATCATTGGCGTTATCCCGAGCAACTTGAAGCGCCTCTTCTGATACATCAATCGCCGTTACCTTGCTATTATCCA
>CAWDWH010000025.1:0-79630 GCA_963805895.1 uncultured Bacillaceae bacterium
ATTCAAGAGCAAGACTGATCGCAATGGCACCACTACCGGTACCTATATCCGCGATCGAGACGGTCGTAGGATCAGTGAAAAGTTGATTCGCTCGTGAGAGAATACCTTCGACTAACTCTTCCGTTTCTGGCCGAGGAACGAGGACATGCTGATTCACTCGAAACGTCCGACCATAGAACTCCTCTTTCTGAGTGATGTGCTGAACAGGGATCCCACCAGCATGGGCGTGGATTTTATCCTGAAAGCTACTGAAGTTCGGCATTTCATCTCTCAGTTTCATCAAAAGTTCAGTTCGGGTTACTTGAAGCTCGTGTTTCAATAACCATTCAGCTGCTGATGCTTCTCTACCATGCTTTTCTAAAAAAGAAGAAGCCCAGTTAAGGGCTTCAAATACAGTCGTCATCGGGTCACTCTCCAGCTTCTGCCATCAAGCGCGTTTGTTCTTCTGTAATCAGCGCGTCAATGAATTCATCAAGCTTTCCTTGAAGAATCTGGTCAAGCTTCTGAATCGTAAGGTTAATACGATGATCCGTTACACGATTCTGCGGGAAATTATACGTGCGGATTCGTTCTGAGCGGTCACCAGTACCGACAGCAGATTTACGATTGTCGTCGTATTCTTTCTGCGCCTCTTGCTGGAACTTATCATAAACACGAGCACGAAGAACCTTCATCGCTTTTTCTTTGTTCTTGATTTGAGACTTTTCATCCTGACAGGATACTACAACACCTGTTGGCGTATGAGTCAGACGAACGGCTGACATGGTTGTATTAACACTCTGTCCACCTGGTCCACTTGAAGTAAAGGTATCAACACGAATGTCCTTGTCGTGAATTTCAACTTCCACTTCTTCCGCTTCAGGAAGCACGGCTACTGTGGCAGTAGACGTATGGATGCGCCCGCCTGATTCTGTTGAAGGAACACGTTGGACGCGGTGTGCACCATTCTCATACTTCATTTTCGAATAAGCGCCTTCACCGTTGATCATGAAGATCATTTCTTTAAATCCACCGAGCTCAGTTGAACTGTACTCGATCACTTCAGACTTCCATCCTTGCATTTCGGCAAAGCGACTATACATTTTGTATAGATCACCAGCAAATAAAGCCGCTTCATCTCCACCCGCAGCTCCACGCACTTCGATAATAACGTTCTTATCGTCGTTTGGATCTTTCGGAAGAAGTAGGACTCGAAGACGCTCAGCGTATTCTTCTTCTTTCGGCGTAAGCTCTGAAAGTTCAGCTTTCACCATCTCGCGCATTTCAGCATCTTTCTCTTCCTCAAGCATCGCTTTCGCATCTTGAATACCTTCGAGAATTTCCTTATATTCACGATAAACTTGCACGGTTTCCTCAAGACTCGATTGCTCTTTGGAATATTCGCGGAGTTTCGTAGTGTCATTGATGACTTCAGGATCACTTAACAACTGATTTAACTTATCATAACGTTCTTCTACAATTTCTAACCGGTCTAACAAGATCTTTCACCTCGTTTTCGTTGCATAACAGTCTAATTATAGTATAGGACATTTCGCCCGTCAAAAGCAAAAACAGCTTGAACTTCTTTTATTCAGGGTAAACTTAAAAGAAAGACAGTAAAATAGGACGAGAACGAAAGGTGCTGATGGTCAATGAAAGTGGTCATTATTGGCGGAGATGCTGCCGGTATGAGTGCAGCGATGCAAATCATTCGTAACGATGAAGAGGCGGAAGTGGTAACGCTTGAGAAAGGTGACATCTATTCTTATGGACAGTGCGGACTCCCTTATGTCATAAGCGGAAAAATCAACTCTTCCGATAAACTGATTGCACGCACTGCGGATACTTTTCGTGAAAAGTACGGCATTGATGCAAGGGTTCTTCATGAAGTGACGAACGTTGATACCGAGAATAAAGTAGTGAAGGGAATAAACCTTCAAACCGGCGAAGATTTTACTGAGAACTTCGATAAACTCCTGATCGCGACAGGTGTGAGTCCTGTTAAGCCCGACTGGGACGGGATAGATCTCGAAGGTATACATACACTCAAAACGATTCCAGATGCTGAAAAGATCATTCAAAGCCTCGATGAGTCGGTAAAAAAAGTAGCTGTTATTGGCGGAGGGTACATTGGTCTCGAGATGGCAGAAGCGTTCAAGGAGCTAGGCAAAGAGGTTCGCATCATTGAACGAGGGGCACACCTCGCCAAAATCTTTGATGAAGATATGGCAGAACTCATCCATGAGGAAGCGAAACGGAATGATGTTTTCGTTCATACAAGTGAGACCGTTCAATCGCTTAAAGGTGAGCACCACGTTAAGAAAATCGTCACTGACAAAGGCGAATATGACGCAGATCTCGTCCTCGTTTCAATTGGTGTAAAACCGAATACCGGCTTTCTAAAGGAATGTGGCCTTCACACTACGAAAAATGGTGCCATCCAAGTTAACCGATACTTGCAAACGAGCAAGGAAGATATTTATGCTGCAGGTGATTGCGCGACACACTTCCACCGCGTGAAAGAGCGCGATGACTTTGTGCCGCTCGGTACGACCGCGAATAAACAGGGACGAATCGCTGGACTTAATATTATAGGTCAGCCCAGTACATTCAAGGGGATTGTTGGTACGTCCGTTATTAAATTCTTTGAACTGACGCTTGGACGGACCGGGTTGTCAACGAAAGAGGCAAAGGAGTTGAACTTACCGTTTGCCAGCTGTTCAACTGAAGCAACCGATATCGCTGGATACTATCCAGAGTCGAGGGAACTTCGTGTAAAACTTGTCTTCCGAGATGATAATGAGCGTATTCTTGGTGGCCAATTTATCGGTAAACACGGGATCGACAAGCGAGTCGATGTCCTCGCTACAGCTCTCTACCATCAAATGACGCTCCATGACATTGAAGACCTTGACCTTGCTTACGCTCCTCCTTACAACAGCGTATGGGATCCATTACAGCAAGCAGCAAGAAGAGCCCAGCACTAAATGATCGAATAGAAGAAACCCTCTCCTTTGAGAGGGTTTCTTCTATTCTTAAACATCAGGAGAATAGGACATCATTCAAACGTTTCCTACGGCACTTACGCTATTTGAATAAGATGGAGCATTCCATCCACCCTATCTTACTCGAACGTGAATTTTATAACGTGGAACTGCGTCGTATATTTTCTGAGTAAGTCTTTTCTTCTGTTTATTAACGTCCGTCTCATTCACATTGCTAAACTTCACATTGACCCATGCGTGATTTCCCGTAATCGATATGGCGCCAGCATCAAGTCCTTCTGCTTCAACAACTTCTCTCATTTTATCCTGATCGTCACTGATCGTTGGTTTATCAACACTCATATTTCGATAAGATTGGGGATTCAAATTAATATCTGAATTCAACTTTTGTCCCTCTCCACCTCCACCATTCGCTTCTGGCGGTTTAAGCGGCGAGCAAGCAGAAGTCACAAGGACGAACGCTACCATCAAACATGAAAAGATTTTCATACATCAGTCACCTCCTGTTCTTAAGGTGCCCAATGTATCGTTAGAAAAATGCATGGAATTTCTTATAGCTGCTATGTGATAATCACACAAAAAAAAGCCCGAAAAATCGGACTTAATTAGAAATTTCCTGTTGCTTAGGATTTCTTGCAGTTGGCTTACCCGGAACTTTATGACAATGACGACAGCGCGGTTCGTACGACTCTGATGCTCCTACCAGAATAATCGGATCATCATAATGAGCAGGTTTGCCATCGATCAAACGCTGCGTTCGACTAGCTGGAGATCCACAGACGACACAGATCGCCTGTAGTTTCGTTACGGATTCAGCAACGGTTAGAAGCTCAGGTACCTGTCCGAAAGCTTCACCACGGAAATCTTGATCAAGACCTGCCACAATGACACGCACACCTTCATCAGCAAGCTGTTGAGCAACATCCACAATCCCATTATCAAAAAATTGCACTTCATCAACCGCAACCATATCGGTATCTTCCGTGACGCGGTCAAGGATTGTCTGTGAATGATCAACTGGGACAGCAATAACTGACATCCCATTATGAGAAACAACAGATTCTTCACTGTATCTGTTATCAATTTTTGGTTTGAACACCTGAACCTTTTGTTTAGCATAGGTCGCTCTTTTTACGCGACGGATTAATTCTTCTGACTTACCAGAGAACATACTCCCGCAAACAACCTCGATCCAGCCGTCGTGTTTCATGACATGCATAAAACCGCTTCTCCTTTCTCCAGCATAGGCATAAAAAAACTGACTGATCAGCTATCCTCTTCATAGCCGCAGCCCTTAGTTTGCATATACTTTCATCCATTTATAGATTGTTTCACTAACGATCATGTAAGAAGTAAGGGGATTATAATGTTCAAGCATGATTTTTGGCTCATTCGAGTGTAACCCCAAGCTTCACTCGCCTTTTTAACTACGCTGAAAGGTCACCCTTGTAGGAAGAAACGAATGAGCAACCGAATTTGCTCGAACCGTTTCTTCCTACAAGCGCAGAAATGAGCCAAAAATCTCCCCACATGATACTATTTGTAGCACTTTCCTATATTCATCAACTTATTAAGTTAAAAAAACAGGCAAGAAGTAAAAACTTGCCTGTTTTTATCCCACCCTTAAGGCGCAGTAATCCCCACACCTCACAATGAAGATGTATCAAGATGTCTATGCGTGAGTCAACTGCCCCTAAAGGTCCGATTGGTTCATCTAACTGACAGAGGGGATGGAACTCCCCCTCTGTCAGTAGGTTCACTTTATCCCACCCTTAAAGCGCAGATGTATCAAGACATCTATGCGTGGGGCAACTGCCCCTAAAGGTCCGATTGGTTCACTCTATCATTAAGCTTTAATGTTGTATTTTCTTCTAAACTTATCTACGCGTCCACCAGCGTCATTAAACTTCTGACGTCCAGTATAGAACGGATGGCACTCAGAGCAAACCTCTACGCTGACGCCGTCCTGTTTTGTAGAACCAGTTTCGAATTCGTTACCGCAAGCACACTTAACAGTGATTTTTTCATAGCCAGGATGAACTGCTTGTTTCATGAATTTCATCTCCTTCCGCCCTGATTCCTGAGGAACCAGAGTTATCTGAAGCAAGAAGGCAAAGCCTTCTTGCTTCTGCACACATAGACGTATTATAGCAGGGAGATTCATACAATGCAATCGGTCATCCTATAACTTATCGAATTGGATCATCAACGGGAAGAACCGCTTTTTTCCTTCTCAAACAGATCAAAAAACTCACTGTTTGTCTTCGTTTTCTTAAGACGTTTCAAGAAATTATCAACAAATTCATAGGAGTCATCCATGCTCTTACGGATGGTCCAAAGCATTTCCAACTGTTCTTTTGGAAGTAGAAGTTCTTCTTTACGTGTACCAGAGCGGCGAATATCAATCGCTGGGAAGACACGACGCTCAGCAAGACGACGATCAAGATGAAGCTCCATATTTCCTGTTCCTTTAAATTCTTCATAAATCACGTCATCCATACGAGAACCTGTTTCAACAAGTGCTGTCGCAAGAATTGTAAGGCTACCGCCTTCTTCAATATTTCGTGCCGCACCAAAGAATCGTTTCGGGCGATGGAAAGCCGCTGGGTCAATACCACCAGAAAGGGTACGTCCACTAGGTGGAATAACAAGGTTATAAGCACGAGCGAGACGTGTAATACTATCGAGAAGGATCACGACATCTTTCTTATGCTCCACAAGACGCATTGCACGTTCTAGCACTAGTTCTGCCACTTTAATATGATTGTCTGGCGTTTCATCAAACGTTGAGTGAACGACGTCACCATCAACAGATCGCTCGATGTCCGTTACTTCCTCAGGACGCTCATCGATGAGAAGAACAATCAGTTCTGTGTCAGGGTGGTTCGTTGTAATGCTGTTCGCTATTTCCTTCAGAAGCATCGTTTTACCAGCTTTTGGTGGAGCAACGATCAGACCACGCTGACCGAAACCAACCGGAGCAATCATATCGATAATACGCGTCGATAGATTTCCAAATTTATTTTCGAAATTCATTCTTCTTTCAGGATAAAGCGGTGTGAGCGCAGGGAAGTGAACACGTTCCTTAGAAGAGTCAGGATCTTCCCCATTAACTGCCGCAACGTGTAAAAGCCCGTAATAGCGTTCGTTCTCTTTAGGAGGACGAACTTTTCCTGATACTCGGTCACCGTTACGTAAATCGAACCTGCGGATCTGTGAAGCTGAAATATAGATATCTTCAGCACTTGACGAGTAGTTGATCGGTCTCAAGAATCCAAAGCCTTCTGAGGAGATGATTTCAAGTATGCCTTCCATGAAAAGAAGCCCCGACTGTTCTGCCTGTGCTTTTAAGATGGCAAATACAAGCTCTCTTTTGTTCAACTTGCTATAATACGAGACTTTATAGAGCCTTGCCTGTTCATATAATTCTTTTAATGTCATTTGTTCTAATTCTGATAAATTTACTGCCATGTTGACACCACACTTTTTATATAATGATAGGTTTTACCCCATAGAATGAAAAGGAAATCAGTATTGGAAAAACCCGATTCACCATGATTGGATAGCGAAATTCGAAGTTTTCTTCATCCTTGAATCCTTTCATATTGTTACCTATTCAAAACGTTAGGGCTATAAAAAAATAGAGGACCGCTGCATGAAGTTAACTAGGTCTACCTTTGAAGCAAAAGAAAATGAGAAAGAGTTTTTTGAGACCCTGTGAGAGGCTAGTATGTGATCCATTCAGGGATCTCTTAAATGAGAGTAGAGGAAGTGCACAACGAAGGTGTTGCATAGCAATCGTTACTCTTGAAAAACTGGGTTTGCTTCTATACTATCGATGCTCAGCTCAATTCCGACCTGTAAAAAAGAAACGAATTGAGCAAAGTTATTCGCACAGCTTTTTCTTCTTTACAGGTCGAGCAAGAAATCGAGCGACGTTCTATTTCGTTCACACGAAACTTTTTTGTGAATCATCGGACTAAAAATAATACAGCACCTTATAGTTTTACCAGATTCCTTAGGAATATTCAACATGAAATGACCAAAGCTGCTTGCGGCAGCGTCACTCTTTCTGTCTTTTACTATCTGATTACGAGATCAGGTTTCTTATTCAAACTGTGCTTGCCGTCAATAAAGCGCACTGTCCCTGACTTTGCACGCATTACGACAGATTGCGTTGTCCCTGAGTTCCCCTTGAATCTTACACCTGTTAATAATTCACCATCTGTTACACCCGTTGCTGCAAAAATGGCATCGTCACCCTTTACGAGGTCTTCCATATACAGTACGCGGGAAACATCATCGATTCCCATCTCTTTACATCTTCGTAATTCTTCATCATTCTGCGGGAGTAGCTTTCCTTGAATCTCTCCACCGAGACATTTCAACGCAACGGCAGCAAGGACACCTTCTGGAGCACCTCCTGAACCGAACAATATATCAACGCCGGTGTCTTCAAACGCCGTATTAATCGCAGCTGCTACATCTCCGTCCGAAATCAACTTGATTCTCGCACCCGCTGAACGAACTTCTTCTATAATCTTTTCGTGGCGCTTACGGTCTAATATGACCGCCACACAGTCTTCAATGTCTTTACCCTTAGCTTCGGCTACCGCTTTCAGGTTATCAAGTACGGAAGCGTTAATATCGACTTTACCGACAGCTTCTGGGCCAACCGCAATTTTGTCCATGTACATATCAGGAGCATGAAGAAGATTACCATGGTCCGCAACGGCTAGCACTGCGAGTGCATTCCAAGTTCCAGCGGCAACAATGTTTGTACCTTCAAGAGGATCGACAGCTACATCAACTCGAGGACCGTAGCCGGTACCTAGCTTTTCTCCGATATAGAGCATCGGTGCTTCGTCCATCTCTCCTTCACCAATGACAACCGTACCCTTCATCGGAACAGTATCAAACACGTCACGCATCGCCGTTGTCGCTGCATCGTCCGCTTCTTCCTTCTTACCTCTTCCCATCCAGCGAGCAGAAGCAAGTGCGGCCGCCTCGGTCACCCTTACTAGTTCCATCGACAAACTTCTTTCCATAAAGCTTTCCTCCCCCGCATTTACACGATCTCTTTTTTTGAAACGCTTACACGAAAAGATTACAGAATGGCGGCTTGCGCCGCCTCTTCTGTCACACATTTGTTTAAGAGCTTTCTACTTCTTTCAGCTCTTCCTGGTTTAGTTTCTCACGCCAGACTCTTGCTCCAAGGTTGCTAAGTTTCTCAACAAGGCGTTCATAGCCTCGATCGATGTGTTCGAGTCCCGATACTTCTGTTATCCCTTCAGCCATCAACCCAGCAACAACTAGTGCCGCTCCAGCTCGAAGATCGGATGCACGCACCTTTGCTCCTTGAAGTTTAACAGCACCGTTAATGATGGCAGATCGGCCTTCCACCTTCACATTAGCTCCCATTCTACGAAGTTCATCGATATGCTTGAATCTCGCTCCATAGATTGTATCCGTCACGATACTACTACCTTCAGCATTTGTGAGAAGTGAAGTGAAAGGTTGTTGAAGATCCGTCGGAAAACCAGGATAGACGAGCGTTTTAAGATCAACGCTTGTCCAGCCTTCACGCGGCGAACGGATATATACCTGATCTTCATTCGTTTCTACCTTCACACCCATTTCACGCAGTTTGGCGATAAGTGATTCAAGATGCTGAGAGATCACGTTATCGATGACAACTTCATCGCCCATAGCAGCGGCCATGATCATATACGTTCCGGCTTCAATTCGATCCGGAATGATCGAATGGTAACAGCCGCTGAGCTCGTCAACTCCATCGATTCGAATAACGTCCGTCCCTGCACCTTTGATCCTAGCGCCCATACTTGATAGAAGGGTAGCAACATCGATGATTTCTGGCTCTTTCGCTGCATTCTCAATAACGGTACGGCCTTTGGCGCGAACAGCGGCGAGCATGATGTTGATCGTTGCTCCGACGCTGACTACATCCAGGTAAATCCGTGCCCCCTTAAGTTCATCGGCACGGAGATAGATAGCACCTTGTTCATTTGTTACCTTTGCCCCAAGTGCTTCAAATCCCTTTATATGCTGATCAATTGGACGAGGTCCAAGGTTACAACCGCCTGGAAGTCCGATAACCGCTTTGTTAAAACGACCTAACATCGCACCCATCAAGTAATAAGAAGCACGAAGCTTTTTAACTTTCCCATTTGGCAATGGCATCGCAATCATATCCTGTGGATTGACAGTTAATGTATTTCCATTTAGTTCAGCTTGTCCTCCGATTTCTTCGAGTAAATCACGGAGAATTCCCACGTCAGAGATATTCGGCAAATGATCAATAGTGACAGTGGAATCTGCTAGAATAGCCGCCGGGATTAATGCAACCGCACTATTTTTGGCACCGCTCACTTGAACGGTCCCACTCAATCGGTGGCCTCCAGCGATCATCAACTTTTCCATAACGGTCTCCCTTCTTCGTCCGCATCTTATTCCTGTTTTTCGTACTGTCGAAATTTGATACTTCTTAAGAATAGTATGGGCAAAAACAGGAAGTTCATGCCAATTGCTTCTTAATTATTTGTTTGCTTTTTTAGCTTCTTCCCAATCGGTAAGGAACTGATCGATCCCTTTGTCTGTTAGCGGGTGTTCAAGCATTTGAAGAACTACTTTCAATGGCATTGTACCAATATCAGCTCCGCGTAGTGCAGCTTCTGTTACATGCATTGGGTGACGAATAGATGCAGCAATGATTTCAGTCTCAATACCATGTACCGCGAACAGTTCAGAGATTTCAGAGATAAGATCAAGACCATTTTGACCGATGTCATCAAGACGACCAAGGAATGGTGAAACATAAGATGCGCCAGCGCGTGCAGCGAGCAAAGCTTGATTTGCAGAAAATACAAGCGTTACGTTTGTTTTAATACCAGCTTCATAGAATGCTTTGACCGCCTTCATTCCTTCACGGTTCATTGGTACCTTCACTGTAATATTTGGAGCGATTTCAGCAAGTTGCTTTCCTTCTTCAATCATTTCATCAGCTGTCGTTGAAACAACTTCAGCACTGACTGAACCAGATACGATGCTTGTAATTTCACGAAGACGATCGTGGAAATTTACTTTTTCTTTCATCACAAGTGATGGATTTGTTGTTACACCTGCAACAACTCCCATATCATGTGCTTCTTGAATATCATTCAGGTTTGCAGAATCTATAAAAATTTTCATAAAGTTAGTCCTCCTCTAATTTAGAAAGCGGTTACGAGAAAAATTTTAACATATTTTTTAAAAGTTAGCTGACTTGATTCGAAATAAGTGATTAAAGTTGTAAGATAATACTTGAGGGATATAAAAAACGGAAATCAGAAACCGCTCAACTCGAGCGGTTTTGATGATCCGATTTTAAGAAGTTTATGCTTTGTTAGATGAACCGAACTCACGCATTTTGCCGATTACTGTTTCTTTAATCGCATCGCGTGCAGGGCCCATGTATTTACGTGGGTCGTAAAGATCTGGTTTTTCTTCAAGAACAGAACGAACTGCTTTAGCAGAAGAAAGTTGGCTTTCAGTATTCACGTTGATCTTAGCATGTCCAAATTTGATCGCTTTTTTCACGTCATCTGTTGGAATACCAGTACCACCGTGAAGTACTAGAGGAACACCAGTCATCTTGCTGATTGTTTCCATGCGGTCGAATCCAAGGTTAGGCTCGCCTTTGTAAGGGCCATGAACAGAACCAAGTGCAGGAGCGAAGCAGTCTACACCAGTTTCGTTGATTAGGCGCTCACATTCTTCTGGAATTGCGTAAGCAGCTTCAGCGTCGTCAACGATTAGATCGTCTTCTTGTCCGCCAATACGGCCAAGCTCAGCTTCAACAGAAACACCAACTGCATGTGCAGCTTCTACTACTTTCGTAGTAAGAGCGATGTTTTCGTCAAGTGGGTAATGAGATCCATCGATCATAACAGAAGTGAAGCCAGCGTTGATCGCTTGCATACACTTATCAAAGCTAGAACCGTGATCAAGGTGAATCGCAACTGGTACAGTTACTTTGTACTCTTCCATTAGAGCATCAACCAATTTCACGACTGTTTTGAAGCCGCCCATGTAACGTGCAGCACCTTCAGAAACACCAAGGATAACTGGTGATTTTTCTTCTTGTGCAGCTTGTAGGATCGCTTGAGTGAACTCAAGGTTGTTAAGGTTAAATTGGCCAACTGCGTAGCCTTCTGCTTTACCTTTTTCGAGCATGTCTTTCATAGAAACTAAAGGCATGATAAATCCTCCTCAATCTAATTTAAAATGGCCAGGTTGTATGACCCGGAACTTCTTAATAACTAATACCTGTCATTGGAGCATGCAGATGCATCCAAAAAAAACTGTCTTATTCAAGATGGCACAAACACGTTATTTTTATGTATGTCCAAGTCCAAGAATATTCTGCTATTCCGAATTCATTACCTCTACATTTTCTCCAAAAACACGGTTCTATTATAGCATATCAGTTCTATAAAAGAAGGGAAAAAGCTTGATTTAATGGGATTTGTTTATGTAAGCGCTAACTCAAATTAAGAAAGCGCCGCTAATTCTTTTTTGACTGCTGCTCGTATTTCATCGATGTCAAATGGTTTGGCAAAATGTGTAATAGCTCCTAGGTCCATCGCCTCATGAATCATGTCCAATTCACCGTAGGCTGTCATGATAATGACAAGAGCTCTTGCTTCCATTTTTTTAATACGCTTCAGAATTTCAAGGCCATCCATTCCTGGTATCTTCATATCTAGAATGACCAAGTCTGGATCTTCACTTTTTACGATCGAGAGGGCTTGCACACCGTTTGCTGCCTGGTAGGTCTGATACCCTTCTTTTTGAAAGATTTCGTTGAGAAGGATACGTATTCCGTACTGATCATCTACGATTAAAATTTTCTTGTCCATTTGAGTGCCACCTACTTTTCAGTTAGTCTAATGTTTAAGTTCGCTTTAAGTTTGTAAATCCCTTCCTGATTATACAGTGAAGGCTGTAATTCGCAAGGTTTGTTTGCACGCGTTATAATAGGTACCGCGTTATAACGTGCCTAAACGATAGTGATTTTTGACTCATTTCCGCCTTTTGAGGACGAAACGACTTGAGCAAATGAATTTGCTCGTTCGTTTCGTCCTCAAAAGCCGAGCTTTCAGCTGAGCTGAAAGGCGAGTAAAACTAAGGTTTTACTCGAATGAGCCAAAAATCGAGGGAATCTTTTTATGAATATCTCTATCAATATTAGCAACTTAATTGACACTCCAACTAAAAACTTATCATTCATTTTATTATTGGGTCTTTTCTAAAAGGTTGTTGTTTTTGAATGAGATTTTTATGAACATCTACACTTGATAGTTGATTGGAGCGGAAGGGTGCTCGACTCCTGCGGGATTAGCGGGACAGGTGAGCCTCCTTGAGCGGAAATCAACCACTACTTTTATAGCAACAACATCTGCGAAAACATCCTATTAATTACATCAAAAAATGAAAGGCAGTGATAAAATGATTAAGATTTTCACGACCCAGTTAATGGGGAAGTTTCAGTTAATACAGGATCAGCATGAGATGGTGATTGAAGATATAGCACGCTTGTTTGCTCAGTCGATTACGGGTGGTGGAACGATTTATTTCTATGGAGAGCATGAACTTCAAGGAGCGGCTCTTGAAGCGGTATACGGTAATGAAAAACTTCCTTCGAGTGCTATTTTGCACGATCCTGCTGTTTTAACCGATAACGATTGCGTTATCCTATTTACGCGATTTAACGATGATCAGAAAACCGCTGAACGAGCTAAAGAGTTCAAGGAATATGGCGCAGCAGTTGTCGGGATTTCAGCTACTCGAAAAGATGCTACGCCAGCCCTTGAACAAAACGTTCAATTCCACATCAACACCGGCCTTACTGCTGGTCTTGTTCCGAATGATGATGGAGAACGAGTCGGTTATCCTTCCTTACTTACTTCTCTCTATGTGTATCACGCCCTTTATTTAACGACGAGGGAAATATTGGAAGAACACGGTTATGACTTTTAATCCATACACCAAGAAAAGTTCAAGCGCCTTGTTCACCCGCCACAAGCTTAAGACGTGCCTCAATGAGGCTTGGAGGCGCTGGAGCTGGACAAAACACACATTTCATATTTGATTGAAGTGGAAATCAACCGCTACTCTAATAGCAACAATGTCTACTGAAAAAAGCTTTGCAAAAAGACATCCTTTTCGATTCCGAAAAGGATGTCTTTTTTGTAATTATCGATTATTAGCAAGTGATGCGCCAATAAATTCTCTAAATAACGGTTGAGGACGTGTTGGGCGAGAAGTGAATTCAGGGTGGAATTGTGACGCCACAAACCACGGGTGATCTTCTACTTCTACAACTTCTACAAGACGGCCATCTGGACTTGTACCTGAGAAGATAAAGCCTGCCTCTTCCATTTCAGTACGATACTGATTGCTAAATTCATAACGATGACGATGACGCTCATATACCACCTCATCATTGTAAGCAACATACGCTTTTGTACCTTCAATCAGCTTACATGGGTAAAGACCAAGACGAAGCGTTCCACCAAGATCTTCAACATCCTTCTGTTCAGGAAGTAGATCGATCACTGGATATTTCGTTGTTGGTTTAATTTCCGCTGAGTGTGCGCCTTCAAGGTTTAAGACGTTGCGTGCAAATTCAACAGAAGCAAGCTGCATACCAAGACAGATTCCAAAGAAAGGTACTTTGTTTTCACGGGCATATTGAATCGCAGTGATTTTCCCTTCGATTCCGCGATCTCCGAATCCACCAGGAACAAGGATTCCATCAACATCCGAAAGAAGTTCATGAACGTTCTCCTGTGTGACCGTTTCAGAGTTCACCCATTTGATGTCGATGTCGGCATCAAACGCGTATCCGGCATGTTTTAAGGATTCTACTACGGAAATATAAGCATCTTGAAGTGCAACATACTTACCAACAAGAGCGATTTTGGTTTTTCTTGAAAGGTTCTGCACCTTATTCACAAGCTCGTTCCACTCTTCCATGTCAGGTTCCTGACAATTCAACTTTAGATGTTGGCAAGTGATCTCATCAAGCTTCTGTGCTTGAAGAGCAAGAGGTACCTTGTAAAGTGTATCCGCATCCTGTGCCTCAATTACAGCGTGCTCATCAATGTCACAGAACAATGCAATCTTATCCTTCATCTCTTGAGGAACAGGCTGTTCAGCACGGACAACGATCACGTTAGGCTGAATGCCAAGACTGCGAAGCTCTTTTACACTGTGCTGAGTCGGTTTTGTTTTCATTTCTCCAGCTGCTTTGAGGTAAGGAAGAAGCGTACAGTGAATATACATCACATTTTCCTTGCCGATGTCGCTCTTGATCTGGCGAATCGCTTCAAGGAATGGAAGACTTTCGATATCTCCGACTGTTCCGCCAATCTCCGTAATGACAACATCTGCGTTCGTTTCGTTGCCAGCACGGAAAATACGCTCCTTAATTTCGTTTGTAATGTGAGGAATAACTTGAACTGTTCCTCCAAGATAGTCTCCACGTCGCTCTTTACGAAGGACAGTGGAATAGACCTTACCAGTCGTTACGTTTGAGTACTTTGAAAGGTTGATGTCGATAAAACGTTCGTAGTGGCCAAGGTCTAAATCCGTTTCTGCGCCATCGTCCGTTACAAATACTTCACCGTGCTGATACGGGCTCATTGTCCCTGGATCAACGTTGATGTATGGGTCAAACTTCTGAATCGTTACGCTCACGCCACGGTTCTTTAAAAGACGTCCAAGTGATGCTGCAGTAATTCCTTTACCTAGCGATGAAACAACGCCGCCTGTTACAAAAATATACTTTTTCTGTTTTCCTGTGGTCATATTTCTGCCCCCTCATGGTTTGTATTCTGCCCTTCTCGAAAGGAAGAGGATTCATCCGAAACAATTGATTTTACATTTACTAACAAAATCAATGCAGATGGGTACAATTGAATTAGCTTAACGGAAGGTTCACTCGAGCCAGCTAATTTTCAGCAGCTCAATGAGTTACACTAATAGCTTTATAAAAAACAAAAAAACAAAAGTGGCACCTGTCCCATAGAAGGGGGGCACTTTTGTTTTCATATCGTATCTATAATTTGTTTAGTTTGTTGGTGAAGCCCAAAAATGATTCTACCGATTTCGCTACTGAAAGTCAAGAAGCGACAGAAATTATTTCTCTTTTTCTGAATCGTCTTCTACGTCGTCGTCATCGTCATCATCATCAAGATCTTCATCGTCCAAATCTTCTGTATCATCATCGAAATCATCGTCATCGAATTCATCAAGATCGTCTACTTCAAGATCTTCAAGATCGTCTTCAGCGTCTTCGTCGAATCCAAGCTCATCGTCAGCAGCTTTCTTACGCTTCTTCGGCTTGATCGTCGTTGCAAGTTCTTCTTGAGACTGTTCGACTGGATACCAGCCCTTAAGTCCCCACTGATTGTCGCCAAGTGTGACAAAACGACCGTCTGTATTTAGGTTTGTATATACCTCTGCAAGCATATCCTGTAGCTTAGAAGAACTAAGTCCTTTCATCTTTCCAATCTGGTCCATCAGTTTATAGAAAGAAACAGGTTTTTTCTCGTCCTGCAGGATGAAATACATAATATCAATCATGGATGTTTCTTGAATGTCGTCAGCAGTCAGCTGCTTTAAGCTATTCACGATATCGGCACTCCCTTTCAATTATCTCCAATGAATACGCTACTTACGTGAAGGCTGTTGGTATTGAGTAATAACTACTAACAAAACCTTAATTGAAAACTAGCTTATCATTATTTTAATATCATCGCATTTATTCGGTGTTACTTGTAAATCCTAATACAAAACATACCATTCATTATAAACAAATTTCAGCAATCTATGCTACGATTTTTAAACAAATCTATTGAAATAGCTGTTTTCGCAGACTTTGTTGCTATAAGAGTAGGGGGTGATTTCCGCTCCAGGATGCTCGCTTTCCGCGGGGCGGGCGGTGAGCCTCCTCGTCGCTTACGCTCCTGTGGGGTCTCACCTGTCCCGCTAGTCCCGCAGGAGTCGAGCATCCTTCCGCTCCAATCACAAAGTGTTGTTTTTTTAAATCATTTCAAAAGCAACAATCTTTTAGAAAAGAGCCTTTAGAAAAGAGGCATTGAAATAGAAGGATTTCACCTTCAAACTCTCATTCTTTCCATTAGTAATATTTAGCTTTCCTCTAACCTAGTGAAAGCTTTCGTTTTTCTTACCCTTTATTCCTATGGGTATGTTTATGAACGGTGTTGATTTTTGGCTCATTTACGCCCTGTGATGCCCATTCGCTTCGAGCAAATTCATTTGCTCAGGCTATTGGGCATCACAGGGCGACCTTTCAGCAGAGCTGAAAGGCGAGTGAAACTTGAGGTTTCACTCGAATGAGCCAAAAATCGAGATATCAACAATATAAGCTAACCTAGTCTTTTCTATAACAAATTAAACAATCAAAAACCAGAACGAAAAAGAGGAAGGTAATCCCTTCCTCCTACAATAATATGAACGCTTGCATTTGACAAGTTGTTACCGCTCTACATATTTCGACGATATTTACCGCCAACCTCATAGAGAGCCGTTGTAATTTGTCCAAGACTTGCTACTTTAACTGTCTCCATCAGTTCTTCAAAAATGTTTCCTTTGCTAAGCGCTGCTCGCTTCAACCGATTCAGAGCTTCCTCCGTGTGATCTGAGTTGGTTTTCTGGAAACTCTTTAAATTTGATATTTGCTGTTCTTTCTCTTCTTTACCTGCTCTAGCAAGCTCCATGTTCCACTCTTCTTCTGCTGGTGGATTCGGATTTTTATACGTATTCACACCGACAATCGGTAGCTCACCGCTGTGCTTGAGCATTTCGTAATGCATCGATTCTTCTTGAATTTTCCCTCGCTGGTATTGCGTTTCCATTGCACCAAGTACGCCACCTCGGGCGTTGATCCGCTCAAACTCAGTCAAAACAGCTTCCTCAACGAGATCTGTTAACTCTTCAATGATGAAAGAGCCCTGAAGTGGATTTTCATTCTTCGTAAGTCCATGTTCTTTCGTAATAATCATTTGGATTGCCATGGCGCGTCGAACAGACTCTTCTGTCGGAGTCGTAACCGCCTCGTCGTAAGCATTTGTATGAAGTGAATTACAATTATCGTGAATCGCCATCAAGCCCTGTAGCGTCGTCCGAATGTCGTTGAAATCCATTTCCTGTGCGTGCAGGGAACGACCTGACGTTTGTACGTGGTATTTAAGTTTCTGACTCCGAGCGTTCGCACCGTATTTCTCCCTCATCACAGTTGCCCAGATTCTCCGTGCCACTCTTCCAATCACCGTGTATTCTGGATCAAGTCCGTTACTGAAGAAAAATGATAGATTCGGAGCAAATTTATCGATATCCATCCCGCGACTTAAGTAATATTCCACATAGGTAAAGCCGTTTGCGAGCGTAAACGCTAGCTGAGAAATCGGATTCGCACCCGCTTCTGCGATATGATACCCAGAAATCGAAACAGAATAATAATTTCGTACATTCTCATCAATGAAATACTCTTGAATATCTCCCATCATTCTGAGAGCGAACTCTGTTGAGAAAATACACGTATTCTGGCCTTGATCTTCTTTTAGAATATCAGCCTGAACTGTTCCACGAACCGTACTGAGTGTGCTCGCTTTAATTTCTCCAAGCTCTTTCTCGGTCGCTTTGCGTCCTTCTTTTTCTTCAAAACGTTGAATCTGCTGTTCAATCGCCGTATTCATAAACATCGCAAGTATGATTGGCGCTGGCCCATTGATCGTCATTGAAACAGAAGTCGATGGTGCACAAAGATCGAAGCCCGCGTAGAGCTTTTTCATATCATCAAGCGTACAAATGCTCACACCACTCTCGCCGACTTTTCCGTATATGTCCGGGCGATAGTCTGGATCTTCTCCATACAGCGTGACCGAATCGAACGCGGTACTAAGACGCTTGGCATCTTCGTTCTCAGAAAGGTAATGGAAGCGACGGTTTGTTCGCTCTGGCGTTCCTTCGCCAGCGAATTGGCGCTTCGGATCTTCCCCTTTTCGTTTAAATGGAAAGACACCTGCTGTATAAGGGAAGGAGCCCGGAACGTTTTCTTTCAATACCCAGCGAACGATCTCTCCCCAATCTTCATACTTCGGAAGCGATACTTTCGGGATATCGAGTCCGGCAAGACTCTTCGTTGTTAATTCAGTGACAATTTCCTTATCACGAATAACGGTTACAAATTCTTTCCCACTATATTTTTCTTTCAGTTCTGGCCAGTTCTCAATAATCTTCCGCGTCTCTGCATGCATGTCATCCATGTTTTGATCTTTCATGGTAGCTAGCATGGAAATTGTTTCCTCATTTCCTTCTGTACCTTCCAGCATTTCAATCGTACCTTGGAGCTGGAATGCTTTCCTTGCGAGCTGCACCTGCTTCTCTACATACTCATGGTAACGACGTACTGAGCCCGAAATGTCCTGAAGGTACTGTTGGCGCTGAGGCGGGATAATTAAATTCAATTTCTCAACGATCTCACTTGTTTCAATGTCTGTCGCCCAATCATTCCGACATTTGCGATGAATGGTATCCACTAACGCTTTAAATAGTGTATTTGTGCCTGGATCATTGAACTGACTTGCGATCGTACCATAGACTGGCATTTGATCAAGGTTTTGTTCAAACAGCATATGACTGCGCTGATACTGTTTCTTCACATCTCGAAGCGCGTCTTCAGAACCTTTGCGTTCATATTTATTAATCACGATTAAATCAGCAAAATCAATCATATCGATTTTTTCTAATTGGGAAGGCGCACCGAATTCACTCGTCATCACATACATGGAAACATCGGAAATTTCAACGATCTCGGCATCCCCCTGGCCGATTCCGCTCGTTTCAATGATGATCAAGTCATATCCAGCAGCCTTCACCACCGTTAATGCTTCTCGTATAGAAAGCGAAAGCTCCGTTTTTGATTTTCTTGTCGCAAGACTTCTCATAAAGACACGGTCATTGTGAATCGCATTCATGCGGATTCGGTCCCCAAGAAGTGCTCCACCCGTTTTCTGTTTGGTCGGGTCAATGGAAAGAATTGCAACAGTCTTATCATCGAACTCATTCATGAAACGACGAACGAGCTCATCTGTTAAGGAGCTTTTACCAGCGCCACCTGTCCCAGTTATTCCAATCACAGGTGCTTCTGTTGCCATCGATTTCAGCTTATCAAATACTTGTTCCGCTGCTGCAGCCGTCTCTTCTGTTCGCTCTGCTCCATAGCTCTCAGCAAGTGTGATTAAGCTTGAAACGGCTTGCGGGTCGCGCTCGTGAAGACGATCGATCTGGTTATCAATTTGTTTAAAGGTCGGAAAATCGCATTCTCTTATCATAAGGTCAATCATTCCTTGAAGACCGAGGTCACTTCCGTCATCAGGTGAGAAGATATGAGATATTCCATAAGCATGGAGCTCCTTGATTTCTTTCGGAATGATAACGCCTCCCCCTCCGCCATAAATCTTAACGTGAGAAGCGCCTTTCTCTTTCAACAAGTCGTACATGTATTTAAAATACTCCATATGTCCGCCCTGATAAGATGAAATCGCAATGCCCTGTGCATCCTCCTGGATAGCAGCATTCACAACTTCTTCTACTGAACGGTTATGTCCGAGGTGGATGACCTCAGCTCCACTAGACTGCAAAATACGACGCATGATGTTAATGGACGCATCGTGACCATCAAACAAACTTGAAGCGGTTACAAATCGAACATGATTCACCGGTTTATACGTTTCGACTACACTCACTGCTGTTTCCTCCTCTATTGGTTCGTTGTTTCAACAGGATTTAACGCTTGAATCAGAAAAGCTTCTTGCATCCTTGTGTACTCTTCAATTGAATAATGTGACCGAAGTGCCCAGCGCCTGAACACCCACATCTGACCCTGAACGAGAATGTTATGTGCTGCGCCATATATTTCCTCATCTGTTAGATGGAGCTTTCCTTCCGCTACGCATTCTTCAATCAATCTTTCGAAAATTTCTGCCATACCCAGTTCTTTTTTCAATACGTACGGAAGCGTTTCGCGCGGCAGGGACTTGGCTTCTTGATACATGACAAGCACTTCATCCTGCATATCATCCATCACATGATAAAACGCATGAAGGGCCTGTCTTAACCGCTCAATCCCGGTAATATTCGGTTTAAGCTGCTGTTCCAGGCGCTCCCGTACTTCGTCGTAAATACTGTCACATACGAGATACAGGACATCTTCTTTTTTCCGAATATATTCATATAGCGTGCCGATGCTGAACCCAGCGACACGGGCGATCTCTCTCGTCGTCGTCCTGTGAAACCCTTTTTCTTTAAAAAGAGAGACAGCCGCTTTGATCATTTGTTCTCGTCGTTTCTGAATGAGCTTCTCATCTTTCACCATCGAAGGAACATTCTTCTTCACCTTCCCATCCCCTTCCTCTCAAAGCTGCCGTCCATGTATTCCTCAAGCAACTTAACCGCAGCTGAATAAGGATCAATGGTGCCGCTCGTCACATCGTCGACCCACCCTTTGTCACGGGACTCTTCGTGTTCAATGAGCTTCTTCATCATTTCGGCATGAACGACTTCGATAACTTCTCGTTCAAGGGACGTCTTACGTCTCGCTTCACGCTCGCCCGATTGTTTGCTGTACGCAAAATGTTCTTTCAAACGTTCCCAAACATCGGCTAGACCTTCATTCTGTACAGAGACCGTCTTGACGATCGGGGGGCGCCACGGTGCATCATGCTTCACAATATCGAGCATGCTTTCAAGCTCGGCAAGAAGTTTTGGTACACCTGAAAGATCTGCTTTATTGACGATGAAAAGATCCGCGATTTCCATAATCCCGGCTTTAAACACCTGGACAACGTCTCCGCTCCCCGGATTCAATACAACCGCAATCGAATCAGCGATCTTCATAATATCAAGCTCAGATTGTCCAACACCGACTGTTTCAATTAAGATGACATCGAATCCATAAGCGTCCATGAGACGAACGGTTTCTTTCGTGGTTCTAGAAAGTCCGCCCAGACTTCCTCTCGTGCCCATGCTTCGGATGAAAACGCCCGGATCGGTAAAATGTTCTGCCATTCGTACACGATCTCCAAGTAGAGCCCCACCGCTGAACGGGCTCGTTGGATCGACTGCAACAACACCAACGGTCAAATTTTGCTTTCTAAGGTAAGTGATGAGTCGATTGACAAGTGAGCTTTTACCAGCTCCCGGTGAACCGGTCATGCCAATGTAATGAGCGCGTCCAGTCATTGGATGGATATCCTTCAACAGCTCCAATTTGTCCTCCGCATCATTCTCGACGAGGCTAATCGCCTTTGCTAGCGCACGTTCATCCTGATTTGCAAGTCGTTCTGCGAGTGGATGCATTGCAACCATCCTTCTTAATCAGCCATGAGCATTCTTGAAATAACAAGACGCTGAATTTCATTCGTACCTTCATAGATTTGCGTGATCTTAGCATCGCGCATATAACGCTCGACCGGATAGTCTTTCGTGTAGCCATAACCACCAAATACTTGAACTGCTTCTGTCGTCACTTCCATTGAAATATCACCCGCATAAAGTTTGGACATCGCTGATTCTTTTCCGTATGGAAGTCCCTGACTTTCTTTCCATGCTGCTTGATAGGTTAACAGTCTTGCTGCTTCAATCTTCGTTGCCATATCTGCAAGCTTAAAGCCGATGCCTTGATTCTCACCGATTGGCTTGCCGAACTGCTTTCGTTCTTTCGCATAAGCCGTCGCTGCATCTAGCGCACCTTGTGCGATGCCAACTGCCTGAGCTGCGATCCCGTTTCGTCCGCCATCAAGCGTCTTCATTGCAATCTTAAAGCCCTGACCTTCATCACCTAGACGATTTTCAGCCGGTACACGGCAGTCTTCAAAAATAATTTCAAGCGTTGGTGACGAACGAATCCCGAGCTTTTTCTCTTTCTTACCCATCGAGAATCCAGGTGTTCCTTTTTCAACGATAAATGCTGTAATCCCTTTGTGGCGCTTTTCTTTATCAGTCTGAGCAAACACGATATAGATTTCCGCTTCGCCGCCGTTTGTGATGAAGATTTTCGAGCCGTTCAAAATGTAGTCATCGCCATCACGCTTTGCAGTCGTTTTCATACCACTTGCATCTGATCCTGAACCTGGCTCTGTTAGTCCGTATGCTCCCATCAGCTTTCCTTCTGCCATTGGACGTAAGAATTTCTGCTTCTGTTCTTCTGTTCCGAATGCATTCAGCGGCCAGCCTGCAAGTGACGTATGTGCGGATAATGTCACCCCTGTAGACGCACAAACACGGGATAGTTCTTCAACTGCAATCACGTAACTTAAGTAGTCCGAGCCGATGCCGCCGTACTCTTCAGACCATGGAATCCCCGTTAAGCCAAGCTCCGCCATTTGATCAAAAAGCTTGCGATCAAAGCGCTCTTCTTCATCACGCTCTGCCGCGGTTGGTTCCACTTCTTTCCGTGCAAAATCACGCACCATTTTCCGTAGCATTTCATGTTCTTCTGATAGTTGAAAATTCATTCTGATTCTCTCCTTTTTGATGGTTTGGACAATAAAAGTTGGATTTGGTAGCCTCCAGTGTCTGACGGGCCTGAACGGTCTCTTCCGCTTTTCTGATCCAGCTGCAGTGACCAGTCCCTCTGTCACTTCACCTTCCAACTCGAACACAAAGACCATGTTCGTTTTGGTAGCCTCCAGTGTCTGACGGGTCTGAACGGTCTCTTCCGCTTTTCTCTATTTCATTAAGTTCCTACTAATCACGATTTTCTGGATTTCGCTCGTGCCTTCATAGATTTCACACACTTTTGCGTCTCTGAACAAACGTTCAACCGGATAATCTTTCGTATAGCCATATCCGCCATACACTTGAACAGCTTCGATGGATGCCTTAACCGCTGCTTTCGAAGCAAAAAGCTTTGCCATCGATACTTCCTGCATGCAAGGGATGCCGTGGTTTTTAAGATCAGCAGCGCGATAGGTTAGTAGTTTCGCAGCTTCGACTTCTGTTGCCATGTCTGCAAGCTTGAAGCCAAGTCCCTGATTCTGTCCGATTGGCTTGCCAAACTGCTGGCGTTCTTTTGCATAGGCAGTTGCATAGTTGAGTGCAGCTTCTGCGATCCCAAGCGACTGTGCGGCGATCCCGATTCGACCACTTTCAAGGTTTGCCATCGCGATTTTAAAGCCCTGACCTTCTTCGCCTAGACGATTCTCTACTGGCACGCGGCAATCTTCAAAAATGATTTCAACTGTATTTGAGCCGTTTAGCCCCATCTTCTTTTCTTTCTTTCCGACACTAAAGCCAGGCATATCACGTTCGATAATAAAAGCGGTCACGCCTTTGCTTCCTTTTTCGTCCGGATTTGTTCTTGCGAAGGCGACATACGTATCGGCTTCTCCACCGTTTGTAATGAAGATTTTCGACCCGTTCAAAATGTAGTGATCGCCATCTCGGACAGCACGTGTTTTCATGCTGCTCGCATCCGAACCTGAACTCGGCTCTGTCAGCGCAAACGCACCAAGGTATTCTCCTGTTGCTAGTTTTGGAATGTAGCGCTGTTTCTGTTCTTCCGTTCCGAAAGCTAAAATTGGCAATGTGCCAACGGATGTATGAACTGATAGAATCACGCCAACAGTGGCGCTCACTTTTGATAGCTCATGGATCGCGATAATATAAGACGTATAATCCATCTCAGCCCCACCGTACGCTTCTGGAATCGGAATCCCCATCAATCCTAGCTCGCCCATTCGCTTGATGACTTCGCGTGGAAAACGATCCGTTTCTTCCATTTCTTCTACGATCGGCGCGATCTCTTTTTCCGCAAAGTCACGGACCATCTTCTGCATCATCTTTTGCTCTTCCGTAAACACAAGCTCCATGCTCGTTCCTCCTCGTGGTGTTAATCCTGATATTGGTAGAAGCCTCTTCCAGTCTTACGTCCGAGCCAGCCAGCTTTTACATACTTTCGTAGAAGTGGACATGGGCGGTATTTATCATCGCCAAATCCTTCTTGAAGCGTTTCCATAATATAAAGACATGTATCGAGTCCGATAAAATCAGCAAGCGTTAGCGGCCCCATCGGATGGTTCATGCCGAGCTTCATCACGCTATCGATATCTTCAGGCGAAGCAACGCCTTCATAAACGGTATAAATGGCTTCGTTAATCATCGGCATCAAAATACGATTGGAAACGAATCCAGGGAAATCATTTACTTCTACCGCCGTTTTCCCGAGATCGACCGCTAGCTTTTCAACCGCCTGATAGCTCTCATCTGTTGTTGCTAAACCGCGAATGATTTCAACAAGCTTCATGACCGGAACCGGGTTCATAAAGTGCATCCCGATCACTTTTTCCGGGCGCTTTGTTGCGGCCGCAATTTCTGTAATCGGTAATGACGACGTGTTTGTTGCGAGCAGCGTATGCTCGTGTGTGATTTCATCGAGTCGCGCGAAAAGGTTGCACTTCACTTCCATGTTCTCAACCGCTGCTTCAATGACGATATCTACGTTCTTCGCATCCTGCAGATCCGTTGTTGGATGCAGGCGATCCATCGTCCCCTTCAATTCTTCCTGAGTCATCCGTTCTTTGGAAACTTGCTTCGAAAGATTTTTCTCAATCCTCGCAAGTCCTTTATCGATAAATGCTTGCTCCAAATCATTCAAATACACGGTGTATCCAGAAGTGGCACATACCTGCGCGATACCTGCTCCCATTTGTCCTGCACCGATCACCATAATTGTTTTGATTTCCATCTCTATTCCCCTTCCTATACCTGAACCATAATCGCGTCACCTTGACCGCCGCCGCTACAGATCGCTGCTACACCGATTCCGCCGCCACGTCGCTTCAGTTCATGAATGAGCGTAATCAATATCCGTGCTCCGCTTGCACCGATCGGATGTCCGAGCGCGACTGCACCGCCGTGCACATTCACCTTTTCTTCATCAAGAGAAGCAATCTTTCCGCTTGTTAACGCTACAGCTGCAAACGCCTCATTGATTTCAAATAGATCAATTTCTTCAATTGATTTTCCTGTTTTCTTTAAAAGTTCATTGATCACTAGGCCAGGTGTCTTTGGAAAATCTTTTGCTTCAACGGCAATCGCTGTATGAGCAACGATTGTGGCCATTACTTCTTTGCCTTCTTTTGAAGCACGTTCTTCAGACATGAGAACAAGTGCCCCGGCTCCATCATTTACACCAGGCGCATTCCCAGCTGTGATCGTTCCGTCAGCTCCGAAAACCGGCTTCAGCTTCCCTAATTGCTCGACGGTTGTGCCTTTTCTTGGCGCTTCGTCATGTTCCACAACATCCGGATCGCCCTTTCGCTGCGGTACTTCTACAGGTACGATTTCCTCAGCAAAAATGCCTTCTTCAGTTGCTTTGACAGCACGCTCTTGACTCCTCATCGCCCAGCGATCTTGCTCTTCTCTTGAAATCTCATAGTCTTCTGCTGTGCTATTTCCATAAACGCCCATATGACAGCCGTCAAATGAACACGTCAAGCCATCATGAACCATCAAATCAACAACCGGTTTGTCGCCCATCCGCATGCCCCAGCGCGCATCTTTCATGATGTATGGCGCGTTGCTCATCGATTCCATACCGCCCGCTACGATGACCTCTTCATCACCAGAACGAATGATTTGATCTCCAAGTGTGACGCTTCGAAGTCCAGAGGCGCAGACTTTGTTAATCGTTTCTGTCTTCACTTCCCACGGAATTCCTGCATGCCTTGCCGCCTGACGAGATGGGATTTGTCCCTGTCCGCCTTGAAGGACAGACCCCATGATCACCTCTCCAACATCAGCTGGGTCAACGCCTGCACGAATCAGTGCTTCTTTAATCGCTGTACCACCGAGCTTAGATGCTTCAATTGACTTAAGCGCTCCACCAAACTTGCCAAACGGTGTCCTAACTCCACTGACAATAACTGTTTTCCCCATATCGATTGTCCTCCTTTAATTTGAAAACGCTATCATTATTAAGTACTAGTGTGACTGAACGCTCGCTCACCTTATCGCCATAGTAACAAAGGAAAGAGCTCATGCCGGTCACGAAAACCAGCATAAGCTAACCCTTTATCAATTAACTCCTATTGCAGAACCGCTTCTTTCTGTACGATCGAGCGTTCAAGAATTTCAACAATATCAAGTGTTGCTACTTCTTCTTCTACTTCTTTCGCTTTCGTACCGTCGCTCATCATCGTTAAGCAATACGGGCACGCACTTCCAATAACGGAAGGCTTGACGCTTAGTGCCTGTTCAGTTCTCGTAACGTTAATGCGAGAACCTGTATCTTCCTCCGTCCACATCAAGCCACCACCTGCACCACAGCACATGCCGTCCTGACGGTTACGTTCCATTTCAATCACTTCTACACCAGGAATACTGCGTAGAATTTCACGAGGTGGATCATAGACTTCGTTGTAGCGTCCGAGGTAACACGAATCGTGATACGTGATTCTCTCGTTTACTTCGTGTTTCGGCTTCAGTTTTCCTTCTTTGATCCAGTCATATAGTAATTCAGTATGATGGAATACTTCTGCTTCAAGCCCAAACTCTGGATATTCATTTTTTAACGAGTTATAAGCGTGAGGATCAATCGTTACAATCTTTGTAATGTTATGTTTCTGGAACGTCTCAATGTTCTTTTGAGCGAGATCCTGGAACAGAAATTCGTTCCCGACACGCCTTGGCGTATCGCCAGAGTTCTTTTCTTTATTACCAAGGATAGCGAATGAAATGCCTGCTTCGTTCATGATTTTCGCAAAAGAAGCGGCGATCTTCTGACTACGGTTATCGTACGATCCCATAGAACCAACCCAGAAAAGGTATTCAAATTCTTCGCCTGCTTTTTCTTTTTCCTTCACAGTCGGTACGACAATATCGTCGCGCATATCGCGCCAGTTCTCACGCTCTTTACGGCTGATGCCCCAAGGGTTACCCTGACGTTCGATGTTTGTGATGGCACGTTGCACATCGCTATCCATCTTCCCTTCCATTAAGACAAGGTGGCGACGCATGTCGATGATTTTATCAACGTGTTCGTTCTCAACTGGACACTGATCTTCACAGTTACGACAGGTCGTACATGCCCAGATCTCTTCTTCTGTGATAACGTTACCAATTAATTCATCGCTTACAAGACCTTCAGAAGCAGCAGCGGTTTCCTGCTGACCTCGTGATTGGAAAGCGATCTGATTGCCTGCTGTATTTGAGAAGGCGTAAGCTGGTACCCACGGTGTTCTTGACGTTACGGCAGCGCCTTTTTCTGTTAGATGATCACGAAGTTTCACGATCAAATCCATCGGCGATAAGATTTTACCTGTTGCAGTAGCTGGACACATGTTTGTGCATCGTCCGCATTCTACACAGGCATATAGATCGACAAGCTGTTTCTGATTAAAATCTTCAATCGTGTTAACACCGTATTTCTCTTGGCTTTCGTCTTCAAAATCAATGGACGAAAGCTGTCCCACTTTGTTTGTGCGACCCAAGAAGACGTTGACGGGTCCAGCGATTAAGTGAGCATGCTTGGATTGCGGTACATATACCATGAACGTAAGAAGCACGAGCAAATGAATCCACCAGAAAAAGAAGAAAAGTGCAATCGCTGCTGTTTCATTGATCCATGAGAATAAGAATGCGATTCCGGATGCGACTGGTGCACTCCAAGAATAACCACCATCGTGCCAGATGATTTCCATTCCTCCTGCAAATAGAACAGAGATCATTAACAGTCCGATAAACAAAAGGACAAGTCCTGCTTTAAACCCTTTCTTCAGACGCGCGATCGCTTCGATATAGCGGCGATAGAACGCCCAGACCACTGCTGTCAAAATCATTAGCGTTACAAGCTCTTGGAAGAACGTAAACGCTGGATAGATTGGTCCAAGAGGGAGATGTGATTCCGGCGATAGACCTTTAATAATCATGTCAATGGCACCGAATTGAACGAGAAGGAAACCGTAGAACATCATCACATGGATGGTTCCACTCTTCTTATCTTTCAGTAATTTCTTTTGCCCAAATACTTTGACTAGAATTGCTTCTAGCCGCTCTTTCATGGAATGATCAAATTCTGCTTTCTTTCCAAGCTTAATGTATTCGTATCTCGTCTTCACAACATAGCCAAACAAAAAGAATGCGTAAGCGGTTACAAGAATGAAAGCAATCCAGTTAGCGATCAATAAAACATCCATGCTGGCAAACCTCCCCTTTCGTCTCATTCCTTCTTAGCCGCTTCTGAGATGCTTGAACGATGATGTTCCCCGAGAGTTCAAACAATTTATGAAAACGCTTTTAAGTCAGAATGAAAGTAATTTTCTGACTTCAGTATAACACATAAAACAACTGAATGAGCATTCAGTCAGAGAAAAAATTTTACTTTTTTCGACTTTAGGACAAACTAAAGCAATAATCTTTTTGATTGGAGGGAACCATGTGGGATTCTTTCTTGCCATGATTTTAGCACTCATTCTCTGGATGTTCCTAGATATTCGTAACGGTATACGAAAAAGAAAACGTTCTTCTTCCATTCAACGACAAATGACAGGCAACATGACGTTTATAGCTGATGGGGATGACTTTATCAAAAAACTTTTAAATGATGTGGACAACGCTGTTCATCACATTCATATGATGTTCTATATTTTTCGAGATGATGAAACGGGGGATTTAGTCATCGATCACCTCTGCCAGAAAGCTGCACGTGGTGTTAGCGTGTATGTTCTTGTGGATTTCGGTGGTAGTCATGGTTTAAAGAAATCCACGATTAAACGAATGACATCGTGCGGTATTCACTTTTCTTATTCTAGAAAAGTATCGTTTCCGCATCTTTTCAGCACACTTAACGAACGTAACCATCGTAAGATTACGGTGATCGATGGAAAGCTTGGCTATATCGGCGGTTTTAATGTTGGAAACGAATATGTTGGCAAAGACCCCAAATTTGGTTATTGGAGAGATTACCACCTTCGCGTGACTGGTGAAGCGGTGTTAGGGCTGCAGGCGCAATTCTTTCTTGATTGGAAAGAAGATAACCCTCCAATCGATGAGAAAAAAGAAGATGCATCCCCACTGCAACCAGGCAGTGAAGAGATGACCTACCTTATTACAAATGGAAGCGGTGTTGAGGAGTCACTTATCACATACATTGAGAGTGCGACCACCTCTATCATCATCGGAACACCCTACTACATTCCTGGGCCAATCGTTCAAACTAGTCTGCTGAAGAAGCTCGATTGTGGCGTATCAGTCCAAATCGTTTTGCCGATGAAAGCTGATCACCCTCTTGTCAAAGAAGCTTCCTATCAATATCTTGTTGAATTGATTCAGGCTGGCGGAGAGGTCTATCAGTATATGAACGGATTCTATCATGCCAAAGTGATGATCATAGATGATGCTGTTTGTGATATTGGCACAGCAAATTTTGATCAGCGCAGCTTCCACATCAACGGGGAAATCAATTGTGTTTTTCACTCGAAAGCAATGATTGCAGAAATAAAAGCAGTTATTCAAAAAGATATTCTCCAGTCCGAACGCCTTGACCTGAAGCGCCTGCAAAACCGAACGCTCGGTAACCGGTTAATCGGACCTGTCGCACGTTTGTTCAGTCCATTACTGTAGCCGATGTGCTTGAGTCCGTTTTGCAATCATTTGGAGAGGGAATAAAATCATCAACTTTATTGAAGAAAGGATTGTCTGTTTATGCAGCTCCGTTTCGGCTATGTCTCAAACGCTCTTGCTCTCTATGAAGCTTCACCTGCCAGAACGATGACCTACGCTACCTGGACGAAGCTCTCTAAAGAAGAGCGAGAAGCGAAGCTTCTTGCAATAACGGAAAGCAACTTAAAAAGTACGTTAAGAGCACTTCACTACAATATCGCTCATGAAATCGATTTATATCGGATGTCTTCCTCTATCGTCCCTCTTGCCACTCATCCAGAAGCAAAGTGGGATTATATCTCGCCTTTTCAGAACCTGTTTAAACAAATTGGTGATCTTGTAAAAAACCATGAACTTAGAGTTAGTTTTCATCCGAACCAATTTACGCTTTTCACAAGTCCCAAAACCCATGTAACTGAAAATGCCGTCGTTGATCTCGACTATCACGTTTCAATGCTTGAAGCGATGGGACTTGATGATCGTTCAATCGTGAACATACATATCGGTGGAGCGTATGGTGATAAAGAAGAAACGCTCAAACGCTTCGATAAGAATTTTCAAACGATACCTAAGCAGGTCCGTTCACACGTGACGCTTGAAAATGACGATAAAACCTATACGGCAAAGGAAACGCTCGAAACATGTGAACGTGTTGGGGTACCTTTTATTTTTGATTATCATCACCATTTAGCCAATCCAGGAGATGGATTGCCTGATGACTTTTTCGAAAGAATTCATGAGACATGGAAATCGCGCGAATTACTTCCTAAATTCCACCTCTCATCTCCCAAGTCAGAAAGCGCCTACCGTAGCCATGCTGATTATGTGGATTGCGACTTTGCGCTGCCTTTTATCAACATGTTGAAGGAATACGGAGAAGATGCTGACATTATGATCGAGGCAAAGAAAAAAGATCTCGCAGCTCTTCAACTCGTTGAAGAGCTCTCAGCAGTCCGTGGCGTCAAGCGTCTTAGTGGTGGATCACTTCAATGGAAATAAAAAACAGCACGCTCATCTTAACGAAATCAGAGCGTGCCAGATTCAAAGTGACCAAAATCCCGATATCCAATCGAATGCCTTAAATCCCAAGATAGATCCCAATGATTCCAGCAACGCCCGCAAAAGCAGGTGGCGCCGGAATTGGCAACTTCAAGAATGCAAAAAGTAATCCTACAATAAATCCGGTCAATGTCGCAATCAAAATCGTCCTCATCACATCGCCCCTTTCTTAAAGTATGACCGATTACTAGTATTTAATTATAAAAATTATTGCCGATTGGGCTGTTTTCGCAAACATTGTCGCTATAAGAGTAGGGGGTGATTTCCGCTCCAATCACCTTTGATGTGTGGATTTTCATAAAAAACCCTTTCCAAAACAACAACAATTTAGAAAAGAGATTTTAAAAAACAAGGAATCAACAAAATTAGATCATCACACAAAAATCCCCTGTCTCACCGAGACAGGGGATTTTTGTTTATTACATTTTTTCTGGTGCATTTACACCAATGATTTCAAGCGTGTTTTGTACCGTTTGTTGAACAGCTTGCATGAGCTTAAACCGTGCAGCGCTTTTTGCGAGGTCTTCTGTATCAAGCACGCGTTCAGCATTGTAAAAGCTGTGGAGTGCTGCAGCAAGTTCGAATGCATAGTTTGTGATGCGGTGCGTCATGCGTTTTTCTGCTGCTTCTGCGATCGCTTCAGGCAATTCGCCAAGCTTCTTAAGAAGATCCATTTCTTTCTCAGATGTAATAAGAGAAAGATCCGCGTCTTCAGTTAAGTTCATTTCTTCTCCCTGGCGAAGGATGCTGCATACGCGTGCGTGTGCATACTGCACGTAATACACAGGGTTTTCATTCGAACGTGATACGGCAAGATCCATATCAAAATCAAGATGCGAATCCGAGCTTCTCATTGAGAAGAAATAGCGCATCGCATCGATACCCACTTCATCCATCAATTCACGAAGGGTAACAGCCTTCCCTGTTCGTTTACTCATCTTCATTTTTTCGCCGTCTTTAAAGAGGTTCACCATCTGGATGATCTCTACTTCAAGCTGCTCACGCTTATAACCGAGCGCTTCGATCGCCGCTTTCATCCTTGGAATGTAGCCATGGTGATCAGCTCCCCAGATGTTGATCAGCTTATCAAAGCCACGCGAAAGTTTATCTTGATGGTACGCGATATCTGGCGTTAAGTACGTATAAGAGCCATCGCCTTTAATCAATACGCGGTCTTTATCATCACCATAAGTAGTCGAGCGGAACCAAGTTGCACCATCTTGTTCAAACGTTTCACCGCGCTCTTTCAATTTCGCAAGAACATCATCGATCTTGCTTGATTGGTAAAGGGACGTTTCAGAGAACCAGACATCGAACTCAACGCCGAATTCCTTCAGATCTTTTTTCAGCTTCTCAAGCTCGCGTTCAAGACCGTATTCACGGAAGTAAGCATAGCGCTCTTTGTCATCAAGCTGAAGAAGACGGTCGCCTTCCTTCTCGACAAGATCTTTACCGAACTGAACGATATCTTGTCCCTGGTAGCCATCCTCAGGCATATCCTTCTCTTTACCAAGCGCCTGCATGTAGCGAGCTTCTAAAGATACCGTTAAATTATGAATCTGATTTCCGGCATCATTGATGTAATATTCACGTGATACGTCAAATCCGGCACGATCGAGAATGTTACAAAGGGTATCACCGACTGCCGCTCCACGTGCATGCCCAAGGTGAAGACTTCCAGTTGGATTCGCTGAAACAAACTCTACCTGGATTTTTTCATTCTTGTCCGCTGATCGACCATATTGCTTGCCGTTCTCGAGAATTGTTGGAATCAATTCTGTTAAATAGGCGGTGTCCATGAAAAAGTTAATGAAGCCTGGCCCAGCAATATCGATCTGCTTGATACCCGCTTTCGTCATGTCCAGGTTCGCTTTTAAATCCTCCGCAATCGCGCGTGGTGCTTTCTTCGCAATGCGAGCAAGCTGCATAGCCATGTTCGTAGCATAATCACCGTGTGCCTTGTCTTTCGGTGATTCCAAAATCACTTCTGGAAGCTCACTTTCTGATGCAAGGTTTGCCTTTAGCACGGCCTGCTTGATTTCTTCTTTTAACTGTTCTTTCTTTTGTTCAACACTATTCATTGACTTGCTCCTTTCCAGCTTAGCGACAGCTCATGTCGCTGTGTTTCATCTTCTTCAAGGTAAAGCAAATAGCGAAGTGTCAGACGTCCTTTGTTCTTTTCACGATCAACCAGATGCTCAATTCGTTCTGTACGAATTTGCATCGGCATCGTTCCAAACGGAGTCTTATAAAGTGACTCTGACAATTGACCAGGTGCAAATTGCTGACGCATCGAAAGTGCTCCCCTTCTAATCACGGTCACTTGTTCTTGATCTATTTTAACAGTTGTTGAAACCTTACCAATCTCAAGGGTTTCTTCATAGCGTAAATAGAGAGCATCGCCCTTTTCAACTAGTTTTCCCTGCACGGAATAGTTCGTTGATTCTTTCTCTTTCCCAGACTGTATACGGGAATCAATCATTATTTCGATCGGATGATCGCTCATCTCTTTCACGTCCTTACTAAATCATTAACTTTACTATTATAAGAAAAAAAGAGACTGTATTCAAATTGAATACAGCCTCTGCACGATATTTATTTCTTGTGCGTCCAGCCTAGCAGCATTTCTCGGATAAATTTACTTGCCGCGATCGGCGTTTGTTCAGATGGATCATAGGCAGGTGCGACTTCCACAAGATCGGCGCCAACAACGTTTATTTCTGAGCCTGCAATTGCTGAGATCGCCTCAAGAAGCTCTTTGGACGTGATGCCCCCAGCTTCAGCCGTGCCTGTCCCCGGTGCGTGTGCAGGGTCAAGTACATCGATATCGATCGTGACGTACACGTTGCGTCCTTTAAGCGTTGGAAGAACTTGTTTAAGTGGTTCTGCCACTTCAAATTTATGCATGTGCATCCCAGATTCCTTCGCGAATTGGAACTCTTCACGCATTCCTGAACGAATGCCAAATGAGTACACATTCTCAGCACCGATAAGTCCGCAAATTTTACGAACTGGCGTTGAATGAGAAAGCGGCTCTCCTTCATACTCTTCACGCAAATCAGCATGAGCATCAATATGAATCAATGCAAGATCATCATATTTCTTATGAAAGGCTTTTAGAATTGGCCACGTCACGAGATGCTCACCGCCCATACCGAGCGGGAACTTCCCTGCATCAAGTAACGAGTCGATGTAGTCTTCAATCATATCGATGCTTCGCTGAGGATTACCGAATGGAAGCGGAATATCTCCAGCGTCAAAGTAGCGAACTTCCTCAAGATGACGATCCGCATATGGGCTGTATTCTTCAAGCCCTAGCGAAGCTTCGCGAATGCGCCCAGGCCCAAAGCGAGAACCGGGTCGGAAGCTTACCGTCCAGTCCATCGGCATGCCATAGATGACGACGTTGCTATCATCGAAAGAAGGATTACTTAGAATAAAAACGTTACCTGAATAAGCTTCATCAAATTTCATGCTCATCTTATTTCACTAGATCCTGAACGAATTTAGGAAGCGCGAAGCATGCGTTGTGAAGTTCTTTCGTGTAATACTTTGTATCGATTTCATGGAAACGATTTTCAGGTACTTCAAGCGGGTCTTTTGTTTTCGAACCAATCGTAAACGTCCACAGGCCACTCGGATAAGTTGGAATGTTCGCTGTGTAAACGCGTGTGATCGGGAAAATTTCTCTAACGTCTTTCGACACTTGTGTAATCAGATCGGCTTTGAACCATGGGTTGTCCGTCTGCGCTACGAAAATACCATCTTCTTTAAGAGCTTTTGAAATACCTTCATAGAAACCACGTTCAAATAGCTTAGCAGCAGGTCCAACTGGCTCAGTAGAATCAACCATGATAACGTCATACTCGCCTTCACTCTTTGCGATATGCATAAAGCCGTCATCAACAAGCACTTCTACGCGCTCATCTTCAAGAGCTCCTGCGATGGTAGGTAAATATTTCTTAGAGTACTCGATGACTTTCCCATCGATTTCGACAAGCGTTGCTTTTTCAACTGATGGATGCTTTAACACTTCACGAATCACACCACCGTCACCGCCACCAACAACAAGGACATGTTTCGGATTCGGATGCGTGAAAAGTGGCACGTGTGCAACCATTTCGTGATAAACGAACTCATCCTTCTCGGTTGTCATAACCATGCCGTCAAGAACGAGCATGTTGCCAAACTCTTCTGTTTCAATCATATCGAGACGCTGAAAATCTGTTTGCTCTGTATGCAGCGTTTGTTTAATTTTAGCCGTAATACCGAAGCGCTCCGTCTGTTTCTCTGTATACCATAATTCCATGTAAACCACTCCTCTATTTCAATTCACTACACTAAACCGTTCCCGAAACAATTTGGTCCAAACACGATTAGTATGTAGCAAAAGAATCGATCTAAGCAATAGGAAAACTTTAGTCTTTTTAAAAGATTAAACAATCTTAAAGTATTAGGGAAAATTCGCTTGCCGCCAATAGCGGAAGCTGTAGTTTCCTTTAAACTTTACTCCTTAAAAAGGCTATCAATTCTTAAAGTACAAGAAAAGTATAGTCGACTCTGTGTAAAAAGCAAGAGAATTTTCTACTTTTATTTGAAAGGCTTTTTTCGCAGAACAATGTTGTTATAAAAGTAGTGGTTGATTTCCGCTCCAATCAACTATGAAGAGTGTTGTTTTTGAAAAATTATTGTAAAAAGCTCTTGAACCACATTTAGCTGATTGGAGCGGAAGGATGCTCGCCTCCTGCGGGACTAGCGGGACAGGTGAGACCCCACAGGCGCAATGCTTTTGTGCGCCGAGGAGGCTCACCGCCCGCCCCGCGGAAAGCGAGCATCCTGGAGCGGAAATCCCCCCACTCTTAAAGCAACAATGTTTAAGAAAAGAGCCATTTGAAACCAGAGTTCCACTCGAACGAATGCCACATAACTCATTTGTCACCTAAGATCCTAGTTAAAAGAGCACCATCCAAACAAAAAGCGCGAGCACAAAACGATAGATGGCAAACGGAATGAGTCGAACACGTTCAATGAATTTAATAAATGTTACAATAGCCAAAAGTGCGACTAGAAAAGCAGCTAGAAAGCCTGTTACGAATACGGGCACGTCCGAAACGGATAAATAATGATAGCTTTTCAGTAGATCGTATCCGCTTGCAGCCACCATCATTGGGACGGCGAGGATGAATGAAAATTCAGCAGCAGTTTTGTGCGTCGTCCCTAACAGTACCCCTCCAGAAATGGTCGCTCCTGAACGTGAAAATCCTGGCCAGAGAGCAAGACATTGAAATAGACCAATCGAAAAAGCCTGACGGAATGTGAGATCGTCCAGACTCGTGCTCACAGTTGGACTCTTCTTTAAATCAGCAAGAATCATCAAAACACCACCGACAACGAGCCCCATCACAACCGTATAAGGAGAAAACAAATAACTTTTGATCAACCCGTGAAGAAGAAAACCAGCTACGACAGCGGGAATCATACCTAGAATCAGATGAGTGAGAGACAACCCGCCCTTCACTTTCCGAGGAGAAAGCAAATCGGCAAACCTTCTCCGATACATGACGACAACGGCCAGGATCGAGCCAAGTTGAATAACGATTTCAAATGTTTTTGCTCTTTCGCCCGTAAAATCGAGCCAGTACCCTGTCAAAATAAGATGCCCCGTTGATGAAACTGGGAGAAACTCGGTCACCCCTTCAACGATTCCAAGAATCACCGCAATGAGAACTTCCATTATTTTCTCTCCTTACGCATAGTGACGTTCAGTATACTTCATCCTATTCAACTTTTGGACAATTATTTTACCTTTAGCTACATTCATTAGCGGCGGGCTTTTTCCATAAATCAGTTAGTTAGATGATGGACTTCAGAAAGTTTCTAGCTCTATGTGTTTAAGAGTTACTAGATTGTCGCATACTAGATTTAAAAACAACCGTTGTGGGGGTGAACCACATGAAATGGCTAAAAGATGAGCGATTCCAGTATTGGAGACGCTGGGGAATGCTTATTGGAAAATTGATGATGATCGGTTTGGTATTACTCGGGCTTTCCATCGGATCGCTCTATTTACTCACCATTATCATGGGGGCGCCTGAACTTCAGGTTCCGCAAACAACGATTTATTATGATAATGAAAAGAATGTTATCAGTGAAAGTAATCAGGATGGGCAAAATCGGTATTGGGTCGACCTGGATCACATTTCACCTGACGTGATCGAAGCAACTATCGCTATTGAAGATCGTAATTTCTATCATCATATGGGGTTTGATTTCAAACGAATTGCTGGCGCTATCTTAGCTGATATCAAGGCAATGGCGAAAGTTCAAGGAGCAAGTACAATTACTCAACAGTATGCGCGTAATCTCTTTCTCGAACATGATAAAACGTGGAAACGAAAAATAGAGGAAGCTTTCTATGCGTATCGTCTTGAAGTTCATTATTCCAAAGAAGAAATTCTAGAAGGATATTTAAACACAATCTATTACGGACATGGCTCTTATGGCATCGAATCCGCAGCAAGGACATACTTTGGTAAAAAAGCGGAGGACTTGTCTTTAGCTGAAGCTTCGATGCTTGCAGGAATTCCAAAAGGACCTGGTTATTACTCTCCATATGCAGATGCCGAACGCGCCAAAAAGCGCCAGGGGACTGTTCTTGAAGCAATGGTCTCAAATCGCACATTAACAGAAGCAGAAGCTCAGCAAGCGAAAGTGGAAAATATGGCACTTCAAACGTTTGATGAAGAAGAGGCATCGCCAGACATCGCACCTTATTTTGCAGCAGAAGTGAAGAAAGAATTGAAGTCAGAACTATCCCTCGATGAACGCGTGATTGAAGAAGGTGGTCTGCACGTCTATACGACATTGGATGATCAAATACAAGAAGCAGCAGACAAATGGATTGCATCAAGTATCGATGATAGTAGCGAAATCCAGGCGGCGCTCGTTGCGATGGATCCAACTACCGGTGCAGTGAGAGCGATGGTCGGAGGGCGTGATTACGAAAAAAGTAAATTCAATCGTGCCACTATGGCTAAGCGAACTCCGGGTTCTACATTTAAACCACTCTTGTATTATGCAGCTGTTAAAAACGGCTTCACTCCTTCGACGCTCGTCCGAAGTGAACCGACAACGTTTTATTATGACAACGACAAAAAAACATACGCTCCCCATAATTATGGAGATGCTTATGCAAATGACGAGATTACGATCGCCCAGGCGCTTGCTCTCTCAGATAATATCGTTGCAGTGAAAACGCATATGTTTCTTGAGGAAAAAACGCTTGTGAAGACTGCTAAAGAGTTTGGCATTAAGAGCAAGCTCGCCGCTATTCCATCGCTCGCACTCGGCACAAAGCCTGTAGGAATGATCGAAATGGCTGACGCTTACAGTATGCTTGCAAATGGAGGAAACAGCGTTACCCCTCACTATATCGAGAAAGTAACAGACCGTGATGGGAAAATCATTTATGAACATGAAACAAAATCCAAGTTAGTACTAGACCCGGATGCCGCCTTTGTAACCACAAGTATGATGACGGGTATTTTTGATGAATCACTTAATGACTACACACGCGTTACTGGCTCAGGAATCGACCAACTCCTAACACGTCCGGTTGCTGCAAAAACGGGGTCAACTTCAACAGATAGTTGGATGGTTGGTTTTGCACCACAGCTTACCGCAGCGGTTTGGGTTGGATACGATAAAGGAGAAAAGCTTAACTATCGAAACGATGGATTTTATGCAAAGAAAATTTGGGCGAACTTCATTGAAGAGGCTCTTAAAGGAAAAGAAGTACTCGATTTCGATCCTCCTGAAAACGTGATCGGCGTTGAAGTTGATCCGCAAACCGGCCTGCTGGCAAATGAAAACTGCCCTACGAAAAGATTAACTTATTATATAGAAGGAACCGAACCTCATGATTACTGTGAAGAGCGTCCCGAAGGCAAAAGTCCTGAAGGAAAAGACGAAACGAAAAAAGGGTTCTTCGATCGCTTCTTTAACTGGATGAGATAAAAAGACGGGCACGATGCCCGTCTTTTTATCGATTTCGTTCTGTATCAGATTTCTTAAGAGCTTCTAAATCCTGTTCAATACTCATCCATTTTTGTTCAGTCATTTCAATGGCATCCGATATCCCTGCGTTATAAAAAGTAGGACCAATTTCTGACTTCACGAAATGGAGAAAATTTTCAGCAGCGAGCTCACCGATCTCTTCCCCTCGCTCATCGTAGAAATACGATTGTATCCGTTCGATCAGTTCTTTCTTTTTCTCTCGTGATAGCTGTTTCCACATTGCCCTCAACCCTCCTATTACTTTAAGAATAACCGATTAAACAATCGCCATAACCAGAATAGCCCGGGGAAGTTTCCCCGGGCTATTTTGGGTCCTAGCTATATGTGTTGCGTATAAACAAGTTTACGCTCAGTTTTGTGAAACCTCAAGACATTTTAGTGATTTGTCAGAAAACATTTTAAAGTTAGTCTTGAAGTCCCGTTTTTACTTCCTCACTTGATCGCTCATAGACATCTTTATCGAACCCAATTAAATAGTCACGAAGCATCTTTTTAGATTTTGCATCCATATGATCGATGATCACTTGACCCTTCATCGATTTATCCATATTGTTCACATGCTCCGGCATGCTTTTCCATGCACGCTTCGCTTCTGCATTCAAGTAGAATTCACACGCGCCTATCCCAAAGTAGAATGGACCATCTTCTGAACGCTGAAGTGTTACCCAAACGATCCAAGCAGTATGGCCATCTGGTACTTCTTCCCGCGTCTTCACAAGCTTCTTCCGTTTCTCAAGAGCACTGCGCGCGTGAAGCGCGCCGACATCTACGTATATTTCATCAGTTGTCGGGTCAATAATAACCGGTGAAACGTTATCAAGATTGATCGTTCCAACACCGTATCCACCGTGCCCATCGGTCGAATCTCCGCTCAGGATGTTAAAGCCTGTTGAGGGCTTCTTTTTTGGCTTTTTCTCTTCTTCATTTGCCATTGGAATCTACCTCCTTCATTCATTAATCTCCGCTATCATTTTATCACATTTAACCGATTGTATTCATCCAGGAGGCTTCACAGCTGTTGCAATAGATAATTTGAAATTCCCTCTTGTCAAAACAACCTTTTACGAATATTATAGTATTTGTGCTTAAATAACGTTCGTATTTAATGGAGGTATTAAGATGTTTAACTCCTATTTTCGTCTAAAAGAAAATGGAACAAACGTTAAAACTGAATTCCTTGCAGGACTCACGACATTCCTGACAATGGTATATATCGTTATCGTAAATCCAATTATCCTTTCTTCAACCGGTGTTCCGTTCGATACGGTCTTCATCGCAACCATCATTGCTGCTGTTGTTGGTACACTTTGGATGGGACTTTTCGCTAATTATCCTATTGCCATCGCACCCGGTATGGGGCTGAACGCTTACTTTGCCTTTTCAGTTGTTGGCGGTCAATCTGGTGTATCGTATCAGGTTGCTTTTGGAGCTGTTTTTATTTCCGGGCTCCTTTTCGTTATTCTTTCCTTAACTCCGTTTCGTGAAAAGCTAATCGAAGCGATTCCTGCGAATCTCAAGCTTGGTATCACAGCTGGTATCGGACTTTTCATCGCATTTATTGGACTTCGAATGACCGGGATTATCGTCGCTGATGAAGAAAACCTTGTTGGACTAGGAAATCTTCACTCACCAGAGGTTATTCTAGCGCTTGTCGGCCTTATCATTACGCTGATTCTGATGGCACGAAATGTTCCTGGAGCGTTATTTTTCGGTATGATCGTCACGGCGATTATTGCGATCTTCACCGGCCAACTCGAATTTAAAGAAGGCTTCATGCAAGCACCTTCCACTCCTGAATTCTTCATCTTCGGAAGCCCGCTTCAAGCCATTAAAGATATGATTAATTACGGTTTGTATGCCGTTGTATTCTCCTTCTTACTCGTTACCTTATTCGATACGACGGGAACAATGGTTGGCGTAGCAGAACAAGCGGGATTAATGAAAGGTAAGAAGATGCCACGCGCACGACAGGCACTCCTTGCAGACTCGATCGGAACGACAGTCGGCGCCATCTTTGGGACAAGCCCAACAAGTGCTTATCTTGAATCATCTGCTGGAGTCGCCGCTGGAGGTCGAACAGGCTTAACATCCGTTGTCGTAGCTGTGCTCTTCATTGTATCAGCCTTCTTCGCCCCACTCGTGGGGTCGTTATCAGGCCTTGCCGCTATCACGGCGCCAACACTTATTATTGTTGGGAGCTTGATGATCGGAGCTGTTGGTAAGATTGACTGGAGTGAATTTGATGAGGCATTCCCTGCCTTCTTAATCATTCTAACGATGCCGCTTACAGCGAGTATCGCAACTGGAATCGCGCTTGGGTTCATCACTTATCCAATCCTAAAGATCGTGAAAGGAAAATGGCGTGAGGTTCATCCACTTCTATATCTATTCGCTATTCTGTTCTTTTATCAGCTTGCCTTTCTACCACATGCGTAACAAGACAAGCTGTTGATCTGGAACGTACGCTCTTCTCTTTAAAAACTCTATAATAAGATTATTTGTTGGTTAATCCCCCGCCGTGAAAGAAGGCTGACTCAAATGAGTCAGCCTTCTTTCATTTCCACTTTATCGTTCTTTTCTCTTCGCTACTCTTCAAAGCAAGCTCAATCACCTTGATCACATTCAAGGCATCCAACGCTGAAACGGGTGGAGCACCGTCCTCACGAATAGCTCGTTGCATTTCTTTATAATACGTTTGATAGGAGCCAGGCACTGTTGGTATCACCGTTTCACCGTCGTCGTTTGTTAACACACCATCACACTTGCTTTCACCTTTTCCCCAGCCTACATCCCCAGGGACCTTTCCCAGTTTCAAGGCTTCCTCCTGAGGGTCAATTCCCCATTTTAGAAAGGACCCGTCCATTCCGTGAATTTGATAACGAGGTCCATGCTTTTTCACCAATGATCCCGCATGAAGGAGGACTCTTTTTCTTCCATAATGAAGAACGAGGTGAAAATAGTCATCCGTTTGACCTTCTTCCCTCTGAGCGATCACATCCGCACTGAGTGAATCTGGCACACCAAAGAGCGTTAGTGCTTGATCTATCAGATGAGAACCCAGATCGAACAATATTCCAGAACCTTTCTTATTTTGCTCTCTCCAACGATTTCGAACCTCAATACGGTAGCGATCGTAATGTGCTTCGAAGGTCATTATTTCTCCCAACTTTTCCTCGTTGATCAACTTCTGAATCGTGAGGAAATCGTTATCGTATCTCCTATTATGGTATACGCTCAACAAACACCCTTTTTCTCGTGCCACCTGAATTAAGTGCTCTCCTTCTTCCACACTAACGACAAAAGGTTTTTCAAGTACGACATGTTTGCCAGCTTCGAGTGCCTTTAACGCCATTGGATAATGATATTCATTCGGTGTTGTCAGGATAACGAGCTCGATTGCTTCATCCGTTAACAGTGCTTCGATCGAATCTTCCACGATTACTTCAGGACATGCATCATAAACTTTCTGGGGATTTGAGGAAACAACTTTCGTTAGCTTTAATCCTTCAACTGCACGAATCACTGGGGCATGGAAAGTTTCCCCTGAGTATCCAAATCCAATTAATCCAACATGAACTGCCTGCATATCGCTTCCTCCATTTCTTGAATCCATGACTTTTGAACCTTTTTTACGATTCGACAAAAAATCTACTTATTATCGACTTCTTTTTCCAAAATCTGATACAGCTGGACGATTATACTAGTACTCAAACGGGTAATTGTTGTAATGTTACCGAAACAATTGTAAAGAAGGTGGAAATATAATGGATAAATTTATTCGAATACCCGCGATCGTCGGTACTGCCATCGGTATTTTAGGTACGCTCATCTACATACTCATTCTCACTGTTGGACATTACAACCATTCAGGATTAGCTGGATTTTTTGCTCTTATTAGTGTCTTACTTGTCTTTTGTTTACTTTCGACATTCTGGCTTCCTACCCTTCCTGAATCCAAAAATGCAGTCGCCATGTCAGCTGGCATCGCGTTTCATATCGCGTCGTCCTTTACACTTGTCCTCTTGATGGCCGGTACCGTTCCGGAAATAATGCAGCTTATTTTCCCCTATTTAATTACTCTTCTCGTTTCGTTTCTAATGATGATTGTGTTGGCTATAGCGGGAATCGTGTTAGCAAAAGTCGACTTCAGTAAATTCACTTCTCAAGAAGATAGAAAGATCTCCATGAAAAATTGAGTAAACAAAAAAGGTGCAAAAGCACCTTTTTTGTTTAACAACCGATATTTCTCATAAATCCATAAGCATCCTCTATTTCTTCGTCCGAGTAATTCTGCTTCCGCTTAATCGTCCGTACCTTCTCGACCACTTCATCCTTCGTCAATCGATCGAAAAAGAGAATCGTAGATACTAGCTCAAGGAAACGAGAGCTCTGACGGTTGATTTCAGAGATACATTGACTTAATTCCGGCATTTGAAAATCATAATGACCGAGAAATTCATTCCCCTCATCTGTCACCGTATATTTATATTGGTAATAGCCGCCTTTGCTTTCCTTCACTTCCGTTACTAGTCCAAGGTTACAAAGTTCCTCGACCCTAAGCGTCAACTCTTCTGAGTAAGGACCATAAAAATGGAACTGATATTTTTCATTAAAAGGAAACTTCATTTTCTTGCAAATGTAGATGATTTTCTGCAGCTTCTTTCGACCAATGACCTCTCCGGCTTCCTTCAACACAGCTATCACTTTCGCGTGATCTTCTAGCAACCTGCACCCCTCCCGTGTACTTTTTACAGGTTGTCCAAAAAGCTTTCTCTTTTCGTAAGTATCACCTGCAGCGGAAGCGAACTTCATAACAGGAACCACTTTTCTTTTTGAACAGCTAATCTATTTGAAGCAATGACTTAATACGACGAGTAGCATCCGTATTTCCTTCCAGAATGACATCTGCAGGGAAATACAATTTATGATCGGTTCGTTTCTTCCCAGATATCGCCTCGACCACATCAGATTCACGCGAAAGCTCACGTAAATCACCGCCAGGTTTCAATAGGTGGATCGGTAAACGCTCTTCTTCTTCCCCTGGCCGATAGAAATCATAAGGCAAATCGGATGATGAATCAACCTCAAGGTAATAATCGGGATCGATCCCTGCTTCATGAAACGATTCATAAAGCTCTCTCCATGCATTCATCTGCTGCATCGGATTAAATTCGATGTACTTAAACAACCGACGATTCATGAATCGTTCACATAAATCGCGGAGAATCGCATCCTTTTCTTCCTGCCAGATTTGGAAATAAAACATTACCACAGAATCATCAAGTTTCAAGAAATCTTCCAGACTGATATCCTCTTTAAACAGAGAGTAGAAGTGAGTTGGTTCTTGATTAAACTCGTATCCTTCTTCAAACAGCTGTTTCGCACGATGAAGAATTTTACTTAAAATGACCTCAGCGCTTCGTGTTACAGGATGAAAATAAATCTGCCAGTACATTTGATACCGACTCATTATATAGTCTTCAACTGCATGCATACCACTTTGTTTGATCACAATCTGATCATCGCCTGGGCGCATCACGCGCAAGATCCGTTCAATATCAAACTGACCGTAACTCACTCCTGTGAAGTAAGCGTCTCTTAACAGGTAATCCATGCGATCGGCATCGATCTGGCTTGAAATTAAGCTGACAACAAGTTTATTATCATGTGTTTTTGCAATGACATCGGCAACTTGCTCCGGGAAGTCATCGCTTACCGTTCGAAGCACCTGATTGATTTCGGTATCTCCCAAAATAACCATTCGAGTAAAATCTTCATGATCCAGGTTAAAGACTTTTTCGAAGGAATGAGAAAAAGGACCATGACCAACATCGTGCAAGAGTGCCGCACACATGCTTAACAGTCTGTTTTCTTCGTTCCAGCCCTCATATTGAGAGAAAATCTCGTTAATACGCCTTACAATCTCATACACACCTAGTGAATGACTGAATCGGCTATGTTCCGCACCATGAAAAGTTAAATACGTTGTTCCGAGCTGACGCACTCTGCGCAAACGCTGGAATTCTTTCGTGCCAATTAAATCCCAAATTAAACGGTATCGTACATGGATATATCGGTGGACAGGGTCTTTAAATACTTTTTCTTCGCTTAATTGTTCGAGCATCTCCGCAATAGGCTCCTTCCGTCAAATTCATCCTTTCATTATATAATAGGCCAAAGTAAATGAAAACCTTCTCCCACTTTCGGTATCGTTCACCTGATGGGAGAAGGTTCATGCAGTTCGGGTATGCAAAAAGAATGGAACGATGACTACTAGTGACTAACAGACCATGCTATAGAACAGTTTCCGTTTCTTTTCCTTCACGTTTCTCTTCGGATTTCGTGATATACATGGCACAAGCAGCGTCACCTGTAATGTTAACTGCCGTACGTGTCATATCGAGCAGACGATCAACGGCAAGGATAAGACCAATCGGTTCGACAGGTAGACCAACTTGCTTCAGAACCATCGCGAGCATGATGAGTCCTACACCTGGCACACCTGCTGTACCGATACTAGCGAGAGTTGCTGTAACAACAACGATGATCAATTGTGTAAAAGTTAAATCTACTCCGGTAATTTGAGCAATAAAGATCGTCGCAACACCCTGCATAATGGCTGTTCCATCCATATTGATGGTTGCCCCAAGAGGTTGGACAAAGCTGCTTATTTGCTTTGGAATCTTCAAGTTTTCTTGGGCCGTTTTCATTGAAACCGGCAGCGTACCACTACTTGAAGATGTACTAAATGCAACCGCCATTGCCGGTGCAAATGCTTTATAGAACTTAATTGGATTCTCTTTACAAAGGAAATAGATCGCACTACCGTATGTGAAGAGAAAATGAATCAGCAAGGCTCCGAGCACAACAATGAAGTACATTCCCATTGACTGAAGCGCTTCTTTTCCCTGTCCACCAACAGCAGAGGCAATAAGAGCAAACGCACCATAAGGCGCCGTTTCCATAATGATTTTAACGAGATACATCATCACATCATTACCCTGTTCAAAAAGGTTACTTAATGCTTTTGTACGTTCTCCTAGAATCGCAAGTGCAAAACCTATGAAAATAGCAAATGCAATGATTTGGAGCATGTTCCCTTCTACTAAGGCCTGCACAGGATTAGTAGGGATGATGTTTAAAATCGTATCCATTACGGGAGGTGCATCTTGCGCTTTAAAATCGGAATTTCCTGAGAACGATCCTTCAACACCTGGCTTAATTAAGTAGGCAAGCGCCATCGCGATCGAAATCGCAATAGTTGTTGTAACTAGGAAAAACGCTACTGTTTTCCCTCCCATTCGCCCAAGTTTCTTCGGATCGCTAATTCCAGCCGTTCCGACTACGATCGAGAAGAATACAATCGGTACAACGAGCATCTTGATCAGGTTAAGAAAAATTTGTCCAACAGGACCTAATAAGTACTTATCGACAGGTCCAAACGCATCCGGTGCAAAAATGTTAAAAATAACACCAACTAGAATACCTAACACAAGACCTGCAATAATTTTAACCGTTAGCTTCATAAACATGTCCCCTTTCGTCCAATCGACGTTTGTTCCATCTAGCATGAGGTTTAACTCTTCCTCACGGAGATAGATGAATTCTACTTTATGTAGCCTCTTCGTATGATCTCAATCCTATATGAAAGCTCTTACATGTGTTTCCATTTCTTTACTGCATATACCCGTTTTCTTACAAACTCGAAACTACCGTAATTACGATTATATCATTTTAGACAATTCTCGCAATTTCCTTTTTTACATAGGTTAGTAAATCTCCTATGAAACCAAAGTTTTATAGGGAAAATTTCTTGTTAAATAGGTAAAAAGGATCACCATTATTAGGAAGCTTTCGCAGCCAAAATGGATTGCATTTTGACATCACCCGGGAAATAGTGTCGGTTAATGTCTTATGATTGTCATTTCCTATCTGCTATAATGATAACGATTAGCTCTAAGAAGAAGGGATAAGAACATGTCGAACGATTCAATACTTTTCCAGTCAAAATGGCGGATTATAGATCAATCTACACTAGGGCCATCATTTGATGCCCTCCAATCATTTGCTATGGATGATACACTCTGTCATTCAGCAGGGAGCGGTGAGTCGCCACCAATCATGCGCTCATGGGTACATCACAACACGATTGTATTGGGAATTCAGGATACACGACTTCCGTTTTTTGAAGAGGGGGTACGTTACTTAAAAAATCAAGGCTATCGCGTAATCGTGAGAAATTCAGGCGGGCTTGCTGTCGTCCTCGATGCGGGCGTGTTGAACCTCTCACTCGTTTTCGCAGAAAAGCAGCAGCAGATTGATATTGATACCGGTTATGAAGCGATGGTCGATTTCGTCCAGGATATCCTCTCGCCTTATAACGTCACAATTGAAGATCGTGAAATTGTTGGATCATACTGTCCTGGGCGTTACGACCTCAGCATCAACGGGCGTAAGTTCGCTGGTATTTCTCAGCGCAGACTTCGTGGCGGAGTAGCGGTTCAGGTCTATCTATGCGTGGATGGAAGCGGTTCTGAAAGAGCTGGGATGATTCAGGAATTTTATAAGCGGGCAATTGATGGAGAACCTACAAAATTCACCTATCCGGAGATTGCACCGGAAACGATGGCATCGTTAAGTGAACTTATTGGTGAAGATTTGAATGTAAGTGACGTGATGATGCTGACGCTTAAGACATTAAAAACATACGCTGATTCATTGACGACCGCACACCTTTCCATCTCTGAGCTCTCTCTTTACGACTTCAACTATCAGCGCGTTTTCACGAGAAATGAAAAAGCGCTGATCTAACGATGCAAAAACCCCCGAAGGAATCTCCTCCGGGGGTTTTCTACGACTTATAGGCTTTGCATCGCTGTAATCAACGCTAATTTATATACATCTTCCTCACTACAACCGCGTGAGAGATCGTTAACCGGTTTGTTAAGACCCTGAAGAACAGGACCAACGGCTTCATAGCCACCAAGGCGCTGAACCATTTTGTAGCCAATGTTTCCCGCTTCAAGACTTGGGAATACAAACACATTTGCTTCCCCTTTAAGTGGTGATTCAGGTGCTTTCTTTTGAGCAACTTCTGGCACGAAAGCTGCGTCAAATTGGAACTCGCCATCGATCACAAGATCCGGCGCCATTTCTTTCGCAATACGCGTTGCTTCTTCTACTTTCTCTGTTTCAGGAGATTTTGCTGAACCTTTTGTTGAGAAGCTAAGCATCGCTACTTTCGGCTCGATACCGAACATTTTCGCTGTTTCAGCACTGCTTACACCGATTTCAGCAAGATCATTGCTGTCAGGAGAAATGTTAATCGCACAGTCAGCAAAGACGTACTTTTCATCACCTTTGACCATCACAAAAGCACCAGATGTTTTCTTCACACCTTCTTTTGTTTTGATGATTTGAAGTGCCGGGCGAACCGTATCTCCAGTAGAATGAGCCGCGCCACTAACAAGTCCATCTGCTTTGCCAGTGTGAACGAGCATCGTACCAAAATAATTCACGTTAAGAAGAATTTCCTGAGCTTGTTCAGCTGTTGCTTTGCCTTTACGACGTTCAACAAATGACTCGATAAGAGCATCCATCTCAGAATAAGTTGCTGGATCCATGATTGTAAGGTCACGATGCAATGCAACATTTAAACTAGATGCTTTATCCTTGATTGCGTCTTCTCGCCCGATGACGATCGGTTTAAGAATCCCGTCTTCTGCAAGACGGTTCGCTGCTGCTAACACACGCTCATCCGTACCTTCAGGAAAAACGATTGTTGGATTACTTGTTTTGACTTGATCTTTCATACTTGTAAATAGATCACTCATTGTATTCACCTCATTAGTTTTAATATCCAATTCCTACGATAACCCTTTTTCTCGAAAAACGAAAATAAATCCCGGAGTGTAAGCCCTTGCATCTAAAAGTTCTATTTTTCAGACGAATCAAATCTGTTACCAATGGTATTATCTGAGATGTTTTCAGTAAATGAATCCACGTAAGTTATCAGACCTTCGTTACGCCTGATTCACCATCTCGATCCTCTCCTGCTGAATTTCTTTCAATCGTTTATCCGCTAGTTCTTTTTCACGTTCCAGACGAGTGATCATTTGCTCGACTTCTTGATGCTGATTAGTGACTTTCTGCAGACTACTCTTAATCTTATCCTGCACCATCCAATCCACTACGATACCATCGAAGAAATAATCGGCGAATGTGAGGAGCCCCGATACATCAAGCGTCATCGCTGCGTACTGTCCTAGATCAGAAAGTTCCGTTTGAAAATTTTTTAGCTTGTGTTCGGCACGATGAATGGCATCCTTCGCCTCATCCATATGGCTGTGCTTTGCGAAAGTCGAGACGGCCCCACCTCCGAGCATATCAAAAGTTCCCCACCCTTTTGCTTTTTCGAGTGCTTCTGCAGCAGATACAAGAGGCATCATGACTTCTTTTCCAGCATCAATGGCTTCGTTGATCTCTTTGATCAGTTCTTTCTGTTCACTCTCTCGATCAAATGCATCAAATAGCTTCTGGCTCAGTTCCGAGTGCCGATTCATAATTAGCTCCTCTTTATCTTTCATTAACTGTTCAAACGCAGCCGATGGATCTCCTAACTCTTTAAGCTTACTCAAGCAAATCTCTTCTTCTTGTTCTAGCTTTATCACAGCTTCTACCGCTTCATCGTATTTTAACTTTGCAGTGATTACGTCTTGCTTCTCCTTTTGAAGCTTTTCATCTTTTGTACCAGCAACCGTGGACATGAGCGCTGTCAAACTCAATCCCTCAAGTTTCTCGACATCTACTTTTTCTCGATCGAGTTGTTCTTTCAGATCAGAGGATTTTAATGAAGATTCTTCTTTTAATTGTGTAAAATGAACAAGTTTCCTCTCCCACTTTTGCTTTAAGCGTTGGGTTTGTTTTACTTCTTCCATTTGCTTATTCAAATCTTCAAACATCGTATCCCTCCATTTTTCGCGCTTCTCTTTTTACGACTTAACCTTATCGAAAGTTTCACCTGACTGACATCCTCAATCGCTTTTAAAGAGGGGGAAGTATTGGTATAGTAGGAAGTGGATAAAGTGAAACTTCTATAAGAAGGGGAATGAATTGCTTTCCCCCACTTATGGTTAGTTGAACCAATCGGACCTTTAGGGGCAGTTGATCCCCACTTTAACGTCTTATGAACCTGCGTAAGTGGGGGGGTTAATGCCACGTAAGGGTGGGATAAATGATAAGGAGTGAATCAGATATGAATGAAGCAGCAGTTACTCTTGATGGCTGGTATTGCCTTCATGATTTCCGAAGCATGGACTGGACAGCATGGAAACAGCTCTCAAGCAGTGAACGCGAACAAGCAATGAATGAGTTTCTAACTTTTCTTGAAAAGTGGGAAGTGACAGCGGGACATAAACAGGGAAGTCACGCTCTCTATTCCATCGTAGGTCAGAAAGCAGACTTTATGTTGATGCTCCTCCGTCCAACTATGGAAGAATTAAATGAAATTGAGAACGCTTTTAATAAAACAACTTTTGCGGAATATACGATTCCTGCTTACTCCTACGTATCAGTTGTGGAGCTTAGCAACTACATGGCTGGTAAAGACAGCGATCCTGATAATGATCCGAGGATCCAGGCTCGTCTGAAGCCAGAATTAACCGAAGCTCCTTACGTCTGCTTCTACCCGATGAACAAGAAGCGCGAAGGCAATGACAACTGGTATATGCTTTCAATGGACGAGCGACGCGAAATGATGCGTAGCCACGGTTTGATTGGACGCAGCTATGCTGGTAAAGTAAAGCAAATCATCACTGGCTCCGTTGGGTTTGATGACTGGGAATGGGGCGTAACCCTTTTCTCTGATGATGTTCTTCAATTTAAGAAGCTTGTGTATGAAATGCGCTTTGATGAAGTAAGTGCTCGCTATGGTGAATTCGGAACCTTCTATGTAGGAACTCACCTACCAAAAGAACGACTTGCACAGTTTTTGTATATCTAAAAGAGTTACCCCCTCTGGAAACGAGATGTTTTCAGAGGGGGTTTTATTTTAATCAAATTTCAACGATGCCCGTTTTCCCTCGTCTGTCATATTCCTTCAATTCCTACATAGAATGAGTTACGTAGAGCCATGGCATTTATCTTTCTTCTTCTATAACGTAAGTGGAACAACTGAGAAGAGGTGTAGTTATGGCGGTGATCCAAACGAACGCAAAAGATGTGAATCTTTTGGCACGGTTGATGCGTGCTGAGGCTGAGGGTGATGGTCAACTCGGGATGCTGATGGTTGGAAACGTAGGAGTAAATCGGGTCAGAGTAAGGTGCCTTGATTTCAAGAACATCAATACGATGACGAACATGGTTTACCAGAGTCCAGGTGGGTTTGAAGCGACGCAAAATGGTTACTTCTATCAAAGAGCTCGGGAGAAGGAAAAACGGCTCGCACGGAAGACGATCAAAGGGACGAAGTATCATCCAGCAAGTTATTCGCTCTGGTTTTTTAAACCCGCAGGTGCTTGTCCTGACCAGTGGTATGACCAGTGGAATGCGGGTCGATTCAAATCACACTGCTTCTACAAACCGACCGAAAGTGATTGCTCTGGTGTGTACAACAGCTTCTAAGAGAAAGCTTAAGGAGGGTTACGATGAATAATCAGTACTGGAACACCTCACCGTCACAAAATCGGGGAGGCGGATACGGACAGATGCCGCAACAAGGTCAAGGTGGTCAGGGTGGACAGATGGCTCAATATCCTTCAGGCTATCCGGGGCAAGTGCAGGGTGCATCGACTCAAGGTCAGGGATTTCCAGGACAGTTACCAGTCGAGCAATCATACATCGAGAACATACTTCGTTTAAACCTGGGCAAAATCGCAACCATTTATATGACGTTCGAGAATAATGAGAAATGGAATGCGAAGGTATTCAAAGGAGTAATAGAAGCTGCTGGTAGAGATCATATTATTTTATCCGATCCGCAAACCGGGAAACGCTATATCCTGCTGATGGTTTATCTTGATTACATTACATTTGATGAGGAGCTTGAATACAATTATCCTCTTCAGCAAATGACGCAATATTCCCCTAGATAGTAACAAAAAAGCTGCCGGATTTCCGGCAGCTTTTGATTTGTCCACTAAATCCATACCCTCGACATCGTTCGACGTAAAGCGGGTGGTGACAGGCACCACTACGCCTTAAACGCAGCAATGACGACGAGAATCCACGCGGTGATAAATGCGACGCCGCCGAGTGGGGTAATCGCGCCAAGGATTTTGATACCACTCAAGCTGAGTACGTATAAACTTCCTGAGAATAACACAATACCTGCAAACATGAGCCAACCAGCCCACTGTATTAATCCGGATGACTGGAGCTTATCCGCTACAAGTGCGACGCCGACTAGGCCAAGGGCGTGATACATGTGATATTGAACACCTGTTTTGTACGTTTCGAGCATTTTTTCCGATAGCTTTCCTTCTAATCCATGTGCTCCGAATGCACCAATTCCAACCGCTAGTGCAGCGTTGATTGCGCCAATGATCAAAAATAGTTTCATCTATTATCCGCTCCCTCATCTAAATCTACCTTCTACTCTCTCATCATAGCGGAAAGCGAATATAGGAAGCAATGAATTCTAGCATTGTTCATACACCTTTCGATTATGAAGAAGCGGAAGCTGCTACAGCTCTATGAACGATTCGGAGACTCTCATGAAGAACCAACCAGCCTCCTAGTGGAAAAAGAAAAATTCCAATCCAACCAGGGAACGCAAATCCCGTCGCCACGCATACGAGTAGAAAACAAGGTGTCGTTACTACCTTCAATGCCTGTCTCGCTGCATTCTCACGAAGCTGCTGATCCCATAGAAACAACTGCGCATAGCTCCCTTCTGAGAACTCGCGCCAATCTGCTCTGGAAAGACCAATCAGCGCATAGAGTGAAAAGAGAAGAACAATGATTTTCATTACAAGAGGAAGAAGGAAAATCGCTACCGCGGCCCATCCCATGACCTGTAAATAATACTGTACTTTTCCTGCTGAACGAAGAAGCCACTTCAAATAGAGATCCAAAATCCTTGTTTCTGGACTCCCCTTCTTCCTAATTCTCTTTGACTGTTGAAAGAGAAAGGGTCGTTTTCGAACGAACATTGGTTTTGGGGCAACCCCTACCTGTCCCATCAGCAGTCTTGTATACCGTTGTTTATGTCCCCGCTCGATCACAACATCATGAAAAAACGTTCCCTTTATGTTCATTCGCCTAGCTAACTGAGCGTACAAGAGGATGAGGAGACATGCCCCTCCAATTACCACTCCCCACTCAGCCTTCCAGCCCCATTGATTCATCACGATCAAAACCGCAATTGAAATGAGGTTTATCAACCCAACAGGGAGCCATTTTATCCAAACGGATGGCACAAACAGGTCGATAAAATAACGGCTCGTCTTCATATTCCAGCTCATGAGAAGCACGAAGACACCTGTGATGATGATCCTCTCCGTACTCCACCCCCATGCGATAAGTAATGGGAGAGCAAGACCGATACCTGAAAGTGTAACAAGCATCCCAATCAATAGAGAAAACAAGATTCCCCATCTTTTCAACCCATTCATAAGAGACTCATTTTGCAAAAGATACACTTGATCGGCGTCTTCCGTGAAGATGCGCAATGACCAGAATGTAGCGATTAGAAATAAAGGGAAAATCACAGTCTGTTCCGGAACTGCATCAAGCCAAGCAGGTTCCGCTACCCACCATGAACGATAATACGCGATGCCAATCACCAGAGCAGGAATCAGAATGTACAGCCAAACCGTCCAATCAAGCGCTGAGCGTAAATCACGCATTTTGTAGCGTCGGTCATCGTCCACCCGCTGTCGAAGTAGCTGAAATCCCGTCATATTCGTTGCTCCATGATCGAATCGACGCAATCAAGCAGAGAGCTTTCTCCACCTCCGGATCGTTCCCTCATTTCTTCAAGCGTCCCTTGCGCAAGTAGTGATCCGTTCGCGAGCAACACAAACCGATCGCATACGCGTTCAGCCGTATCAAGGACGTGCGTACACATCAAAATGCCTGCTCCACGCGCTCGTTCTTTCTCGATTAGCTTCAGAAAGTCTTTTGTTGCACGTGGATCGAGACCAAGAAACGGCTCATCGATGATATAGATGTCTGGTCTCAGCATAAACGCCGTTATGAGCATCACTTTCTGTCTCATTCCTTTTGAGAAACTCGATGGGAGATCATGCGTAACCTTTTCAAGCTGAAAATACTCAATCAATTCTCGCGCACGCTCCTGCCATTTATGATCATCAAGCGAGGAAGCTGCTGCAGCAAGTTCCAGATGCTCCCACAGCGTTAAGCTGTCATAGAAGACTGGTTGCTCTGGCACGTAGGCATATCGCGTGCCTTCTTCAAATGAAACGGTGCCCTTCCACTCTTTCAGAAGCCCCAGAATCGTCTTAATCGTCGTACTTTTACCTGCTCCGTTTGAACCGAGCAGTCCCAGAAGCTCACCGCTTCTCACCTTGAAAGCAACCTTATGAATCGTATCACTCTTTTTCTCATAACCCGCTTCTTCAATGTCAACCTCTAGCATCTGCTTCACCTCTACTAATATCTACGAACCTAAGAACAGAAAAGTTTCCTATTTATTCCCTTTTTGGTGATCGATGAATTCTTGCAGGTTCGGTACATCTTCCACATTGTACTTCTCAACTGCTTCGATTATTTTCATGAAAAGCTCCTGACGAAGATCGTCCCTGTACTGTGGCGACGTTTGCCTGAGCTCTGCTTCAATCTTTTTCTCAAACTGAGCGAGGATGTGAGACAATCCTTCTTTCTCATCTTGTTTCACTTGTTGTAACATTGTATATAATCGTTTTTCCATAGTCATCCCTTCTTATCAGTCTCCTGATCAGCAACTGCATTTGTTAAATCATCAATTTTCTTCTCCAAACGAACGAGTAAATAAAGTGAGACAACGATTGGAAATCCTAAATCACCTATGATGGCATTGATCACAGTTGTGATGCTCATTGGAATTCCTCCTTTCCTGCTTCACTAAGCTTCTCTAGTGCCCTCTGACGCCTTTTACTAACTGCCTGTTGAGAAACCCCTGACAGCTTTGCTATTTCTGTGTCTGATGCTTCAAATCGATACGAAAGCTCAAGCACTTCTTTTTGTTTACTAGTTAACCTTTTATACGCCGCATACATAGGGCGCTGAATGAACTGTTCCTCAAACGACTCGCCTAGTTCATACGGTTTAGCCCCTTCTACTAGATCAATCCAGGCATCACCAGAATCGCCGACAGGCTGATCAAGAGTAAGAGGGAAACGAAGATAACCAAGCCTCCGTTTACGATCAAAATTAATCGCCGTGTAATGAATCAGCTTCGTCACATAAGCAATGAAACGAATTTCAGCATAATACATATGAAAAAGTGAATTTAATTTTTTCATCGACTCACCAGTCGGCTTCGTGTAAGCTTCCATAAAACTTGTCCAGTGCCGATCCTCTTGAATAAACGACTTAAAAAGGAGGTTTTCCTTTAATTCCTCATAAGCCTTTTTGGTTAGAAGTGGACACTTTTCCTTCATCCTCACCTCTCCTTTCTCTGTATGTAGGATAGAAAGTATCCTGGACGTGAAAAATCACAACCCTCATTTCGAACATATGTTCTTATTCTAATTATAGAAAAAACTCATGCAAATGAACATGAGTCGATACTTCCTATTTTATATAGTCCCTTTTTACTAGAGTGAAAGATCCACGAGCAACCCTTTAATCTCACCAACTAGCGATAGAAGGTTCATACCCGTCTTCTCTTTCTCTGTCATTTCTTCCTGTAGTTCAACAAGTTTGCTTTCGACGGTTTCCACAAGTTTATACGTTCGGTTTCTTCCAAAATGATCCATGCTGTTCTTCTCTGAAAGGGTCAAGCCTTGATTCACTGCCTCTTCAAGAAACTGTTTCACCATTCGCTTATAAGCCGTTAAGTTCTGAAAAGTTCGTTCCTTCCCTAACAGTTTCCCCTGATGATCAATTTGCTGAAAAAGACGTTGAAGGGCAGCACCGTTAAGCTCCTTCGATGCTTCGTTAATGACAGATTGAAAACCTGCCTGCTTGGTTCCTTTTGGATGCTCTTTCTTTATATGATCGATTGACGTCTGACCCGGCTGCTGAATTTTCATCGTTGGACAGACCGGTCATACATGTTCACGATCAATTCCACTTCTCCAATTCCACAATCAAGGATTTTGGCGATATCTTGAACAGCAAATCCTTGTTGGTAAAGCTGAAGGGCTTTTTGAGTGCGTTCATTTTTCGCAGAAGGATGAGGAACGATGACTGGCTTTTTAGATTCGGTTTCTTCGACCGGTTGTCTGCTTTGCTCAAGAACGCGAAGACGAGCATCCAATTGAGTATCTCGTTTTTCTACATAAGACTTCACCTGATTCAACAGTCGATCATTTTCTTCCTCAAGCTGTTCAATATAGGTTGCCATACTGGATGCTATTTCTTCTCTTCCTTCCGAACCTTTCTGCTTCAGGAAAAGAAGAACGATACAAAGGAAGCTAACAAGATGGAGAGCAATACTAATAAAGATAAATGGATACATGGATCATCACTCCGATTACATGGATTGGACATGTTCTTTATTCGCTCGCAGAACACCCTTCATCCGAAGGAGCGCTCTCGAATGGAGCTGTGATATTCGACTCGTCGATAGCCCAAGGATTCTCGCAATTTCAGTCAGCGTCAATTCTTCAAAATAGACAAGTGAGACAACGAGCTTCTCTTTCTCTGGAAGACGATCGATCGTTTCTGCTAGCAGTTCTTTAATGAAATGGTGATGCAGATGCTTCTCAGGTAAATCTGCTCTATCATCCTCAATAACACTATATCGTTCAATTTGCTGCTGATCGTCATCATGAACTGGCTCATCAACGGATATCATCGTTGAAAGGGAGGCGTCCTGAATGACCTGCTGAACTTCTCCTACCGTTATGCCAAGATACTGCGCGACTTCATGGTCTCCACAGGACGTTTGATTTTGCTGCTCTAAAACCGCATAAGCTTCTTCTATTTTACGAGCTTTATCTCGAACAGAACGTGGCACCCAATCATTTTGACGGAGGCCATCGATAATCGCACCTTTGATGCGCCAACCGGCATACGTCTCAAATTTCAAATCGCGCTCAAGCTCAAACTTCTCAAGGGCATCGAGAAGCCCCTGGTAAGCAAAGCTATACAAATCATCTCGCTGAACAGATGATGGAAGTGCTGCCGCATAGCGCTGCACAGCAAAGTCAACGAGTGGCCGATAAAGAGAGACAAGTCGATTCCCTGCCTCTTCATCTTTCTCCTCTTTCCATGCTCTCCAATATTCAATTGTCTCTTTTTCCATTTTGGGTTTCATGGGGTTCACCACCTGAAAAAATCTTCGCGATTATTTGTGGAACAGCATTTTTGTAAGAAATCCTTTCACACCAAGCTTATAAGGTGAAGGGAGATCAAGATAGGAACGAACTAATTTGTCTAAAGCTTTGGATGCTTTGGAATTCGGGTATTCCAATAAATACGGCGACTGAGCGATCACAGCTTTTCTCACCGTGAGATCATCCGGAATCCACCCGAGCACATCAATCGATTTCTGTAAAAATTGTTTCGAAGCTTTCTGGAAATTCCCCGCCGTTCGCTCAGCCTCTTGTGGGCTGATGGCACGATTAACGATTAACTTTACTGGCAACTCCTTATTTCTAACGTGAAGGGCTTTTAGAACGGCATAAGCATCCGTAATGGATGGGGGTTCCGGGTTAATGACAAGAAAGACATCGTCTGCCGCCTGCAGAAACCTTAATCCTTCATGGGTAAGACCTGCTCCTGTATCAAGAATAATGTAATCGACTTTTCCCTGTAGCGATCCAAACTCTTGAAAAAAGTGATTCAACTGATTTCCGCTCAAGCTAAGAATCTTGCCAATTCCATTTCCACCTGCAATATACTGAAGACCATTCACACCTGTTTCAATTACAGAATCCAGTGAGAGATGTTTCTCAAGCATTGAGATAAGAGTCTCTTTTGGTGAAACCCCCATTAATAAATCGATATTTGCCATACCGACATCCAAATCAAAAATCATCACTTTCTTATCATGAGCGACAAGACCAAGAGCAAAATTCAGCGAAACATTTGATTTTCCTACCCCGCCTTTACCACTCGTAACCGCGATTACTTTTGTATTTCTGACACTAGAATCGGTCTGAATACTTCTCATCACCTTTTGACGCAATTGGTTCGCTTGATCAAGCATTCACTCTATCCCCCATCACCAGATTCAAAAGGAAATCTGGGGTCGTTTTGACCATATCATCGGGCACATTCTGTCCCGTTGTCACAGCACTAACTGGAAGATTGTATTCTTCCATCAAGTTAAAAATCGGACCACGGACGGTTGTTTCATCCAACTTTGTCATCATCACTTCCATCACGCCAAGCGACTGGAAATTATCGGTGATCGATTTCATATCTGTATAGCGATGGGTAAGGCTGAGAACAAGATGAATCGAAATTTCCTGACCAGATAACAGTTGTTCGAGCTGTGTAATGTAGCTGAACTGTTGATAATTTCTCCCCGCCGTGTCCATGAGAATGACATCACACGATGAAAGCTTTGTAAGTGCCTGTTCTAGATCATCTGGAGACTGAACGACTTCAAATGGAATGTTAAGGATATCTGCGTAAGTACGTAACTGCTCCACAGCGGCAATTCGATATGTGTCAGATGTTATTAGTCCAACCGACTTACGCTCGTTCAACAAAATATCTCCCGCAAGCTTTGCGATGGTTGTCGTTTTCCCGACGCCTGTCGGGCCAACGAAACACCTCATTTTACTAGCAATTCCTATATTAGGATAATTCTTTATTCGTTTTGCGAATTCCTGTTGCATCCACCCAAAAGCATCTTCTTTTGTGAATCCAGGAGAGGATTTTGCCTTGATAAGCAGTTCTGCCATCACACTAGATCTGATTGTATTCGAGAATTCCTGTGCTTCTAAATACGTATGAACAGGCTTCAAATGCTGAGGAAGACGATCATTTTCCATCATCTGCATCATGATTTCTTTCATGGATTTCAGCTCACCAAGAACGTGATTTTCTTCCTTATCCTGCTGCTTTTCTGCGATTGGCCGCTTCCTTTCGTCCATATGCACAGAGTCTTCTTCACGACGTTTTTTTTCAGATTGTAGCAACGTCGCGAATTCCTGCGTTTCTTCCTTCACAAGTTTCTCATCATCAAGAGCCGCCAACACTTCGAGCCTATTTTTTTGAAAAAAGCCTAAAATGCCTCCTACTTTTACCTTCTTCGTATTCAAAATTACAGCATCCGCCCCGAGTTCCTGCCTGATCAATGGCATTGCTTCGCGAAGGTGACTGACAACATAGCGTTTCATCTTCATGGTAGATTAATCACTCCCACACTCTGGACTTCAACATCAGGTTCTAGCTCGCTATACGAGAGAATCATCAGCTCGGGCATATAGCGTTCGAGAAATTGTCTTAAATACATGCGGATCGCAGGGGACGTTAACAAAATCGGTTGGATGCCAGACTGCTGAAGACGGCTCACCTGCTGTAGTACCTCTTGATAAATCGTTTGAGATGTTTCTGGATCGAGCGCAAGATAACTTCCCTGGTCGGACTGCTGAACTGATTCCGCAAACCGTTTCTCAAGTCTTGCACCCGCTGTTAACACTTTGACGGGCTCACCTGGTACGGCGACCTGTGACGTAATCTGCCTTGATAGCGACTGGCGAACGTATTCTGCAAGAACATCCGTATCTTTCGTACGAACACCGTTATCAGCGAGCGATTCCAGGATCATATCGAGCGACCTGATCGACACTTTTTCTTTCAAAAGGCGCATGAGTACTTTCTGCACATCGCCGATCGTGAGGATGTTCGGAATAAGCTCTTCCAGTACAGCCGGAGATGTTTCACGGACGTTATCCAACAGGTGTTTCACTTCCTGACGACTTAACAGCTCATGGGCATGTCTTTTGATTACTTCTGTCAAATGAGTGGAGACAACGGAAGGCGGATCCACAATCGTGTAACCCGAAAGCTCGGCTCGATCCTTCATGTCTTCCGTCACCCATAGAGCTGGTAGTCCAAATGCTGGTTCAACCGTTTCAATTCCAGTAACGGTTTCATCTTCAAGTCCACTGCTCATCGCAAGGTACTGATTCAGAAGCACTTCACCACCAGCCACACGGTTGCCTTTGATTTTAATGACGTACTCATTCGGTTCAAGCTGAATATTGTCTCGAATTCGGATGACAGGGACGACGATTCCAAATTCGAGCGCAATTTGCCTTCGGATCATAATGACACGATCAAGGAGATCGCCTCCTTGTTTCTGATCAGCCAGGGGAATCAATCCGTATCCAAACTCAAACTCGATTGGATCAACCTGAAGAAGACTCGTCACGCTTTCAGGCTTTTTCATCTCTTCTACTTCTTCATCACCAGCTGCTAACTCGACTTCTTTTGTTTGATCGAGGTTCTTCTGCATCACCCAGCCTCCATAAACGAGTAAGCCCGCGATGGGAAATGTAAGAAGCGGATTAATAGGTGTGGCGATACCGAGTAAGCCGATAACCGCTCCAACGACATAGAGTAACTTCGGATAAGCGAATATTTGCGCTGTAATATCTGACCCGAGGTTTCCGTCTGATGCGGCTCGTGTCACAACGATACCTGTTGCAGTGGAAATAAGCAGTGCAGGAATTTGACTGACAAGTCCATCCCCGATGGATAGCAACGTAAACGTCGTTGCCGCATCCCCGACAGGCATGCCGTGAACGACCATTCCGATGATTAAACCACCGATAATGTTAATCAGAGTAATGACGATCCCAGCGATCGCATCCCCTTTCACAAACTTACTGGCACCATCCATCGCACCGTAAAAGTCTGCTTCCCGCTCGATCTTTTCGCGACGTTCTTTTGCTTCTCGATCTGAAATCATTCCGGCATTCAAATCAGCATCGATGCTCATTTGTTTCCCTGGCATCGCATCGAGTGTAAATCTGGCTCCCACTTCCGCGACTCTCTCGGATCCTTTTGTAATAACAATGAATTGAATAATAACAAGAATAAGAAAAACAAGGAGTCCGATAACAACACTTCCGCCAACTACGAAGGAGCCAAATGTTTCAATCACCTGTCCGCCGGTTTTATTCGTAAGGATTGAACGCGTTGTCGATACGTTCAGCCCAAGTCTGAAGAGCGTTGTAAGTAATAAGAGCGATGGAAAAATCGAAAACTGCAGCGCTTCTCTCGTATTCATCGCAACAAGAATGATTGTTAAGGCCAGGCTAATGTTCAACATGATCAGAAAATCAAGCAGCAATGGAGGGAACGGTATTACCATCATAATGACAATCATGATGACGGAAACAAGTACGGCATAATCTTTTATTTTCATCGTCAGTTCCCTCCTCCCGGGTAGCCTTTAATGCTGTAAACGTAAGCTAGTACTTCGGCAACAGCTTTGAATAAATCTTCTGGAACCCCGTCGCCAATTTCCACCTGATGGTAGAGTGCACGAGCAAGCTGCACATTTTCTGTCGTGATAATGTCATGTTCCTTCGCTTTTTCTTTAATCTTAAGCGCCACATAGTCCATCCCTTTGGCAACAACTGTGGGCTTATCCATTTCAGTCGGGTCATACTTGAGCGCCACTGCAAAATGCGTCGGGTTCGTAATTACAACATCCGCGCTAGGGATTTCTGAGATCATACGATTCATTCCCATCGAACGCTGCTTTTCTTTGATTTTTGATTTGATGAGCGGGTCACCCTCGCTCTTTTTATATTCATCCTTGATGTCCTGTTTCGACATCCGAATGTTTTTTTCAAAGTCATATTTCTGATAAACATAGTCAAGGAGAGCCAGAAACAACAGAAGAATACCAACAGCAAGACCCGTTTGAACGATAAGCGATCCAACGAGCGCAATTCCCTCTCCAATGGACTGCTGGGAGATCTGCATCACTTCTTCACGTTTGTTCCATAGAACCGTGAAGGTAACGGCTGAGATAAACGCAATTTTAATCAACGATTTTAATAATTCAACGATTGTTCGTGCCGAGAAAATTCGCTTCGCCCCTTTTAATGGGTTAATTCGTTCAAGCTTGGCTTGCAGGGGCTCGGTTGAAACGAGAAAACCAACTTGCATGTAGTTTCCTACAACGCCCATCACGAGCGAGATTCCCATTAGCGGTGCCGCAATGATCGCAGCTTGCCAGACGTTTTCTTTCAGCATACGATCGACATTCTGCTCAGTGAGGTTCCAATTCGTAATATGGAAAAGGTTTCCTCGAATCATCGACTGAAGACTTTCAATCATCCACCCCCCGATAAAGGACATAGACAGGAAAACACCGATCATCATGAATGCAGAGGGGATCTCTGCACTTCTAGCTACCTGACCTTTTTTACGAGATTCTTGCTTTTTCTGCGGTGTTGCTTTCTCCGTCTTTTCCTGCGAGAAGAACTGGAGATTCATCTTTAAGCGATCTGTACGCATCGTGCTACCCACCCAGTATTTGAATAAGCTGACCCATTGTATCAAGCATTTCGCGGAAAACGCCTCTTAATAGAAAGAAAAACGTCGGAATCGTAATGAGAATAAGAACAAAGCCGACAAAGATCTTTAGCGGAAGACCCACTACGAAGATGTTAACCTGCGGAACAGCTCTTGCGAGGAGACCAAGGGCAACATCAACTAAGAACAGCGACGCTACAATCGGAAGCGCCAACTGAAAGGCCGAGAAAAACATCCCTGAGAATACTTCTGCTATGAATCTCGCAAGGGACTGACTGTCAGCCTGCGTTAAGAGAACATCAGCTGGTAAAAGTTCATAGCTTCTCACAAGGCCATCGAGCATCATATGATGACCATCAACGGAAACGAGAAACAATAGCGCAAGCATGTACTTGAAATTCCCGATGATTGGAACTTGCGCTCGCGTCTGTGGATCAATAACATTCGCCATGACAAAGCCCATTTGAAAATCAATAAACGCCCCCGCTACTTGCACGGTGTAAAGAATGAGGGATGCGAGAAAACCCATGGAAAGTCCAATGAATAATTCTTTAAGGATGTAGACCACAAACATAAGATCGAGCGTTAGATCAGTTTCTGATCCTAATCCCGCTGTAACTAATAAAGCGATAAAGAAACCAAGGCTCACCTTGAAGCGGTTTGGAACACTTCTCGTTGAGAATACTGGAGCCGTTATGAAGAAAGACGTCGCCCTCATGAACACGAGTAAGAATAAAGGCAGGGCGTTGATCACACTTTCCATCTTTATCCGATAAACCTATACAAGTTCTGATACAAGTTCGTCGTGTAGTCGAGTAACGTTGTTAGCATCCATGGGCCAAACAGGACGATCGTTAACAGAACAGCTACGATCTTTGGAATAAACGCGAGTGTCTGTTCCTGAATCTGTGTCATGGCTTGAAACACACTGACGATCAACCCAACTCCGAGTGCAATTAATAGAAGCGGCGCTGAAATAATAATAACTGTATAAACGGCATCTTCTGCCAGTGAAATAACCATATCCGGCGTCATCGTCGTCCTCCTTAGAAGCTTAATAGAAGTGATTCGACGACTAGATACCAGCCATCGACAAGCACAAACAGTAGAATTTTGAACGGTAATGAAATCATGACTGGTGGCAGCATCATCATTCCCATCGCCATTAGCGTAGAGGCGACAACCATATCGATAATGAGGAACGGAATGAAGATAATAAATCCGATTTGGAATGCTGTTTTCAGTTCCGAAATGGCATAGGCTGGCACGAGTGCGGTCAACCTGATGTCTTCAACGGACTCAGGTTTATCAAGCTTTGCATACTTATAGAAGAGAGCAAGATCCTTCTCTCTCGTATGATCCGCCATGAACGTTTTGATAGGTAGTTCAGCGGCTTCAAGCGCTTCCTCTTGCCCGATTTCTTCGTTTAAGTACGGCTGGAGCGCCTCACTATTAATCTCTGAAAGAACTGGTGACATGACAAAGAAAGTCAGAAAGAGAGCGAGCCCAATTAACACTTGGTTCGGAGGCATCGATTGTGTGGCCAGCGCCGATCGTACGAAAGAAAGGACAACAACGATTCTCGTAAAACAGGTCATGAGGACAAGAATGGCAGGAGCAAGTGACAGCACAGTTAAAAGGAGAACGAGCTGAATCGTAACCGACACATCTTCTGTCGCATTCGATCCAAAATCAAGTCCTGGGATCGTTACGTTTATGAGAAGATCCATTACTTATCGTCCCTTTCGTCACTGTCATCCAAATACTTCTCTCGCTTGTTTCTCTGCCTTTTCAAACTCGCCTGGATCATCTCCTGAAAATCCGCTTGTTTCCGATTGATAAACGAAAAACCTGACTGCTGCTCCTCAGCGGTATCCAGGATATGCTTCACTTCTTCTTCATCCTGGATTTCTTTTAGTAGATTAATATTATCTCCCACACCTAGCATATAAAGAGCGTTTCCAACCTTCACGATTTGGACTGACTTATTATTGCCAAGCGGCGTTCCACCGATCGGGGTAAAGACAGAATGATGCTGGAGCTTTCGCTGACGCTTTGAGAGAAAGCGGATAAGTAAATAAATAAGCCCAACGACGACGATCGTATAAAATACTAGTTTGATCAGCAGAAAGAATATATTCGTATTTCCGCCTTCTACTTGTGCAGGCTGTTCATCTTGAAGATTACCTGGATCGCCACCATCTTCTGTCAGCCAGTCTTTCACACTACCATCGTCCGCCGCCATAGTATGAAGCGGCATAACGAATAGAAACCCAAGCAGAAGGAGTGTCATGATGCCTGTTATATACTGTCTCACTCTTACACACTCCTTCTACCGCAGTTTCGACAAACGCTCCGCTGCACTTAAAATATCGGTTACTCTCACGCCAAAGTTCTCATCGATGACAACTACTTCTCCTTTGGCAATGAGCTTACTATTAATCAAAATATCAACAGGCTCACCTGCAAGCTTATCTAGTTCTAGGATTGAACCATGAGACAATTCAAGAATGTCTTTCACGATTCGCTTCGTCCTGCCAAGCTCGACCGTTACTTGAAGCGGAATATCTAGTAACATGTTAAGGTTTCTCTGCTCACCATATGGGTGATCTGGCTGACTGAAATTCGTAAACTGCACGTTTTGAATATTCGGCTCTTCCGACTTTGATTCTGGCTCTTTCACCCTGGATGCAAACGGTTCAGAGGAGGATTGATCTTCTTCAAATTGATCGAACCCTTGTTTAGGAGATGAAGGTGGCCCTTCTTCATTCTGCTGTGTTTCTATTTCCTTTGCTTCTGCGGCGCGAAGCTCTTCTTCACTTACAAGCAGCGTACTCATTTGCTTTGCTAACGATGCCGGAAAGACGTGATGAACAACCGTTTGAACGATTGACCCGATCGAAATGTCGAACGATACATCGATATAAATCGCTTCCTTCGCTTGTTCAAATAAAATAGAATTAGCGGGTTCTGAAACGACCTGTAGATTGTTAAACGTACCGGTGAATGAAGATCCCGATGCCATGCTCAATCCTTTATGTACACTTTCCATCATGCCTGTCATCACAGCCGTAAGGCTTTTATCAACACTGCTTTCCTCATCTTCGCCTTGGGCAACGAGCCAGATATCCGCCATGTCCTGCGCATCAGGTGGATTTAGCATAAACACCGCTTCTCCAGAAGCTGCTCCTTCATAGCGAGTAGAAGCTTCAACATATGGAAGCGTTAATTCCTCCTGAAAGCGATTCTCCGATATGACGTTCATCGTGACATTTGATATGACTACTTCCTGCATAAAAACGGAAGATAGCGTTGTGGTCAAACTTCCCATTGAAACACTGAAAAGCTCATTCAGCGCTTCCTTTTCGATCTCGTTAAACTGCACGTCATGCTCCTCCTTTCCTGCTGCCGTCTCTTGAAATAAAGCATTTAATTCTTCTTGTGAAAGGCGATCATCCGTCATGGCCAAATTCCTCCTCTTCCTTCACTTCAGTGATTTGTATCGCCATCCGACCTTTTGAAGTCCCTGGCTGTCCATGGAACTTCACCTGGTTGTCCACCTTTACAATCAATGGATCAGACACTGTCTGATTTAACCGAATGACATCACCATCTTCAAGATTTAAGAATTCTTCAATCGTGATCTCAGAGTGACCAAGTTCAGCGATAATGCCAAGTTTCGTTTTCTTCAGCCGCTTCTCAAGCTCCTTGCTCTCCTGAGGTTCTCGATCCTTCTTTTGGTTCGATAGCCAGTGATGGGCAGACAGTCTCGGCATAATCGGCTCGAGTACTACGTGTGGAAGACAGACACGAATATTTCCAGTCACTTCCCCCACTTTCACAGTTAATGTAACGGTTACGACCGTTTCATTTGGTGATACGATCTGAAGGAAGTGTGGGTTCACTTCAAGTTCCTTCAATTCAGTTTTCAACTTAAGTACAGAGGTCCACGCATCTTGAAAACTTTCAAGAATTTTACTCAAAATACGTTCGATCACCATCGTCTCAATTTCAGTCAGGTGCTTTAACTTATCAGTATGGACACCCTGTCCCCCGAGCATGCGATCAAGCATGGCATAAGCGAGATCAGGTGCGACTTCAAGCACCATTTGTCCCTGCAATGGTGAAGCAACAAACAGGCTGAGAATGGAGTTCTCTGTAATCGACTTCACAAATTCTTCGAACGGCATCTGTTCAACCGAATGAACGGAGGCTTGAATAATTGTCCGAAGCTGTGCGGAAGAATAGGTTGTCATGAGACGAGCATAATTCTCGTGAATTCGCGTTAAAATCCGAATGTGATCCTGTGAAAACCGAAGCGCTCTTTTAAAATCGTATGTTTGGACATTTCTTTCCTTGATCGGCTTCTGCCCTTTATCATCTATGGCGGCAAGAAGCGCATCGACTGTTTCTGGAGATAGCATATCAGACACCATCGTCACCCCCATTCATTCTCTATTTCTTTTCTAAAACGTTAATCTCTCGATAAAAATCAGTGACCAGCTGCTTCACTTCTTCTGCCGATTCGATCACGACGTACCTTTTTCCATTCGTTAGTAAAATCATCGTATCTGGCGTCGATTCGATCGTCTCAATGTAAATGGCATTCAACATCATTGATTCACGGTTTAATTTCGTTAACGGTATCATATGAACAGAGCAGGCTGAGGAAAGAATAGATCTCCCTCAGCCCTTACCCCCTATCGTTTTAAATTGACGATTTCTTGAAGGATTTCATCTGAGGTTGTAATCACTCTTGAGTTGGCCTGGAATCCTCGCTGCGCTACGATCATTTCTGTAAATTCTTCAGTGAGATCAACGTTGGACATTTCGAGCTGGCCAGAAACGACGCGGGAGCCATCTGGTAGGCCATTAATAAGCTGACCTGATTTATCCGTTACTTGATAGGCTGAACCACCATCTTTTGAAAGACCAGCTGGATTATTAACCGTTGCCACACCAATGGTGCCAATAATATTTGTGTTACCATTTTGGTCGGTTTCAAGAATTTGACCCTGGCGATTAATAGTAAAATCTGCCGGTAGACCTGTGATCGGTTGTCCATTGCATCGTTAAGTACGTTATAACCTTGTGAAGTTACTAATTCATCATCATTATTAATGTAGAAATTCCCTGAACTCGTTAGTAGATTTGTCGTTGCACCATTAGACTCTTCACGTTGAACTTGAAAATATCCATCCCCTTCAATCGAAAGATCTGTTTGAATACCTGTTGTCATCATAGATCCAGCTGTATGAAGTGTATCTATTGCAGAATTCGTTACACCAAGTCCAACTTGCTTTGTATTAACCCCACCGTCACCCATATTCTGACTCAATAAATCTTGAAACATCACTCGACTCTTTTTAAACCCTGTTGTATTTACGTTCGCAATATTATTTCCGATTACATCTAGCTTCGTTTGAAAGCCTCTCATTCCTGAAACGCCTGAGTACATGGATTTTAACATTGGTAATCCCCTCTCGATTTGTGTCGCTGCTTCAATCGGTCCACAGCGATCGGCCTCCTGCTCGGTCCAGCCTATTTGTTTATAGCATTAATGCTGAGTCTATATTCGTTACGATCTGATTCTCCATACTGTCCTGCTTCATCGCCGTAATCACTTTATTATTCTTCACGCTTACAACGAATGCGAGATCTTTCATTAACATAAGCGATTCTTTTGATCCTTTTTCTCGCGCTGTTTCCACACCATCATTCAGCTTTTTCAATTGACTATCTGAAAGTGAAACCCCATGCTGCTCGAGACGAACTTTCGCATGATGACTGAATGATACTGGTGAATTCAGGGATTGCTTCAGCTGATCAGCGAAAGAGGTTTGCGTTTGCGCCTGCTTTGCCGGTGATTGAATCGGCTGTTTTGGATGATACACCTGATTCACTCGAATGTTTCCCATCGCTATTCCCCCGTTTCGATACGCTCTAAGAGGGAGATATCGACCTGTTTACCGTTAGCAAGTTCTGCGAGTACTGTTCCTTCTTTGTATAAAACAGCTTGCACCTTTCCAGATGATGTCTCGTTATTCTCTGTCCACTTCACACTTTTTCCAATCAAGTCTGCGTAGTCCGTCATAGAACTTTGAAGCTGACTATCAAGAACTTTACTCATGGTTCCATTCATGTTTGTCATTTGTTCCAGTGAACTAAATTGTGCCATCTGCCCAATAAATTCAGTATCCTGCATCGGCTTCATCGGATCCTGATTCGAAAGCTGGGCAACGAGTATTTTCAAAAAGTCATCTTTCCCAAGCTGACCCGGCGCCTGCGTCTTCTGCTGTTGAACAGCTGACGGAGATGTAACAGAGCCTGTATTCATGTGATTCCTCCTTATACAGCGTAGTTGATGCCGCCCGACGTTCCTTCTTCTACTTCTTTTGTGATGTGCGGATTTTCTTCTAGTTCATATTCGCCTTTGCGTTGCCTTTGCTTTCCTTGTTCAAACTGTTGACCTTGCTGTGAGCGCCCATCCTGCATGAAAGAATTCTGGGACGCTGGCTGAGGCTGTTGCATCACTTCCACTTTATCTAGCTGAACGCCCTGTTGTACGAGTGAATGGCGAAGCTGATGAAGCTGAGACTCGATCATATCCTTTGCAGCTGAAGTAGCGGTTACGATATGCGCAGTTACTTTCCCATCGGCAGTCGTTAGGCGAATATCTAACTGTCCCAGGTTTTCCGGCGATAGTTTGATACGGATGTGAGATTCATCTCCGTTTTTCATCATCTGCATGCGTTCTGGGATCATTTCACTAAGTTCAGAGCTAAAGTGACGAACGGGCACAGGTGTAGTTGTAGATCCACTTGGTGACTGGGATTGCATCTCTCCGCTCGTATGCTTCACCGCTTGCGTTCCCTCTTCTCCTGAATTTGGTTCAGTAGGGTTTTCCTGGTTCTCAACTGGGTCTAGTTGAGGTACACCCACATTCTTCTCAATATCAGGTGCCGCGTTTTGATCTGTTTTGACAGGCTGTTGAGCGGTTTTTTTCTCTTCTGCCAAATCGGTGTTATCACCAGAAATAGGTGAATCAAGATTAACCTGGTCATCCTGAACGTTCGCTTCTTTAGCCGTCTTCTCAGAATCAGAGCTAGCATTCTTGGTAAGCCCGCTAAATGAAATAAGACCTTTTTTGTTTAAAAGTTCAATCATGTCAGGCTGATTTTGATGATCAACTTTGATCCTTTTAATCACGTTCTTATCTTCCACCGTTTGCTCGATGAGAACTTGAACGTTCTTTTCAGATGACTTCGTTAAATCGACCCCATTTTCTTTGAGGAAGGCTAAAAGAACGGTTTGTTCTTTCTTTGTAAGTGTCCCACCCTCTACCGTAACCTGTGCACGATTTGACGAAGGCTTGTCTACCATTGATTCATCTGATGCATCACCATGAGCGTTGGACATCAGGTTCATACCGGCAGCTTTTACTACATGCTGTCCTGATGATGCGCTCGCTTTCTCTTGACCTGAAACGAACGAGTGTAGCTGCTGAGCTGGAAAAAATGGCGATAGCAACATTTCTACGTTTACGGGCTTCTTCTCGTTCTTAACGTCTTCTTCAGAAGTTGAGTTTGTTTCATCTTCCAAACGTTCTTCTTTTGGTTGATTTCCTCTTCCTGAAGTTTGCTTACTAGAAAGAACTTGAGTTGAAGCACCAGTTAAAATCTGCGCAAATCCAGTAGACTCACTGTCAACTTTTCCTTTTACAGATTGAGCTGGAGCATTCTGCTGGAGGGGCTGGAGCGTTGTTTTCACGTATTCACCTCCTCTCAATTTGCTAAATCAGCAACATAGTCAGATGAAATCGATTCATCCATTTGAGCAAGTAAAGCAGTTCGTTTTGCTTCATCTAACTTCTTAAGCAGTGAAAGTCCTATCTTTCTTTCCTCATCAGATTGAGCCATTTCCGCGAGAATTTTGGCAGCTTCTTCGTCAGGCATTTCTGATAAATTATCAGCGACGTCTTGAACGGAAAGCGAACTATCTTCGCGATCGATGGCATTCATAAGAAGCGTGACTCTTTCCTGAAGTGCGGACAGCTCTGGATCGTCGGCTTTTTCAAGATCTCGTAAGGCAATGGTAATATCAGCTGCTACAGCTGAATTCATTTTACTCAGGACTGCTGCCTGCTCTGTACTCCCCATCTCATCAAGCAACAACGCTGCCTCGTTCAAGGTGAGGTTTTCAATAATGGCAGCCGATTTAGAAGCGGACATGCCTTCATATGTCTTTGCTAACTGCTGATGCTTCTTCTTCCGCTCTTCCTTGTCAGCTCTTTCGCTTTTTATTTTCTCTCTTAGCGATTCAACTTCTGACTGCTTCTTCTCTAGCTCAATCGTTTGCTCATCCAATTGCTTATTTGCACTCGAAATCTTTCTATCCTTCGTTGCGATTTTTTGCTCAAGCGCTGCAATTTGGTCTTGATCATCATCTGCAGCCTCTGCAGAAAAATTCTCCCCTACATATGCAATGGGCTTCTTTCCAATTGAAACAGCCGCCCCAAAAAGATCGTATCCTAGAAATGGAAGGACGACGACAAGAACCGTTCCCATGAAAGCAAGAGGTAGCAAAAAGCCGTGTATAATTCGTTCTGTCCATGAGCTCTTTGGTCGCTGTCTCATTCCCTCACCCCTTAGCCATTTCTTGTCAGTAGATAAGCCCGTACGGTCGTTAAATCATCAAGCTCGTTCTGTTCAAGGATTTGCATGTCGCGGTGAAACTCTTCTTTTCTCGTTTCTTTAATCGATTGCCATGTTTTTTCTTCCTTCACTTTCGATGCCAGCGTATCTTTCTGTTCACTCAGCTGCTCTTCAATTTGATTCAACTGTTGTTTCTTTTGTTGAAGCAGGCGCTCTAGATAAGCAATGTGCTCTTCTTCTTTGAGTAGATCTGTGATGGACAGACCATCTAACTGACGCTGTTCCAACCGGAGTCGCTTCGAGTAGACTTCTTGTTCGAGCGTTGCTAAGGAATGCTCTAGATCCACCTGTACTTTTAGCGACTCGGCCATTTCAAGCTGAGCCTGTGACTTTTCATTTTCTTTTACATCAAGAATTCGTTGAAATGGAAATTGAAAACGTGCGATGATCAATCATCCTTTCCGAATCGAGATTGAAGCCATTCCTGACTGTCTCCAAATGCTGCTGGGTCATCAATACCCTGTTTAATGTACTTCTCTATTTCGGGATGAGCGGAGATCGCTTTGTCGATATTGCTGTTGGTTCCAGCTTTATATGCCCCAATGTTAATAAGATCCTCTGAAGAAACATACACGGCTAATAGTCGTTTGAATTCTTCTGCTGAATTCATATGTTTTTTCGATACAATTTCTTTCATCACTCGGCTCACGCTTTGAGGTACGTTAATCGCCGGGTATTGCCCTTTTTGAGCAAGCTTCCGATCAAGCACGATGTGTCCATCCAGGATCCCTCGAACAGCATCAGCGATCGGCTCGTTCATATCGTCCCCATCAACAAGTACGGTATAGAACGCCGTGATGGAACCCGTTTCGGATGTACCAGATCGTTCTAATAATTTTGGTAAGAGGGCAAATACACTCGGTGTATATCCTTTACTCGTTGGTGGTTCACCGATCGCAAGTCCAACTTCACGCTGCGCCATCGCAAACCTCGTCACGGAGTCCATCATCAGCATGACGTTTTTCCCTTGATCTCTGAAAAATTCTGCGATGGAAGTCGCCGTAAGTGCCCCTTTGATTCGCTGTAACGGAGGCTGATCTGACGTTGCGACCACAACGACCGATTTCTTTAATCCTTCTTCTCCAAGATCTCGCTCAATGAAGTCTCTCACTTCACGTCCACGTTCTCCGATGAGGGCTATGACATTCACATCCGCTTCTGAGTTGCGAGCTGCCATACCCATCAACGTACTTTTACCAACACCGCTTCCCGCAAAAATACCGATTCGCTGACCCTGTCCAACGGTAAGAAGACCGTCAATCGCTCGAACTCCAAGCTGAAAAGGAGCGGTGATCCGTGGTCTTGTCATTGGATTGGGAGGTTTGCGATTTGTCGAAACAGCTTTTAACCCCCCAGGAAGATCGGTTTGATCAAGCGGTCTGCCCCGCCCATCGAGAATCGTCCCAAGAAGAGAGTAGCCGACTTTCACTTCAAGCGGTTGACCTGTTGCTACAACAAGACACCCTGGTCCAATTTCCGATAAATCATGCATCGGCATCAGTAGGACACGGTTTTCACGAAACCCAACGACTTCGGCTTCAATCGGTGGTGTCGATGCTCCCGGATAAAGATAACAAAGCTCGCCGATCTTGACTTCTGGTCCAAGCGATTCGATCGTTAAACCGATCACCTGAGTCACTTTTCCATATTTCTGGACCGTCTCCATCGCATCAATTTGGGAGAGGTACTGCTCAACATTAATGCTCATCGGTTGTTCTCTCCTCAAACAAGGCAAGCAGCTGCTTTTTCATTTCAGAAAGCTGGCTATTGATCGAGATATCATATGACCCACTCGGCGTATGCACCAGTCCAGATCCGATTTCTAAATCACTCATCGGAACAAGCTTGAGGCTCGCGTTCACATCCAGCTGTTTTTCAAGCTCATCGACCATCGGCATCATGTGCTGGTAATCCTCTGTGGATACTTGGAATATGACTTCTCCACGATCCTGAACTTTTTTCAATGTCTCTTTCACCATCTCGAGTAGCGTCTCAGGATTTTGTTCAATTTCTTGCAGGATAATTTTCTTAGCGATCGCTGTACTTAAGGACAACAGAAAAGGTTCAGCGCTTTGAATCAACTCTTCTTTCTTGTTGTATGCGCTGTTGACCATGTTCTCCATTTCTTGTTTCTTACTTTCAAACTCGAAATGAATTTGCTCCATACCTGCTTCATAACCAGCGGCATAGCCCTTTTCTTCTGCTTCTCTATACGTCTGCTTCGTTATTTCCTGCCATTCAAGCTCTTTCTGTTCTTGCTTCTTCTCAAGACTTTGATGAACATTTGCTTCTTCATCGCCAAGTCTCGTGCGAATCGTGTGATAAAGATCTTCTAATCGAATCATCATTTCGAGGAGCTGAGACTTCTTCTCTTCAATCGTGGTCGTTCGTGTTGGAAGAACGCGATTCCTTTTTGGCTCAGCAACGCTTCGCTGTTCAAGTACTTTCGGAACAGCTCTTTTCTCACCAGATGTTTTTCGGATGACGTTAGACAATCAGATCATCTCCTCCACCTCGAGCGATCATCACATCACCAGTCTCTTCAAGGTAGCGGATCACAGAAACAATACGCGTTTGCGCTTCCTCCACTTCACGCAGTCTGAGCGGACCCATGAGTTCGATCTCTTCTTTCACTGTATCAACACGGCGATTCGACATGTTGCGGAAAATCGTGTCTTTCACATCATCACTGGCTACCTTCAGTGCGATCGAAAGATCTTCATCTTTCACTTCACTGATCACGAGACGAATCGAGCGATCATCAAGCGTGACAATATCTTCGAAGACGAACATCCGCTTCTTAATCTCTTCTGCAAGACTCGGATCATCTTTCTCAAGCGAGCTAAGGATCGTTCGTTCGGTACTTCGATCAACACTACTTAGTACTTGAACAATCGCTTCAACGCCTCCAGTAAAGGTATAATCCTGAGATCCCGTCGCGTTCAGCTTTCCTTCAATGATCGTCTCGAGCTGACTAATGACTTCTGGTGATGTACTATCCATCAGCGCAATTCTTCTAGCGACATCTGCCTGACTTTCTTGAGGCAAGGAGGATAATATTTTCGAAGATTGCTTTGCATCCAAATAAGAAAGCACTAACGCAATCGTTTGTGGGTGCTCTTGTTGTAGAATATTTAGAATCTGATCTGGATCTGCTTTTCGCGCAAATGCAAAAGGTTTTACTTTCAGATTCGCTTTCAAACGTGAAAGGATTTCATCTGCTTTTTTCGACCCTAATGCCTGTTCAAGAACTATGCCTGGCATATTCGATACCACCTGCTGCAATATAATCTTTCGCCTTCACCATCTGAATAAACTCATCGACAACAGCCTCACGTTCATCCGGCTCGACTTTTTGAAGCTCGGAAATTCCAAGCGCTAGCTGATCGATCTCTTTCTCGGATAAATGTTTAAATGTTTGCACCGAAAGATCAGGACCGAGTGAAGTAAGAAGGATCGCAGCTTTCTGTGTTCCTGATAATTCTTCTAAGCTAGTCATAATCCAACCCCACCTATTCTTCCTTCATCCATAGTCTTAATAGCTTCACAAATTCTTCTGGATCGTTCTTTGCTAGATTCTCAATTTCTTCTTTTCCAAGGAGTGGTTCAGGCGTCATATCCACTTCACGTTCTTCTCGTGGTAAATAATGCTCTTCAGGTGTACTCGCACGATAGGACTCTTCAAACTCGATGAAGTCATCGGCTTCTTTCTTTCCGCGTCTACGGAAGAGGAGAATAAGTCCACCGATCAAAAGCAGCCCAATTCCACCACCAACGGCATACCAGACCCAAGCAGGAACAGCATTTTTCATAGTAGAGAAGAAGCTTGGTTTCGGTTCGACATAACCCGGGCGTCCTTTAAATTCATTCGCAAATACGGAGATCCGTTCTTCAAGTGACGGATCATCAAGCGGAACATCGCTTTCGCTTAATGATGTACGGACAACATTCTTTAGGACTGTGCGAATATCTTCTATAGATGCTGCCGTTAAGGTCGTCATATCGTTAGCCACAGGTGGCTCTACGCCGACATTAATCGTAACATCGTCGATCACATAAGGACTTTCTTCAATCTCTTTATGAATGCGATTGACTTCACGGTTAATGCGATCTTCTACTTTCTCGTAAGAACCGTCACCCTGTGCGTTAGGATCATCTGCGTTATAGTTCGGGATTTCACCTTCATCTGTTCCTGTACCATCTGGAGCATTAGCTGGATCTCCTGAGTAGGACTCCCTGATCTTTTCAACACTGATATCGATCCCTTCACCTGTCTCTTCATCAACAGGCGCTACAAGGTCCTCCGTTCGTTTTTCCTTTGTGAAATCGACACTGGTCATGACGGAGACAACGACTTTATCCTGGCCAAGAATCATACCAAGCATCTGCTGCAATTCTTGCTGCATGTCCTTTTCGATTCCTTTGCGGACTTCTTCCTGCTGTTGAAAAGCGGATAGACTGGAATCAACCTGGTTCTCTCCATATTCAAAAGCCGTTCCATTTTGATCCATGATCACGATGTTTTCGACGGGAAGATTCGGAACACTCTTGCTTATGAGATGATACAACCCCGTGATTTGGGATTGATCAAGCTGAACGCCAGGATCTCTCGTTACGACAACTGATGCTGACGCCGTTTTACCTTCTTCATCTAACCAGACGCTTTCGGCTGGAAGAGTGATCATCACTTTAGATTCTTTAATACCACCGATTTGCTCGATCAAATAGCTAAGCTCGTTTTGCATGGCGTCCCGTTCGACCACATCAAATTGACGGTCCGTCATCCCCATCCCCATGTTTTCACTGAAGATGCTGTAGTTCACATTCCCACTTTTCGGAATACCTTCTGCGGCAAGGCTAACCTTCAAATTAGATGCCTGATCTTTAGGCACGCTAATGGTTGTCCCATCTGATGAAACTTCAACAGGAATCCCCTTTTGCTCAATTGCCCCTTTGATCTCGCCCGCTTCTGATGGCGTTAAGTTTGAATAAATTGGTGTTAAATTAGGTTTAGACATCCAAAAAACAAGGAATAGTAGCAAAAGAAGTGTAACGAGAAACGTTCCTCCAATGAGCCATTTCGTTTTAGTAGAATAGCTGCCCCATGTTTCAGTCCAGCGATTTTTGAAATTCAGTAGTTGTTGGTTCATCTTTTATCCATCCCTGACATACTACATTTGCATACGCATGATTTCTTGGTATGATTCGATGACTTTATTTCTTACTTCGACTGTTAGATTAAGAGACAGCGAAGCTTTTTGTGCTGCAAGCATAACTTCGTGAACATCCTGAACGTCACCCGTCACAAGTTTATTTGTCATTTGTTTAGACGCAACTTGATCATTGTTCACCTGTTTGATGGCATCCTGAAGCATTTGACCAAAATTACCCGTCGCTTCATCTGAAGATCCCACGGTTTTCTGCTGAGCTGGTAGCTGTTGAATTGCACTGATCGTGTTCATATTACCCTCCTAAGCTCACAAGTTATTTCCCTAGTTCAAGTGCTTTCATATACATACTTTTAGTCGCATTAAGCGCCGTTACATTTGCTTCATAAGAACGAGAAGCTGACATCATATCAACCATCTCCTTCACCATATCCACATTCGGCATTTCAACATACCCTTCTTCATTCGCATCAGGGTGAGTCGGATTATAGACTAATTTATTGGGAGACTCATCTTCTTTAATAGTCGACACTTTAACTCCAGTAGAAGGCTCCCCTTTTCCCATCGCAGACTGAAGCTTGCTTTCAAACGAATTTTCTTGAAGCTCGACCACTTTCCGCTTATATGGCTGCCATTCTCCATCGACCAATTCGGAACGCGTTGTTTCTGCGTTTGCGATATTGGATGAAACAACATCCATTCTGAGACGATTAGCAGTTAAGGCTGAGGCACTCGTATTGAAACCATTAAATAAATTCATTTACATTAGCTCCCTCGAATAGCTGTTTGTAAATCACGGAACTGGCTGTTTGTCTTCTCAATCATCGCATTATACCAGAGTTGGTTTTTCGCGAGATCTGCCATTTCAACATCCATATCCACATTGTTTCCATTGGAATTGTTCAGCGTATTTTTATCAGTTTTGACAACTGGGTTCATATTCATTTCGTTACTAAAAGGGACGTGTTTGGGGTTTGACTTGTAGCTCCGGAAGTTCTTTGCAGCTTCCTGTAGGTTATCTTGAAAAGAAACGGTTTGACGTTTGTAATTAGGGGTATCCACATTCGATATGTTTGACGTGATTGTGCGCTGTTTCACCATCGAAGCGTTCAGTGCTTGCTCAAGTGGTTTGATCGATTGAAAAACGTTCACGAAGCCTTTCACACTCCTTATAAAAATTTTGGTTATAAAGTTAAATTATGGATTTAAATCCAAACATGTCCTCATTCGACAAAATTTTCGATATTGTTAGCATAGCATTGTCAAAAATAATAGTAAATGAGTGTTTTAACCTAAAAAACTACTTTTTTCACTTAATTTTTCCAGCATTCAACGGTATAATGGGGGTACTAAATTCCATATACGAGTTCCATAGTACTACGTTGGGAGCGAAAAAATGTTTAAAGGTTTGTATACGGCAACGTCCGGAATGATGGCAAGCGACCGAAAACAACAGTTTCTTACAAATAATCTATCAAATGCTGAAACACCAGGTTTTAAGCAGGATGAATCAACGTTACGTTCCTTCCCTGAATACTTGATGAAGGAACGAAATACGAATGCTGCGACACCTAACTCTTCCATCGGCTCACTTCCACAAGGTGTCTACACGCAAGAAGGGATTCCTAATTTCTCAAGCGGGTCTTTACAGGAAACTGGTAAAGACACAGACATAGCCCTCGTAGATGAAGAATTGCCAACCGATGAAGAAACCGGTAAAAAGGGCCTGCTGTTATTTGGTGTTCGTCTCGACGATAATTCCATTCGCTACACAAGAAATGGGAATTTCACAGTAACCGAAGACGGTTTCCTAACAACTAGTGAAGGCGATCAAGTACTCGGAGAAGATCTGCAGCCAATTCAATTGAACAGTGATTCGTTTACAATCGACAAGAATGGAACGATTACAGAAGAAAACGGAAACCAACAGCAAGTATGGATTGGTTACACCGGCGACCCTTCTCAGTTAACACAGCAGGGCAACGGCGTTTTCGAATGGGCAGGTGACGAGAACGCTGCTCCTGAAAGTGTGCGAACGACCGATTACGACCAGTATTCAGTAAAACAAGGCTTTCTCGAAGGCTCAAATGTCGATATGACGACTACGATGACGGATATGCTCAATACGTATCGGTTATATGAAGCGAACCAAAAAGTGCTACAAACGTACGATCAAAGCATCGACAAAGCCGTCAATGATGTCGGTCGCGTTTACTAGGAGGATTACGATTGAATATTCAAATGGCAACCGCATCTTCTTCACTAAGTCAGACACAAAAGAAAATGGATACAATCGCAAATAACATTGCAAATGTGAATACGACCGGGTACAAAAGCCGCGATGCTACTTTTCAGAACCTATTAACACAAACGTACAAAAATCAAACGGGCGAAATGACTGAGCCTGGAAGAGAAACACCAGAAAATCTTCGCGTTGGGTTTGGATCGAAAGTTGGATTAACGACTCTTCGCAGCGACCAAGGATCTGCCCAGGAAACTGGTAGGGATCTCGATGTCATGCTTGAAGGCGAGAACGTCTACTTCCGTATTCAAAATGGCGATGAGGTTCACTATACGCGTGATGGTTCCTTTGAGCTTCAAAATGAGAATGGAACGGTTACCCTCATGAACAGCAGCGGTAATCCAGTTTTAGATACGAACGGAAACGCGATTAATTTCGCAAATTCCCCATCAAAGCTTTCGATCTCCGACTCCGGCGAAATCGCGGCGACGGATGCAAATGGGAACGAACAAACCTTTCAACTCAGCATCGCCAAAATCAATCGTCCTCAAGCGCTAGTGAATGCTGGCGGAAATGAATTTTCTCTCGACGGGAATGGAGAGTTGGAACTAGCTGCGATCGATGGAGAAGAATACAAAACAAAACAAGGATTTCTTGAAATGTCGAACGTGGATCTCGCAGATGAAACGACTGAAATGATTTCAACGCAGCGCTTGCTTCAATTTCAGAGTCAGGCCATCAAAATGGCAGATGAAATGATGGGGCTTGCGAATACGATTAAGCGATAGATCAATCATAGTTGGACATGCAAAACCCCCTCACCAAACGGTGCAGGGGGTTTTGTTATCTTAGAAAGTCTAATAGCGAAGGCTGAATGATTTTTGCGCTTGAAGCAAGCGAAGCCTGGTAGACACTTTCTTCGGTTTTGAGTTTCATGATGGCTTCGGCAAGATCAACGTCTTCATTCTTGGATAACAAGCGATTGTAACGATCATGTTTCCGTCTTTCAGGCGCTGGTTC
>CAWDWH010000026.1:0-45812 GCA_963805895.1 uncultured Bacillaceae bacterium
GAGTGTTATTAAAAATTGACGAAGTGATGAAGAAATATCACAAAAAGATAGATAGGAGATCGCCATCATGCAGCTTAATGATGATGAACGTATCGATTACATCATTGAAAATGAATTACGAATTATTCAAAGTCCCACGGTTTTTTCTTTTTCACTAGACGCTGTTTTACTTGCTAATTTTGCATGGGTTCCGATAACCCGAGGTAAGATCATAGATCTTTGTACAGGGAATGGCATTATTCCACTATTATTATCTAGAAAAAGCAAAGTATCGATTGAAGGAGTAGAAATTCAGGATAGACTTTATCATATGGGAACAAGAAGCATTGATTTAAACAAACTTAACGACCAACTTACGCTCCATCACGCTGATATTCGCAGCTTACCATCAGAATTCAAACGCGAATCTTATGATGCTGTTACATGTAACCCGCCCTATTTCAAAAGTAAACGAAATGAGCAACGTAACATGAATGAACATCTAACGATTGCTCGTCACGAAGTCATGTGTACACTTGAAGATGTGATTTGCTCATGTAGCTGTCTTATCAAGCAAGGAGGAAAAGTATCTCTTGTTCATCGACCTGAAAGGTTATTGGATATTATGACTCTGATGAGAAAATATCGAATTGAGCCGAAACGAATGCAGCTTGTCTATCCAAAGGCTGGAAAAGATGCGAATACATTATTAATAGAGGGGATAAAAGATGGAAAACCTGATCTTAAAGTGCTTCCCCCATTCATTGTTTATCAAGAAACAAATACGTATACGGATGAAATGAGAGAGGTTTATGAAAAACTCTGAACACGTTGTTTATATGCTAGAGTGTCGAGACGGCAGTTATTACACTGGATACACAACCAACTTGCCACATCGAATAGCGCAGCATGAATGCGGTAAAGGAGCGAAATATACGAGGGGTAGAACGCCATTATCACTTGTATATCAGGCATATTTTCTGACAAAAAGTGAAGCGATGCAAGAAGAATACCGCATCAAACAATTAACGAGGGTCCAGAAAGAAAAGATCATTCATGGAGAGAGGCAAAAGCATGTGGAGTCAGCAGAGCTACAAAGAAAGCGAGACCGGTAAACTTTATCTTGTACCAACACCAATTGGAAATTTAGGCGACATGACCTATCGTGCTGTCCAAACGTTGAAAGATGTAGATCTTATTGCGGCAGAAGATACAAGACAGTCCAAAAAGCTAACCAATCACTTTGAAATAGAGACAAGATTAACAAGTTATCATGAACATAATAAGGAGTCGAGTGGTTACAAGCTTCTTGAGCGATTGCGCGAAGGAATGAATGTAGCCCTTATTAGCGATGCTGGAATGCCAGCTATCTCAGATCCAGGTTATGAGCTTGTTTCTGCTTGTGTTCATGACAACATTCCAGTTATTCCATTACCAGGTGCAAACGCAGCAATTACAGCATTGATCGCCTCTGGGTTACCTACTCAGCATTTCTATTATTATGGCTTTCTTTCAAGACAGAAGAAAGAGCGAAAGAATGAATTAATGCAGCTTAAAAGTATTCCTTCCCCTGTTCTTTTCTATGAGGCACCGCACCGACTGAAAGAAATGATTAAGGCTATAATTGAAGTACTCGGAAATAGAGAAATCATTATAGCAAGAGAGTTAACGAAGAAGTATGAAGAGTTTATTAGAGGTCATGCTGAAGAAGTACTGGAGTGGTGTGAACAAGCCGAGATCCGCGGTGAATTTTGTGTCATTGTGGAGGGTGGAACGGAAGAAGCGATTGAACAAGAACGGTGGTGGGCGTCCCTACCATTACAGGAACATGTAGAATATTATATTAATGAGGGTATGAAAAGTAAGGAAGCGATCAAACAAGTATCGATCGATCGTGAATTACCGAAGAGAGATGTGTACCAGGCGTTTCATGTTGAATGATACGTACCTGTGAAATCAATCAGAAACACAAAAAAAGCTCCTGCCAACTTTGGCAGGAGCTTTTAGTAGGAAATCATTATTTAGATAGAGCTTTTTGGATTTCTTCCAATACTTGCTCTGCACCTTCACGGCTAAGAATAAGCTTACCATTACCGATTGCAAGGTTATCATCGGAAACTTCTCCAGTTACCTGGCAAGTCATGTTTGGCTTATACTTCTTTAGGATAATGCGCTCGTCGTCCACGTAGATTTCAAGAGCGTCCTTTTCTGCAATACCAAGTGTACGGCGCAATTCGATCGGAATAACAACACGGCCAAGCTCGTCAACTTTACGTACAATACCAGTAGATTTCATGTTTTATACTCCCCTATTCCCAATTTTTTATTAATTACGTCAGGATTCGACAAATTTCTCTATTTATGTTCTATATAATACCAGTGTTTCCCATAAGCGTCAATCCTTTTAAGTGGGTAAATATTTCCTGTATAAAAAGGATTTCCTACGGGTTTCGAAGCATTAAATAATTTGCGATCCCTAATATCTTAAATGATAATTCGACAATTTTCTTGTAAATCCTTCGACATAAATTGTAAATTTGTGTAGGTTAAGCTTATCAAAATTGGCTTCCTTGCAATTCTTCCTTAAATTAGGTATATTTTGATGAAGAAGAACTGTACTTGAATCAACACACACATAGTGTACACAGCGATGATAGAGATGATCGCGGGTTGTAGCTGAGAGTTGCTAGTGCTCTCGTCCTACATGGGCGGGAGCTTTTTTACAACTGTTTTAATCAAGGAGGAAGCAACATGGGTGACAAGAATTTTTATATTACGACACCAATTTACTATCCAAGCGGCAAACTGCATATTGGTCATGCCTACACAACAGTAGCCGGAGATGCTATGGCTCGTTACAAACGATTAAGAGGCTTTGATGTTCAATACTTAACTGGTACTGATGAGCATGGACAAAAAATTCAAAAGAAAGCTCAGGAACAGGGTGTTACACCTCAAAAGTATGTTGATGATATTGTGGCTGGAATTAAAGAGCTGTGGGATAAATTAGACATTAGTTATGATGATTTTATCCGTACGACTGAGAAACGACATGAAGAAATTGTCGAAACGATCTTCCAAAAGATGTATGAGAAAGGCGACATCTACCTGGATCAGTATGAAGGTTGGTACTGTACACAGTGTGAATCCTTCTTTACTGAACGTCAGTTAGTTGATGGAAAATGTCCGGACTGTGGAAGAGAAGTCGAGAAAGTGAAAGAAGAATCTTACTTCTTTAAAATGGGCAAATATTCAGATCGTCTTCTAAAGTTCTATGAAGATAATCCGGAGTTTATCCAGCCCGAATCTCGGAAGAACGAAATGGTCAACAACTTCATTAAGCCGGGTCTTGAAGACCTTGCTGTTTCAAGAACGTCGTTCGACTGGGGTGTAAAAGTTCCTGGCGATCCCAAACACGTTATTTATGTCTGGATCGATGCTTTGTCCAATTACATCACCTCCCTGGGGTATGGTACAGAAAATGATGAACTCTATAATAAGTTCTGGCCAGCTGATGTTCATCTCGTTGGGAAGGAAATTGTCCGTTTCCATACAATCTATTGGCCAATTATGTTAATGTCACTTGATTTGCCTTTGCCTAAGAAAGTCTTTGCTCATGGCTGGTTACTTATGAAAGATGGAAAGATGTCTAAATCAAAAGGGAATGTTGTCGATCCTGTTACTCTGATTGACCGGTATGGATTAGACGCGCTTCGTTATTATTTATTACGTGAAGTACCATTTGGTTCAGATGGCGTATTTACACCAGAGAGTTTTGTAGAAAGAATCAATCATGATCTCGCTAATGACCTTGGTAACCTCTTAAATCGCACAGTCGCAATGATTGATAAGTATTTTGATGGAGAAGTGCCTGTCTATAATGGTTCTGTAACCGAATTTGATGATAACCTTACAGAAATGGTTCATGCTACGATTACAAAAGTAGAACATTCCCTTGAAAATATGGAGTTCTCTGTAGCACTTGCTTCAATCTGGCAGCTCATTAGCCGGACGAACAAGTACATCGACGAAACGGAACCATGGATCCTTGCAAAAGATGAGACGAACAAAGAACAACTTGGCGCGGTAATGGTTCACCTCGCTGAATCACTAAGACAAGTCGCTATCCTTCTCCAACCGTTTTTAACTCAGACACCTAAGAAGATATGGTCACAACTTGGTGTTGAAGAAGGTGAGAGAACCTGCTGGGATTCATTAGGTTTCCAGAAAGGTTTCGGTGGAACAGTAGTTCAAAAAGATGCGCCTCTCTTCCCGCGATTGGATCGTGAAGATGAAGTTGCGTATATTGTTGAACAGATGGGCGGCAATGTGGTGAAAGAAGCACCGCCGATCGAGAAGCCAGAACTAGAAGAAATTACAATTGATGACTTTACAAAGGTTGACTTAAGAGTGGCTCAAGTACTCGAAGTCGAGCCTGTTAAAAAAGCTAATAAGCTATTGAAATTACAATTGGATTTAGGTTATGAAACAAGACAAGTTGTTTCAGGAATAGCAAAACATTATAAACCAGAGGAACTCATCGGCAAAAAAGTTGTCTGTGTATCAAATCTTAAGCCCGTTAAGCTCAGAGGAGAATTATCTGAAGGTATGATTCTAGCAGGTGAACACGACGGTGAATTGAAATTGTCGACAATTGCAGAAAGCTTGCCAAATGGAACACAAATTAAATAAATGATTTTTTGGCTCGGTCTAAAAAGGCCGGGCTTTTTTACTGTTTATTTCACAAATTATTCCTGCAAAGTTATTTCGCTGTAGGGGAGTAAACATCCTGTTTAATTGAAAAAATAATGATGGTGAAAGCTAAAAAAACCTTTAATATACAGAATATTCTAACTTATTTTATGGACCTTGTAAACAAATTGTAATTAAAATGAAACTGTTTAGACTTAGAAAAAAACTAGGACATTTGATACACTAGCATCGTACTAGACCGGAGAAGGAGTTTTGACATGTTATTCGACACACACACACATTTGAATGTTGAACAATTTTCCGAAGATCAAAAAGAAGTAATTGAGCGTGCCCAGGCAGCAGGGGTAACGAAGATGGTTGTCGTTGGTTTTGACCGTGAAACAATTGAACAAGCAATGATTCTTGTAGAAGAATATGACTTCCTATATGCTGCTGTAGGATGGCATCCTGTTGATGCGATTGATATGAACGAGGAGGATCTGGAGTGGATTGAAGAACTTGCAGGTCATCCGAAAGTTGTTGCAATCGGTGAAATGGGACTCGATTATCACTGGGATAAATCACCTCATGACATACAGAAAGACGTATTTCGCAAGCAAATTCAACTTGCGAAGAAAGTGAATCTACCGATCATCATACATAATCGTGAAGCGACGAGAGATGTGATTGATTTACTAAAAGAAGAAAATGCTGCAGAAGTCGGCGGCATAATGCACTGTTTTGCAGGAACTGTAGAAGAGGCAAATGAGTGTCTTGATATGAATTTCTACATTTCTTTAGGAGGACCAGTGACATTTAAGAATGCCAAGCTGCCAAAAGAAGTAGCAAAAGAAGTACCGATTGACCGTTTGCTAATTGAAACGGACTGTCCTTTTCTAGCGCCACATCCAAACCGCGGAAAGCGAAATGAGCCTTCATATGTAAAGCTTGTCGCTGAACAAATTGCGGATTTGAAAGAAATGAACTATGAAGAATTAGCAAAAGAAACAACCAAAAATGCGATGAAACTTTTTGGAATTAGTCGCTGATTAAAAGACCGTTGTAGTTAAAAAGAAATTATCGTAATGCTTTTTTTATTTTTCCCTATCAAAACTTTACAAGCTATCAATCTTGTAGAGAGGGCTTGAGAAGCTTTTCTTTAGGAAACACAGTCGGTTCAAGGAGGAATCTATGACAATGCAAGTAAACATGGAAAACTTTTTCGCTCGTTTAAAGAGTGGAAAGAATGTCTTCATGGTTTTATTAAGTATAATTGTATTGGGTTTGGTCTCCGGCTTTATCGTGTTTGAAACTACGAAAGCTTCTGTAACGCTTGTCCTTGATGGGGAAGAGAAGCCTGTAGACACACATGCAGATACAGTCTCGGAGTTATTGAAAGATGAAGGCGTCGAACCTGGTGAACATGATTATTTGAGCCATGATTTATCAGCCCAGTTGAATGCTGGTGATGTGGTTGAGTGGAAGCCTGCTTTTCAGGTGACATTGCAAATCAATGGGGAAGAGCAAAAGGTTTGGACAACGGAAGATACTGTAAATGGATTGCTTGAAGACCAACATATCGAGCTTAGTGATCACGATAAATTGTCCGTTTCGAAGGACGATGAATTGAAAGAGGATATGAAGATTGCCGTCGATGAAGGATTTCAAGTAGCGGTTAATGATGGTGGAAACCAAAAAAAAGTTTGGACAACTTCGACTACGGTCGCTGGCTTTTTAGAACAGCAAAATATACAACTTGGAGAGCTTGATCGCGTGGAACCCAATAAAAATGAGGACGTGAATGCGAACTCAGAAATCAACGTGGTTCGAGTGGAAAAGGTCACCGATGTAGTGGAAGAATCGATCGAATATGCGACAGTTAGTCGGCAAGATAGGTCGATGCAAAAAGGGAAAGAAAAAGTAGTGCAGCCTGGGGAAGAAGGCAAACAGGAGAAGCACTACGATGTCGTTCTTGAAAATGGTAAAGAAGTATCTCGAGAGTTAAAGAAAACAGATGTAGTGAAAAAGAGTAGTGATCGCATCGTTGCTGTCGGCACTCAAGTCATTACACAAACCGCTATGAAAACGAGCAATAACTCTTCTAAGGCTTCTAAATCGACTCAATCGACCGAGAAAGTTAAGAAATCGACATCTAGTAAGTCGAGTTCCGCCTCTGAGAGCAAGTCTTCTTCTAATGATGGAAGAGTGTTGAAGGTTGCAACTACAGCCTACACAGCGAATTGTGCTGGTTGCTCAGGAATTACTTCCACGGGTTTTAATTTAAAATCGAATCCAGATGCAAAGATTATTGCAGTAGATCCGAATGTTATTCCTCTAGGCTCAAAAGTATATGTAGAAGGTTATGGCACTGCGATAGCTGCTGATACTGGTGGAGCAATCAATGGAAACAAAATTGATGTTTTCTTTTCTTCCAAATCTGCTGCGTATGCATGGGGAAGCAAGTCTGTACAAATTACGATTCTGGATTAACGTTAAAGATATGATATGCTAATAACACAGAGTGGGATGTTTCTCTCTCTGTGTTTTTGTATGATAAAGAAGCTTTTTGAGTGAGAAACTATAGCAGTTAATTCCTTATAATAGGGATAGATAAGAAATGGTTTTGTACTACGGAGGAAACAAAGTGAAAATTAAAGAAATCATCATCGTAGAAGGCAAGAATGATACGCTTGCTGTTAAACGTGCGCTTGATGCAGATACGCTAGAAACAAACGGATCTGAAATTAGTGAGGAAACACTCAAGCGGATTGAACTTGCCTGGAAGAGAAGAGGAGTTATTGTATTTACTGATCCCGATTATCCTGGGACCCGAATCAGGCAGATCATTAGTAATCGACTCCCATCATGCAAGCATGCTTTCCTAAACAAAAAGCATGCTATATCAGCGAATGGCAAGAAAGTAGGCATTGAGCATGCTTCAATCCAAGATATTCGTGAGGCTATTCTTACAGTCAGAGAAGAGATCGAAGCACCTGATGTTCTTATTGAATGGGAAGATCTCATTGCGGCTGGTCTCGTTGTTGGAGATCGATCTAAAGCAAGAAGAAAAGCTCTGGGTGAGCGGTTGCAAATGGGATATATGAATGGAAAACAGCTCTATAAAAGACTACAGATGTTTCAAATATCAAAAGATGAGTTTATCCGTGCATTGGAAGAAGTGCTACAGGAGGAAGAGAAATGAATAAAGAGATATCAACACCGTTAAGAACAAAAGAAATCTTAGCGAAATATGGTTTTAAATTTAAGAAAAGTCTTGGCCAAAATTTTTTGATCGACTCGAACGTACTGACAAAGATTGTTGATCAAGCAGCGTTAACTCCTGAGTCCGGTGCAATTGAGATTGGCCCGGGGATAGGGGCGCTGACTGAGAAACTTGCAAAGAGATCTAAGAAAGTTGTGGCATTTGAAATTGATCAGCGTCTCCTGCCTATTTTAGATGATACTCTTTCTCCATATCCCCACGTAACTGTTCGACATAGTGATGTTCTTGAAGCGGATGTTCACCAAGTGATACGAGAGGAATTTGAAGAAGGTCAGGACCTTATGGTCGTTGCAAACCTTCCTTACTATGTCACCACGCCGATTTTGATGAAGCTGTTAGAAGAGAAGTTACCGGTGCGCGGCATCGTCGTCATGATTCAGAAAGAAGTAGCAGAACGCATCGCTGCAAAACCTGGATCGAAGGAGTATGGATCATTATCACTCGCAGTACAATACCATGCTGTCGCTAAAACAGCGTTGACCGTCCCTAAGACGGTCTTTGTTCCTAAGCCGAATGTAGACTCTGCTGTACTACAATTAGAACTGCGTCAGGAGCCTCCTGTTGATCTTTTAAGTGAATCATTTTTCTTTGAAGTAATCCGTGCGAGTTTTGGACAACGTCGAAAAACACTTTTAAATAATTTGCAGAATAACCTTCTTGGTAAAGAGAAGAAACCAGTGATCGAAGAAGTATTGAAGGAGACTGGAATTGACGGAAGTCGTCGTGGAGAAACGCTCTCTATGGAAGAGTTTGCAGCATTGAGCAATGCGTTTTACAAAAGAAAAGAAGAGAACTAAAACACCTTAGCTAGGTGTTTTTTTTATGAGCAAAAATGGGGGCGCTTGATCTTGATCCACTTTTAAAAGTTAGATTTTCTTTACCATGGAAATCAGCTGTTTTAAGAGTGTGTGGTCAATAAAACCGCGAAAGGAAATGTTTGTTCTTATTTTGACCCGTTCATCAACTACCAAAAACCCCCTTCTTTGTACGATCAAACAACTTTGTTAAACCTAGAAAACGCAAAAAAGGCGCATGTTTTTACAAGGTGGTTATGTTAAGAAATAATTCTTAAGCACACTAGACCATTATCTTACGCCTGTTTATACATCTATTAAGAGGTATCTCCAGCTCTATCCAAGGAAATTCATCTTTTTTTAAAGTTCTCATATAGTAGAAAAAGGAGTAATCGTATTATGACAGATGTCAAGTGGCGCGAGGGGATGTGGATGATTATGAAAGAAGGAGATATCGTTGCCAGGCGTTCATATGGCTGTGATTTGATTTTTCGAGTAACCAGGATGAATGAATCAAGTCAATCAGCAGAGCTGGTTGGTGAGGATATGCGACTTATTGCTGATGCACCGTTTGACGATCTTGTTTTAATCGACTCGAGTGAACAGAAAATGAGGCGGGAGCAATCCAAGGAAAAAGAGGATTATTCTTTTCGACTGTTCCGTCAAGATTATCAATTATTAAGAATGAAGCGGGAATATACGGCCACAAGTCACTTCAAGAAAGAAACGAGCTTTTTTGAACTCCCAGGGAAAATTCTGCACATTGATGGAGATCCACTATATTTAAGCAAATGTCTTGAGATGTATAAGCGTCTTGGTGTGCCGGTATATGGGCTGTACATGAAGGAAAATGAGATTCCAGAGAATATCGTTAAGCTTGTTAACAATGTCAGGCCAGATATTCTGGTCATCACTGGTCATGATGCATATAGCAAGCATAAGGGTGAGAAGAAAGACCTCCAATCTTATCGAAACTCACGCTACTTCGTGCGAGCTGTAAAAGAAGTCAGAAGCGTATTCCCGAATCTTGATCATCTTGTTATTTTTGCTGGAGCATGTCAATCACATTTTGAATCGTTAATTCGGGCGGGGGCTAATTTTGCTAGTTCCCCATCACGTATTAACATTCATATGCTTGATCCGGTTTTTATTGTATCTAAAATAGCTTTAACTTCTTTTACAGACCATGTGAACGTATGGGATGCTCTTCGAAATACGTTAACAGGGGAGGATGGTTTAGGAGGAGTTGAAACTAAAGGAATACTGCGTACAGGTATGCCTATGAAGGAAAATGAGAATTACTCCGAATAAACGAACGGATGGTCCTGCCATCCGTTTTATTCATTTTTTAAATGAAAAAAAGCATCAACTTCGTATTTTTTTATAGGTTAAGAAAAGCTGTTTTTAAGTCCATTTCAAGGGGGATACATATTTTTCGACAAATTAAGAAACAATAAAAATGCACATCTTCGGTAAATAACAATTGACATTGTTTTTGCTTCGTTGTTATAATTTAAGTTTTATTTGACAAGATGGTGCAAAAGATGTTATAATTTGTCTAAGTGAGGTGGAGGTTCCGATGGCAAAAACGATTATTGAGATCAAACAGACGTTACAATCTCAGGTTGGCAAACGGTTGACCTTAAAGGCAAACGGAGGTCGCAGAAAGACAATTCAACGTTCAGGCATCCTTGAAGAAACCTACCCGGCAGTGTTTATAGTTAAGCTGGATCAAGACACGAACGCATTTGAACGCGTTTCGTACAGCTACACAGATATTCTAACAGATACAGTACAAATTACATTTAATGAAGAAAAGGCAGCAGTAAGCGGTTAAGGCGAATGGTCTAGCTGCTTTTTTTGCTGTTTTAAGGAAGAAATCATTTTTCCTCTACTGGATACATATTGTCAGTATAGCGAATGCTTTCAATCCTCACACTAAGTGTGTCACAGGATAGAAAGGAGCTTGATTCGCATGGTGAGACGTAGAGGAATAATGTCCGATCAGTTGAAAGAAGAGATTGCGAAAGAGCTTGGTTTTTATGATACGGTTCAGAAAGAAGGTTGGGGAGGAATAAAGGCTCGCGATGCAGGTAACATCGTGAAGCGTGCGATTCAATTAGCTGAAGAACAGCTTGCAAACCAACAAAAACACTGAACTCTGTGACGAGTGAACCCCGGTATAATACCGGGGTTCTTTTTTTCGTTGGGAGCACCCATATCTCGTGAGCTGGTTTTCCTGTTGAATCTGTTTCTTTCTTTTCGGTTGGGTGTGTTACAATAATTCACAGTAAGTAAAAATGTCGAACGGTAGATTGAAAATGTAGGTGAACGAGATGAAAAAAAAACTGAGTGTGAAAGCACCGGCAAAAATTAATCTAGCACTTGATGTGCTTCATAAACGACCTGATGGCTTTCATGAGGTAGAAATGATCATGACAAATGTTGATCTCGCTGATCGACTTGAGCTTACTGAGCTCAGAAGGAATGAGATTGTGATTGAATCAACTAGCGGTTTCGTCCCCGATGATCAGCGAAATCTTGCCTATCAAGCTGCAGCTGTTTTAAAGAAGAAATTTAATGTTAATCAAGGGATCTCCATTAAAATTGACAAACAGATTCCAGTTGCAGCAGGTCTTGCTGGAGGTAGTAGTGATGCAGCAGCAGCGTTGCGAGGACTCAATGATCTCTGGGAAATAGGTCTTAGCAATGATGAACTTGCTGAGATTGGTTCAGAAATCGGTTCGGATGTTGCTTTCTGTGTGCACGGTGGAACTGCACTTGCAAAAGGTCGTGGAGAAATTATTCAGCCGATGGATGCACCGCCTCCATGCTGGGTCATTCTTGCAAAGCCATCGATAGGCGTATCCACAGCGGAGGTCTATCGACGTCTTCGTACTGCTGAAATGAAGCATCCAGATGTTAAAGGTATGATGCACGCGATTGAAGAGAAGGATTATGAAGCTATTTGTCAGCGTCTTGGCAATGTGCTTGAAGATGTTACCTTGAAACTTCATCCAGAAGTCCGACAGATAAAAGAGAAAATGGAAAGTCTTGGTGCAGATGGTGTACTGATGAGTGGAAGTGGACCTACTGTTTTTGGTCTGACGAGACATGAATCAAGAATGCAACGAATTTATAATGGCTTACGTGGATTTTGTGGTCAGGTTTATGCTGTTCGATTACTAGGTGAGAAGAACCCTTGAACAAATCCGTACATTAATGATATATTATGAGTAAATATTCGGATTTTTGGGGGTTCTTCTATGAAGATGAAACGGAGTTCTCGGCTGGTTGACATGACCAGATATTTGTTAGAGCATCCACATCGGTTAGTTTCATTAACTTATTTTTCAGAACGATATGGTGCGGCTAAATCGTCTATCAGTGAGGATTTAGTCATCATCAAGGAAAACTTTGAACAGCAGGGTGTCGGATCATTATTAACCGTTCCAGGTGCAGCGGGCGGTGTCAGATATATGCCTCTTATTAGCGAAGAAGAAGCAGACCGCGTCGTAGGGGAACTTTGTGATTTTCTCGAGAGTCCCGATCGCCTTCTTCCTGGTGGATATTTATATTTAACAGATATTTTAGGCAATCCTGAGATCATGAACCAGGTAGGGCGTTTGTTCGCATCCGTCTTCGCTGACCGCAAGATTGATGTCGTCATGACGGTTGCGACAAAAGGTATTCCTCTGGCATACGCGGCAGCAAGCCATCTAAATGTACCAGTTGTCATCGTGAGACGTGATAGCAAGGTGACTGAAGGTTCAACGGTTAGTATTAATTATGTTTCAGGATCATCGAAACGAATTCAAACAATGGCTCTTGCAAGGCGGAGTTTAAAACCAGGAGCCAATGTGCTGATCGTAGATGACTTTATGAAGGCTGGTGGAACGATTCAAGGGATGGTTAATCTTCTTGAAGAATTTCAGGCTGACGTAGCGGGTATCGGCGTTCTTGTAGAGGCGGAAGGTGAAGGCGAAGAACGTCTTGTTGAAGAATATGTCTCTATGATGAATCTTGGCGGAGTCGATATGAAGGAACGAACAATCCAGGTTGCTCCTGGGAATTATAAAAAGTTTCTTACTCGATTAACTGAAGGAGTGGAGCACGAATGAAATCTGTTTATACGAAATCAGCGCCTGCAGCAATTGGACCGTACTCACAAGGAATGATCGTGAATAACATTTTTTATAGCTCTGGGCAAATTCCTTTAAGAGCAGATGGAACGTTAGTTGATGGGCCAATCGAAGAACAGACACACCAGGTATTCGCTAATGTCAAAGCTGTTCTAGAGGCGGCTGGATCTTCTCTAGAAGCTGTTGTGAAAACGACTGTTTATATTAAAGATATGAATCAATTTAGCGCTATTAATGAAATTTACGGTGAATACTTCGATGCTCATAAACCAGCAAGATCTTGTGTAGAAGTAGCGCGTCTTCCGAAAGACGCTCTTATCGAAATTGAAGTCATTGCGCTAGTTGGTTAACATAGTTAGACGCACTCCAAATTGGAGTGCGTTTTTTTGGTTTAGCCCAATGCCCCTAACGGCCGGGTTAATTCCACTTTCCTTCAGAGCGGAACAGTAAAATCTCTTCTGATTGGAAGGTTAACTTCGTAGGTTTAGATTATTCTTTTTCTGTCGAAGATACTTTGTATAAACAAAAAAGCTAAATTTTTATAAGATTTTTTATATTAAGAAGAAGGAATTGTTGACTATAAGTTGAATAGTTCATATATGCTCTAATTAATGGAAAAAGGTGGTGCACTCAAGTTGGAAATTACAGATGTTCGCCTTCGTCGTGTGAATACGGAAGGACGCATGCGCGCAATCGCTTCCATCACAATGGATCATGAATTCGTTGTTCATGACATCCGAGTAATTGATGGAAATAACGGCATGTTTGTAGCGATGCCAAGCAAAAGAACTCCAGATGGAGAGTTTCGCGATATCGCTCATCCAATTTCCTCGAATACAAGGGAAAAAATTCAAACAGCTGTCTTAGCTGAATACCATCGTGTTGGTGAAATGGAAGCTGCTTATGAAGAAGCTGGAGCTTCCTAATCGTAAAAGCCTGGTCAATGGACCAGGCTTTTTTATGTGATGAGAACTCATTGAAATATAGGCGAATCACCTCAGGCTGTTTTTTCCCAACTTTTATCAGGTGTATGATTTAGGGAATCGCCTTGAAAATAAGGGGTTTTTGAGATATAGTCAAAGTGGAAAAATAGGATACAATGGAGGAACCATATACATGAATAGATTTGCAGTTGTGTTAGCAGCAGGTCAAGGAACAAGGATGAAATCAAAACTTTATAAAGTGCTTCATCCGGTTTGTGGAAAGCCTATGGTTGAGCACGTTGTTGATCAGCTTGAAAGTCTTCAGCTAGAGGACATCGTGACGGTAGTGGGTCACGGAGCTGAGAAGGTTCGAGACCAGCTTGAATCTCGGGTGAATTACGTACTTCAAGAAGAGCAGCTTGGAACGGCGCATGCTGTCATGCAGACTCAGGGTTCCCTAGCAGATAAGGAAGGCGTAACACTAGTTGTATGTGGTGATACTCCTTTAATTACGAAAGAAACGATGGACTCGCTTTTGTCTTATCACGAAGAACAGGGAGCAAAAGCAACCATTCTTACTGCTAAAGCAGATCAACCGTTTGGCTATGGACGAATTATTCGCGATCAGAATGGTAGTGTTCAGCGAATTGTAGAACAGAAAGACGCAAACGACTCAGAGCAGCAAATTAAGGAAATTAACACTGGTACATACTGTTTTGATAACAAAACCCTTTTTGAAACACTCCAACTCGTTAAGAATGAAAATGCTCAAGGTGAGTATTATCTTCCGGATGTTGTTGAAATACTTCAGAAGCAGGGCGAAGTTGTTGCTGCTTACCAAACGGATGATTTTGATGAAACGATGGGTGTGAATGATCGCGTCGCGCTATCACGTGCTGAAAGTGCGATGAAAAAAAGAATTAATGAGAAACATATGCGTAACGGTGTCACTTTGATTGATCCTGATCAAACCTATATCTCTCCAGAAGCTATCATTGGCCAGGATACAGTTGTATACCCAGGAACAACAATTCATGGTAAAACCATTATTGGTGAAGAAGCTAGAATCGGTCCTAATACAGAGATAAAAGACAGTAAAGTTGGCGACATGACCGTTGTGAAACAATCTGTTATTCATGACAGCGAAGTAGGAAATGCTGTGAATATAGGGCCATTTGCTCACGTTCGACCAGCGTCGCAAATTGGTGATGAAGTGAAGATTGGAAACTTTGTTGAGGTGAAAAAAGCTGTAATGGGTCATGGCAGTAAAGCTTCACACTTGAGTTATGTTGGGGATGCGGAAATCGGTAAAGATGTAAATCTAGGCTGCGGTTCAATTACGGTGAATTATGATGGTAAGAAAAAATACCTTACTAAGGTTGAAGATGGTGCGTTTATTGGTTGTAATGTGAATTTAATTGCACCTGTAACTGTCGGTAAAGGTGCAACTGTTGCTGCTGGTTCAACGATTACAGACGATGTTCCCGAACAAGCTCTGTCTATTGCTCGCTCTCGTCAGACGAACAAAGAAGACTATGCTTCGAAAACGAAAAACAATTAATTTTCGATTTAATAATGGAGGGGTACCGGCCAATGGCTAATTATTTAGATCCAAACTTGAAAGTGTTTAGTTTAAATTCGAATCCTGATCTTGCAGAAGAGATTGTAGAACATATTGGTGTCCCGATGGGTAAATGTTCTGTTGTGCGCTTTAGCGATGGTGAAATACAGATTAACATTGAGGAAAGTATCCGCGGATGTGATGTTTATGTGATTCAGTCGACATGTGCGCCTGTAAATGAAAATATTATGGAGCTTTTGATCATGGTTGATGCTTTAAAGCGTGCTTCTGCAAAAACCATCAATATCGTCCTTCCTTACTATGGTTATGCTCGACAAGATCGTAAAGCAAGATCTCGCGAGCCGATTACAGCGAAGTTAATGGCTAACTTACTAGAAGTAGCTGGTGTGACTCGTCTCATTACACTTGATCTCCATGCTTCGCAAATTCAAGGATTCTTCGACATTCCTGTTGACCAGCTAATGGGGGTACCGACACTTGCTAAGCACTTTGAAGAAAAGCAACTTGATGACATTGTAGTCGTATCACCTGACCATGGTGGGGTGACGCGTGCGCGCAAACTGGCAGAGCGTCTTAAAGCGCCGATTGCGATCATTGATAAGCGTCGTCCACGACCGAATGTGGCAGAAGTAATGAATATCGTTGGTAACATTGAAGGTAAAACAGCTATTATTATCGATGATATTATTGATACGGCCGGTACAATTACTCTTGCTGCTAATGCACTTATTGAAAACGGTGCAAAAGAAGTCTTTGCATGCTGTACGCACCCAGTATTATCTGGTCCAGCGATTGAGCGCATTGACAACTCAAAAATCAAGGAACTTGCAATTACAAATACCATTCCGTTACCTGAAGATAAGCAGATCGATAAGATTACTCAGCTGTCAGTTGCTCCACTTTTAGGAGAAGCAATTATTCGAGTTCACGAACAACTTTCTGTCAGCAAACTATTTGATTAAAAAAAATACGTTTATTGCCCGATGATAATGGGTATCCATATAGAAGAGTAAAACCTAATCAGGAAGGTGATTTCAAATGGCAGCAACATTGAAAGCATTAGATCGTAATACAAAAAAAAGAAGCGAACTTAGAACCTTGCGTGAAACAGAAGAAGGTCTTCCAGCCGTTTTATACGGTAAGGATCGTAAAAGCGCTCCAGTACAGGTTGACGCTCTAGAATTCATTAAAGTATACCGTCAAGTCGGAAAAAATGGTGTAATTGAGTTAAACTTTGAAGGGCAAGGAACATATCCTGTCATGGTTTATGACATGCAAGTTGATCCGATCAAAAATCATGTCCTTCACGTTGACTTCTATTCCGTTGATCTTAACAAGGAAGTAGAAGCAGAAGTTCCAGTTCACTTGACTGGCGAAGCTGCAGGAAGCAAAGAAGGCGGTGTTGTTCAGCAGATGCTTCACGAAATTCTTGTGAAGGCGAAGCCGAATGATTTCCCTGACAGCATCGATGTTGATATCTCCGAACTAAACATTGGTGACGCTGTACAAGCTGGCGATCTTCCAAAAGGCGATAAATACGAAATTCTTCTAGATGCAGAAGAGCCGATTGCTTCAATCGTACCTCCAACAGAAGAACCTGCTGAGGACGAAGAAGAGGCTGATGAAGTGGCAGAAGAGCCAATTGCTGATCATGGAGATAATGATAACGAAACAGAAAAAACAGAATAAACACCAAAGACGTAACCGAACGGGTTACGTCTTTTTTTCAAGATAAAGGGCAAACAGGTGAATAAATGCCCTGATTTTTGATACGATAGAAGAAAAGTAATGAAAGGTAGGACGTCATCCGTTGAAATTAATTGTTGGCCTCGGTAACCCGGGGAAGAAATTTGAAAATACAAGGCATAATGTAGGGTTTATGGCAGTTGATCAGTTATCGACAGAGCTGGGAATTTCGTTAGACCAAAAGAAATTTCAAGGTATTTACGGTAAAGGGATAGTAAATGGCGAAACAGTATATTTATTAAAGCCACAGACGTTTATGAACCTATCAGGTGAATCTGTACGACCACTGATGGAATACTTTAATATTGAGGTTGAGGATTTACTTGTGATCTACGATGATCTGGACCTCCCAACTGGCAAAGTAAGACTCCGTCAAAAAGGAAGCGCTGGTGGCCATAATGGCATGAAGTCAATCATTACACACGTCCATACTCAGGATTTTAAGAGAGTACGAATTGGCATTGATCGTTCCGCGCGACACTCTGTGATCGATTATGTCTTAAAACCATTTTCAAAAGAAGAAGCAGAACCGATTCAAGATGCGATTGAGCGCACTGTAAAAGCCTGTGAAGCGTGGACCGCTCACTCTTTCCCAGAAGTAATGAATCGATATAACGCTTGAATATCCTTCTATTCTCCCGTCCATACTAGTAAAAGATAAAGACAGGGAGGATTTGGTATGGATATTCATTACGTATGTCGTCACTGTGGGGCCAGGTTAGGCAAGCTGAATCAAAAGCAATTTTCCGCGGAAGAACTTGGATTTCAGCAGCTCACAGAGGAGGAAAGGCAATCGATGATTCATTATCAACAAGATGGTACGATAGAAGTGAAAGCCATTTGTGAAGACTGTCATGAAGCGATGGAACGTACACCATCTTTTCATGAGCTTGATACATTTATTCAGTAAGTCGCTTTGGGAGTTGAACCAAGGCATTTTTGCGTTATGACAGAACAATAGTCTTGTCTGTATTTTATAGAAAAGAGTTACGTAAACATTTCAGTGAAGTCTAGCTCCTGCTCCCAGTCCCTTGAGGCATTTCATCTTCCGACCAGCCTATTTTCAGGTTAGAAGATGAAGTGCCTGTAGGGACTAAACGGGCGCTTGCGCTTTTCTTAGTGAGAGGGGAGAAATAGCTAACGATGTTAGGCTTAAGAGAATATTTCAGTAAAGGCGATGAATTTCAATCGGTCTTTTCAGGGGTGAAGGAGGGGCTTAAAGAACAGCTGGTTGCAGGGTTGTCTGGATCTGCACGAATGCTTCTTATGGCTTCCCTTTACCATGAAACGAAGCGCCCACAGCTAATCATTACTCATAATTTATATCAAGCCCAAAAGCTATATGAAGATATGTGTGAGCTTGTACCTCAAGAGGAGGTTTACTTATATCCGGTTAATGAACTCATTTCCTCAGAGATTGCCATTGCGAGCCCTGAGCTAAGGGGTCAACGAATGGAAGCGTTGAATTATTGGATGAAAAACAACGATGGTATCGTTATCGCACCTATTTCAGGTGTAAGAAGGTATCTACCTCCAAAAGAGATTTGGGAAAGAAGTCAGGTTTCGTTCACTGTAGGAGATGACATACCTGTGGATCACACATTAGCCACATTTGTGGCAATGGGATATGAGCGTGTACCAATGGTTTCTTCTCCAGGTGAATTCAGCGTTCGTGGTGGCATTATCGATATCTATCCATTGACTGAGAGTAGTCCGATTCGGATTGAATTGTTTGATACAGAAGTTGATTCCATTCGTTTTTTTGATATTGAGTCTCAGCGGTCTGCAAACAAAACAGAACGAATTACAATTGGCCCAGCTGATGAGGTTGTCTTGTTTCCTGAGCATTATGAGAAGGGTGCGGAACAACTCCAATCTGAACTACAGAACTCATTAAAAAAAGTAAAAGATCAAAAAGTTAAAGAAGCGATGCATGATAACATAACGTATGAAATTGACCAGTTGAAGGCAAAACAAAACTTTCAGGGCATCATCAAGTACATGGACTTCTATTACGATCAACCTGCAAGTTTGCTAGATTATTTGCCAGAAGATGGTCTCGTCGTGTTTGATGAAGTTAGCCGTATACAAGAAATGTCATCGGATCTGGATAAGGAAGAAGCAGAATGGCAAACAGCTCTTCTGAATCAAGGAGAGATTGTATCATCTGTTTCCCTATCGAGATCTTACGATACGTTATTCTCAAAGCCTGTTCATTCTACACTTTATTTATCTATTTTTCTTCGACACGTACCCTATACTAATCCACAAAATATTGTAAATGTCTCAAGTAAGGCAATGCAGAACTTCCATGGTCAGATGAAGGTGTTGAGTAGTGAATTAGATCGGTGGAAGAAGAGTGGTTTCGCAATCGTTTTCCTTGCTGCTACAGAGGAACGTCGCAAACGACTCGAACGTGTACTGGAAGATTACGATATTAACGCGATGATGGTCGAACATGATACGCCTATTTCACATAAGCAACCTCAAATTCTTATTGGTAGCCTTAACGGTGGGTTCGAGCTACCTATGCAAAAGATTGCTGTTTTGACGGAAGCGGAAGTCTTTACGAAGCAATCGAAAAAGCCCCGTCGCTCACAAAAAATGTCGAACGCAGAGCGAATTAAGAGCTATTCAGAATTAAAGGTTGGCGATTACATCGTTCATGTTAATCACGGGATAGGAAAGTACCTCGGCATACGTACCCTTGAAGTGAGCGGTATTCATAAAGATTATCTGTATGTAAGTTATGCTGGAAACGATAATTTATATGTTCCAGTTGAACAGATTGACCAGGTGATGAAGTATGTTGGTTCTGAAGGCAAGGAACCAAAGCTTTATAAGCTCGGTGGTACAGAATGGAAGAAAGTTAAACGGAAAGTACAATCATCAGTCGAAGACATAGCAGATGACTTAATCAAATTATACGCTGAGCGTGAAGCCAGTGTTGGTCATGGTTTTGAGAAAGACACGGAAGAGCAGAGAGAATTTGAGGCAGCTTTCCCTTATCAGGAAACAGACGATCAGCTTCGTGCTATTCAAGAAATTAAAGAAGATATGGAGAAATCTCGCCCGATGGACCGTTTGCTTTGCGGAGATGTTGGATATGGGAAAACAGAAGTCGGTATTCGGGCAGCCTTCAAAGCTATTATGGATGGAAGACAGGTAGCATTTCTTGTGCCTACGACAATTCTTGCTCAACAGCATTTTGCAACGATTCAGGAACGCTTTGCAGATCATCCTATCAATATTGGTTTGTTAAGTCGTTTCCGCTCAAGAAAAGAGCAGAATGAAACACTCAAAGGATTGAAAAATGGAACAGTGGATATCGTGATCGGAACGCATAGACTTCTCTCAAAGGACGTCACGTACAATCAGCTTGGTCTGCTTATCGTGGACGAAGAACAGCGTTTTGGTGTCACGCATAAAGAGAAGATCAAGAAATTAAAAGCGAATGTGGATGTTCTTACACTTACCGCAACGCCGATTCCACGTACTCTTCACATGTCCATGCTTGGTGTACGAGACTTATCTGTTATAGAGACGCCGCCTGAGAACCGTTTCCCGGTTCAAACGTATGTCGTCGAATATAGTGGCACGCTAGTAAGAGAAGCCATCGAACGAGAGCTTGCACGCGGGGGACAGGTCTATTTTCTCTATAATCGCGTAGAATCGATTGACTATATGACAGATCAAATTCGGACCCTCGTTCCTGAAGCTCGTGTGACCTATGCCCATGGTCAGATGAGTGAGACTGAGCTTGAATCAGTCATGATTGATTTCCTTGATGGTACTTACGATGTTCTTGTTAGTACGACGATCATTGAAACAGGTGTCGATATACCGAATGTGAATACGCTCCTCGTGTATGATGGTGACAAAATGGGTCTATCTCAACTTTATCAACTTCGGGGACGTGTTGGACGTTCAAACCGTGTAGCTTATGCGTATATCACCTACCAACGTGATAAAGTTCTAACAGAAGTAGCTGAGAAGCGCTTACAGGCAATTAAGGAATTTACTGAGCTCGGTTCAGGATTTAAGATTGCGATGCGTGATCTATCTATTAGAGGAGCAGGTAACCTTCTTGGAGCAGAACAGCACGGATTTATTGATTCTGTTGGTTTCGATCTTTATTCTCAAATGCTAAAAGATGCTATTGAGGAGCGAAAAGGTGATACACCGAAGGAGAAGCCATTTAGTGTTGAAATTGATCTGGAGGTAGATGCCTACATTCCTGGTACGTATATCAACGACGAAAAACAGAAGATCGATATGTACAAACGTTTCCGTTCGATCGAGTCCATTAAAGATATTATGGACTTACAAGATGAGATGATGGATCGCTTTGGTGATTTTCCTGAGGAAGTTGATTATCTATTCCAGGTTTCCCGCATGAAAGAGCTAGCGAAAGAAGTGAAGGTCGAAAAAGTGGGACGAAGCAAAAAAGACATTCAGCTACTCTTCCATGAATCTGCTCGAGAAGCAATTGGTGGCGAAACCATTTTCGACGTAGCAAATGAATTTGGCAATAAGTTGTCACTTGGTGCTGACGGTAATAAAGTGAAGGTTGTCATTAAAGGAAGAGGTCTTGAAACGAAGGCGCACCTTCAACTTGTTGAGAAGGTATTGAAGAAAGTAAAGCAAGCTGTAAAGCAGCCAATGAATGCGAAATAAAGATGATTTTGGGTAAACACGACAAATTTGACAGGATTGTGAATAGAACTCATACCTCGTAAAGATACTAATGGAAAGATATTGTAGATTAAACAATTAAAACAGTGATTGGAGCAATCACCTACAACTTCCAGAAAGTGAGGCAACTTAGATGAAAGCAACAGGTATCGTTCGTCGTATTGATGATTTAGGTCGTGTCGTCATCCCCAAAGAAATTCGCAGAACACTCAGGATTAGAGAAGGAGATCCCCTCGAGATTTTCGTTGATCGAGAAGGAGAAGTTATTCTTAAAAAATACTCTCCTATTAGTGAGCTAGGAGACTTTGCAAAAGAATATGCAGAATCGCTAGCTGAACATTCCGGACATATTGCACTTATCTCTGATCGTGATGTTTACATTACGGCTGCAGGAGGGGCGAAGAAAGATTATTTGAATAAGAGCATTGGCGATTCTGTCGAAAAAGCCATGAATGAACGCAAGAGTCTTTTAAATGAAAGCAAATCCGAGCTGATTGAAGGAGTTCCTGTTGAAACTGGACACGTGATTGCTCCAATAATTGCGAATGGTGATCCAATCGGAACGGTTATCTTGCTTGCAAAAGAAGCTGAAAAGGTGACCGAATTAGAGCAGAAGCTATCTGAAACAGCTGCAGGATTTCTTGCAAGACAAATGGAACAATAGGGTACACGTGAATGGAGGCAGCCGCCTCCATTTTTTTCTGCATACAGGAGTCTTGAAAAGTTTCCCATCTTCTTTCATATGATATAATTCGTACATAATCAGGTAATGAAACATGGCAGGTGCGTATGAAAAAAGATAAAAACCAAACAGGATTCTGGCATGGCGCGCTTCTGCTTACTGCAGTAGCTCTTTTTATGAAAATTTTAAGCGTGGGCTATCGAATCCCTTATCAAAATATAACTGGGGATATTGGCTTTTATGTCTATCAGCAAATTTACCCATTCTACTCGATTGCAATTATTCTTGCTACATATGGCTTTCCGGTAATTATTTCAAGGCTCGTCTCAGAACAACTTGCTTTAAACAATCAAGAAGAAGCAGAGGAAGTTTCTCGGTACAGTTTTTACGTACTTATCGCGCTTGGTTTAACTGGTTTTACACTGCTTTATGCAGGTGCACCCGTTCTAGCAAATTTAATGAAAGATACGAGGTTAATTTTCCCACTACGTGCAACCGCCTATTCCTTTCTCATCATGCCAGGCATTGCTTCTATTAGAGGTTATTTTCAAGGGCTTGAAAATGTTGTACCGACTGCATGGTCTCAGGTGACGGAACAAACTGTCCGTGTCATTGCTATTCTTGCCATATCAATTGGACTTGTTGTAAAAGGATATGACGCTTATGCGACAGGAACAGGAGCTGCAATTGGCTCGGTATTGGGTGGTATTGCTGCACTCGTGCTCCTCTTGGTGCTGAGGATGAGGAAGAAGAAGTCATTCCGGACACCATTCATTCAGACGGATGTGTTTCGGTTTTGGGGTATTGCCAGGAGAGTGTTAACTGAGGGGACACTTATTTGTGTGAGTGCCCTCGTTATGGTTCTATTTCAGTTAATGGATGCTTTAACGGTCGTACCGGGCTTAACTGAATATGGGTTTTCATCTACCGTAGCACGTGAAACTAAAGGTGTTTTTGATCGTGGTCAGCCCCTGATGCAGGTCGGTAACGTCCTTGCAACATCATTATCATTATCGATTGTACCAGTGATTTCAAAAGCAGTTGCTGCAAAGAACGAAACATTAATTCGTGACAAAGCGGGACTTTCCCTTAAAATAAGCTTTGTGATCGGACTTTCTGCTTCTGCGGGACTTTCGATTATTATGAAAGAAACAAATATGATGCTATTTAAAGATGATGCACTTTCACCAACACTTAGCCTTCTAGCGGGTGCGATTTTCTTCAGTTCGATAGGGATGACCGCAGCGGGAATTCTACAGGGAATTGGTCGAGCGAGAAGTGCTGCACGTTATGCTGGAATTGGACTGTTGGTAAAAGGGTTATTGAATATGATTCTTATTCCTGTAATCGGTATTAACGGTGCCGCGATTTCGACTGTAGTTGGATTTGCCACGGTGGCTGTTCTAGCAGTAGGATCTGTTCATAAAAGAGTGAGGCTTGGACAGTATTCCTTTTATATTAGCCGCACGATAGCTGCAGTAGGAATAATGAGTGTAGCTGTAATCTTGCTTCACCTCTTCGTCCCCTCAGCTATATCCAGGAGCATGGCTAGTCTATCTTCATTAGCAGGCGCGGTGGTGGGAGTCGTTATTATTGTTCTTTCCCTCACCTTGCTACGTGTATTTACGGACAAAGAGCTTATGCAGTTACCTAAAGGTGAAAAAATCACGCGGTTTCAAAACAAATTATGGAAAGGGGCCTGATCCATGGGGATCATTACAATTGTAGGTACGGGAGCGGGGGATTTATCACAGCTCTCGCTAGGTAGCTATCAGACGCTTAAGTCTGCAGAAAAAATTTTTGCAAGAACGATTGATCATCCTGTATTAAGGGAATTAATCGAGGATGGACTATCGATGACGGGGTTTGACACGATCTATGAAGAAAATGAGTCCTTTGAGGAAACGTACCGTGCTATAGTGGATCGATTATTTGAAGAAGCAGCAAAAGGTTCGCTTGTTTATGCTGTACCAGGCCATCCTATGATGGCCGAGTCGACTGTACAATTGTTATTAGAAGAACAGGGGCAGCACGGGGTTGAAGTTGTTGTGTCTGGAGGGCAAAGCTTTCTCGATGCTCTCTTTACAGCCGTCCGTATCGATCCGATCGAGGGATGTCAGATACTCGATGCGACACGTTTTACAAGGTCGGAAGTGCAGGTACGTAATCATCTCATTTTTGTGCAGGTATACGATCAATTTACAGCTTCCAATGTCAAACTGACACTAATGGAAATTCTTCCAGATGATTATGAGGTGACAGTGCTCCAGGCAGCTGGCAGTCGTGATGAAAAAATAATGAGCGTACCACTATTTGAACTAGATCGGTCAATGGAAGTGAACAATTTGACGGCCGTTTATGTCCCGCCTGTTAAAGATGAAAAACTTCTATATCAGGATTTTGAATGGCTACGACAGGTTGTAGCAACTCTGCGCGGTCCGGACGGATGTCCCTGGGATATCAAACAGACGCATCATTCTCTTAAGAAATACCTAATTGAAGAGAGTTATGAAGTGTTAGAAGCAATTGATGAACAGGATGAAGATCACCTTGCTGATGAGCTTGGGGATGTCTTGCTGCAAGTCATGCTGCACGCTCAAATAGGTGAAGATGAAGGTATGTTCTCTATAGGTGACATCATTCAGAAACTTAATGATAAATTAATTCGTAGACATCCACACGTATTTGGAGATGAACAAGTTCATACTGCGGAGGAAGTTACCGGGCTGTGGAATCGAGTAAAAGAGCAAGAGAAGGAATCAGAGTCTTCCCAATTTGATGGGCTACCTAAGGGGCTTCCTGGGTTGCTCCGAGCAAATGAGGTGCAGAAAGCTGCAGCTAAGGTAGGGTTTGATTGGGATGAGGCAGAACCGATTTGGGAGAAAGTTCATGAGGAACTGTCTGAATTCAGAGAAGCCGTTGAGGAAAAATCTTTCGATGATCGAGAAGACGAACTAGGAGATTTGTTGTTTGCTTTCGTCAATTTAGCTCGGTTTTACAAAATTGATCCTGAAGTTGCTATTCATCGAACAAACCATAAATTTATTGCGCGTTTTATGTATATTGAAAAGCGTGTGAAGGAAAAGGGTCTTCAAATGGAGAATTTATCACTTGAGGAACTGGATCAATACTGGGACGAAGCAAAACGAAAAGGAATTAAGTAAGGAGTGAAAGAGAAAATGAGATTAGATAAATTTCTTAAAGTGTCACGATTAATTAAACGTCGTTCAATCGCGAAGGAAATTTGCGACAAAGGACGAATTGTAGTCAATGGTAACAAAGCGAAAGCAGGTACCGACGTGAAAGCTGGCGATGAGCTAGTGATTTCCTTCGGTCATAAGAAGGTAACTGCACGTGTAGATGAAATAAAAGAGACAACTAAGAAAGAAGAAGCAGGAAACATGTTTACGATTGTTAAGGAAGAAGCGGCAGGAGAATAAAAAAAGACCCGGATGGGTCTTTTTTTTTGGCTGTTTTCGCAGACATTGTTGCTATAAGAGGAGGGTGTGATTTCCGCTCAAGGGTGCTCGCTTTCATCTGTACCGCTAATCCCGCAGTAGTCGATCAACTTTGAAGTGAAGATTTTTATAAAAGATCCATTTTAAAAACAAAATTCTTTTATAAAAGAGCTTTTTTATTGAATGTTTTCGGTTTGACCAATTTTGTTAACGAGAAGGTCTTCGAATTAGCCCCATAAAAATCAGTCTAATTCTGAGAAAGTGGTGATATTAACAGCTTGTTCTAAATGTATGTTGCCCTTCATAGACATGTATCGAGAAGAGGAGGAGAGCGATGGATAATTACCATGAGTATGGGACTTATGATAAGTCAGCAAACACACCTGAACATGACCTAGTAATGAAATCACGAAAATCGCTTGAGATTACGGGTGTGAAACATGTTGATAGCTTTGATAACGAAGAATTTCTTCTTGAAACAGCTATGGGCTTTCTCGCTATAAGAGGTCAACATTTGAAAATGAAAAATCTAAATGTCGAGCAGGGCAGAGTATCGATTGAAGGGAAAATATTTGATCTCAGTTATCTCGATCATCATGAAGGGGAAAAGGCTAAAGGATTCTTTAGCAAGTTGTTCAAATGACGCTGACTGTGCAATTCTATACGATGATTGCCATGGTGGCTATGGGGGTGTGGCTTGGTATAGCCATGGATACCTATAGCCGTTTTCTTCATCCAGGTAAAAGTAAAAATGTGTGGTTATATGCGAATGATGTGGTTTTTTGGTTATTACAAGGACTGCTCATCTTCTATGTATTATATGGAGTTAATGAAGGAGAACTTCGATTTTATGTCTTTATAGCCTTATTATGTGGTTATGCAGCTTATCGGTCACTCTTTCAACCGCTATACCGTCGCGTCCTAGAACGAATTATTATAATAATCACGGGACTCATTCATTTTGCACGCAACCTTTTCATTCATCTTGTGTATAGACCTGTTCGGTTCATATTGAAAGTTTTATTAAGCTTATGTATGATTGTAGTGAGTATCGGGACAACCATTTTTTGGTTTATCGTTAAGCTTTTTTGGGTACCGATAAAGTGGCTCCTTTTGTTAATATGGAAGCTTATGCCCCGTTCGATTCGAGATGCGCTAATAAAAGTAGCAGGGATTGCCGATACAATAAAGAACTACATATACAATTGGTTAACTAAAATAAGAAAGTGAGGAGGGAAAAGCTTGGTTACTGCGAATAAGCACAAGCCTAAAGTGACGGAAGTTCATTCGGATTATCATCAAGAGAAACAGCTACAGGACAAAGTTAGAGAACGCAGGAGGAGAGGTCTCGTTCGACGTCTTACTGCATTCGCGGTAGCTGCTTTAGCAATAGCTATTCTATTTATCTCCGTATTCACTTCACAGGCAGCAACGATCGAAGAAAAAAATACACAACAAGAGCAGGCTGAAAAGGAATTAACGAAATTAAAAAAACAGGAAAAGTATTTAACCGAAGAAATTGAGAAACTTAATAATCTGGATTATATTGGTGAACTGGCAAGAAGAGACTACTTTATGTCAAAACCGGGTGAGACAATCTTTAAGCTTCCTTCTTCCTCAAATTGACACGTTGTTTTTTGAAGGGGTATAATTGACGTACGACTGATCTTTTAAAGATTTTAAGGAGGAGCTTTTTTTACATGGCAATCGAAGTAGGCAGCAAGTTACAGGGAAAGGTAACAGGTATTACGAATTTTGGCGCGTTTGTGGAACTGCCAGATGGCAAAACAGGTCTCGTTCACATTAGTGAAGTTGCAGACAACTATGTTAAGGACATTAATGATTTTCTAAAAGTTGGCGATCAGGTTGAAGTTAAGGTCATCCAGGTTGAAAACGACGGTAAGATTGGATTATCCATTAAGAAAGCAAAAGATCGACCTGCTTCTGAACGTCCTCAGGGCCGTCCACAAGGTCGCCCGCAGGGTGGAGGCCGTCCGCAAGGTGGCGGTGGAAGACCAGGCGGCGGTGGTTACAAAGGGAAGCCTCGCGCAGGCGGACGCCCACAGGTAGAAACATTTGAGGACAAAATGAGTAAGTTCCTTAAGGACAGTGAAGACCGCCTTTCAACTTTGAAGAAACAAACAGAGTCAAAACGAGGTGGTCGCGGCGCTCGTCGCGGCTAGGGCTTGTTGTCTACTAAATTATAATCTTTAGAACAAAGCAGGCGTGTCTAAACACGCCTGCTTTGTTCGTTTCATCTTTTTAGCAAAAATTTGTACATGTTGTAACTGTTTCAAATCTCTAATCAGGGTATAAAAAATCAATATTGAAGTTTATAGTATAAAAAAGAAGTTGACACAAACTTTTCAGCAATGTATTATATATCTTGTGCTTAAGAAAGCAACAGCAAAATGGCGGTGTAGCTCAGCTGGCTAGAGCGTACGGTTCATACCCGTGAGGTCGGGGGTTCGATCCCCTCCGCCGCTACCATTTTTATGTTTTGGCCCGTTGGTCAAGTGGTTAAGACACCGCCCTTTCACGGCGGTATCACGGGTTCGAATCCCGTACGGGTCACCATTTCTATTAAAAGAAAATTAGTTTTTTAAAATGACACAACATTAAAAGTCTCAAAAATACATAGTTTGATAAAAACTTCCTGCACTTTACAAGTGCAGGAAGTTTTTTTTATGGATTCATACGCTTTTTTTAATTAGGGAGTAAGAAGTCATGCAAGCTTGAAACGAAAGAATGTTGAATATACCTATTTTTCATAATTTCTTTTGTGTTTTTATCTTTAACATTTCGACCTTTTTATTTCCAATGTTTTTACGGTTTCAAAAGAGAGTTGTAGCTTAGATAATCGGGGGTTTTTAACGTGAGTTAAGGATTTTAAGTACTTCCAGTTCTTTGCAGATTTCTTCTTGTGTCTACAAGTGATTGACAAGCTTCACGGTAAGAAGTCGAGAAATTTATTCTCTGCTTGTTCTTTTTTTGACAAAAAGCGAATTTCGCCTGTGTTTTAATGGATCATACAAACTGCTTCAAGCAGATCGGCGATAAAAATAGAACGTAGGAAAGCTGGTGGGGGAATGCAAAGCGAATTAGTAATGGAGAGGTCGAGATCCAAGGTAGGGAAGTGGGCACAGGGAGTAAAAACACGTTTGGAAATCATTCTATTTCAACGTGGTCTTCTGCTGTTTGTAATTGGGTTTCTACTCGGACGAGCTGTTATTCTGACTCAGGTTACCCCTTTTGCACTACCATTCTTTGGAGCAGTGTTTTTTTTGAAGAGAGAAAGAGCACCTATGATAATCGTTTCTTTACTTGCTGGAGCTGTATCAACGTCTAATCTTCAGAACACAGCATTTATAATGTGTGGCATTCTTGTTTTTCTCATTATTAATCGATTTATTAAGCTATCATCCCTTTCATTAGTTAAGACACTACCAATACTTGTCTTTGCAACAAGTATGCTAGGTAGGTTGATCTTGAGTTTAATAACAGAACGCTCGCTTGCCAACACTAACTGGATACTAGCAATAGTAGAAGGTGCACTCGGCATGATCTTAACGATCATCTTTATTCAGAGCATTCCCGTGCTCTCGATGAAAAAGCGAACGCAGGCTCTTAAAAATGAAGAAATTATTAGTTTCATTATTCTTCTTGCAACCATGCTAACTGGAACGATTGGATGGGTTGTTTATGGTTTCTCTATCGAAAATATTCTCTCTCGTTACCTCGTTCTTATCTTTGCCTATGTAGGTGGAGCCGCGATCGGTTCGACAGTCGGCGTTGTCACTGGTTTAATTTTGGCACTTGCCAACGTTGCCAGCCTCTATCAAATGAGTATGCTTGCATTTTCTGGATTACTTGGAGGGTTATTGAAGGATGGAAGAAAAATTGGTGTAGGTATGGGTTTATTAATCGGCACATTATTAATTGCGCTCTATGGGAGTGGTCCTGAATTTCTGTATCCTAATTTGATAGAGTCTGTCATAGCTGTCCTGCTGTTTTTCTGTACCCCTTCTAAAGTAACATCTCAGCTGTCGAAATATATTCCAGGAACCGTAGAGCATGCCAATGAGCAGCAGCAGTACCTTAGAAAAGTGCGTGACGTAACTGCAAATCGAGTTGAACAATTTTCAAGTTTATTCCAGGCCCTATCAAGTAGCTTTACAGATGCGGAACTTCAGCCGGAAGATCAATCAGAAAGGGATGTCGACTATTTTCTTAGTCATGTAACAGAAAAAACATGCCAGAATTGTTTTAAGAAAGAGACGTGCTGGGCAAAAAACTTTGATACAACATATGAGTACATGACTGGCATCATGCAAGAACTTGAACAAACAACTGAATTGAAAAATTACACGTTGAAACGAGACTTTGATAAACACTGTATTAAAGCGAACAAAGTTATTGATATTATTGGAAAGGAGATGAGTCATTATCACGCAAACCGGATGTTAAAAAAGCAAGTTCGCGAAAGTAGGAAAATTGTGGCAGATCAATTACGCGGAGTATCGCATGTGATGGGCGATTTTGCTAAAGAGATCCAGAAAGAACGTGATAATCTCCACCTTCAAGAAGAACAGATCATGGATGCTATTCAAAGCATGGGGCTTGAAATAGGTCAGGTAGAAATATATAGCCTTGAAGAAGGAAATGTTGATATCGAAATGAAAATACCTGCATGTGGTGGACACGGTGAAGGAGAGAAGGTCATCGCCCCTATGTTGTCAGATATTTTGAAAGAAAATATCGTTGTTAAAAAAGAAGTATGCGCAGAGCTGGAGAATGGAACTTGCCATATTTATTTCGGCTCAGCAAGAGATTTTGTTATTGAGACTGGAGTAGCGAATGCCGCAAAAGGAGGGGCATGGATTTCTGGAGATAGTCATTCGACGATTGAACTTGGAGCCGGCAAATATGCTATTGCGATCAGTGATGGAATGGGTAATGGAGAAAGAGCACATCAGGAAAGTACGGAAACGATTCAACTCCTGCAGAAAATTCTTCACTCAGGAATCGATGAGACTGTGGCTATTAAGTCAGTTAATTCTGTTCTATCATTGCGTAACACGGATGAAATTTTTTCTACTCTCGACCTGGCAATGATTGATCTACAGGATGCTACGGCAAAATTTCTTAAAATCGGATCAATTCCCAGTTTTATCAAGCGTGGGGATCGTGTAATGATGGTAGAGTCTGAGAATCTCCCGATGGGGATCATTCCAGAATTCGATGTAGAAGTAGTCAGTGAACAATTGAAGGCGGGAGATCTTCTGATTATGATGAGCGATGGCATCTATGAAGGCGTGCAAAATATTGAAAATCCAGAATTCTGGATGAAGCGCAAAATAAGGGAACTTTCAACAGATAAACCACAGGAAATTGCAGACCTTATCATGGAAGAGGTGATTCGAACAGAATACGGCAGAATTGATGATGACATGACGATTGTTGTGGCTAGAGTGAAGCGGAACATACCGAAGTGGTCAACGATACCAATCTATTCTGCTCCTTCTTTTAGAAAGAAAAAGGCTCAGTAAGAAGAACGTTGCTATGTATAAACTCTCCTCCTGAGGGCGATGCTTGTAACAGCATAAAAGGAGGAGTCGAGATGAAGAAAGGAACACTTAGACAGATTCTATTAATTACAGACGGATGTTCGAATCAGGGGGAAGATCCGGTTGCGATGGCGGCTCTTGCAAGAGAGCACGGTATGACAGTGAATGTCATCGGAGTACTTGATGAAAATGAACGGACAGATAGTGGACTAAAAGAGATTGAGAATATCGCATTATCAGGTGGGGGCATCCACCAGCTCGTTTATGCAAGGCAATTGTCGCATACGGTTCAGATGGTTACGCGAAAAGCCATGACCCAGACAATTCAAGGTTTTATTCATAAAGAATTACAGTCTATTCTGGGGAGTGAGAAAGAAATAGAAGATTTGCCGCCTGATAAAAGGGGACAGGTGGTGGAAGTAGTTGATGAACTGGGGGAAACAATGGATCTCGAAGTATTAATTATGATTGATACAAGTGCGAGCATGCAGCATAAACTTCCAACGGTAGAAGATGCCCTTCTCGATCTTTCTATTAGTCTTCATTCACGAATTGGTGAAAATGAATACGCACTATATGCATTTCCCGGGAAACGAAAGCAAGTTGAACAACTGATGGATTGGACGCCGTTAATGAAAGATATCCATACTATTTTTCCGAAGCTTACGTCTGGAGGAATTACACCGACAGGTCCTGCTTTAAAAGAAGCAATTGAAGCCTATCAGAAAAAACGTTCAAAGAGAGGACTGCTAGAAGATGGCGGCTACTTCGAAGAATCAGGCAGCTAATGTTCCTCGTGGAACAAGAATTAGAGGGAAGTGGAATCATCAAAGCTACCACATTATGAAAAAACTCGGTAGTGGTGCGCTTGGAACAGTCTACCTGGCAGACTCTACTAAGGGGCGCGTTGCTATTAAATTAGGTATTGATAGTATGTCCATTACTTCTGAAGTGAATGTTCTTAAACAGCTTTCGATGGTCCAGGGAACCGTTCTTGGGCCGTTTTTCTATGAAATTGATGATTGGGAGTTAAACGGCAAGCGCTATCCTTTTTATGTAATGGAATATATTAATGGGGAACCGCTTTTTACTTTCATAGAACGGAGGGGAAACGAGTGGTTGGGCATTTTAATGCTTCAGTTACTTAGAGATTTATCAGCGCTGCATCGTGAAGGATGGGTGTTCGGTGATTTGAAGCCTGATAATCTCCTTGTTGAAGGCTCACCTCCTACCATGCGATGGCTGGATGTGGGTGGAACAACCGCTATGGGAAGATCTGTTAAAGAATTCACTGAGTTTTTTGATAGGGGATATTGGGGACTTGGAACAAGAGTCGCTGAACCTTCTTATGATCTATTTTCCGCTGCAATGATCATGATCAACGCAGCCTATCCACAGCGATTTGATCGTCCGAAGAAAGAGTCAGAATTGTTTTTGATGAACAAAATTGATCATCACCCCTTACTTAAAGGATATAAACCAATTCTAAAAAAAGCCCTCGGCGGTAAGTATCAAAGTGCTTCGGAAATGAGGCAGGAGCTATTCGCGATTCTACAGGGTGTGAAGCCCAGGAAAAAAGTTGCTTCCCCAGTTAATTCCAGAGTAGTGTCCAGAAGAACGCGCAAAAAGCCAAAGAAACAAAAACATTCCGGCTGGATTGAAACCATCCTTCTGTTTGCTTTTATTCTATTCTTCTATACATTATACTTAGTTGGTCATATCTTTTAACAAGAGAATGGTTTAAAAAAGACGTAGTTAGGTTAATAGTACTAAATCAAAACTGTTTTGGAAGAGCAGAAAGCGAAAGGAAGACAGATGTTGCTACAGGATGTTGGTCGTTTTATCCAGAAACATGAGCTATTACACACAGGAGATACGATTGTCATCGGTGTATCAGGAGGGCCAGATTCTATGGCGTTACTTCATTACCTATCGCATGTATCGAAAGATTTACGTTTAACCATTGTGGCTGCGCATATCGACCATGGCTTTCGAGGTGAAGAATCTGCTGAGGATCTAGAGTTCGTGAGACGCTATTGTAAGTGTGAAGGTATACGATTTGAGTCTTCTAAGGTAGATGTTTTACGATACAAAGAAAAACATCAGTTAACAACACAAGTCGCAGCTAGAGAATGTCGCTACCGTTTTTTTAAACAAATCATGATTAAATTCAGTGCAACCTCACTCGCTCTTGCACATCATGGTGATGATCAGGTTGAGACGATGTTAATGAGACAAGTCCATGGAAGTACCGGATCCGGCCTTACAGGTATCCCTGTAAAGCGTTCATTTTCAAATGGTATCATCATTCGCCCATTTTTATGTGTAACGAAAGAGCATATCCTAGATTACTGCAAGGAACATAACCTTCTTTTTCGAATCGATCCATCTAATGCTAGTGAGGGTTATATGAGAAATAGATTTCGGAGGAATGTTTTGCCATTCCTCAAAGAAGAGAACCCTAATGTCCATTTAAGATACCAAATTTATAGCGAAAGATTGCAAAGTGATGAGCAATATTTAATGGAACTCGCGAAGGTGCATTTAGAAGATGTCATCATCGATCAAAATGACAAATTTGTGAAGATGGATAACAAGTCGTATCAAAGCCTCCCTATTCCTTTACAAAGAAGAGTGATTCATCTAATATTAAATTATCTTTATACAGGCAATGCTCCTTTTTCTTCTATACATATTGAGGATTTGCGGTTAATGCTCGATTCTGAGCACCCTTCTGCTTCCCTTGATTTACCCCTGGAACTGAGGGCGGTAAAATCTTATACTACCTGTTATTTTTCTTTTGAAACCTTTTTGCAACCAGAACCGTATAAGTATCATCTCCCTTTATGGGGTTCTGTGGAAACACCGCTCGGAACGTTTACGGCCGTTCCGATTAATGAAATTCCACAGCAGCTCTCCGAGAATGATTTAATCATTGGGGAAGATTTGCTTCCAGCGGTGGTACGCTCAAGAAGTCCTGGTGATCGAATTCAACCAAAAGGCATGATAGGAACGAAAAAGGTAAAAGATATTTTTATCGACCGTAAAATAGACCGTTCAGAACGTGATGTATGGCCAATCGTCGAGGATGTGATGGGCCAAACAATCTGGGTCGCTGGAGTAACCCGTTCTGAAAAGGCAACACTGTCTGCAAAAAAGAATCAGCTCGTGCACGTGCACTATGAGAAAAAACACTTACATAGGTTGGGAGGGCAATACCACTGATGTTAAATGAAATTCAAGAAACATTAATTAGTGAAGAACAGATTCAAGAGAAATGCCGCGAGTTAGGGAAACGTCTTTCGGATGAATATGAGGACCGCTTTCCACTAGTGATTGGCGTACTTAAAGGTGCGATGCCTTTCATGGGTGACTTAACGAAGCGTATGACATGTCATCTTGAAATGGACTTCATGGACGTTTCAAGCTATGGCAATTCAACGGTTTCCTCTGGAGAAGTGAAAATCATTAAAGATCTAGACACTTCCGTAGAAGGACGAGATGTTCTGATTCTCGAAGATATTATTGATAGCGGGTTGACGCTAAGCTATTTGATCGACCTTCTAAAATACCGTAAAGCGAAATCGATTAAGATTGTGACGCTGTTGGACAAACCGACAGGAAGAAAGGTTGATCTTAAGCCTGACGTAGCTGGTTTTATCGTGCCAGATGAGTTCGTTGTTGGGTACGGTCTTGATTTTGCTGAGAGGTATCGTAATCTTCCGTTTATCGGGATACTTAAACCCGAGATTTATCAAGGTTAATTTGTTGTAGTCAGTTGTGCCAGTATGGTAAGATAATCTATGGTTTCCTGTTCGTGGGAGGAGGTAAGGAATGAATCGTATCTTCCGAAATACAATATTTTATTTGTTAATATTCCTCGTCGTAGTGGGTGTTGTCAGTTTCTTTAATGGAACAAACAATGACACTAATGTACTTGATTACGGCGAATTTCAGTCCAAACTGAATAATGGTGAGATTCAAGAGTTAACGTTACAGCCTGAGCGAGGTGTTTACACGGTTACTGGTAAGTTAGCTGGTGGCGGTGGAGACAGCGAAGACGCTAATACATTCGTAACGAATGTACCAGACTCAGAGAATGCTGTAGAGAACATTATCAACTCTGAAAGCGCAAAAGTTACTGTAGAAAAAGCCCCTGAGCAAAGCGGTTGGGTTACATTTCTAACAAGTATCATTCCTTTCGTTATTATCTTCATTCTGTTCTTCTTCCTTCTTAACCAAGCTCAAGGCGGCGGTGGCCGTGTCATGAACTTTGGTAAGAGTAAAGCGAAGTTATACAGCGAAGAGAAAAAGAAAGTTACATTTAAAGACGTAGCAGGTGCAGATGAAGAGAAGCAAGAGCTTGTCGAGGTCGTTGAATTTTTGAAGGATCCTCGTAAGTTCGCTGCAGTTGGTGCCCGTATACCAAAAGGTGTTCTATTAGTAGGCCCTCCAGGTACAGGTAAAACGCTACTTGCACGAGCTGTCGCTGGTGAAGCAGGCGTACCGTTCTTCTCAATTTCTGGTTCTGATTTCGTGGAAATGTTCGTTGGTGTCGGTGCTTCTCGTGTACGTGACCTATTCGAAAATGCGAAGAAGAATGCACCGTGTATTATCTTCATCGATGAGATTGATGCAGTTGGTCGTCAACGTGGCGCAGGTCTTGGCGGAGGTCATGATGAGCGTGAACAGACGCTTAACCAACTTCTCGTTGAAATGGATGGCTTTAGCGCAAACGAAGGTATCATCATCGTTGCCGCTACTAACCGTCCCGATATTCTTGACCCGGCACTTCTTCGTCCCGGACGTTTTGACCGTCAAATTCCGGTAAACCGTCCTGATGTGAACGGCCGTGAAGCAGTACTTCAAGTACATGCACGTAACAAACCGCTTAGCGATGAAGTGGATTTGAAAACCATCGCGATGCGTACACCAGGTTTCTCTGGTGCAGATCTTGAAAACTTGTTGAATGAAGCTGCTCTTGTAGCTGCTCGTCATAACAAGAAAAAGGTTGATATGAACGATATTGATGAAGCGACAGATCGCGTTATTGCTGGTCCTGCTAAGAAAAGTCGTGTTATTTCTCAGAAAGAAAAAAACATCGTTGCTTATCACGAAGCTGGTCATACCATTATCGGTACGCAGCTTGATAATGCAGATATTGTTCATAAAGTTACAATCGTTCCACGTGGACAAGCTGGTGGTTATGCCGTAACGCTTCCTAAAGAAGATCGTTACTTGATGACGAAGCCAGAGTTGGTTGATAAAATCATTGGTCTGCTTGGTGGTCGTGTTGCTGAGGAAATTACATTCGGTGAGGCAAGTACCGGAGCGAGTAATGACTTTCAACGTGCCACATCTATTGCCCGTAGCATGGTTACAGAATACGGTATGAGTGAAAAGCTTGGTCCAATGCAGTTTGGTTCAGGTCAGGGAGGAAACGTCTTCCTTGGACGTGATATCCAGAATGAACAAAACTATAGTGATTCATTTGCTAATGAAATTGATCTTGAAGTTCAGAAAATCATCAAATCAGCGTACGAGCGCTGTCGTGAAGTACTCCTTGAAAATCAGGATAAGTTAAACCTTGTCGCTGAAACTCTTAAGGAAATTGAAACTCTTGATGCTGAACAAATTCGTTCTCTAGTTGAAGACGGAAAGCTTCCTGAAGGTCACCATGCGAGTGGTAACTCTGAAGATGTGAAAGTGAACATCTCCAAAAAGGAAGATATACCTGAGTCAACTGAAGAGCAGAGCGATAAAGAATAACAGTTTAAAAGCGAGATGTCGATTGATCTGACATCTCGCTTTTTTATTTTGTTTATGGTGAATTAGACGAACGAATTAGAAAGTATTTCGTTTTTTAGCAAACGTTTTCAAAAATGCACTTCGTTTTTAGAAACAATTTGTGGTATAACTATAGAGAGATTGTCAGAAGTTAAATTTTTAAATAAGGTGATAATATGATACTTGTACTTGATGTAGGGAATACGAACATTGTTCTTGGTGTATACGAAGGTGAAGAATTGACGCATCACTGGCGAATGGGAACGAGTAGAAAACAGACGGAAGATGAATACGCAATGGTTATTAAGGGTCTCTTCTCGCATGAAGAGCTTTCTTTTGACGATGTAGAAGGTATCATTATTTCATCCGTTGTGCCCCCAATTATGTTTGCTCTTGAACGTATGTGCCAAAAGTATTTTCATCATAAACCGTTAGTGATAGGTCCTGGGATTAAGACAGGATTAAATATAAAGTATGATAATCCGAAAGAAGTGGGTGCGGATCGAATTGTTAACGCAGTAGCAGGAATCCATCTTTATGGAGCACCACTTATTATCGTTGACTTCGGAACAGCAACTACCTACTGCTATATCGACGAACAGAAACAATATGTTGGGGGAGCGATTGCTCCCGGGATTAACATTTCAACTGAAGCACTTTATATGCATGCAGCCAAACTGCCGCGTATCGAAATTGCAAAGCCAAATCATATTGTTGGAAAGAATACTGTTAGTGCGATGCAGAGTGGTACATTGTATGGTTATGTTGGACAGGTTGAAGGCATTGTTTCTCGAATGAAGAAACATTCTCCCCAAGAGCCAACCGTCATAGCCACTGGTGGTCTTGCGTCACTGATTGCTGAAGAATGTGAGCTTATTGATATTGTTGATCCTTTCTTGACGTTGAAAGGTCTTCATTTAATCTATAATAAAAACAAAGAAGAGTTAAACGCATACCGATAAAGGGGTGCGTTTTTCATTTGTGAGCTGATCATTGAATTGATTCTTCATATGAACCAACGTTAAGGCATGCTTTCGAAGTCGGTAATATTCCGATGTCATAGGGAAGTTTCTCTTTTTAAAGGGTAAAGTAGTAAAATACGAAGACATCATTCCGAGAGATCGATCTTGCTTTACCCTTCAGTTTGTCTGAATGGAAGTTCTTGATAAAATGATGTATCGTGGAATTGGGCAATTGCCCATTAGTGAAAGGAGCTACATTAAAATGAATGACTATTTAATTAAAGCACTTGCATTCGATGGGAATGTGAGAGCTTATGCGATATCAACTACGGAAATGATTGGAGAAGCACAGCGACGTCACAACACTTGGCCAACGGCATCTGCTGCCCTTGGCCGTGCGATGACTGCTTCAACGATGATAGCATCTGGACTTAAAGGTGAAGAAAAAATAACGGCAAAAATCGAAGGTGGTGGCCCGATTGGAGCCATTATCGTAGATGCAAATGCTCAGGGCGAAACCCGTGGCTACGTAAGTAATCCTCACGTACATTTCGACTTAAACGATAATGGAAAGCTTGACGTAGCTCGTGCAGTCGGACGTGATGGTTTCCTATCTGTTGTAAAGGACATTGGTATGCGTGAGAAGTTTACTGGTCAAGTTCCGATGGTTTCTGGCGAATTAGGAGAAGATTTTACGTATTATCTTGTAACTTCAGAACAGATTCCTTCAGCTGTTGGAGTTGGTGTACTTGTGAATCCAGATAATACGATTCTTGCAGCTGGCGGTTTCATGATTCAATTACTTCCGGGAGCTGCAGATGAGACGATTCGTTTTATAGAGAAACGGATTGAATCGATTCCTCCAATTTCTAAGCTTATTGAAGCAGGAAAGACTCCTGAAGAAATTTTGCATGACCTTCTTGGAGAAGAAAACATTAAAATTCTTGATAAAATGCCCGTTCAATTTGAATGTAGCTGTTCAAAGGAACGCTTTTCAAATGGGATTATGGGTCTTGGTAAAGAGGAAATCAGTAGTATGATTAAAGAAGATGGTGAAGCTGAAACCGCTTGTCACTTTTGCAATGCGCATTACCACTTCTCAAAAGAAGAATTAGAAGAGTTATACGCGGAAAGCAAATTGTAATAGCTTGAAATTGACACTTCTCCATTGTGGTGATATTCTTTAAGGAAGATAATCCCTATTAAAACACTCGGGTTTGAGGAGGCGTGATGATGAGAGTAGCAAATTCAATTACAGAACTAATCGGTCAAACACCAATTGTTAAATTGAACCGCATCACAGATGATAACCACGCAGAGGTGTATTTAAAGCTAGAATTTATGAACCCTGGAAGTAGCGTTAAAGATCGTATTGCGCTCGCAATGATCGAAGCCGCTGAAGAGAAAGGCGAATTGAAAGCTGGTGATACTTTTGTTGAGCCAACTAGTGGTAACACTGGTATTGGCCTTGCGATGGTTGCAGCTGCCAAAGGATATCAGGCCGTGCTTGTGATGCCTGATACGATGAGTGTTGAGCGACGTAACTTATTAAAGGCTTATGGTGCCAAGCTTGTCCTGACTCCTGGTTCTGACGGCATGGGCGGAGCTATTCGTAAATCCGAAGAATTAGCGAAGGAACATGGTTATTTCATGCCGCAACAATTCCAAAATGAAGCCAATCCTGAAATTCATCGCCGTACTACTGGTAAAGAAATCGTAGATCAAATGGATCAGCTTGATGGTTTTGTAGCAGGAATTGGAACTGGCGGGACCATTACCGGCGCAGGAGAAGTGTTGAAAAAGCATTTTCCATCAATCAAACTGTATGCTGTAGAGCCAACGGATTCTCCTATTTTATCTGGAGGTAAGCCAGGCCCTCATAAGATTCAGGGAATCGGAGCTGGATTTGTGCCAGCAGTGCTGAATACTGATCTCTATGATGAAGTGATCCAGGTTCAGAACGATCAAGCTTTTGAATGGGCTAGAAAAGCTGCTAAAGAAGAAGGTATTTTAGGTGGTATTTCATCGGGTGCAGCAATCTATGCAGCGCTTGAAGTAGCTAAGAAGCTTGGTAAAGGAAAGAAAGTTCTTGCTGTTATTCCAAGTAATGGCGAACGGTACCTTAGCACACCGCTTTTTCAATTTGATGATGAATAAGATTAAAAGCAGTCCTCCGAGGGGCTGCTTTTTTTATTTAGAAGGTGTAAGTGGAATTAATTCGTTGAGGAAAAGGTAAGTTTTTCTAATTGGATGTATGAAATAGTTTGGGGAATATAAAAAGGGTGAAGCAATGAATGACTTCATGTAGAATAGAGTCATAAACAGAGCAGAAGCGTATGCTTAGCTTTTGATAGGGTGTGAAAAGTTTGGCGAAACAGTTAGAGAAAATAGTACGTCTTCCAATATATGAAACCCTTGAATTACGTGCGGAAGAGTGGTTTTCACGATACAAAAATTTCATCGATGGACGCCAGGAGCATATTTTATTGGATAGTACACGTGGCGGTCGGTATAGCATGTTTGGTATGAAGCCTATCGCTCGCCTTTCTGGACGAGGAAATTCCCTTACAATCAAGGAAGAAGCAAAGGAACCGGAAACATTAGAGGGGAATTTACTTGATTTGATGCAGCAATGGATGCAACGAACTGTTACGGTTTCGGATGATCGTTTACCTGACTTCCAGGGTGGAGCGATGGGGTTTTTGAGCTATGATATCGCACGTCAAATTGAGAACTTACCAAATATGGCTTTAGATGATCTTGGTCTTCCAGAACTCTCTTTTATTGTGTATGAGGATGTTGGTGTATATGACCACACATCTGAAACGCTCTGGTTCATTGCTCAGGTTGAGCAGGGAAAGGAAAGGGAAGGTGAGGAGCGTCTTAAAACATATAAGCGACAATGGATGAGAAAAAGTGATGGATTGACGTGTAGGTCTGTTTCCTATTTTGAAGAAGAGAGTCAGATGTTTTCAATGTCACAAGAGACTTTCGGGGGTGCAGTCCGTAAAGTGCAGGAGTATATTTCATCTGGAGATGTTTTTCAAGTAAACCTCTCATTAAGGGAATCAAGAGCACTCCATACGGATCCTATTTCAATTTATGAGACGCTTAGAACGATTAACCCATCACCGTATATGTCTCTTATCCATACAGATTCGTTTGATATCGTTAGTGCATCTCCGGAACTTTTAATTAAGAAAAAAGGCATTGAACTTAGCACAAGGCCGATTGCAGGTACAAGGTCACGTGGTAAGAACGATAGAGAAGATGAACGACTCGCCCGTACGCTTATTGAGAATGAAAAAGAGCGCGCTGAGCATGTGATGTTGGTTGATCTTGAACGAAATGACCTTGGACGTGTTTGTGAATATGGAAGCGTTGAAGTAGATGAATTTATGGTGATTGAAAAGTACTCTCATGTTCAGCACATTGTTTCAAATGTACGAGGCATTTCTTCAACTGGTTCCACGTCTTTCGATGCGATTAAGGCGACATTCCCAGGGGGAACTATTACTGGCGCTCCTAAAATTAGAACGATGGAAATCATTGAAGAACTTGAGCCTGTACGTCGTGGCATTTACACTGGTTCTATTGGATGGATTGGATTTAACGATGATATGGAATTGAATATTGTCATCCGAACGATGGTTATAAAAGACCAGGTCGCACATGTACAAGCTGGTGCTGGAATTGTCATTGACTCTGATCCTGAAGCGGAATACAAAGAGTCGTTAAAGAAAGCAAGAGCACTGTGGAAAGCGAAAGAGTTGAGTGAAAAAACTAGCCGAGAATAGCTTAGAGGAGGAAATATAATGATTTTAATGATAGATAACTACGATTCATTTACGTATAACCTTGTGCAGTATCTTGGAGAAATGGGGGAAGAACTTGTTGTAAAACGAAACGATGAGATCACCATCACTGAAATCCAAGAACTAAACCCATCTTATATCATGGTATCCCCTGGTCCGTGCAGCCCGAATGAGGCGGGAATCAGTATGAATGTGATCGAGCATTTCGCTGGTACTATTCCGATTTTTGGCGTTTGCCTTGGGCATCAATCAATTGCTCAGGTGTTCGGTGGAGATGTTGTTAAAGCAGATCGGCTTATGCATGGTAAAACTTCTGAGATGCATCATGATGGTCAGACGCTATTTCGTGATATTCAAAATCCTTTTACTGCAACGAGATACCATTCTTTGATTGTGAAGAAAGAAACATTACCTGATTGTTTTGAGGTTAGTGCGTGGACAGAAGAAGGAGAGATTATGGCGATACGTCATAAAGAACTGGCCGTAGAGGGAGTTCAATTTCACCCTGAGTCTATTATGACTGGTACAGGTAAGCACCTGTTAAAGAATTTCATTGATACGCACCGGAAAGAACAATGTATATAAATATTAATGGTAAAGTAGTGGAAGAAAAAGAAGCAGCTATTTCTCCATACGATCACGGCTATCTTTACGGTGTTGGTGTCTTTGAAACTTTTCGCACTTACAACGGCCATCCCTTTTTGTTTACTGATCATTTCAACCGATTATGTGAATCGCTTCAAGCGTTGCAGATTTCTCTACCTTATACGGAAGTGGAGTTGTTACAAGAAGTTAAGCGTACCATTGAGGCGAATGAGATTGGAGATGCCTATGTCCGTTTGAATATTTCGGCGGGTATAGAGGAAATTGGGCTCCGAACTGACCCTTACCTTGCGCCAACGATCATTATTTACGTGAAGCCAATTGGGCAACCCGTTCGAAAAGAAAAGCAGGGCATGATTTTAACACTTAGGAGAAATTCGCCTGAAGGCCAAATGCGACTTAAGTCACATCATTATTTAAATAATATTTTGGCAAAGCGCGAAGTTGGAAATGATCCTTCTGTAGAAGGGATTTTTCTATCTCAGGAAGGTTTTTTAGCAGAAGGAATAGTTTCGAACTTATTTTGGGTTAAAAATGACGAAGTGTATACTCCTTCATTAAGTACAGGAATTCTAAATGGTATTACACGGCGATACGTGATGAACGCTGCTAAGAATCTTGGCATATCCGTCATACAAGGAAACTTTGTAAAAGAGAATCTATTTGATGCCGATGAGGTATTTGTTACAAATTCGATTCAAGAGATTGTTCCACTGCATCATATTGAGCATGTAGAATATCCAGGACTCAAAGGTTCAATTACGAATAGGCTCATCCTTCAATATGAACAACACCGGGTTTCGCTATTTAGTCGAACTGAATGCTAACTAAGAATGTAAGAGGGAAAAGGAGTGAGCCTTTTGACAACAGTAATCGATAAAAAAACAACTCATCCAGGAGTAATGGAATGGCGTGACCAGTTAATCGATTGGAACCATAAAACCTGGATTATGGGGATTCTGAATGCAACTCCGGATTCTTTTTCGGATGGTGGGGATTACAACACGATAAACCAGGCAGTAGCCCATGCGTTGCAGCTTGTAGAGGATGGCGCTGACTTAATTGATGTTGGCGGTGAATCAACCCGTCCTGGTGCAGTGACTGTTCCGCTTGAAGAAGAGCTGAATCGCGTTATCCCGATTATTCAAGCGATCCGAAACGTGGTTAACGTTCCTATCTCGATTGATACTTACAAGGCAGAGGTAGCTCATCAAGCTATACTAGCTGGTGCTGATATAATTAATGATGTATGGGGAGCGAAGGCTGACCCTGATATGGGCAGAGTAGCTGCAGAGCATGCAGTCCCAATTGTATTAATGCATAACCGATACGATACGGACTACGGTGATATCATGGCCGATATAAAAATCGATATTGAGGAAAGCATTACGATCGTCCGTGAAGCTGGTGTTTTGGATCAGAACATTATCCTTGACCCGGGTATCGGATTTGCAAAAACACATGAACAGAATCTTGAGGTTATGCGCAGGTTAGATGAATTTTCTTCTCTTGGGTATCCTGTTTTATTAGGAACATCACGAAAATCTATTGTAGCCAAAACGTTAAATACCCCACCGAATGATCGAGTTGAAGGTACAGGCGCAACGGTGTGCCTTGGCATAGAAAGAGGCTGCCAGATCATCCGTGTACATGATGTGAAGCCAATCGTACGAATGGCTAGAATGATGGATGCGATGCTTAAACCAAAGCTGAATTACTAACCGGGAGTGTGAACAGAATGGACAAGATTTATTTGAACGGAATGAAATTCTATGGATACCATGGGGTCTTTCCTGAAGAAAATAAGCTAGGTCAACGGTTTTATGTCGATCTTACGCTTGAAGCGGATCTTTCTAAAGCAAGTGAATCTGATGATTTAACTTATACAGTAAATTATGCGGATGCATATAACACGATAAAGGGCATTGTAGAAGGAGAACCAAGAAAATTAGTCGAGACAGTTGCAGAGGAAATTACTCAGAAGATGTTTGAAACTTTTGAAATTGTCGAAGCTTGTACTGTTAAAGTAATTAAACCTGATCCACCTATTGATGGTCATTATGATTCAGTAGCGATCGAGATGAAGAGGGAACGAAATGAATAGAGTATATGTTGGAATTGGTTCCAATATTGGCGATCGAGAGAGTTATATCAAAACGTCATTATTGAGAATTCAAGAATATCCTGGGGTTCAAATTGCAGATGCGTCTTCTATTTATGAAACGGCCCCTGTAGGTGTAACGGAACAAGCTCCTTTCCTTAACATGGTCGCATTACTAGAAACCGAAATGAATGCCTTTCAGATTCTTGAAATTCTTCAAGGAATTGAACAGTCTCTTGGTAGAGAAAGGGATATTCGCTGGGGACCAAGAACAATAGACCTTGACATTCTGTTATATAATCATGAGAATATTGTAGCAGAGGGCCTTGTGATTCCCCATCCTCGTCTTCTTCAACGGGGATTCGTGATTATTCCTCTTCACGAACTAAGTTCAGATATCACCATACCAACTACCAATAAAAAAATTGATTCTTATTATGATCATATAGAAAATAAAGAAGGTGTACGTCTATGGAAGCAGAAATCTACGGGAGACGTATTCGCGCTTTTCGAAAGTTGAAAGGTTATACTCAGGAACAGCTTGCAAAAGAACTGAGTGTCTCGGTTTCTGTACTTGGAGAAATAGAGCGTGGAAATCGTAAGCCTGCGAATGATTTCATGCAATTAGTAGCAAAGCAGCTCCAGGTATCACTTGATGAGCTCTTTCCTACAGAGAAGAATTAAGAATTGAGGTAAAGGTGTTTTAAGGATAGGAGATCTTACGTTAAAAGAATCCTGTAGCACTTGCGCCGATGGCCGTTTTTTGTAATCTGGCTTTCCGATTGATAATATTGTAAGCAATTGAAGATGCAGGTGGAAAGCAGTTGCCCTTAACGCACGTATCCTTCTTCAGATATATGAGGGTGAAGTTGCTTGCTATATTGTTCGTCGATTCCTATTTTCAGAAATAGTGATGTCAAAACACCTTAGGATGCTATGAAGATGTTAGATACAACTGGGGTCGATGCACTTCTGTACAGATTTATTGAAAAAATCGAATC
>CAWDWH010000027.1:0-12398 GCA_963805895.1 uncultured Bacillaceae bacterium
CCGCAGGTAGTATCAGAAAATATTATTCTTCGTTTGCTTGAAGAAGAGGTAATTTCAGAGCGAGAAGCGAAGTTAATGTTAAGTGTATTAGATCGTACTGTCATAACAATTGAGTTACCGCTAAGAGACCATCTTCGAGCCAATATGTTGCGCGCGATGCTCATAGCATTAAAATACAAATAAAAATTTCACATTACGTGTAGAAGAGGAGGGTAGCGCTATGACATGCCAAGAATGTGGTGAGCGCCCTGCTACGCTTCATTTCACTAAGATCGTTAACGGAGAAAAAACAGAATTTCACATCTGTGAAAAATGCGCAAAAGAAAAAGGTGAGGCTGAGCCAGGCACTAACCATTTTTCTATCCATAACTTATTATCGGGATTACTTAATTTTGAGACGCCGATTGGTGATAGTCCTGCTCAGTCATTCTATAAACAAGAACAGGTCCATTGTCCAAAATGTGGCTTAACGTATCAGCAATTTACCAAAATTGGTCGATTTGGGTGTTCTGAGTGCTACAAAACTTTCTCAGACAAACTGGATCCTATACTTAAAAAAGTTCATGGTGGTAATACTGCTCATGCAGGAAAAATTCCGAAACGAGCCGGAGCTGCTATTGAGATTGAACGTAAGGTACTAAACCTTAGAAGCAAAATGCAAGAATATATTCAGCATGAAGAATTTGAAAAAGCTGCAGAAACGAGAGATTTGATACGTTCCCTTGAAGAACAGAGCTCTAGGGAAGGGGGAGACTAATGTCACTTCAGCATTTTATTAGTGAAGCTGTCAGTCCATGGATGAAGGATGAAGGACCTGATTCTGATATTGTCATGAGTAGCCGTGTTCGTTTTGCTCGTAATTTAAAAAACTATGTTTTTCCTATTATCTCAAATCGAGAGCAAAATTTAGAAGTGATTCAGGAAATTAGAGAACAATTTAACGATGTACCTGATGAGCAAATAGGCAAACTTGAATTGATCGAAATGGATCATTTAAAACCTACTGAGAAGCGTGTACTTGTTGAGAAGCATCTTATCAGCCCAAATCTTATTGAACACTCTAAGAACGGCGCAGTTCTTTTAAGCGAGAATGAAACGGTCAGTATCATGATTAACGAAGAAGACCATTTTCGTATTCAATGCCTGGTAGCGGGTTTCGAGCTTAAGAGAGCACTTTCACTGGCGAACTCTCTTGATAACTGGATAGAGAGTAAAGTAGATTATGCATTTGATGAAAGGCGTGGGTACTTAACGAGCTGTCCGACGAACGTAGGAACTGGAATGCGTGCTTCTGTCATGCTTCACTTGCCAGCATTAGTCTTAACACAGCAACTGAATCACATCATTCCGGCTATAAACCAGCTTGGTCTTGTGGTGCGAGGAAGCTACGGAGAAGGAAGTGAAGCACTGGGGAATATTTTTCAAATATCGAATCAAATTACCCTGGGTAAAACAGAGGATGACATTATCGAAGATCTCCAAGGCGTTGTGATGCAAGTTATTGAAAAAGAACGGGCAGCAAGGCGGGCTTTACTTGATAACTCGAGAATCGAGTTGGAAGATCGCATTTATCGTGCACTTGGAGTTCTTCAGAACAGCAGAATTATTCAGTCCAAAGAGGCAGCTAAGTGTTTGTCTGATGTTCGAATAGGGATTGACATGGGACTAGTGAAAGGACTATCGAGGTCGATTCTAAATGAATTGCTTATCTTAACACAGCCTGGCTTTTTACAGCAATATGCTGGTGCAAGCTTAACCCCGACTGAACGGGACATTAAACGTGCTACTTTAATTAGAGAACGACTTGAACTGGAATATCAACTATCGAAGAAATCGGAGGGTGATGAACAATGATGTTTGGAAGATTTACGGAACGTGCCCAGAAAGTACTTGCTTTAGCACAAGAAGAGGCAATTCGCCTCGGTCATAACAACGTAGGGACAGAGCATATTCTTCTTGGCTTGATTCGAGAAGGTGAAGGAATTGCAGCGAAAGCCTTAACAGCTCTTGGACTTGGCTCTGAAAAGATCCAGAAAGAAGTTGAGAAACTCATTGGACGCGGACAGGATTCTGTTCAATCCATTCACTATACACCACGGGCTAAGAAAGTCATTGAGTTGTCCATGGATGAAGCTCGTAAATTAAGTCACTCTTATGTTGGAACAGAGCACATTCTTCTCGGTTTGATCCGTGAAGGAGAAGGTGTAGCTGCTCGTGTCTTGAATAATCTCGGTGTAAGTTTAAATAAAGCACGTCAGCAAGTCCTTCAGCTTTTAGGAAGCAACGAAAGCTCTTCTTCTAGCCATCAGGCTGGAGGAGCTAGTGCTAATACCCCAACTCTGGATAGTCTTGCTCGAGACTTAACTGTCATTGCTCGAGATAATGGTCTCGATCCGGTTATTGGTAGAAGTAAGGAAATTGAACGAGTGATTGAGGTACTCAGTCGTCGTACGAAAAACAATCCGGTTCTAATAGGAGAGCCAGGTGTAGGTAAAACAGCCATTGCTGAAGGCCTTGCACAGCAAATTATTAACAACGAAGTTCCTGAAACGCTACGGGATAAGCGTGTGATGACACTGGATATGGGTACTGTCGTTGCAGGTACAAAATACCGAGGAGAATTTGAAGACCGCTTGAAGAAAGTAATGGATGAAATTCGTCAGGCTGGTAATATCATTCTGTTTATTGATGAGCTTCATACGCTTATCGGTGCTGGTGGTGCAGAAGGAGCAATTGATGCTTCGAATATTCTTAAACCAGCCCTTGCTCGTGGTGAGCTTCAGTGTATTGGTGCTACGACCCTTGATGAGTACCGTAAGTATATCGAGAAAGATGCAGCTTTAGAACGTCGCTTTCAGCCGATTCAAGTCAATGAGCCAACTAGTGATGAATCAGCATTGATTCTGAAAGGTCTTCGTGATCGCTATGAAGCGCATCACCGAGTTACGATTACTGATGAAGCGATTGAAGCGGCTGTTAAACTATCAGACCGATATATTTCCGATCGTTTCCTACCTGACAAAGCAATTGACTTAATTGATGAAGCTGCTTCGAAAGTACGTCTTCGTTCTTATACTGCTCCACCGAATTTGAAAGAGCTTGATAAAAAGCTAGAAGAAGTGCGTAAAGAAAAAGATGCAGCAGTTCAAAGTCAGGAATTTGAAAAAGCAGCTTCTCTTCGTGATTCTGAACAACGCTTAAGAGAACAGCTTGAGCAAACAAAGAAAGAATGGAAAGAAAAGCAGGGGAAAGAAAATCAGGAAGTGACTCCTGAAGATATTGCGATCGTTGTAGCAAACTGGACTGGTATTCCAGTTTCTAAGTTAGAAGAACAGGAAACAGAACGTCTGTTGAAAATGGAGGAAATCCTTCATAACCGTTTGATTGGGCAGGAAGAAGCAGTTAAGTCTATTTCTAAAGCGGTACGTCGCGCACGTGCTGGACTCAAAGATCCTAAGCGCCCAATTGGGTCGTTTATTTTCCTAGGACCTACAGGTGTAGGTAAAACCGAACTTGCACGTGCTGTTGCAGAGACACTTTTCGGAGAAGAAGATTCAGTCATTCGTATTGATATGTCTGAGTACATGGAGAAGCATTCAACTTCCCGTCTTGTAGGTTCACCTCCAGGCTACGTTGGTTATGAGGAAGGCGGCCAATTGACTGAGAAGGTTCGTCGTAAGCCGTACTCAGTAATCTTGTTAGATGAGATTGAAAAAGCGCACCCTGATGTGTTTAACATCCTGCTTCAAGTACTTGAAGATGGTCGCCTAACGGATTCTAAAGGACGCGTAGTTGATTTCCGAAATACAGTCGTGATTATGACTTCAAACGTTGGAGCAAGCACGCTTAAACGAAATAAATACGTAGGCTTTACGACAGGAACAGAAGGTCAGGAATATAAAGATATGAAGGATAAAGTGATGGAAGATTTGAAAAAGACTTTCCGTCCAGAATTCCTGAACCGAATTGACGAGACGATTGTGTTCCATTCACTTGAGAAGAAGCATTTGAAAGAAATCATTGTATTAATGGCAAACAATCTTAAAACTAGGTTATCTGATCATGGCATCGATTTTGAATTAACAGACGCAGCCCTCGAAAAAATCTCGGAAGAGGGTTATGACCCTGACTATGGAGCTCGCCCACTTCGAAGAGCACTTCAACGTCATGTTGAGGATCGTCTTTCTGAAGAGCTGTTACGTGGTAACATTGAGAAAGGTCAGCGAGTAAAAATTGATTATAGTAACGATGATTTTGTTGTTGAAACACTCTCTGAAGCAACATCATCTTAGAATGAACGAACCGGAAGGCAATTTGTCTTCCGGTTTTCTTATATTCGAAGAATGGATTCATTTATTTAGGGGAAAGGGTATAAAAGTACTAAAATGGATACTTAGAGCATGAAAAGAAATTTTTATCAAAGTAATGATACTTTTGAGTTCATAGGAACTTATAGGTTGTGATAAAATGGTCAAAAGGATTTTGTGCGGGAAATTTGAAAGTGAGGAATATAGATGGCGAAGAAAAAGACGAAATTCATGTGTCAGGACTGCGGTTACGAATCTCCCAAATGGATGGGTAAATGTCCGGGGTGCCATCAGTGGAATACAATGGTAGAAGAGTTTGTCCCATCGGATACCGATCGAAGAAGATTTGTTACTTCTAACGAGGGCTCTACAAGTAAGCCAACATCGATTCGTAGTATACAAAAGGAAATGGAACCAAGGATTTTCACCCATATTACCGAGCTTGATCGTGTACTTGGTGGAGGAGTTGTTCCGGGTTCACTTGTACTTGTTGGAGGAGACCCGGGTATTGGCAAATCAACGCTTTTACTCCAAACCTCATCCAAACTAGCGGATCAGGATCACCCTGTTTTATATATCTCTGGTGAGGAATCGGTCAAGCAAACCAAAATTCGAGCAGACCGGTTGGGTGTAGATGCAGAAAAATTATTTGTATTAGCAGAGACGGATCTTGAGTATATTAGTAATGCAATTGAAGAAATAAACCCCCAACTTGTGATAATTGATTCCATTCAAACCATTTTTAGATCTGAAGTTACTTCAGCTCCAGGAAGCGTCTCTCAAGTACGTGAATGTACATCCCAACTCATGAGAATAGCTAAGACAAGGGGCATTGCCATATTCATTGTTGGACACGTAACAAAAGAAGGGTCGATTGCTGGACCACGATTGCTTGAACATATGGTCGATGCAGTGCTGTATTTTGAAGGAGAGCGGCATCATACTTTCCGAATTCTTCGGGGAGTGAAGAACCGTTTTGGTTCCACTAATGAAATCGGCGTGTTCGAGATGAAAGAAGAAGGCCTTGAAGAGGTGCTTAATCCATCGGAAATTTTTCTTGAAGAGCGATCATCTGGGGCAGCAGGTTCTACCGTTGTGGCATCGATGGAAGGAACGCGTACGGTGCTCGTTGAGATTCAGGCACTTATATCACCAACCAGTTTTGGGAATCCTCGTAGAACCGCTACCGGAATTGATCACAATCGAGTATCGCTATTAATGGCAGTTCTTGAAAAGCGGGTAGGTCTGTTGCTTCAGAATCAGGATGCCTATTTGAATGTTGCGGGTGGGGTTAGACTGGATGAACCAGCGATCGATCTTGCAATTGCGGTTTCGATTGCATCAAGCTTTAGAGATAAGCCAACTCGTCCGTCCGATATCGTTGTTGGAGAAATCGGGCTAACTGGTGAAATTAGACGAGTCTCAAGGATCGAACAACGTGTTATTGAAGCAGCAAAGCTTGGTTTTGAGCGTGCTATTATTCCAAAGAAAAACATCGGTGGATGGACTTTTCCAGAAGGGATTCAGGTGATTGGCGTCCAAACTGTAGATGAAGCATTAAACGAGGCACTAGGAGGGTAGGATATGGAGATCGATAAGCAACAGGAAATTATAAATGAAATATTGAAAATTGTAGCTCCAGGTACGCAGCTAAGGCATGGAATAGATAATATTCTTAGAGCAAAAACTGGTGGCCTTATTGTTGTTGGTTACGATGGTAAAGTGCAGGATCTTGTAGATGGTGGATTCTCCATTGAATGTCGGTTCACACCTGCTTATTTATACGAACTTGCAAAAATGGATGGCGCGATCATTTTAAACAAAGAGGCATCAAGGATTCTTTATGCTAATACGCAGCTTATTCCAGAAACGTCGATTCCATCGACGGAGACGGGTATACGTCATCGAACGGCAGAGCGCGTTGCCAAGCAAACAGGTAATCTCGTGATTTCAATTTCTCAGAGACGGAATGTGATTACGCTATATCAAGGTAATATTCGTTATTCTTTGAAAGAAATTGGCGTCATTCTTACGAAAGCAAATCAAGCCATGCAGACACTCGAAAAATATAAATCTGTATTGGATCAGGGAATAACGGATCTTGGTGCCCTTGAGTTTGAAGAGCTCGTTACACTCCAAGAAGTCGCTCAGGTTATTCATCGGATTGAAATGGTACTTCGTATAAAGAAGGAAATATTAAACTATATTAATGAACTTGGAACAGAGGGACGATTGATCAGCATGCAGATGGAGGAGCTTGTTTCCAATCTTGAAGCAGAAGCGAAATGGCTGATAGGAGATTACGTGAAAGAAGTGGATGAATCCCCGGCTGACGTTATGAAGCGGCTAAAGAAGCTAACAAGCGATGATCTTCTTGAGGATAATGCCATTATGAGAATACTTGGGTATCATGACCAGAATGAAAATGTAACTCCAAGAGGATATCGTATTCTACATAAGATCCCTCGGTTGCCTTCAAATATTATTGAGAACCTTGTGGAAAGTTTCGACAATCTCAATGCTATTTCAAAGGCATCCATTGAAGAGCTTGATCATGTAGATGGAATAGGAGCAATAAGGGCAAAAAAAATAAAAGATGGGTTAAAACGAATACAAGAACAATTGTTCGTAGACCGCCATATATAGGGCGGTGAAATAGACATTCTATGGGGGCTGTGCTAATCTATAATTAATTTATAGTCATAAAAGCTAACCTATAATCATACTATAAATTTTGCAAAGTTCAAGGTTTTATGTTTCAATTTTGAGAATTTGTTTATAATGTTAAAAGGAGGTGAAAACGTCAATGATAAAGTGGATCGTACAGTTATTTTTTATCATTTTAGGCGGAGCGCTGGGCTTAGTATATTTACCAGATTTAATACAATTACTCAATATAGGTGATCTTCCGACGGTTTTTAGCAACTCTTATGCAGGTGCTGTGATAGGAGCAGTACTCTTCTTTCTAGCAACGTTTTGGATTACAGATTATATTGTTGATTTTATTCGTATCGTTGAGGAAAAGGTTGTTAAGGCACCTGTTGGAGACGTGCTATTTGGGTCAATTGGACTGATTATTGGACTTATAGTTGCATTTTTAATAAACGTATCTCTGGCTGAAATTAATCTCCCGGTCGTTAGTAATGTTCTGCCAATCTTTATTTCTATCCTTTTTGGGTATTTCGGTTTTCAAGTTGGATTTAAAAAACGGGATGAACTGATTAATCTCTTTAGTAATAACAAAGGGAAAGATAAAAAGAAAGATTCCGACGAAGATGAGCTTGATTCTGGTTCTTCTAAACTCAAGATTCTTGATACGAGTGTCATCATTGATGGTAGAATTGCCGACATTTGTCAGACTGGTTTTCTAGAAGGCACCCTCGTTATTCCACAATTCGTTCTTGAAGAACTGCAGCATATTGCAGATTCATCAGATGTATTAAAACGGAATCGTGGTCGACGTGGATTAGACATTCTGAACAAAATCCAAAAAGAATTAGAAGTGAATGTTGAAATCTACGAAGGTGACTTTGAAGAAATTCAGGAAGTGGACAGCAAGCTTGTAAAACTTGCCAAGCTAGTGAATGGAATGGTTGTCACTAACGATTTTAACTTGAATAAAGTTTGTGAGCTTCAGAAGGTTCAAGTACTAAATATTAACGATCTAGCGAATGCGGTTAAACCAGTTGTACTTCCAGGTGAAGAGCTTAACGTTCAAGTTATTAAGGATGGTAAGGAATATAACCAGGGTGTTGCTTATCTTGATGATGGTACAATGATCGTTGTAGAAGAAGGAAGAAACTATATTGGTAAGACAATCGATGTGCTGGTAACGAGTGTGTTACAAACTTCAGCAGGGCGGATGATATTTGCAAAGCCCAAACTTCTGGAAAAAGCACTTTAAGCGATAGGCGACGGGGGTTCTAGCTTTGAAGTATTCAGTAGTCATTCCTGCTGCCGGTCAGGGAAAACGGATGAATGCAGGAAAAAACAAACAATTTATTATGCTTGAAGGAAAACCGATTATCGTTCATACGATATCGGTTTTTCAAAGTGATCCACAGTGCGAGGAGATTGTACTTGCTGTAAATGAGAGGGAACATGAGGAGTTTCGAATGCTCATTTCAGAACATGCCCTAACGAAAGTAAGTCGTGTTGTAACTGGTGGTCAGGAACGCCAGCAAAGTGTGTATGAAGGTCTCAAGGCGTTAGATGGTGATAAAATTGTCTTAATTCATGATGGCGCGCGTCCGTTTTTCACACACCAAATGGCAAGAGAGGCTGCTCGTGCAGCGGCATACTATGATGGTGCCATCGTCGCCGTTCCTGTTAAGGATACAGTGAAGCAAGTAGAAGATTTGAACGTTCAGAAAACCATTGATCGCTCCAGCTTGTGGGCTGTGCAGACTCCGCAGGCTTTTCGTCTCTCGGTTATTAAAGAAATTCATCATTGGGCTGAAGAGAACGATGTGATTGGGACTGATGATGCTAGTCTTGTAGAAATGAATGGACGTACCGTTCATGTAATTCTAGGTGATTATTGGAACGTAAAATTAACAACGCCTGAAGATTTAATTTTTGCTAGAGCGATTTTACGAGAAAAGAAGGAGAGTGGAGTATAGTGCGAATTGGTCATGGTTTTGATGTGCACAAGTTAGTCGAAGAGCGTCCGTGTATTATCGGGGGGGTAACGATTCCTTATAGCAAGGGTTTGTTAGGTCATTCTGATGCTGATGTGCTTCTTCACGCTGTAGCGGATGGATGCCTTGGTGCGATCGGTGAAGGTGACATTGGAAAGCATTTCCCTGATACAGATGAAGCATTTAAAGATGCTGACTCCAAAGAACTACTTCGACATGTGTTTCATATTGTGAAAGAAAAAGGCTACGTTCTTGGAAATATTGATTGTACAATTATTGCGCAGCTCCCTAAGATGGCACCACATATTTCAGCTATGCGTGAAGTGATTGCAGGACTCCTAGAAGCCGAACTTAGTCAGGTGAATGTAAAAGCGACGACATCAGAGCAGCTTGGATTTACAGGTAGAGGTGAAGGGATTGCCGCAGAGGTTGTTGTCTTGTTACAAAAAGCTTGACCGATAATTTGACTCTAATGGTAAAATAATAAGACAGTTAAAGATAAAAATTAATGGTGGTGGATATGATGGGAAACGAAGTAAGGGTACGCTATGCGCCAAGCCCGACAGGTTATTTACATATAGGGAATGCGAGAACGGCTTTATTTAACTATTTATTTGCAAGGAGCCAGAATGGTAAATTCATCATTCGTATTGAAGATACAGACCAATCACGTAATGTAGAAGGTGGAGTAGAAAACCAGCTTGACTATTTAAAGTGGTTAGGAATGGATTGGGATGAAAGTATCGACAAGGAGGGAGAGTACGGTCCATATACACAGATGGAACGTCTCCCTATTTATACAGAGCATACGAAGGAACTTCTTGAAAAAAACCTTGTTTACAAGTGCTATTGTACAGAGGATGAGCTTGAGGCAGAACGTGAGGCTCAGCGCGCACGCGGCGAAATGCCTCGGTATTCAGGAAAGTGTCGTCACCTTACAGATGACCAGCGTGAGAAACTAGAAAGCGAAGGCAGAGAACCTAGCATTCGCTTTGCTGTTCCACGAGACAAAGAATATGCTTTTGATGACGTTGTGAAAGAACGCGTATCGTTTGAATCAAATGGCATTGGTGATTTCGTTATTGTGAAGAAGAATGGCATTCCAACTTATAACTATGCAGTGGCCCTCGATGATCACCATATGAAGATTTCTCATGTTCTGCGTGGAGATGATCATATTTCGAATACACCGAAGCAGCTGATGATTTATGAGGCGTTTGGTTGGGAGCCCCCTGAGTTTGGTCATATGACGTTAATTGTTAATGATCAAAAGAAAAAACTTAGTAAGCGAGACAAGTCGATTGTACAGTATATTGAACAGTACCATGACTTAGGGTTCCTTCCTGAAGCATTATTTAATTTTGTTACCCTTCTTGGCTGGTCTCCTAAGGGTGAAGAAGAGCTGTTTACAAAAGATCAGCTGGTTGAAATTTTTGACCCAAGTCGTTTATCAACGTCTCCTGCAGTATTTGATTCACAGAAGTTGTATTGGATGAATAATCAATATATTAAACAGGCGAGTCTTGAACGTGTCGTTGAACTTACTCTTCCACACCTTATTGAAGTTGGGAGATTTCCACTTGAAATGACAGCTGACCAGATGGAATGGGCTAAAGAGCTTATTGCGCTTTATCAGGAGCAACTTCACTACGGGCGAGAAATTGTTGAGCTTACTGAGTTGTTCTTTAAGCAGGAAATTCAGTATAATGAAGAAGCAATGACCGTGTTGAATGAAGAGCAGATTCCTGAAGTGATGCAAGGTTTTCTTAATCAGCTAAATGAGATTGAGGAGTTTGAGCCAGCAGCCATAAAGGGAGCAATCAAAGCGACTCAAAAAGCAACTGGACACAAAGGAAAAAAACTATTCATGCCAATCCGAGTTGCAACAACAGGTGAAACACATGGTCCAGAACTTCCTCAGGCTATTGCGTTACTTGGAAGAGAAGCTGTTAATGCTCGTTTGAATCAAGTTCTTAACATGAAAAAAGGATAAAAATCATACATTAAATACAATCGTTGATGAGGAAAAGTAAATGAGTCAAATTCTTTATAGAGAGAGCTGCCTGGGCTGAAAGCGGCTTAAGAATTCACTTATTGAAATGCACCTCTGAGTCTTTTGAGTAAAGCCTTTAAGGTTATTATGCAAAAGCGGCGCCCCGTTATCGGTGAAAGGAACATTCTTATTTCACAAGGATGTTCGAAGCAGAGTGGAACCACGCAAAAAGCGTCTCTGTGTGATGGCATCATCACACAGAGACGCTTTTTTTATTAGTAGGATTAACTTTCTTCGGCAACCATTTTGAACAAAGGGTCAGACTTTTTGGGAGTATAAGTAGAGAGGGGTGAAACAGATGTGGAAGACGTTAAAGCATGATATCGATGTAGTCTTTGATCAAGATCCTGCTGCTAGAAGTTATTTTGAAGTGATTTTAACTTATGCGGGTCTTCATGCTATCTGGTCACATCGAGTTGCTCATTGGTTCTGGAAGAAGAAGTTTTTCTTCCTTGCAAGAGCTGTTTCGCAAATCAGTCGATTTTTTACAGGAATTGAAATTCATCCTGGAGCAACAATTGGTGAACGCTGCTTTATTGACCATGGAATGGGTGTAGTCATAGGAGAGACATGTGAGATTGGTAATAACGTTACTCTCTTTCAAGGTGTCACCCTTGGAGGTACTGGAAAAGAAAAGGGTAAGCGTCATCCTACGCTAGAGGACAACACTCTTGTCGCAACAGGTGCGAAGGTTTTAGGTTCAATAACGATAGGAGAGAATTCAAAGGTAGGCGCAGGTTCAGTAGTCTTGCAAGATGTACCAGTCAATTCTACAGTCGTCGGTATACCAGGTCGAGTTGTGATTCAAAATGGTGTTAAAGTCCCTCATAATCTCGATCATCACAAAATGCCAGACCCGGTAGCAGATAAATTCAAACAAATGGAACAGGAATTACTAAAATTAACAGAGGAAGTTCGAACGCTAAGAAAGAGGAGTGGAAGTCATGGCGATTAAGCTATATAACACATTGACTCAGAAGAAAGAATCATTTCAACCCATAGAAGAGGGTAAAGTTAGGATGTATGTATGCGGTCCTACTGTTTATAATTACATCCATATTGGTAATGCTCGCCCAGCGATTGTGTTTGATGTCGTCCGCCGTTATTTAGAATATCGTGGATATGATGTACGGTATGTATCAAATTTCACGGATGTTGATGATAAATTGATTCGAGCGGCTAAAGAACTTGGTGAAGAAGTTCCTGAGGTCGCAGAACGTTTTATTGGGGCTTATCATGAAGATACTGGAGCTCTGGGGGTAAAGAAAGCTGATGAGCATCCAAGAGTAACGGACAATATGGAAGAAATCATTGCATTTATAGACGCTCTTATTAAGAAGGACTTCGCTTATGAATCTGAAGGCGACGTTTATTTTAGAACTCGTCAATTTGAAGGAT
>CAWDWH010000028.1:0-8418 GCA_963805895.1 uncultured Bacillaceae bacterium
CGCAACAGTCATTTTCACCCTATTCCTATCCTATTTCGCTGCAAAATACATTCATAAATACTTCTTTATGAAAACTAATATAAGACTAGTATTTTTTGATAAACCGTCTGATAAAAACCTACTAAAAAAGTACGAGAGAAAAGGAGTTGTATATAAGTAATGACTACATTACTCCCAAACGGAACCATCCTCTTACTAGACGGTGGCAACAAAAAGCTAATGATTTACGGTCGAAAACAACTTCACTTGGATGAAGATAAAGTGGAAAACGAGCAAGATCTTGATCTATACGACTACATAGGTGTCCCTTATCCAGAAGGGTTCATCGATCAAGAGCATACTTACCTTTTTAATCACGAAAACATTTCACAAGTTATTTTTGAAGGATTTCGAAATGAGGAAGAAGAGAAATTTCAAGAAGTATTAAAAGAAGTTTAATAGGTTTATTCGAGTCCCTCCTGTATTAATGAATAATCAGGGGGATTTATTATGAGGGATAAAATGTGCTACAAAAAAGGTCTAAACGTCACCGAGCAATTAACTGGCGAAAGTAACTCAATTATCAGAAATGTCAATGATATTATCTACATACCTGAACTACACAAAACGACTTTAACTCTACTATTCTCAGAGGACGCGAGAAAACAACAGAAGTTCTTGAAGATCTTCACTCACTAGACAAAAACCAATCAAACAACTTAGAAACCGTCCTTCAAGAATGCCAAACGCTTATGAATTACATAAGAGAAGTATCTACCAAGTTTAAAAGCGGGGGCATTTCGGTTAGTGGCTATCAAGTAGGAACGATGAGTGCTATTCCGGCTTATAAGACGGTGATGAGTGGATTGTCATCTGATCCGGCTGGAACAAGTACGGTTGGGAAGGCTGTGCAGGCGAAGAAGTCTACTAATAACAAGATGGATTTTGAGTTTGATGTATGGGCACCTGTAAGAGGGCCAGGACCTATTGCTGCAAGAGTTGGAGATGGGTATGGGGCATTTATTGCTGGAAGAGATGTTAAACAAGGCTTTAAAATTGTAAGAATAAAAGAAAAGGGGTCAGAAGTAAGATATAAAGTCTTTGAGTCAAAACATACGAAATTTAAAACCTCTCCTAAGAACGGCAGGAATTATAAAATTTATTCAAAGAACTATATTACCTCGCAAGTTAAAATAGGAAATGGACAAAAATTGGGTATTTCTAAATTCCTAAATAGCAAAGCTGGAGCAGTTAGTGCTTTAAAAAGTAAACTTGGAATTGCAGGTGTAGGAATTGCAGCAATAGATAATGTTAGAAAAAACATTAATAACAACGAAAATACCGGAAAAATCATTGGAGATGCAGCTGTTGATGTTGCAATTGGAGCAGCTACATTAGCCCTAGGAGGTGCTGTCTCTGCGGCAGCTGTTTCGATCGGAGCTCCAGTATTACTTGGTGCGGGAATTGCATTGGGAGTTTCAATGGGAGCTGCATACTTACTAGACGGTTTTAAAATAAATAATAAAACGATTGGAACTCATATAAAAAACGGTGTGCAAAGCGGCGTGAAATCAGTAGCAGGTTGGTTTAAAGATACCACCGACAGCATCTTTGATTTTTAAGTAGTGATAAGTTATGGAGGTTATTATGTTAAAGGTACCAGAAAACAAAAAATACCGGAATCTTCCAGATTATATGAAAGAACATCTTACCCTTATGGCACCTAGTAATACCAGATCAACAATAAGTTTATTTTGCTTAGTCCTACTTGATATGTGTACTTTACCATTACTATATCCCAAAATTAATCTAATTTATTTTATTACCCTACCTTTATTAGTATTTATTCATGTGTGGATGATTAGATTACTAATAAAAAATCCGTATACTACTCAAATGGAAACTATAGTTTTCATGGGTACCTTTTCAGTAATTGGAGCAGTTTGTTACTTTACAACAAGCATAAAAGTTTCTTTCTATTTTATTGGGATTACAAGTATATGGTATTATATCATTTTTTTAGTTGTACACATTATTATAACTACTGTGTTGATTCAATACCAGATTGCTAAATACTCAGAAATTGATTATAAAAGAAATGAATCAGAAAAGTGGTACAATAGTGGGAGATTTGTGCCCTTATTAATTTCTGGACCTGGTATTGGTTATATTTTATTTCAAACTACAAAAGATAGTGAAACTGCAATGCATAGCATCTTTTTATGTGTTTCTATTTCCTTTACATTCTTATTAGTGTACTTCGCAGCAAAGTTCATTCATAAGTATCTCTTTATTAAAACTAATAAAAGACTCATTTCTTTTAGTCAGCCTGCTGATAAGAAGAAACGTATAAAGTACAATAAAAAAGGAGTTGTATATAAATAATGATTAAATTACTCCCAAACGGAACCATACTCTTACTAGACGGTGGCAACAAAAAGCTCATGATTTACGGTCGAAAACAACTCCATGTGGATGAAGATAAAGTGGAAAACGAGCAAGATCTTGATATGTACGACTACATAGGTGTCCCTTATCCAGAAGGGTTCATCGATCAAGAGCATACTTACCTTTTTAATCACGAAAACATTTCACAAGTTATTTTTGAAGGATTTCGAAATGAGGAAGAAGAGAAATTTCAAGAAGTATTAAAAGAAGTTTAATAGGTTTATTCGAGTCCCTCCAATAATAATTAATATTTGGAGGGCTTTATTATGAAAATTTATGATTATTTCTTTATATTCAACTATTACCATCTAAGTGTTGCTTTAAATTTTTTTGAAATTGTTACAATCTATGTTCTGTTAGGCTGTCAATTTGCTTGTGGTTTTGTCATTTTTTTATTGGGCTATGGTATGATGAGGCACTTTTCATGCTCGTTGTTTTAAGAACCACAAAACCGATTCACTAAAGTATGGAACTTCTTTCACTATCTAATATTTGGTGTTAGTTTTTTCCTTTATTTAAAATTATATTAAACACCAAATTTTATCCTTCCGAAATAAAAGAAAGAATTTTCAGACAAAATCCCCCATATTCCCCTCCCCTTATATTATAATGGTATTACCAATAACAACTCTGGTCTTACCAGAACCGAGGTGATCACACTTAATGAAAGAACGATCGTCCGAAAAAATCACTAAACAACTCATCCACTCTATTTTAGAACGAGAATGGTCTGCAAATGACTCCCTCCCGCCTGAACGAGAACTCGCCACTCACTATCAAGTCGGTCGCCCTACTATTCGAGAAGCTCTGCAGCGTTTAGAACGTGACGGGTGGATCACGATTCGGAAAGGTTCTCGAGCGATTGTTAATGATTATTGGAAGCATGGTAACTTAATGACGATCGTGAACATCCTCCAGCACCACGAAGACATACCTGATGAATTTATTGTCTACTTGCTAGAGCTTCGGATTACGTTAGCACCAGCTTATGTCAGAGACGCGCTTCTCCATCACAGACTCCAAATCATTTCGCTTTTCATCCCACTTCAAGAGCTAACGGACGATCCGAAATCATATGCTGATTTTGATTGGAAGCTACAGAAAAGCATCGCTGAACTTTCACATAACCCAATCTACCTTCTCATCCTTAATAGTTTTCAAGACATCTATGGGGAAATGGCTGAGAAATACTTTCTAGAACCTTCTCATCGTGAAGCATCAAAGCACTATTATGACCAGTTTCTCGAAGCTACGCTAAAAGGAGATTTGGACCACGCAGAATCGCTGACCAAACAAATGATGGAGACCAGTTTGGAACTTTGGAAAACAAAAATGAATGGGGGTATGTAACGTGAAAGGGAAAGGATTGTACCGCGATTTTTTCTTCCATCTGGATATCTTGATCATGTTTATCCTGTTTCTCATCGTTCTTGGCTTCTTACTGACAATGACGCTCTCTCCCCTTGTCCCAGCTTTTATCGTCATCGGTATTGTCGCCTACATGTTTAGTGAATACCTCACCCACCGCTTTTTGTTTCACATTAAAACACCTAAGAACCCATTTCTTCTTAACCTTATTAAACGATTGCATTATGATCACCACAAAATGCCGAATGATCTAACGTTATTATTCCTGCCGATTTGGTACAGCTTTCCGAATTTACTGCTCCTATGTTTGATCTTCTATTTTCTTTCCGGATCTTTACTCTTCACACTTGCCTTTAGTACAGGACTGCTGGCTATGTTCTTCGTCTACGAGTGGAAGCACTATATTGCGCATCGACCGTTCAAGCCCAAAACAAGGTTTGGGCAGTGGATCAAGAAAACGCACATTTTGCATCATTATAAAAACGAAAATTATTGGTACGGGGTTTCTACTCCGTTCGTCGATGTGCTGTTTGGCACGTTAAAAAATGAAAAGGATGTACAGATCAGCCAGACGGCGAAGGATTTAGAGCAGCGGTAGGAGGAGTTGATTGGTGCCTGTCACCACCCGGGTTTTGTTAGAAATTGTCGAATCGTTAGTTTCCGTTTCTGATATTTCCACTTACCAATTTTTTGCTATAATCGACATAGATAACGAAGCAAAGTGTGGTGAGTGTGATGTTTAAGATTCTATTAATTGAAGATGATACCTCGCTATTCCAAGAAATTAAAGAACGCCTCGAGCAATGGTCATATGAGGTCTATGGGATCAGCGAGTTTAGTCAGGTGATGCAGGAATTTTCTGCGGTGAATCCTGATCTAACGATAATCGATATTCAACTACCGAAGTTTGACGGCTTTCACTGGTGCAGGATGATTCGAGATCATTCGAACGTTCCGATCATCTTTCTCTCCTCACGTGACCATCCAACTGACATGGTCATGTCGATGAACCTTGGAGCGGATGATTTTATCCAGAAGCCTTTCCATTTCGATGTCCTTGTTGCAAAAATCCAGGCGATCTTAAGGCGAGTTCACAACTACAATACTGAGACGAATACGCTTAAAACCTGGCTAGGAGCAACCATTGATTCTGAGCGAAACCGCGTGACGATTGAAGAAACAGCCATTGAGCTGACGAAAAATGAAATGATCATTCTCCACATGCTCATTGAGCGAAAGAACAAAATCGTCACGCGCGATGAGTTGATCAATCGCCTCTGGGACGACCAGCGCTTTGTTAGCGATAATACGCTCACAGTCAACGTAAATCGACTTAGGAAAAAATTAGCGGAGATCGATCTTGGGAACGCGATTCAAACAAAAGTAGGACAGGGCTATATGGCCGTGGAAATGCTATGATGTGGCGATTTTTAAAGGAACGCCGTAGCTGGATTGCTTTCGTTCTTTTCATAGAAGCAGCTTTTCTTCTCATTACATTGATTGACCCGACGATCTCTTTTACATCTGTTCTCTATGCGGTTTTTTTAACCCTTCTTCTCTTCTTCTTTTTTCTAATTTTACGTTTCGTGAAAGAAACGAAATTCTACAGGGAACTGGAAGAACGGGAAAACAACCTTGATCTAACGAGTATCCCACAGGCGAACAGTCCTTTTGAAAAAGTGGTGGAGCATGTCACGATCGATCAAATCGAACAGCTTAAGGACGAGACCAACCAAATGAAAAACCAGCTCGAAGTGGAAAAAGACGATCTTGTCGCCTGGATTCATGAAGTGAAAACACCACTTACTACGCTCCATCTACTGATTGATCGCGTCCCGGATCGTGAGCTAAATGAGCAGCTTACATACGAGTGGCTTCGTATCCACTTTCTTTTAGATCAGCAGCTTCACCAGAAACGAATGCCGGCGATTGAAAATGACCTGTATATCGAAAAAGTCGACCTCCAAAAGATTCTGGTCAATGAAATCTCACCGCTCCGCACATGGTGCAAACAGCGAGGAATTGGCTTTGACCTTGATTTACCTGTCACTCAACTGCTAAGCGACGCCAAGTGGCTCTCCTTTATGCTCCGTCAACTCCTGACAAACGCTGTTAAGTACAGCGAAAACAGTGACATCCGCATCACAAGTGGCTTGAATGGAAAGAAGCCTTTTCTCACCATCCAGGACAAAGGACGAGGAATTGAAGATCGTGATCTTCCGCGCATTTTTGAGAAAGGGTTTACCTCGACTGCCAACCATCAAGATTCAGCTGCATCCGGGATCGGCCTCTACCTTACTAAAAAAGCAGCCGATCATTTGAAAGTTGTAATTGATGTCACTTCAGAACCCGGGAGCGGTACTGCCTTCACCCTTACCTTTCCTGAACTGAATGACTTTGAACGGATACGAGGCATGTGACAACAATGTCACATGCTTCGTCTTATTGTTCGACGAATCGAAGGAAGAGTGTAAGCCTCCTCTTTATAATGAAACTATCACCAAAACATTGGAGGAAATAGTTATGACCACCGTACTAGAAGCAAGTAAGATTCAAAAAAGCTATGGAAATAAATTCATGAAACAAGATGTCCTCATGGGGATCGATCTATCAATAGAACGTGGCGAATTTATCAGCATCATGGGCGCTTCAGGCTCCGGGAAAACCACGCTATTAAACGTGCTCTCCTCAATCGATCGGGTCAGTGGCGGATCCATTAAAATCGAAGGACAGGAAATGACAAAGCAAAAAGAAAAGCAGCTAGCAGAATTCCGAAAACGTCACCTTGGCTTTATTTTTCAAGAATACAACCTGCTTGATACGTTAACTGTAAAGGAAAATATCCTCCTTCCCCTCTCCATCGCAAAAGTCTCCAAGAAAGAAGCGAATACAGCATTTGATTCGCTCGCACAAGAACTTGGAATCGATGATATTCAGAACAAATACCCGAACGAAATATCTGGAGGGCAAAAGCAGCGGACCTCAGCCGCACGTGCCTTCATCCATCACCCTAGTATCATCTTTGCTGATGAGCCAACCGGCGCACTTGATTCAAAGTCGGCGTCTGATCTTTTGAATAAACTAAGCGACTTGAATGCGAGACGCGATGCTACGATCGCAATGGTCACCCACGATCCCGTTGCCGCGAGCTACAGCAGTCGTGTGATTTTCATTAAAGACGGCCGGATTTATACCCAGCTGAATAAAGGGACAGAATCTCGCCAATCATTCTTAAAAGACATTATGAAGACACAGGGCGTGCTCGGTGGTGTGCAGTATGAACATTAATCAAATGGTCATAAAAAACTTAAAGAAAAACCTGAAGAACTACTATCTGTATGTCTTTGCCCTCATTTTTAGTGTTGGGCTCTACTTTTCCTTCGTCACTCTTCAGTACGATCCAGGCATCGACAATGCGGAAACTTCACTCAAGATGGCGGCAGCGATTCGAACGGCATCCGTGATGCTCGTGATCATCGTCACAGTGTTTCTTGTGTATGCGAACAGCATTTTTATCAAACGGCGAGGGAAAGAAATCGGTCTCTTTCAATTAATTGGCATGACAAAAGGACGTATCTTTCGCATCCTCACTGTGGAAAATCTCCTCATTTATACCGGATCCATGACAATCGGTATTTTTGTTGGCTTTTCTTTCTCAAAGCTGATTCAAATGGTGCTTTTTAAATTAACCGGTATTTCCGAGGTTGCCAGTCTTAACTTCTCACCCGCTTCCCTACTGCAAACGGTGATCGTTTTTTTCGCCATTTTCGGGGTCATTATGCTGACGAACTGGATCTTTATCAAGGCACAAAGCATTCTCTCATTGTTCCATGTGACCTCTAAATCGGAAGAACGGATAAAAAACATTTCCTTTCGAGAAATCATCATGGGGGTGCTTGGACTCGCCCTGGTCATGGCGGGCTATTACGTTTCCAGCAAGCTGTTTGATGGCGATTTTTCAGTTATGAGTGAACTTCTTAATGTAATGGGCTTTATCCTTGGATCAGTGATTATCGGCACATACCTTTTCTACAAAGGATCCATTCGCTTCGTCGCTAACCTGATTCGAAAGCGGAAGGATGGTTATTTGAACATTAATGATGTGCTCTCCCTTTCATCGATCATGTTTCGAATGAAATCCAACTCGCTTCTGCTTACGATTATTACGACCGTTTCAGCACTAGCAATCGCTCTTTCTTCGCTCAGCTATATTTCGTATTACTCGGCAGAAAAAACCGCCAAACAAAACATTCCGGATCACTTCTCGCTTGCTGACGAGCAGAATGCGAATCGGTTTGAAAAGGAACTAAAGGAAAAGGGCTATAAATTCTCTACCAATGAGATTGACGTCCTTCAAGCAAACGTTGTGACCAAAGAGATTCTCGTTAAGCAACAGTCTGGGACAGCATTTGATGCATCTGAAATGGTCTTACCCGTGATTAGTGATCAATCGCTTAAGGATATAGATGTTTCTGCTGATGAAGCGATCTTTACCGGTTTTAGCAAAATCCTTGATTCAGTCATAAGTTTTGATAGCGATGGCGCCATTCACATCGAAGGAAAAGACAAAGTAATTGATCAAGATTATCTTGGACTCGAAAATAACTACATTCTTCCATATTC
>CAWDWH010000029.1:0-35106 GCA_963805895.1 uncultured Bacillaceae bacterium
CAGATTCATACATTCGTAGAAAGTGGATCAGAAGAAGGATTCAAAGATTGGATGACCAACATGACAAGTGGACAGGCAATCATCACTCTGAAAGACCAGCTATATAATGAATATGATGTCTAAAAAGATTACTTGTTAACATAAAAGGGTATTGGTAATTAAATATACTTCCGTCTTTCAACATGAAAGACCATACTTCGGGAAAACTAGAATATAAACCAGGAATTCCCGAAAATAGAACGATAAGAATCTCTTGCAAAACCCACTTATTTTGATATGATATGAAAGGAATGAATTACTATTCCTCAGTTAGAGGGGGATTTCATTGTATTCGTTAACAGAATATATCATAGCGTTTATTATCTCAATAAGCGTTACGTTAATTGCCACACCAATCGTTAAATATGTTTCACTCAAACTTAAAATAGCTGATAAACCGAATCAACGTAAGGTTCATAAAGGCCTTATGCCCTCTGCCGGTGGTCTTGCCATTTTTGCAGGTACAGTGGCTGGCTTCTTATATCTCATGCCTTACTCACCTTATATGACCGAAATCATCATTGCTGGTACCCTCATCATTATCCTTGGAGTATTTGATGATAAGTTTGCTGTTTCGCCAAAGGTTAAACTCATTGGTCAAATTATTGCTGCCGTTATTGTCGCATCATCTGGACTACAAGTTGAATTTGTTTCTCTTCCCTTTGTAGGAAGAATTGAGTTTGGTTTTATGAGCTTCATCATCACCGTATTATGGATTGTCGGAGTAACCAATTCGATCAATTTGATCGATGGACTCGATGGACTTGCAGCCGGAGTCTCAACAATTGCTCTTGGATCAATCCTAACTATGGCCATACTCGATCAGCAGCTTGTCGTTATCGCTCTTGCTGTGATCCTTATCGGTAGTACACTCGGCTTTTTGTTCTTCAACTTTCATCCCGCAAGTATTTTTATGGGCGACACAGGAGCACTCTTTCTAGGTTTTGCTATCGCTATTATGTCGATGCTTGGCTTATTTAAGAGTGTAACGGTATTCAGTCTTATCATTCCTGTCATCATTCTTGCTGTCCCAATTTTCGACACATTCTTCGCTATCATTAGAAGAATCTTGAGAAAACAAAAAATATCAACACCTGATAAGTTCCATATTCATCACTGTTTACTCGCCATCGGATTTACTCATCAATCCACTGTTATCATCATTTACCTTTTAAGCTTTTTCTTTGGGATAACAGCGATTCTTTTCTCAGCATCCACATTGTGGGGATCACTTTTCTTACTGATCTTAGTCCTCCTTGTGCTTCAATTTACTGCAGAACTCATTGGTTTAATCGGCAACCAGCGTAAACCGCTTATTAATACGTTAAAAAAACTGCTTGTTTTCACCAGCACAATGAGACGATAAAAAGCATCCGCTAAGCGGATGCTTTTTGATTTCTCTTAATTAGACGGATTTAGAATTGAATTTAACTGCTGGCTTAATGATGCGACACTTTCCTCATCAGGTTTAAAGTAGTATATTCCTTCAATTCTTTCATCCGTTCCATCAATTGTCAGGCTTTCTATATTTGAGGAACTAATATCAGAATATGCTTTTTGCAGAGCAAACAATTCAGTTGGCTTAAGATTCGTTTCAATGTTGTTTCCAATATGCTGAGCGATATCATCCAACTTCATTAACCCTGAAGCCGTTGATACTTCATCCATCGCCGCCTTAATTACTTGCTTCTGACGATCACTTCTACCAAAATCGCCGCGAGGGTCATCCTTACGCATTCTTGCATAAGCAAGTGCTTCAGTCCCATCAAGTTCCATTTTCCCCTCTTTGAACTCTGCTCTTCCACCAGGAACATCAGTATGCGCAATGAAGTCGAAAGGCACGTCAACTGTGATCCCTCCGATTTCATCGATCACATCTTTAAAACCTTCAAAGTTAACTTTCACGTAATAATCGATCGGAATGTTTAAAAAGTTTTCTACAGTATTAATCGTCATTTCCGTACCACCGTAGGCATGTGCATGCGTTATTTTATCCTCGATACCTTTACCAACGATCTCCACTCTAGAATCTCTAGGAATACTTAGTAGCTTTACTTTTTTTGTATCAGGGTCTATTGTCGCGACCATCAATGTATCGGTTCGGCCATTTTTCCCACCAGTAGAATAATCTTCAATTCCCATAATAAGAATCGTGATGGGATCTTTTGTAACGGCTACCTCTGCGTCTCGCAAGTCTGATTTCTCTCCTCGAGATAAGCCCTGATAGGATCCCGAAGCTGCATCATAGGCGTTATATGCAAGATAAGCGCCATATCCCACAAGAACAAGTACAATCAGCAATACGAACGTTAACATTCTTCGAAGAAAGCTTTTTTTTCGCCTTCTTCTTATTCTTGATTGCTTTTTCATTCAATTTCCCCGCTTCTTTCAAGCTTTTCAAACTTTACCGTTTGTTTTGTAACAACACACGGTAAAAGTTAAGCAGTTTTTTTTCTTCGCACGACCAATTATACTTATTTTCAAAGGCTTTTCTAGCATTTTCACCAAGATCTTCCGTTTCTTTAGGACTATTTAATAGTTGTGTAATTTTTGCGGTAATGTCGTCAGGATCCTCAGGATTCACGACTAATCCTCCTCGACTATCTTCAATAACCTTTGCATAGTGAGGAAAGTTAGATGCAATGATCGCGTTACTCGCTGCCATGTATTCAAATAATTTATTAGGCAATGCGACAAGATGATTAGGATAGGGCAAATAAGGAAGAATACCAATTGCTGAACGATCAACATAGGAAGATATTTGTTCGTAGGGTACCCTGCTTATAAAAGTTACATTCTTCTCAATCCCTAATTGATCGATGAGGTCATCTACTTCTTTTTTAAATGAATCTGACTCAAAACTCCCAAGAAAGAGCAACCTCGCTTCAGGTTGTTTCTTTACAGCTTGACCGAAGCCTTTGACAAGTTCAAGAACGCCTCTAATTTTAGTAATTCCTCCTAGATAAATCATTTGATTCGGATCTTTTTCTCTTGTACCTTCAGGGAACATTTCTTTTAGAGGATAGTTTTCAATTTTACAGCTATTATACCGTGAATAACGACGTCCAATTTCTTCTGTGGTATAAATAACACCACTTATTTTCATTAGCGAGAGTTTCTCAATACCGATGTACGCGATCTTCATTGGTACTTTAATGGCAGATGGAATGTACTCTCTTCCCATAATGGTATTAGGATAATGCTCATGAACATCATAGATAACAGGTTTCTTAAGGAACATTTCAATCATGGTACCTACAATCATTAACTCCGGATCATGAAAGTGGTAGATATCAGCATGGACCTTTTTAGCCATTCTATATAAGTGAAGGATCGATTGAAGACGCTGCTTGACTCCTGAAGGACGTTTAAATGTAATGAGGGGTATGTCCTCCGACTCAGCAACTTCTGGTTTAGGAGCAATTAAAACAACGTCATAACCCGCTCTTTGTAGACTTTTACACTGCTTATGATAAATACGACCGTCATAAGGCGAATGGATGGAAGTGATCACACACACTTTTTTCATTGAGACCAACCTTTTGCATCATGTAGTGTAGCTTGTAATGATCGCGCTAAATCTTTAGATAGTTCTTGTCGATTGTATTTTAATAACATTTTACTCCTTACATCCTTTTCCAGAAGGTCCATGAGTTGAGGATTTGATGTTGCTTCCATCACGACGTTCGCAAGGGATTCAGGATTTTCGGGTTCAAAATAGAGCCCTGCATTTAGACTTTTCACTATTTCTTTTGATTCTCCACCTAGTCCTAACAAAATAGGTTTATTCATTGCAAGACAATCAAATAATTTAGAAGGAATTGTAATTTCAAAAAGTGGATGATTTTTCAAAATAACAAGACATAGATCCGCAGCTGCATAGAAACCATTAAGTTCTTGTTTTGCTCGACTATCAAGGATGAGAACATTTTCAAGTCCCTTTTCTTCTTTGTAATTCTGTAGCCGCGATTTCTCTGCACCTTCACCAATTAAAACAAATTTAATAGAAGATGATATTTTTAGAATTTCAGCAGCTTTTAAGACGGTATCAAGTCCCTGAGCAATTCCCATGTTGCCCGCATATAGAATAATGAATTGATCCTGAAGCCCATATTCTTCTCGAATGATTCGTCCCTCTTCAGGTAGCAACATGCCAGTCTCTGTTGGGTTCACTCCATTTGTAATCACATCGATCTTATTTTCGGAAATTCCTTTTTCAACGAGATAACGTTTATAACCATGAGTGACGACGATAATATGATCGGCTTGATTAAAGAGAAACCACTCGAGTTTACGGGCTAATTTTAATGCCTTCTTATTATTAATCTGATTTAGCACTTCTGCAAAGTCTACCCACAAATCTCTTACTTCAATGACAAATTTCGCGCGTTTCAATTTACTTAATATATAACCAGATAGCCCGACAAATAACTGTGGAGTTGTCGCAAAGACAACATCTGTTTTCTTTGAAAATAGTCCAGATATCACAGATGTCACCATAAACGAAAGATAATTCAACATTCTTCTAATCGTACTTTTCTTTGTATCCTGTATAACAAAAGAACGCATGACTTCTAAACCCAGGTGTTTGCTGGATTCGAATAATTTATTTGAAGACATATGATTAGGAAAAGCAGTGACTACAGTAACGTCGCAGCCCTCTTCTACTAAATTCATCGACATATCATAGGCACGTGCTTGAGCTGCACCTATCTCAGGGGGGAAATGTTGTGATATATACAGAACCTTCATATTAAATCCTTTCCCTCTTAACCAGAATACGACATAAAAACACTTCTTTCATTATACTTCGTTACCATTCGATTGAAAAGTTGATTAAGGAAAGCATCATACATGTAAACAAAAATTAACACTTCGTTCATAATCGAGCTAGTATTAGTTTGTTCAGTAGCAAGGAATATCACCCATCCTACATAGACAAAAAGCCTGGTTCTATTACCAGACTTTTTGTGAATTTGCCAAATGCTTTAATAGTTCATAGTACTGTGTAACTACATGATCAATTGAGTAGTTCTGCCGTACTTTTTCCAATCCGCTAGTTATTTGCTCTCGGCGTTCTATTTGATTATCAAGCAACTGGTTAACAATCGTTGCACATGAAGTTAAGTCATGTAATTCGTATGTTAGACGTTGAAGACTTCCCGTATAGATTTCAGGGATTGCCCCGACTTCAGGAGCGATTGCTGGGCAACCACAGGCCATAGCCTCTATTAAGCTCATACCAAATGATTCACCTTTTGAAGTACTGACTGTACAACCCCCGCTTTGTGAAACCATTGAATAGAGCTCTGGCATCTCGTTATACTCCATCCGATCAATCCAATGAATCCTAAGGGTTCGTTTATTCGACTCACTGAAGAAATGTTTGGTTGCTTTCACTGAGGCTGTCTCGCCTCCTACCAGCCAGAAAACGCAATCATTTCGAGTCTTCGCTATCTTTTCAGCTAAATCAAGAAAACCTTGCCAATTCTTATGATCATTTAACTTGCCAACCCAACAAATAATCTTTTTATTTGTAATCGATTCCGTTTCTGCAGGTGAGAAAAGATCGGTATCCAAACAGTTAGGAACCACGAATGTTCGTTCTTCTGGTGCATGATAGTCTTCAACAATTCGCTCTTTACTGTAAGCAGATGGAACGATGTATCCCTCGAACTTATTTGAATCTTCTTCTACGAGATAGTTAAGCTTGTATGAGATACCATGAACTTCTTGAACGATCGGAATATCACAATTGACTTCAATGAGGTAATCGGTGATTTCCTTTGTATCAATCGCGACGATTAGATCAAATTGGTGTTTTTTTATATATTCATAAATGCTAGAGGGCTCATCCATAACGTGCAGCTTGTCATAGTCACCAAATGCTGTTCTCCCTCCATGATTTGTTAAAAATATAAAATGTGGGTCGCTCACTGAGCGTAAATACCCCAACCTATTTGCCAACTGGGTCGTGACCCCTCCTAATAAAAGATACCGATAAATGTAAAGTATTCTCATCAATGCACCGCCTTATAATCAGCTGGGAGATAGTCATCTAGAACTTCACTTAACTTCTCGATCGTTTTTAAAGAGAAGACTTCATGCTCCTGAATTGGTGCACTCCAGTTCTTTACATCTATTAGCGGAACATCGATTGAGAGCAATGGATAAACAGACATCTCATTTGGATGACGCACTGGTAAGACTGTCCCTGCCCATCGATCGATCCTCTTCTCTACCTCTTCGCACTGAGTATATTCCCTGATTAGCAGTCGTTTGGAACGAATCGGTTTCGTTTTGGGTACGTTATATCCGATCAATTCAACGACTAATCCTTGATTGGCGACAAGCATCTCTTTAATCGCTCGATAGTCTACTTTTTCTTCTCCAAGATTTCCTATGAAACCGATGGTAAGTCGGGAAGAATCAAATCTAGTTGATCCTTCAACAAAGCTATTTTTCTCAGGAGTCAGAATAGGAAACTTACTTCCCATATGAGCATGAAAATTTTCCGAATGAAGCGTGTTCATTAGAAACATATGAACTTCCTCATCCTCTTCATTTAGATCATCTGGAAAATAGAAAATACTCCACTTCTTCCATTGGAATCGGCCAACTCTTTTTGCTAGTGAAAGAGATGGAGACGTTAAAAATAAAAGAGGTTCATTGAAAATGTGTGTCAATTCCTCAAATTCGTTGTAGGTCAGTTGTATGGGATTCTTTACCCCATTTTTAGTTGGACGAATCCCATTGTTTTCATCTTTACAAATATAGACAACATTCATCCCTTTACTCATTAATGTGTCCGTTAAACGATGAGCGAAGTTCAAACTTTTTTGTCTATAATAGTCACCATCCCCTAATACGATCGACACTTTTCTTCCGTCGAGGAATTGAGACAGACGCTCCTCGTTTGATATAATTTTCGTCTGTATCTTGAATTCTTCTGTTTCTTGCAGTATATGATTCTCTTCTTCAACGCTCAGTTGCAAATGATCAATTCTGGCTAGCTGCTTTTTCTTCATAAAGGGAATCGTCATCGCAAGCTTTTTATTTTCTTCCAGAAAATCTAACTCCTGGTCTTTTTTATGTTGAAGCGATTCTTCTAATCGTATACTTTTCTCAATGTTCTTTTTGTTAAAAGCATTCATCATATCTTTGAACAAATTTTCAGCCGTACTCTGCTCAGTGTTTTCAGAATCTTTCTGTGAGTTTCGACCCACCCAACATACATAGTGTTCATCTACACGTTTATCAATCTCTTGAAAATGAGTAAGAAGCTTTTTCCAATGATCCTTAAGTTCAATTGCTTCTTCTAATTTCACAGATACAATAACTTTCCCATTCGGTTTAAGAACACGTGGAACATCACTGTCACTATTAGTTGGAAAGGCTTCGAACATCGTATCCTCTATCACAATTGCATTAAAATAATCGGTTGGAAACGGAATAGTGTTCACTAGGTTTCCTGTCCAGAAAGAAGACTGACAAAACTTTACTGCCGGATGATCAATAATGATAGCATGGTGGTTTGAATGAAAGACATTCACAACGTCTAATTCAGGATCCTCATTTATTAATGATAGGATACCTGGTGTTTGACTGATTTGTAAGATATGGCGACCTGATGCTCTCGAGCCACACCATTTCAATCTTGCTAGCTGTGATTTAGGTAAAGAGAATTTTTCATTTTGCAAGTGCGCCAATTGGTTTTTTAACATGACATTCTCCTGTTTTATACTGCACATGCAGCTGTTTAATTGAATACCATTTATTTGAATTATATATGATTCTGCATGTTCAAAAAAGGATAGTCACCCAATTTGTTCAATATTTAAATAAGAAACTAGTAAAAAAAGCTGTCGGATAGAACCGACAGCTTTTAAATACTTGTTTATCCCCAGAAATTACTGAGAATTCGATTTTTCTCATTCTCATCCTCAATCAAACCATCGATATACCTATTTTCGAAAGATGTCGACATATTGTTGGAATGAATAACTTGGACATAGTTTCTTGGCTCTAACAATTCATGATTTAAGTTATGAACGGATAGATGACCTTTAACAGGATGTCGTTTTCCTTCTAAATACTCAGCTACATTATAAATTAATGTATAGAATGGAGGCGATTGTATCTTAGCCGTTGCCACTTTATCTGAATACTCATCATAGAAGTAGCCAAACTGGTTAATAAGCGCTTCAGTATTTTCAGCAGGCTGATGATTTTTAAGAAATTCAAAATATCCCTTATGGTACATATCATCTGAATCGATTCGTGCGAAATATACTTCATCGTAATCTTGAATTTCGCGTTCTAGTGTCTTATTGTAAGCATTTTTCGGTACGAATCTAATATTTTCTGGAAGTGGATCATGTTGCTTCAGTGCGTTCATCACATGCTCTTCTGAGCGCTGATCGTATTGAAGGATCGTAGTGAAATCTTGATTTGTTTGAGCTTTAAGACTTTTACAAGTGTATTTCATAAAAATCTCCATACGATGATCGATCCATTCTTTCGTTAATCGATTTTCGTTCACATCAGTCAATGCCCAGTTATTAAATGCGATTGGCACTAAAATTTTTCGTTTCACCATCATCACTCTCCCAAATAGATTTCTATTGTTTTGCGGCTACATTTTGTATAATCATTTCAGCCATTTGTTGTGCGCCATTTTCATTCACAAGAGAAAGAGCATTCTTTCTCATATTGCGATTGTTTTCTTCATCTAAGGCTTCTTCAATCGCTTTTTCAAAGTCAGCAGCTCCTGGATCTCTTAACACAATGGCCGCACCAGCATTCCCAGCAATCATTCCCCTGGCTACTTGATCATCCGTTTTTGTGTTCTCATTTGGAATCAAAATAGATGGAACACCAAAATACATGACTTCATGGAACGTGTTATATCCAGTAGCCGTAACAATTAAATCAAATGCATTGAAATAGATGGAGTTAGGATAGTCCCTTAATGTCAGGACGCGATCCATTTTAAGGTCCATCCTATTTCCAATAATCGATTCTCCGATCACAACAAAAACATCTTCTCGCTTTAATAATTCATTCAGTAGAATCGAAATCGTTGAATGGATGTCGTTAATTTTTCCAGCACCGAGCTGTACATACACCATTTTCATACCTTCTGGAATATTCCATTGGCGACGAACACTTTCACGGTCCTTCAATTCTTCTCGATCAAGGTACAAAACTGGCTCACAATATGTTTTGATTCCTTCTTTTCTCATGTTGTTTTGTCCACCAGCTTCACCTGGAACATATACTTCATCAAATTCACTTTCCTTTGATTCAACGAGCTCAGCTTTACCTTCTTTATGTTGACCACGTTTCACCCAGATCTTTCTCAAGCCATCCTTCTTACGCATGGAGGCAACAAGACCTGCATAAGGGAACGCACCATCAAATACAATCGTCTCTGGTTGATGAATACTGATGACCGTTTCCAGATGGTCACGCAACATCGCATTCCATTGCTTTGCGCTCATTTCCGGTGGGAAAAGCATTTTTGAAGGTAAGTGGTAGCCAAGAAAGCCCTCTTGAAGAATCAAATGCATCGCTGAACTAGTAGTATGAAAAATAATTTTTTTAGAAGGGTCAATGCGCTTTACACGTCTTGCGATCGCAAGCAACCTTGTGAGATGTCCAAGCCCAGCTCCGTTCGTCGGAACAAAAAGAATGGCATTCCCATCATCGATTGGTTCGATTTCAAACGATCCTGAACCATTCTTTATGCGGCCAATTTTACCACTTTTGGCATCACGATAAATTCGAACAAGTCGCTTCGGCAGACGAATCGCACGACCGAATGATTTGGTAGAACCCATCATGGCATCACCAATTAAATACCTGGCTGATGCATTCGAGTCCATATGGTTTACAATGTGCTGTGCACGATTATATTTCTGAGTAACACGAGCAAGCTGCTTTTCTTTCTTTTTTGAATCATTTTTCAAACTTTTCAACTGTTCGTTGAGTTCGCGAATTTGAAACTGCTGCTGAATCACTTGATCAAGGTTTTGATTAGAGACCGCTCGAGCAATTGCATCTTCTTCCTCTTCTGCACGATCTTCTTTTTGTACTCCCTGCTGACTCTTATTCAACTTTTGGTATGCTTTTTCTAGTTTTAAAATAGCCGCTAACAGTCCGCTCGAGATTTCCTGTTTGATACGTTCCTCTGGAAGTACTGTTCTTGGTTCGCCCTGGAAGTAGAAAAATCCATCTTCAAATCCCATAGATGTGGCTACGAAAAACTGATTTAAACATAGCACTACTTCTGAAATATCTTCTGTTATTTCTACGTTGATTGGTAACTTCACAGCAAGCGTGCCTTTAATCTCATTCGCCAATATAGCGTGGACTGCTGCAAGGAATGCTTCCTCGAAAAAACGTTTCGTGAAAGAGCCTTCTAGAATAACCATTTCTGCCTTGTATGAATGAAGTTCTTCCGAGTTATAGAAATTAATTTGTTGAAGGATTAACTTCTCCTGAAGCTCTCGCGGTAATGAACGATAAGCTTCATTCTTATATTGCAATTCCTCATCAAAACGAACAAGCTCCGTAACACGTTGATCAAGTCTTGCTAGTTCTAATGAAGCTTGTGTTTCCCCATTACCAGAAAGAACAAGAAGGGAATTTGCTTTTCTTCCGTCTTTGATCAGTTTGTTGTTTAAGCAACCCTCATTAATAGAAACCTCAATATTTTCTGTATAAAATGGGCTAACATCAAAATTCATTTAGAATTCTCCTTTTACTTCAATTACTTAGGGTTCACACTTGAATTCTCTTCAACATTCGTAGGTAAATCAAAATTCTGCTGTCCGCCGAGAAGCGTTACTTTACCTTTCGAATCTTTATAATTCTTCGTTACATTCCGCGTATCATAAATGAGCTTCGAACGATCGATCACATAATCATAATCGACTGTTGTATGGTTTGTTGCAATCACAACCAAATCAGCATCATCTAGATTTTGATCGTTTAATTCCACGGAATAAACTACTTCATCTCCATTCTTAAAGCTAGAAACGAACGGGTCATGGTAGTATACATGAGCCCCTTTATCTTCAAGAAGGCGATAAATTTCAAGCGCAGGAGATTCGCGTAGGTCATCGATATCTTTCTTATAAGCCATACCAAGAATAAAGATCTTAGACCCCTTAATGGATTTCTCATTATCATTCAAAATATCTGCTGCCTGGTTAAGGGCGTACCTTGGCATATTACCATTCACATCGCTTGCAAGCTCAATGAATCGATTGTAGAAGTTAAACATTTTTGCTTTCCAGGAAAGGTATGCTGGATCAAGTGGAATACAGTGTCCACCAATACCTGGTCCTGGATAGAACGGCATATAACCAAACGGCTTGGTCGCAGCTGCATCAATAACTTCCCAAGCATTAATTCCCATTCGATCACACATCATTGTAAGCTCATTAACAAGTCCAATGTTTACGCTACGGAACGTGTTTTCAAGTAGCTTAACCATTTCTGCTACGCTTGTTGAGCTAACAGGAACGATATTCTCAAGGAATGAGCTGTAAAGAGAAACACCAAGTTCAAGACACGGCTTCGTTACTCCGCCAAGAACTTTTGGTGTGTTCTTTGTATTAAATTGCTGGTTACCTGGATCGACACGTTCAGGTGAGAAACAAAGGAAGAAATCTTCACCAGCACGGAAGGACGTTTGTTCTTCAATAACTGCTTTAATTAATTCATCAGTAGTTCCAGGATAAGTCGTACTTTCAAGAACAACAAGAGTTCCTTCAGTCATATATTCAACTAACTTCTCTACAACAGCATTGATATATGAAACGTCGGGTTCTTTCGTTTTCGCAAGTGGCGTAGGTACGCAAATGCTAACTGCATCAAGTTTAGAGATGACTGAAAAATCATCTCCAGGGAAAAAGTTTTTTCCGATGATCGCTTCAACCTGCTCATCAGAAATGTCCATCACATAACTCTTCCCGTTATTTAGAATGTCCATTTTTTCTGTAGATACATCGATGCCATATACTTCAAATCCTTTTTGAGCCATCTCAACAGCAAGCGGAAGTCCTACATATCCTAGTCCAATTACCCCAACACGTGCATTACCAGTTTCAAACTTATTTAACAAAGTTTCCTTCATCTCATTCACCCTTTATAAATGTAATAAATTCGTGTTGATTTGGGATTTACCCACTTTTTCATAATGAAATCCAGCATTTTCTGCCTTCATTTTGTCAATCATATTCTTGGTATCGTACAATAAAGCATGTCGCATCAATGGAGCTAGAGCATTAAGGTTTAAGTCTTTATACACTTGATGGTCCGTCAAAATCACCAGACAATCAGCATTATCAACTGTTTCTTCTACTGTTTCAAATTGGTTTTCGATTCGCTTATCTACCACAAAAGGATCGTGAACTGCACAATCAATCCCCTTGTCTTTTAAATGCTGCAAGATGGAAAGCGAAGGACTTTCACGAGCATCACCAATATTTCCTTTGTAGGCAAGTCCAAGTAAAGCTACTTTCGGTGTATGAATACCTTCAATTTGATCCTGAATTTGACTGGCAATCACTTCTGGTACACCATCGTTGATTGATCTAGCTGTTCGAATGAGCGTAGCATCTTCTGGACTTGCTTCTACAAGGAACCACGGGTCCACAGCAATACAATGTCCACCAACACCAGGACCTGGAGAATGAACATTAACTCTAGGGTGACAGTTGGCTAATTCGACAGCCTTCCAAATATCACATCCGACATTTTCTGCAATCCTTGCAAGTTCATTGGCTAGCGCGATATTTACATCACGATACGTATTCTCCATTAATTTTACCATTTCTGCTGTTGTCGCATCAGTCTGGTGGATAATTCCTTTTACAAAAATTTTGTAAATTCTCTCTGTTATCGCACTTGAATCGGTGTTCACTCCACCTACAATCCGATTATTATTGACAAGTTCCTCAAGTAACTTTCCTGGCAAAACACGCTCTGGAGAATAAGCAACATGTAAATTTTTTCCGACCTTCAGTCCCGTTTTCTCAAGAAGAGGAGAAAGCACTTTCAAGGTTGTACCAGGAGGACTTGTTGATTCAAGGACAACAAGATTTCCTTCTTTCAAAAATGGCTGGATCATTTCTGCAGCCGAGCGAACATAATTTAAGTTTGCGCTTTTATCCGGATTTACAGGTGTTGGCACAGCTATGATAAAAACATCTGCAGGCACAGGCGATGTTCCAAACGTTAAATTGCCGGAATCGATCGCTTCAACAAGCATTTCGCCGAGTCCTGGCTCTTCTATGTGAAGCGTCTTACTTTTTAACGTTTCGATGACTTGCTCATTTATATCGACACCGTGCACTTGAACGCCATGCTTCGCAAACATGACTGCGGTAGGTAAACCAATATAACCAAGACCCATTACGACCAGTTTCATACTTACAACTCCTCACTTACGGTACTCATTCTCAAAAAAGCGAATCATTCCATTTCGTATCTAAGAGAGTAATTCATTGTACATGCGAACAAGCTTCCGTGATTCAATCGGCCAATTTAATACCTTACTTGCTTCCTGGCATTTTTGGACATAATAGTCATTCCTCTGATGAATCGTTTCAATGGCTTTTACGATCGCTGTTTCACTTTCCTCAACCGCTAAACCAAAATCAAATTCCTCTAATAAATAAGCTTTCCCTGGATGATTAGAAGATACTACGGGTAGTCCCATCAACATGTATTCAAAAATCTTGTTTGGCGTCGAGTAGTAGTTATTTTCGCTAACATTTTCGTACATAACGAGACCAATGTCAGCTTCTTTCGTCAGCGCAAGAATTTCTGAAGGCGAAACTTTGGGATGAAAATGTACACGTGATTCTAGGTTTTCGTCACTCACTAACTTCTCCAGTTCGCCTTTAATATCCCCGTCCCCTAGAAGGACAAGTTCATACTTATGATCTAACCTTTTCATTGCTTTTACACATAGCTCAATGCCTCTATTCTTAGAAAAACCACCTTGATATAACAGCACGATCTTATCTGTGCTTAAGCCATATAGATGATGAAAATAATGATCATTCTTCCGCTCTTTTTCAAGACGTAACAGCGGGATATTTTGCAAATAGATTGCAGGCTGTAACTGACCATACCGCTTCTCAAATTTGTCGAGCAGAAATGGATTAACGGAAATCAACCGATCGACATGTTTAAGTAATTGCCCTTCCATAAAATAGCCATAGCGACGATCAAGTTCATTCCGACCAGTCATTTCGTTAAATAACTCATGCGAGTCATAAACCAACTTACACTGAAAATGTTCAGCCAATCGCTTACCTGAAGACAGTGTATTTAAATCATGACAATGAACAGCATGAATCGTTTGAGATGCCATCATCTGCTTAATTTTTTTAAAAAACTCGTACCCTGCATATTGATCCTTTGCAAGTTTAATCAGCGGACTTCTCACTGCTTTGGCTAGCAATGAAGGCTTCTTAGATGATCCATTTGCCATTCCTTTCTTTGCCTGCTTCGTTGATATTGATAACTTGTGTATCTGAATGGCATCATGCAAGAATGGGGGTTCCGTATCATATTCGTTCAAACAGCAGATCAAAACCCCGTATCCACTCTCCGCAAGAGCAATGGCTTCGCGTTGAACCCTTGCATCATAATCGATGTCTTTAAAAAGAATCATTAAGATTTGCTTCATTTCTGTTTCGCCTTCATAAATTCATCGTACTGTTCGACAATTTCCTTTGTATCGCCGACCGCTTTCTGTTCCCCACGGTGAATCCAAACGACCCGATCGCATATTTGCTTCACAAGTCCTGATGAATGTGTCACAAGAATAACGGTGCGGTCCTGTTGGATTTTTTCTAAAATGGCATCTTTACATTTCTTTTGAAATGCAGAATCACCTACGCCAAGGACTTCATCGATCAACAAGATTTCTGGGTCCAACATGATCGCGGTTGAAAATGCAAGTCTTGCTCTCATACCAGAAGAATAGGTCCTAACTGGTTTATAAATAAAATCGTCTAGCTCTGAAAATTCAATGATGGCCTCAAGGTTGTCATCAATTTTCTTCTTGCGGTTTCCTAAAAGCAGCGCGTTAAGATAAATATTTTCTAATCCCGATAGCTCTGGTTGAAAACCTGCCCCAAGAGAGAGCAGCATCGGGCGCTTTCCTTCGACATGATAATTGCCTTTGTCAGGTTCTATCAAACCGCTCATAAGCTTGAGAAGAGTACTCTTCCCAGACCCATTCCGTCCAATAATGCCGAGCACTTCACCTTTCTTTACAGTAAAGTCGAGCCCTTTTAATGCCCAGAATTGCTTTTTATCTTTACTAAATAATTGCTTCATCGGATTATCCGAGTGTTCAGGATACGAAACCCATAAATTCTTAACTTCAATGATGTCTTTTTTCAATTAAATCACCTTAGCGTATTGTTTGTCGTATTTGTTCAAAATGCGAAGCCCAATGAACAATAGTACTAATGAGCAAGCTAATATTATAAAGAGGTTGTCCCAAAGCGGTTGTTGCTTATATAGAAAAATATTTCGATAGGAAACTAGAAAATCCGTAAATGGATTTAAGTAAAGGAGCTCCCGCAACCTTTCAGGAACACGGTCCATCCTGAATAGTACCGGTGATAAATAAAGCAAAGTTCGTGAAATGTATTGCATCATGTTTTTGATATCCTTCAGGTACACTCCGATATGAGCCATGATAATCATGATCGGAAGTAATAAAAGGATATTGAATATGATTAGAATAAAGAAATTAAACGCGTTGATCGATAAATCAACCCCATTAAAATAGAGGAATAAAACCATAATAATTGAGCTAACGAGAAACTTAAACGTATTAACACCAAGCCTTACGAGAATAAAGGTAAGCTTTGGGACATACACCTGTTGGAGAATTCTTGCTTTAGAAGAAATAGCGGTTGTAGCATCAACCATACAAGCCGTTCCCCATTTAAGTGGAATCAAGCCGGTAAAGAGATAAACAGCGTAATCATCTCCACCTCTATTTAATACAATTCCCACGAGAAAGTAATAGATAGCCATGTAAAGAATCGGGTCCACAATCCACCATAAAGTCCCAAGATACGTTCTTGCTGTATTAGACTTCAATTCAGATACTGTCAGATGATAAAGCAAATCTTTGTTATTTCGCCAATCATTGAGTAATTTTTTTAACATTCGCTTTTTAACTCCTACTCTAACTACATTTATATTTACAAACGTCTTAATATATTTTATATAATTCCGCTTCAGCCGTCTACCAAAATCAAAACCAGTTGAAATTAGGTGAAATGCCTTGATATACCGACATTTCTCCACAGTATTTCGCCAATCCACCTCCTTATTCAGCCGTAATTTACAAAATCTTAATGTTTTTCTCAAGAAGTAATTACCAACTTATTCTTTCACAATTTCACCTGAATTACCATCTTTTGCAGAATGACTTGTTTCTACACCTATCCATTATAAAAAGCAACCATCACGGTTGCTTTTTAATTAGTTATTCAATTGAGTTAAGAACCGCTATTTCTTGATCTGGATGATCTCCAGTTAGCTCAAATACCTGCTTGATCAGCCCTACTTCCGGAGCATAAAATGTTGTGATCCGCATCTCTTCTTTACTTTGATTCTTGCTAACTTTAATGACATCATTAAACGTCCCAAAAGGGACTTCAATTCCATCCACCTTGGTAATCTCTAATTCAGCTTCCTTTTGAGGCTGAGCTAGGATAGTATCGACTTCTTCTACTGCTTCAAAATCATCAAGCATACTCTCTTTTTCACCTGAATTACTTTCTTCATAAACGATGGTGGCTTGATCTGCAGTCCATTTCACTACCTGATTTGTTTCCATGTTACCCAGAGTAATGATTCTTTGAATGTATTTGTCATTTTGATCAACAATATATTCAGTAAACATCAGTTTATCCTGAGAAGTGAATGTTTTCTTAACACCTGTTTTAGGTTTATACGATGTTAAATCGATTTTTTCCTCCGCTTCTTTTTTATCGACTTTTCCACTTACCTCGTTTTGTTTAGCATCTTCATTCTTTGCACTGTTGTCTATCGCCGCTGTTCCACAACCTGTCGTGATAAGAAGAAGCAAAACCAACAATCCTATTGATTTCTTCATAAAAACCTCCAAACTCATGATTATGTTCATTTTGCTCTTTTAGTACAAACGGTTGATTACTTGTTTTATTGGCTTTTCTTCGACTCTTCCTCCAACTGTAAATAAGGAAGTAACACGATTTTCAATCCCATAGTCCCATAACACATCTTGTACGGTTGGATTCAACTCTTTGCTAACTAGAACAAGTGGCGCCCCTGTCTTCACAGATAAAGCAGAAGATACAAGTGCATCAGGGAAATCCTGGCCAATCGAAAGTAACACAGTGTCTGACTTCATTTCTCCACTGAATTCTTTCAAAATCTCCGCAAGTGTTTCATATCTGTTTTCTCCTGATAAACGTTCCACACTTGATGAACCGTTTAAGTTTGAGAGCTGTCTGTCGATGTTTGTAGACATAACGTCTTTTCCACCCAAAATTTTCGTCTTCTTTCCATCTACGTATTCGAGTGCTTCATCTGATAATTCATTTTTATCGGTTAGTACTATGGACCAATTGGATGATGAAGCGATAGGCGAACTTGCGAGTGCGTCAGCATAACTTAAACCATTCGCTACAAAAACACCTTCCACATCATTGTTGAGCTTTTTATTAATTAATAGGTTCGTTTCGTATCGAGTTTCTCCCCCTATCCGTTCAACCTTCACACCCAATTGCCTCACCCTTTTCTCAACAGTTGGCGAGATTGCATTCGGCCCCCCGATCAAGATCACTTTATCAGCTTTCAATCGTTTGATTTCATTTTCAGAAAATGAATCAAGAGAGGAATCCTTTGTCAGAAGGATCGGAGCATTCCCTAATTGGGCAGCAAGCGGACCAACTGACAACGCATCAGCATAACCTAAACCGTTTGTGAGGATAACTGTTTTCTCTTCTTTATTAGTACTAAATCCTTTAGGATAGATTTCATTTGAAATTTTCACTGCTGTTTCAAATCGATTGATTCCAGAAAGGGCTTTCCGATCAACTGACTTCGTAACACTTTCACCGGAATTATTTGTCCAGAGGATATCGTTTGATGACCGTTTAACAATCTTCACATTCTGCATCGAATCCGCAGCTGCAATTGCCTGACTTAATTCATAATAGTTTCCCTGGCTCGTTCCTTTAGCGTTCTGAATCTGGTATGGTCGTATTAAGTAATTCGACCATTCGACTGTCCCGCTCTTTTTATCCATTACTTTTGCATTGCTACGAGCACTTGCATACGTAATTGCATCGGAAAGTTCTGTGAATGATTCTACTTCATCATTTCCTTTTATAACCACTTCATATCGAGCGTTGATAGAATCATAGATTGTCTCTTGCTTATCTTTGTCGAATACAGTAACGTTTTTCAGCGTCTTTGCATACGCAATGGCACTACTTCGCGAGGTAAATTGCTTTATTTCATTCCCATTCCTATCTTTGACTTCAAAAACTTTAAAGAAATTGATGGCGGCATTGGCTAATGCTTCTGCTGCATCATTCTGAAAACGATTTGTCTTAATTTTACTTTCCTCTGAAGGGTTCGACATATAGCCTAATTCAACGAGCACGGAAGGCATCTGCGTATTTCGAATCACAAAAAAGGCTTGATCGTTTTGAATCCCTTTATCAAGTAATCCGGTTTCCTTCAGTACGGAAGGGTGAACGATATTCGCAAGACGTCGACTTTCCGATTCAAAATTGACTTGAATTGGATCAGGAGGATACTCCTCGTCCCATGCAGCTGCTTTACTATAATAATAGGTTTCATATCCTCTAACGAGTGTACTATACGGATAAGCATTATGGTGAATGGAAATAAACATCGAATTGTCATTATTTCCTTTCACGTAATTGTTCGCGATCTTCACTCTTTCAATTAAATCTTCTTTAGAATCATCCGCAAAATCACGGTCCGTTTGTCTAGTCATAAAGACTTTGATATCTGTCCCTTTCAATTTTTCTTTTAGTTTTAATCCAATTTCAAGCGTACCGACCTTTTCATAAAAGCCTGTCTGATCTCCAGAGTACCCCGATGTCCCTGTAAAACTCCCTCCGTGTCCTGGATCAATGACTATGTATTTTTCTGCAGAAGCAAATGATGGCATTAGAAAAAACATAAAAAACAAGATAAAACCGACATAAACACTTTTCTTCATATTTCACTCTCCTAATATGATATTCTATTACATTTTATTACAGATAACCCATAAGTTCTATGCTAGTTACAGAAATCACTTAAAATAAGCGAATCCTACTAAGAATAAAATAGTTTTTCATGACTTCAGGCACATCCTTGCACTATGTTGATGTTTGTCACATTTATACCCTGTCGAACCCAAAATCGAGAATTTAACAATTTTAGTTCACACTTCAAAGGTGATTGGGACGGTAGGTGCTCGACTCCTGCTGGATTAGCGGAACAGGTGAGATTCCCCAGGCGTGCGCACCGAGGAGGCTCACCTCCCACCCCGCGGAAAGCGAGCATCCTGAATCCAAAATCCCACCTACTCTTATAGCAACAATGTCTGCGAAAACAGCCAATTAAAAAACCTTTCTGCATCATGATGCAAAAAGGTTCATCGTTCCGTATCATTCAATAAATGGATCTGGTTTTGAAGTACTCTCTCCAAAATAATATAAAATCGCTTCTACAATTCGCTTGGATGCTTGCCCATCTCCATATGGATTTGAAGCTTTAGACATCTGGGTGTATTCTTCACTATTCGTCAAAAGCATTGATGCAGAACTGTATATGTTCTCTTCATTTGTACCGATAAGTTTAAGGGTGCCTGCCGAAACACCTTCTGGTCTCTCGGTATTTTCTCTTAAAACGAGTACAGGCACTCCTAGTGAAGGTGCTTCTTCTTGAACGCCTCCTGAATCTGTTAAGATCAACGTCGCTCGTGAAGCAAAGTTATGAAAGTCAATAACATCTAGTGGTTCAGTTAAATGGACACGCGAATGTCCACCCAATACTTCATCTGCTAACTTTCGAATTAAAGGATTTAAATGAACCGGAAACACTACATGAACATCTTCATGGTCATTGACAATACGTTTAACTGCTCGAAAAATATTTTCCATTGGTTCTCCGTGATTTTCACGACGGTGTGAGGTTAGTAAAATCATTCTCTTACCATAAATTTCGTTCAAAATCGGATGAGAATAATCAGATCGCACCGTATTTTTCAACGCATCGATTGCTGTATTTCCAGTGACATAAATACTTTCTGTATTCTTTCCTTCATTTGATAAATTGTCATAAGCTCGGACGGTTGGTGCAAAATTCAAGTCAGCAAGAACGCCTGTCAGCATGCGATTCATTTCTTCGGGAAATGGTGACATTTTATTGTGAGAGCGAAGACCCGCTTCTACATGTCCAACTGCTACCTGATTATAGAAAGCTGCGAGACTCGCTGCAAATGTAGTCGTTGTATCTCCATGTACAAGGACGAGATCAGGCTTTTCTTTTTTCATGATTTCATCAAGTCCGTTTAACGCTCTGGTGGTAATATCCACTAATGACTGCTTACTTTTCATTATATTCAAATCATAGTCTGGATTTATCTCGAAAATAGATAAAACTTGATCCAACATTTCTCGGTGTTGCGCTGTAACGGCAACAAGAGGTGTGATACTTTCTGGATACTTCTTCAATTCGTTCACTAGTGGCGCCATTTTTATCGCTTCAGGTCTTGTCCCAAACACACTCATTATTTTCACAGGTGCCATGTTGATTCTCCTTTTATCCGTAGGATGATCACTTTCCACTCCATCTTATAAAACCACGATGAAAAAAGCAAAAAGCCTTCCTTATTTAAAAGGAAGACTTAAAATTAGTTACCGCTCATATAATCAACGATGAAGTCGCCCCACACTTCAAATCCCTTATCATTAGGTCTTGAGTCTGTTAAATAATCATTAATTTCTTCTCCATCAACAGATGGCCATTCTTCCCAATGGTCTAGATAAATGTAATCATTTTTTTTTGCATATTTTCCAAGCTCATTGATTTGAATTGCGTAATAGCCTGGATCTGGAATTGGATTTGAAGGCATGAGCATGACGCTTACGCCTGGCAGTGAATCTTTGATTTCAGAAATAGTCGTTGAGATATTCTGTTGTCCATCTTCAATTACAACCCTACTATTATCATTTAAAGTAAACGCTTCTAACAATACAACATCGGGCTTTTGTTCAATGACTTCATGATACAGTTCATCATCCACAAGCGTCTCTGTTGTCGCTTCTTCAAAAGTTAATTGTGTAACGTTAAAGGCACCTTGCCAATAGGAGTCTTCCAATCCTTTATCAACGACTTCCTGAAGACCATCCTCTTTAGTTCCGATTGATTCAGAACCGACAATAACGACTGAAATCGGATCATTTGAAGTCATCATTTTCTCCTGGAGCTGTTCAGGAAAATTGGAAACAAGCTTTTTAAGTTCTTTATCACTTACAGGCTTTTTAGCTTGCTTCCCACTTTTCTTTGCTACTTCCGAATCAGGTCCGACTGCTGCACTTACCGTCTCGCCTGTCTGTTCAATCTTATCATCCCAATGAAACTTTCCAGCAATCACAAGTGAAAGACAACCTATGAGAGCTATAATAAAAACTACATTCTTCATGCTTCCCCCCTGGAAATCTGTCGAATAATGGTATCTAATAGTATTATTGTTATAAACGGAAAATGATTGCAAGTATAAATTAAAAAGCCGCTCAAAAATGAGCGGCTTTTTTCAAATTTAGTTATTCAACCATTTGTTAAACTGATCTCTTACATTTTGGTTAACGACGTTATCTCCACCAAGCACTGTCGCTTCTGTAACATCAGTTGTTGTAAAGTACTTAACAAGGTACGACTCTATTTCTTTTGGCACCTCATCGTTTTCAACAAGGAACATGCTACCATGTTCTTTTACAACCAATGGAGAAGCGGCAAGAGCATCTGGGAAGTTGAGTCCGTTTGCTATGAACAGTTTATCCGAATTTGAACCAAGTTCTTTATGAATCGCTACTAGGGTTCCATATCGATTGGCACCTGCAAGACGTTTAGTTGGCGCGATCTTTTTCGCCATGTTCACTACTTCCTCAGAAATGACGGCATCTCCACCTAGTACGTATACCTGTTTACCTGCCATTAGCTTTTTAGCGTCATCAGTTAGTGACTCCCCATCAGTTAAGATGATTGGCATATCTTCTATTCCTGCAATAGAAGCGGCGCTAAGAGCATCAGCAAAATTTTTACCTGTTGCAAGGAATACGGCATTGCTATCGATTCCTTTTTCAGCAAGCTTATTGATGATTTGTACGTTTGTATCATAACGCGTGTCACCACTTAGGCGTTTAATATCTGCTGTGCTTACTCCAATGTTAGCAAGTTGATTATTCACTTTCTTAGAAATAACGTTTTCTCCACCAAGAATCATGACATTCTTCGCTTTCAAACGAGAAATTTCATTCAGAACTTCATCTGAAAGCATTCCGTTATTTCCTGCGAGAAGAATCGGAGCATCATAAGCACTTGCAAGAGGTCCAGCAGATAGTGCATCTGGGAAATTAAAACCTGTTGCGATGAAGACAGTATCTGAAGTTGTTCCTTCAGGGTACATTTCTTTCGACACTTCAATCGCTGTTTCAATTCGATTTTCTCCAGCTACTACATTAACCATTTCTCCATCTGTTTCAACTGGAATAATGGAAAGGATCTCTCCATTTGTTTTGTCCTTTAAGAATACGCCAGCTGTATACTTACCACTCTCTTGAGGAGTTGTGATCTTAACATCAGTTGTCGCTTTCTTTCCTACTCCTAAATCAAAGCTAGATTTTCCAGTTACTTCAATGCTACCAGCGCCCTCTTCTCCAGGCTCAAGTACTTTTGCTTCAGTTACAGAAAGATCAAAATCGGTATTGTCTCCGGCAGTAGCGTAACCATCCACACTAATCGTGTATTCTCCATCAGGAAGGTTTTTCACCGAAATAGATTCTTCTGCATCTGCATCAGCGTCAATCGCAATATAGTCTCCAATCGTTTTTCCATCTTTGGAACGGTAAAGATAGAGATCAAGATCATCAATTGCATCACTAGTGTTACCAATTGATACGTCTAGAGAAATATTATTCTTCAATGTAATTGTACGAGTAAAAGAATCACCTTCTGCTACAGTTTCACGGGTTTTCGAGGTTTCTCCTTTACTGAAGTCACCCCCTATTACTTCCACTGATCGCTTAGTAGATAGATAGTTTTCAAACGTAACAGATTTTGATGTTTCCATACCAGGCATCGCCTTACCAAGCTCAATTCTACCTGGGCTCGATACGACATCCTGTACGAAGGCTTCAAGCTTAAACTGATTCATTTCATAGCCTTCTTTAGGATCCTGATGCTCCATATACAGCTACTTCCCAGACACCAGCTTTAGGGCTTTTAGCTACGTAATCTTCTACTCCAAGACCAGGCGAATTCTCTGTATCATAGCCAGCATAACCCTGGAATGGATTTACTTGATCTCCATCTGGATTCATGACCATCATTCGAACCCGACCCTTGAAGTCGTTATTTTCTTTGAGCGCTTCTAAAGCAAAACGGACTTCCTGTGCGCCCTCTTCTACATTAAAGAAATAGCTTTTCGTTTGAGAAGCTTGTACTTCATCTTCATGGGTTAAACGGAAGCGGTCTTCCGATGTGAAATCTTCACCAAGAACAATTGTCTGATAAGACCGCGCTTCAGCATAAGCAGTATCGGGATCATCGATCAGTAACGTGCCAGCGTTCACACCAACACCCATCTTGCTCTTATCATATTTCACAGTCATTTCTTTGTATTCACCAGGCTTAAGCTTCAAATTCTTAACAGAAGGCGTAAACCAGTCAGAATCAGAGGAGACCGTAAGGTTTTTCGTTTCATCAGTCGGGTTTTCTACCACCACAGTGACTTCCTCAGGCACTTCTTCATTGCGTACATAAAGACCTGGCCCACCTGAGACTTTTTCTCCGTGATAAACAGTAACGTTGACTTCTTTCACTTCGTTAATGAAGTTTTTGCGAATGTATTCGTATGCGGCAGGAACATCGATCAACCCCGCACCTTCTTGCACACGGTTATAGCCATCAACGTGATTAGCAGTTTGAATAAGAGCTTCACGAGCTAATTCATAATCGAATGGAATACGATCCTTAAGTGCAGCTTGTTTTAGTGTAGCTACCGCTCCTGCTACATAAGGAGAAGACATACTAGTCCCTTGAAGCACTTCATAATTACCTAAATGCACTGGGAAAGAGGCATAAGCAGCTCCTGGCGCCACGAAGTCAGGTTTTTGCTCTCCATTTTCCGTAGGGCCATTGGCTGAAAAATACCATAATCCTTCGCCATCTTTTGGAGAGCCATCTGTATTTTTCCCATAAGGAAAGTCTCCATACTCGGTAGCCCACATTTTACTGTTGATATACGCTCCTATTGATAAAGCTTTCAATCCATCCCCCGGTGCCCCAACTGAGTCAACTCCTGGGCCATCATTTCCAGCTGAAGTCACATAAATAGTACCAAACTCTGCACCCATATCTTCAATGATCTTCGCTTCAACACCAGAGCCATCATTTAGATCTGGTGAAGACCCCAAGCTCATATTGACAACATCAGTACCAAAGCCACCACTCTTCTCTGGAAGCGCTGCCAGGTACATAGCATTTGTAATACTCCACGCTTGCGTTCTACCAGCTGAGTCAAATACCTTTAGGCCGTAAAGATCGGCTCCTGGAGCTACACCATCTACTGCTACTGCACCAGTTTCATTTACCTGGCCGGCCACTTCATCATCTTCTTCTTGATCACTATCAGTCTCTTCCTCAGGATCTTCTTCCACTAATTCTGGTCCATTAGCTGCTGTAATGCCAGAAACGTGCGTACCATGACCATCTCCATCGAAGAAAACTGTCTTTGTTGGATAATCTTCTGCAAACAGTGTATCGGCTACTCTATAATTAGCGCCCGCTACTTCATCTTCAGGATTAACATCTAAATTATCTGTGTCTCCAACTGAATGTGCTTGCTCATCTGTAAAATCTTTATCCTGGTCAGAGTCAATATAGATTTCATCGTCTACAAGTAAAACATCAAACTCAGCGTCACCTTCTCCATCACCATTTAAATCTCTGTACAAATTGTTATCATCTTTATCTTTTTCATAAGGAACTGGGTTCAACGTACCGAAATAATATGTATCATTTTCAGCATCGATTCCCTCTGTATCGTATGTGCCTTCTTTCACTGTTAAGGAATCAGCTTCCTCACCATTCTGCGTAAACAGAACATCACCTTCACCATTTGCATCTACTACGCCTTTAATTTTAGTGGAGATGATTTCGCCTTCCTCATTGTACCTGGTGAATGCTTCGTGTCCTGGATCGATACCTGTATCGATAATCCCCACTTTCACTCCTGTACCGTCGTATTTATCATGAAACTCATCAACACCGGTTGCCGAATGGGTTTCTTCTGTAGCAGGCTTCACAATATCTTCAGGGTTATTAACATTAGGTTTAAGGTCTGTATCTTCTAGGTTACTTTGTTCAAGAACTACTTCATTATTTGCACCAAGCATTCCTACAGAATCTAAACGATAAACTTGTAGGATTTTATGCGTTGGTACTTCAGCAAGATACAAATAATTATTTGTATTTTGCTTTATTTTCACACCGAGACTTTCAAGTTCTTTTGTTAAATCAGGTCCCCCATGTTCATTCGCAACAATAACCAGTTCCTGTTTCGACTGTTCACTTGCAGCAAGAGAAGCAATTTCCTGTGTAACTGGAAGCTTGAATTTCTTCGTTTCAGATAAAGCAGCTTCAGCTTTGTCAGGATTGTAAGTCATTCCAGCGAATGAAGAGGCAACGAGTGATGCGCCTGCAACAATTGTCAGGACTTTTTTCTTAAACGTCATTAATTAAATCCCCCTTGTAATTTGTAAAATCCTCCCAATCTACCCTCCTGGCGCGATGAATTATTGGAATAATTCGCTATTTTCAGTTTAATTATAAAGAGATTAAGAGTCAATCTTTAACTGTTAAAATTGTGAAAATTTTTGATATTTTGTAGATAATTTAGGACTTTTGTCCATAAAAGCGTAATTATAGCGTAATTGGTAATTCGAACTTAGCAGCCCAAAAGAAGGAAAAATAAACAAGAACAAACCTCTCTACAAAAAAAGACACAAAGCGCAAGTGTTTGTGTCCTGCGCTTCGTGTCTTTTATTGAACTAATAACTGATCAATCTTCCAAGCTTTTTCCTGAGAAATGGCTTCAGGACCTCCTAAAATACGATAGTTATTTATTCCCTGATTATTTAAGTAGTAATTAGACTTCACTAAAGCTTCATTTTCTCTTGAAGGATGTATCAGGATAATCGTATCACCCGATCGTGCCGCCGCAGCGCCACCAGTTAAAGCATCTGGAAACTTAAGACCAGTCGCAAAATAGGCTAATTGGCTGCTGTCCGCTATTCCAAACCTCAGCAACACTTTAAAGTTTGTATCGAAACGATCTTCCCCACCTATTCTTTCCGTATCCTTAGCTTGAATATCCGTAAGGACTTGATTGGCGATGACTTCCTTTCCTCCGATCACGTATGCATGATCTAGCTCTCGACTTTTTAAATAATCTTCCGTTTCATTAGGCAATGCATTTTCTTTTGTGAAAAGGACAGGCGCTTCTAATCTCGAGGCATAAGACGAAATAGATAAGGCGTCTGGAAACTTTTCTCCTGATACAATAAAGCCCTGATTGGTATTTTCGTTGTCCATAATACGTGCAATTTCAGTAGCTGTTTCATACCGATTTTCACCAGCTATTCTCGTACTTTTGATATTAGCTGCTTTTAGCCGATTAGAAATTGACTCAGGTATAGCATTCATTCCACCGATGATTAATACATGATTCGCATTTAACCTACTTAATTCAGATAACACCTTCTCAGAAAGTCCATTTTGCTTTGTTAATAATATTGGACTTTCAAGCATAGATGCTAGTGGAGAAGCAGCTAAACTATCTGGAAATTCATCTGAACGTGCAAGCACAACAAATCTGCCCTTCTTGTTCTCCCCTGCAAGTGATAGCGTTTGCTCTTCTAAAGTATTCCAATTATTTTTGGAGATTTCAACTGCAGTATCAATCGCAGTATCTCCGTAAATTCGATGGTACTTTGTTACACCATTGACAGCTGCCTCAACATTTAATAATCCATTTCCAAGACCATTATTTAAGGGGCTCGCTGTCTCTTTCACTAGCTTAAATAGTTGTTTGTTTGTTAAATAGGGTGCATATTCTTTTAGCAACACAGCTGAGGACGTGACGATTGGAGCCGACATACTCGTTCCTTCGTCAAAAGAATATCCTTCATTCAAGCTAGTACTATATATATCCGTTCCTGGAGCGGCAATATCAACAAGTGAACCGTAATTTGAGAAAGAAGCTTTCTCCTCAGTACTTGTTTTAATAGCGGCTACCGCTAATACACCTGGATATGCTGCCGGAAAGACGACTGCCGAGTCATTGTCATTACCTGCCGCACCAACTATGAAAATATTTTTTGAAATGGCTTCCTCAATAACTGTTCGTAAAGCAAATGAATTATTATAGTTTCCAAGACTTAGATTGATCATATCTGCATCATGATCAATTGCATAACGAATTCCTTGAACCACTGTCGAAAGATTACCGGTCCCGTTTTCAGTCACTTTAATGGGCATGATCGAAACGCCACGAGAAGGAGAAATTACGCCAAGACGATTGTTAGTTTCTGCACCAATAAGTCCAGCAACTTTTGTACCATGACCATCCAAGTCTTGAACAGATTTTTCTCGATCGATCAAATTAACCCCATCTAGTAAATTCATTTTTAAATCAGGATGAGTGAGATCAACTCCCGAATCAATAACAGCTACCTTTAGAGAACTACCCGTATTTGGTACGGCCTTCCAGGCGTTTCCTAAATGGATTTGGTCAACCCAGGACTTCTGATAAGAAAATAACGAATCATTTGGCAGCTGATCATCCAACAAATAAATCGGTTGATCCTTTTCAACATGTTTCACTTCTTTGTTCGATTCAAGACGGTCGATCGTTTCATTTACTTCAGTAGAAGGTACCTCAATCACGTCAACTTTCGTAGGTTGTCCAGATTGTTTTGATGGACTCTTAGTATGCTCATATGTAACAAGAATTCGCTCCGTCTTTTTTTTATCATCAGCTTTAGACACATGTGGATGAAATGAAAATAGCAAACTACTTAATAATAAAAAAAGAATCGTTTTCGACTTCAGTTGTGACACCTCTTCCGTGATAGGTAATGTTTGTCCTTATCGATAGTCTATAACGAATTTTTCGACAAATCACTAGAATAGTATCACAATAAGCTCTAGAAAAAAATGGTTATTTGGTTTGGTATTGATTTGCAAGAGAGGAAATTAAGGTGAAATGGCTTATACACGTTCATGAAGAAGAGTTTTGTTTTGTTGCTGAAGGGTTTGAAGTTTTTCTTCGAGGATATGCTGCTCTTTGCGAATACTGCCTATGATTTGAATTAAATTTGTAATAATATTTTCTACTCGTTCCAGACGTTCTTCGTGCATGTTCGACACCTCCTTTTCATTTTCATCATTTTACCATATAATGGTCAGTATAGTTCGAAAATTCATTCGACAATTTCGTATTGGGAAAACTACTTCAAAAACAAGCGTTTAAAAGGCTGAAATTAGTTCATATTTCCCAACCTCAAAACTATTCTCTTTTCTGAGAATTTTTAGTAAACTGTAATCAAATAGTTCTAGGAGAAAGGAAGCAAAGAATGATTGGGGCAAAAATCCGCTACTTTAGACAAATGAAAGGCATCACGCAGGAACAACTTGCTTCCGGTATCTGTTCTATTCCATATTTAAGTAAAATTGAGCACGGTCTTGCCCAGCCAAGCGAAGAGCTTGTCGAACATTTGTGTAATGAGTTAGGCGTTTCACTTGATCAGGTTGATGATGAGGATCGAATATCTGAAGTGACCAATTTACTTAGAGATTGGTATAGAGAAATGAGAATAAGAGACCTTGAACAAGTTGAGATTAAAAAGAAAACAATTGAGAGAGAGTTTGAAAAAATTGAAGATCCTTTATTACTGACTACTTATCTTCTCTTCAAATTTCGCTACCACCTTCTTAATTCAGAGTAAGATAAGTCTAACACTTTACTTAGAACAATTATATGTCGTTCAAGAGAGCTTAATCAAGATCTTGAATTTTATTATTACTATTTTCTTGGTTTATATTATTATCAAACTCAAGAAATTTAGTGACTCTCTCGAAGTTTACAAAAAAGCAGAAAAACTGAGTAAAACCATGAATCTTGATATTGGAGAATGAGTGAGTTCTATTACCAGAAAGCATTAGTGCATGGTAGATTATATCAAGTAGCTTTATCTAACAATCATGCCGTTAAAGCTTTGTCTTTATTTAATCAGGAATACAATTTCAAGAGAAGTGCTGATATTGAAGTGCTTCTTGGTATTAATAATTTAAGGATTTTAAATTATGAAGAAGCAACTAATCATTTTAAAAACACATTAAAATACGCTGAATCATTCAATGATAAATTTTTAAAAAGCATCGTATATCACAACTTAGGTTTAGTGTCTGCTGCTATGGGGTTATCCCTTGAAGCCTTGGACTACTATAAATCAGGCATACAATATATTAATGAGAATGACTCTGAAGAAATAGTTCAGACAATGTATTTAATTGCAACTGAATACAGCAAAATTAATAAAATTGAAAATGCCGAAAAATGGCTTTCAACAGGACTAAAACAAGCTACAAACAATGAAGTCATTAATTATGTCTACCATTTTAAAATTTTAGAACACCATGTTAAACAAACATATAACTCCGATTATGAGGTCCTATTAAAAGAGGAGGCTATTCCTTATTTTGAAGAGAAACAATCTTGGAAGTATGTAACTGACTATTGTGAAAGACTAGCAGATTACTACAATCATTCTTCACAATACAAAAATGCTAGTTATTATTATCGTCTGGCGAATGACGCCAGAAAAAAAATTATTAATTAAACTAAAGGAGAGAATGAAATGAAAAAATTCACTATCACATTGGCTAATGTTTTTGCGTTATCTGCATTTGTAATTGGTGCATTAGATCATGAGAAATTCCCACAATCTAATGAAATTCCAACTGAACAAGTAAATATGTAGACTTAAAATGGAGGAGATAGTTCCTCCTTTTTTTATTTGCCCTCCCCCCTCCCATAACGCTATACTAGTCATAGTTTTAATAGAATAGGAGCGTGAAGAAATGGCTTTATATATGTTTGATGTAGATGGTGTTCTTACTGATGAACATGCACAACCTGATCAGGAAGCTGTAAAGCTGATTGAAAAACTGGCAAAAGCGGGGCATATTCTTTCTTTTGTAACTGGGCGCTCCAGAGGATGGCTAGGAGATCACCTCTTTCCTCTTTTCGATCGTAATATCGATTGGTCTTCCCTCTATTGTGTATCAGAACATGGAGCGATTAAAGGACGTGGCACGGATATATCTTCATGGGAACTGGATGAAGAATATGTGATTTCTGATGAAGTGAAAGAAAAACTGCATGAAGTTAGTCAAAAAGAACAATATAGCGGTTTGATCGAATGGGATCATACGAAAGAATCGATGGGAACCGTTGAAGCTGTTCATGGAGATCCAGGTGATAAAGAACATCTAAATAATACACGCAAAGCTCTTCGGGAATACGCAGAAGATGTTGAAAAGATTTCTTCTGAATCAGGAAATAAAACAACGGTATCTACTTATGGTGTAGATGTGATTCACCCTGATTTATCAAAGAAAATTGGAGCTAAGTGGATTATTGATGAAATTCAATCCTCAGACGAAGTTTTTGTTTTTGGAGATAGCAGTGGAGATATTGTCATGGCGGTTACTGCACGAGATAATGGCTTAGAAAACATCACGTTCCACTGGGTAGGTGAAGGAGAAACTCCTGAGGAAGACAACATCACATCTGAATCAACTTCCCATTCCTATTCGGAAGGTACGAAAGAAATTTTAGAAAAGCACATCGATTAAATCGATGTGCTTTTTTGCATTAGATCAAATCAACAGGACGATTCGTTTCGATCGACTGATAACAAGCTTCAATTGCTTTCAAGTTGTTTACAGTGGCTTCACCTGAATACGATGGGGTCTGTTTCTTCTCCACGCATTGAGCGAAATGATCAATCATCAATGTATATTGCTCGCCATCGGTGACTTCTTCTCTTGTCTCGCTTTCGCTATTTGTAATTTGAATGATTCCACTTGCGCCGGGTGCATCTGGGCGATAGGCATAAGGAACCTTAATGCTCCCCTTCGTGCCAACGACTTCATACGAATGACTCATCTGACGCTCAAAACTGCAATCGAAGGAAGCCGTTACACCGTTCGCAAACGTAAAGACACCAACTGCAGACATGTCTACTCCAACTTCAGGTGGTACATTTGCTTCGACATAAACCTTTTTGGGCTCATTCCCTAGAATAAATCGAGATGAATGGATGCAATAACACCCAACGTCCCAGATACTTCCTCCCCCAAGTTCACGGTTCAGGCGTATGTTATCCGGTCGATCACCAAGGGAAAACGAAAAGTTAGAACGCATATGTTTCACATCACCTATTTCTCCGGAAGCAATAACTTCTCTAACGACAGCGTGCTGTGGATGAAATTGATACATAAATGCTTCCATGAAGATCACGTTATGATCTTCACAAGCTTGTACCATCTCCATTGCATCTCGCGCCGTCATTGCGGCAGGCTTTTCACATAGCACGTGTTTCCCTTTTTTAGCTGCTTCAATCGTCCACTTTTTGTGAAGAGTATTCGGAAGCGGTATATAAACAGCATCGATCGCATCATCATCGAGCATCGCTTCATAACTATCGTGATACCCATCAATCCGCATTTCTTGTGCAAACTCTTTCGCACGTCCGCTCCCACTTGCCACACTAACAACATGTGCCTTATCCGAATTTAAGATTGCTGGAATAACAGCTTTTCTAGCAATATTTGCAGTTCCCATAATTCCAAATTTAAGAACCATTTCAAAATCTCCCTTCTTTGACTTTTCTGTTAATTTTAGCATGGTTTACCATATTGATCGATTCATTTTGCTAGTTCATACTCTATCTCCTTCTACCCCCAACACCTGATTAAATATACCGAAATATTAAGTAATCCCTTTAATCCCCCCTTTTGATTATAAGGAAATAAGAGCCGACCTCAGCTGAGGTCGGCTCTTTTCACTATTTAACAAATCTTCGAATGACTTCAATTAATTCAGGACGTATATGTTTCTCTAAATCCTTGATCTGGCCTTCATTCCGATACTTTTTTTCAATGATATCTCGCTGTTTACTATTTTCAAGCATCCAATGCAACCATTTTTCATCTTCAGTTTCTGTGAATGCTTCACTTTGTTCATACTTATCATGCAGATCCTTTAATAAATCTCCGAGGTTTTTCTCAGGATGTTCATTCCAGTAAGTTCGTAAGGCATCGCATAGAATTTCAATTTCCTGTTTTTCGTGCACTACACCACATCCTTATCTGCTAAAATTAGTCCTCTGAACAACCACTACAGTATTTGATTCAGAATGTAAGCATAGCATTATTAACGTTTTTTTCATAATAACATATTGAAACCTCCCAAATCATAATTTGGGAGGTTTCTACTTCCTATTTTGTTAATTTATTTACTGTATTCTCGAGAGGTTTACTAATTGCGGCTTCTCCACCAAGGAAATAGTATTCTCTACTTAGCGTTTTCTTAAGATACTGCTCAACTTCAGTTGTAAAAGTGCTTTGCTTCGTCAAAATTACTGGTGCCCCCATTGCTGCAGCGAAAGGTGATCCAGGAAGTGCATCGATAAACACATCTCCATTCGCAAAGAAAACACTCTTATTCTCAAAATCAAACGTTTGAGCAATCTTCACACTCGTTTCGTAACGGTTTTCTCCAGCCACTCGTTCTACAGTAGATACTGTATCAAGAGCTTCCGCAACAGTTTTTGATACAGCATTTTCTCCACCGATAATCGTCGTTTTAACTGGTTGTGCAACTTTCATAAATGAAGAAGTGGCTTCGCTTAACTTCTGACCCGAAGTTAAAACAATCGGAATTTGTTTTGAAGCTGCATATGGAGCGATTGAAAGTGCATCTGGAGATTTCTCATCTCCTGTCGTTACGATCACTTGATTACTGTTTCCAATTTCATTGGCAACTGCAATTGAAGTTTCATAGCGATTTTCTCCACTGATCCGCTCTATATCAGAAAGATAACCCTTTGCAGATAGTTGCTTTACTACATTTTCTGATATTGCTGCTGGTCCGCCAAGGATATAGACCTTTTCCGGATGTAAACGATCTAATTCTGCTTCCACAACAGTAGGAAGTTCATTATTTTTAGTTAACAACAAAGGTGCATTATATTTTTTGGCGAGGACACTGCCTGTAAGCGCATCTACTGACAGGTCTCCTCTTCCTAGTACAACGACATCTGATGTCTGTTTCCAACCATCTTCTGATATCGCCACGCTCGTTTCGTAACGATCGCTACCTGCTAAGCGCTTAATCGTATTGGCTTGTTCAGACTCTTTTAATAAATCAGTCCCTGGATAATAGAATGATAGGATCTGATCAAAAGTCCGTCCTTCTTTTGACTGCTGATAAGCACCATATTGACTCATTCCGATACCATGTCCATATCCACTTCCGGAAACGATAAATGAATCATCATTCTCTTCAATTTGCTTGACATATGGGCTCTTCATAATTGTCGTTCCGATCATAAATCGAAGGTTGTAGGAAGTGTCATTAATTTTCATTGTCTGTTCTTCCAACTCACCGTTGGAGTTCATCACAAAACCGTCTTTATCTTTAAGGAAGTAATGGATTTCCATGCTTCCTTTTAACACTTCATCCGATGCAAACGGAGGCTGAGTAAAAGATAATTTTGTAATATCAGTGATTTTAATCTCATCACTAGATTTTAATTTATGTTTAGAAATAAGCCATGATTTCATATTTTTAATTTCTGTTGCATCCGTGTTTAGTTCAGATGTCTTGGCCCACCAGGAGGCAGGTTTTTTAAGATCTAATTTATTCTTATCGATCTGCTTCTTGCCTAGCGTATAGCCCCAATGATCATAATTTGTTTTTATTTTCTCATCATACGGGTCCGCTTTTGACTGTAGATATGGGACCAGATCACTTCCCCAGGAATTTGTATTCGACATCACCATGCCGCCATTAGTTGACGAGTAGAAGGCTCCTATGTATTTGCCACCATACTTTAATACCTTTCCTGCTGTTTCATCAACCGCTGCATTGGTTGTTGCATGCCAATTATAGCCTTTGTAGACTTGACTTCCTTCTGAATCGGTTAGCTCCTGACTTCCTTGTGCAAGCGCAAATGTTCTGGCCGCTACGGATTGAGCTTTTAAGGCTTCCATTCCTCCATTACGCTCTTCCCCCCATGAAGCAGGCATTTCACTTGGAACCAATCCTTTAAGATATTCTTCCATCTGTAAACTATTTATAGGTCGAATGTACTTTCCATCTACGGTGAAGGCCATTTCACCGAGATATCTCTTATCACCAATCTCAACAAAACTGTCCATTGCGTTCGTAATCGTTGGGACTAATTTCACCGAACTACCGAAATTTTTGAGTTTGGAATTTCCTCTGTAAAGAACAACATCTCCCGCTTCAGCTTTTACACTATAAGCGCTTTGTGGCGAGGTGTCTATGACAACATCGCTACCTTTAATTTGGTAACTTCCATATACGTTAAATGATACAGCGGTTTTGTCTTTAACAAAGTTTACTAGTTTGAC
>CAWDWH010000030.1:0-764526 GCA_963805895.1 uncultured Bacillaceae bacterium
GAAAATGGAAGCTCTTGTTGAGACGATTGTAAAAGCGCTTGTGGATTATCCTGAGGATGTTCGAGTTGAGAAGGAAGCGACAGATCAAGTAGACATATTCAAACTTCATGTTCATGCTGACGATACTGGAAAAGTGATTGGAAAGCATGGTAAGGTTGCAAAATCCATGCGGATCGTCATGAATGCAGCTGCTGTACAATCAAGCAAACGAGTGCAGTTGGAAATACTGTAGGAGGAGAGAAATCTACTCCTACAGTATTTTTGAATTTAATCACTACTGGTGTTGATTTTTCGGATAAGGACTTGGCGTTCAGCCAGGTTTTTCTAATGTCTATTTTTTAGATGATGTGAAGCTTTAGAAATGATTTACATATGGAGGGGCAGCATAATGAAAATAATTGTTACGTATGAAGTTAAACAAATTTTGACTGACCAGAGCCGGGCTTCCTATTTGAATAAATGGGAGAAAGAACGAGCTTCTCTTCAGCAAGAATGTGAACAGCTTCAGTTTGAAAAAAAACGTCTTCAAAAAAAGCGCCCTTCAGATCACAAATGGATTGCAGAGCAATTCGATAAAGAAATAAAATCACGCTCAGAGTCAATTTCGTTTCTTGATTTCAGAATAGATCAACTAGAACACCTTCCTTCCGGCAGCGAGATACGTGATGGTGAAATCGAATCCATTCAAAACATTCAAGTCGGGGACGAGTGGCATGAGAGAGAACGAAAAGGTAAGATAGTAGTGAAGGATGGAATTGTGCAAAGCATAATCCCTGAATACAAAGGAAAGGACTTATCGATATGACAGAATGGCTAAACGTTGGCAAAATCGTAAATACACATGGCGTCCGCGGGGAAGTGCGGGTTATTTCAAGAACAGATTTTCCAGAAGAGCGCTATGCTATAGGAAATGGTCTTTATTTATTTCATAACGACAAAACGGTTGAACTAACGGTTGCTTCCCATCGAAAACATAAGCAGTTTGATCTGCTTACGTTTGAAGGATTTCATAATATTAGTGAAGTCGAGTACATGAAAGAAGGAATTCTTAAAGTAAAAGACGATCAGGGTGGTCGTCTTGGTAAAGAAGAATTTTACTATCGAGACATAATCGGTCTTGAAGTATATACAGACGATGAAGAGTTCCTCGGAAAAGTAAAAGAAATTCTCTCACCTGGTGCAAATGATGTATGGGTTGTTCAAAGTGCTAGAGGAGGGAAAGACCTTCTGCTGCCGTATATTGAACAGGTAGTGAAGAAGGTTGATTTAGATGAAGGTAAAATCACCGTTCATTTAATGGAAGGACTTCGTGATTAAGATGAAGATTGACGTTTTGTCTCTATTTCCTGAAATGTTTACAGGTGTTTTTAACCACTCTATCTTAAAACGTGCGCAGGAGAGTGGGGCTGTAACCTATCAGGTGACGAACTTTCGAGACTATAGTACAAATAAGCACAAAAGCGTTGATGATTACCCATATGGTGGAGGAGCAGGTATGGTTTTAACGCCACAGCCTGTTTTTGATGCTGTAGCTGAACTGTCAATTGGCAAACAGCCCAGGGTCATTCTCATGTGCCCACAGGGGGAAAGATTCACACAAAAAAAAGCTGAGGAACTTGCTCAGGAAGAGCACCTCATTTTTGTTTGTGGACATTATGAGGGCTATGACGAACGAATCAGAGAAAATCTTGTAACCGATGAAATTTCAATTGGTGATTTTGTATTAACAGGTGGCGAGCTTGGGAGTATGGTCGTGATTGATAGCGTGACAAGGTTGCTTCCGGGTGTGCTTGGAAATGACACATCAGCCCCCATGGATTCATTTAGCAGTGGCTTGCTCGAGCATCCTCATTATACACGGCCGGCTGATTATAACGGAATGAAGGTACCGGACATCTTACTTTCTGGGAATCATGCAGCAATCGATCGTTGGCGCCTTAAAGAATCACTTAGAAGGACATGGAAAAGAAGGCCGGATCTCATCGAAGACAAAGAGCTTACAAAAGAAGAACAGCAAATACTTCGTGAAATAATGAGTGAAAACGACTGAATTCTTTCTTGTAATCTAAATAACGCTATGCTATGATATCAGTTGTGGCATTAGTCACGTATTACGATGTTCCGCTGTAATGAAAGCTTATTTATAAGAGCATCTGTGTGGAAGGAGGGTTACTTGATGCACAAGTTAATCCAGGATATCACAAAAGACCAACTTAAGTCGGATCTTCCTAATTTCCGACCAGGGGATACTGTTAAAGTTCATGTTAAAGTTGTCGAAGGCACTCGTGAGCGTATTCAGGTATTCGAAGGTGTTGTGATTAAACGACGTGGTGGTGGAATCAGCGAAACGTTTACAGTTCGTAAGATTTCTTACAGTGTAGGGGTTGAGCGTACATTCCCTGTACATTCACCGAAAGTTGCTAAGCTTGAAGTTGCTCGTCGCGGTAAAGTTCGCCGTGCTAAGCTATACTACTTGCGTGCACTTCGTGGTAAAGCCGCTCGTATTAAAGAAATTCGATAGAGTTAGACGTAAAGAAGGAGCTTGCATAGTCAGGCTCCTTTTTTCTATTGAAGAAATGCCCATATGATTTTAAAGTTGCGATATGGTAAAATAAATCGGTACATACAGGTTTGTTAGAATGAAGCAAAGGGAATGAAAAAAGATAAAAAAAGACCCTTTCATTTAGGAGGAACAAGCATGAATAGCAGAAGATCAGCAGAGAAGAAAGACTCCTGGGAATGGATACGTGCGCTAATCATCGCATTTATTCTTGCAGGAGCCGTTCGCTATTTTATCTTTGCTCCAATTGTTGTCGATGGGGAGAGTATGATGCCGACACTTCAGGACCGCGACCGAATGATCGTAAATAAAATTAGTTATAACATAGGAGACGCGGACCGTTTTGATATTATCGTATTTGAAGCTCCAGAAGGCAAAGACTATATTAAGCGAGTGATTGGCTTACCTGGTGATAAAGTTGAATACAAAGATGATATGCTTTATGTAAATGGAGAAGCGATTAAAGAACCATATCTTGAACCGTATAAGAACGACTTGCTTGAAGGGAATTTAACGTATGATTTTGACCTAACAGGCGTAACTGGGCAGACGACTGTTCCTGAAGGACATCTATTTGTTATGGGAGATAATCGCCAACATAGTAAAGACAGCAGAGCAATTGGTTTTGTGCCTATCGAGAAGGTTGTGGGTAAAGCAGACGTTATTTTCTGGCCTCTGAATGATATACAATTAATGGAATAGACAGAATAGGGTGAGATAGCATGACGATTCAATGGTTTCCTGGACACATGGCGAAAGCCCGTCGAGAGATTACCGAAAAGCTCAAGATGATCGATGTAGTAATCGAACTAGTAGATGCTCGCATACCGCTAGCTTCACGAAATCCGATGATCGATGAAATTGTGTCTTCTAAGCCAAGACTTATTCTGCTTAATAAAGCAGACATGGCTGATGATCAAAAGACGGCGGAGTGGAAACAGTACTTTCAATCACTGGGTCATAAAGCTTTGCCGATCGATTCACAAACGGGTAAAGGAGTTAAGTCGATCCCTGGAGCCGCAAGGGATCTTGTTAGCGATAAGATCGAACGTATGATTGAAAAGGGAATGAAGCCTCGTGCTGTTAGGGCTCTAATTCTTGGGATTCCGAATGTAGGAAAATCGACGTTGATCAATCGCTTAGCTGGCAAAAAAATTGCCAAAACAGGTGATCGACCTGGTATTACGAAAAAGCAACAGTGGATTAAAGTTGGGGATGAGATGGATCTTCTTGATACGCCAGGGATTTTGTGGCCGAAATTCGAGGATCAAGTAACAGGGTACAAGCTCGCTGCTACAGGAGCCATTAAAGATGAAATTCTAGATTTTCAGGATATTTCTGTCTTCGTGCTCAAATTTCTAAGCGCTCATTACCCGAATCGGTTAATGTCCCGATATAAACTTGACGATATTCCAGAAGACGTTGTGGACCTGTTTGATGAAATCGGAAAGAAACGTGGCTTTTTGGTGAGTGGAGGCTGGATTGATTATGATAAAACAGCTGAAACCATTCTTCGAGAGCTCCGAAGTGGTAAATTAGGAGACGTTACATTAGAGACGCCAGAAAGGTAAGGCCATGAGCCTTACCTTTTTTGATTCTGAAACGGAAAGAGGTAGACGTGTGAATAATAAAGGAAAGTGGTCAATTGGTGAAATCGATCAAATGTTAAAGAGTGGGCATTATACGAGTGAAGAGTGGGAAGAATTTAGCCTTGATAACCGGAAAGGTGTCATTCGTTTACTTGCAAGAGAAGAAAAGAAAAAACAGGTGAAGCAGAAGTTGTATGAGATGAACAAAGACATGAGCGTCTTTGAAGGGCAATATAGAGAGTCAGGATACCGGTCCATAGCAGGAGTCGATGAAGTAGGGAGAGGACCGTTAGCAGGGCCTGTGGTAGCCTCAGCAGTTATTTTAGATCAAGATGTACCGATTCTTGGATTGCAAGACTCCAAAAAGCTTTCGCACGCAAAGCTAAATGACCTTTTTGATGAAATTCATACTCACGCACGTGCGATCGGAGTTGGCGTAGTAAGTCCGGATGAAATTGATAAAATCAATATTTATCAGGCAACGAAAAAAGCGATGCAGCAGGCCGTTAAGAACTTAACTGTTCCTGCAGATTTCCTGCTTGTTGATGCGATGCAGCTGCCATTACCTATCCAACAAGAATCGTTAATTAAAGGGGATGCTAGAAGCATCAGTATTGCCGCCGCTTCGATCATAGCGAAGGTAACCCGTGACCGTATGATGGCAGAACTAGCGGTGAAATACCCACAATACGGGTTTGAACGTCATGTTGGATATGGTACGAAAGAGCATCTAAATGCACTTGATCATCACGGTGTAACCGAAGTGCATCGAAAATCATTTGCGCCTGTAAGAGATCGGTTGGGCATGCTTTAAGTTCGTGTATGAATAGGAGAAAATAGCTGATACTATACCTATTCCAGAATGAAGGAGCAATCATAAGTGAAAGATCCAGGCCGTCAAGATAAAAACGATTCATTTTACGAAGAAGCAGGAGAAGAGTTTGGGGTATACACTCCAGCAGCTGCAAGAGAGTTAACCATTACCGATCACCATAAGAGAGAACAGCCAGAAAGTAGCCCTCCCAAAAAGGCGGGAAGAGAGGAACAGGAAGACGGGAGATAACTCCTCTTCCTGTTTTTGGATTTCGTGGGATAAAGTCACTAATTGATAAAAAAGTGTGCAAAATATCGTTATATAGCAGTGTATCCAGTCAAAACGCAAGGAATTTTGGAAGAAAGCAAAGAGACTTTAAGCAAAAGGGTAGACAATCGGTGTGAATTTTCTATACAATGAAAACGTCGTCAAAGATTTGATTGACTAGGATAGGAGGATGAGAGAATGAATATCCATGAATATCAAGGAAAAGAAGTCCTAAGAAGTTACGGGGTATCAGTCCCTAATGGGCAAGTCGCATACTCCGCGAAAGAAGCCGTGGACGTTGCAAAACAATTAGATAGCAGTGTTTACGTTGTAAAAGCACAAATCCACGCAGGTGGTCGAGGAAAAGCTGGCGGTGTTAAGATCGCCAAGAACCTTGATGAAGTTCGTACATATGCCGAGGAGATTCTCGGTAAAACGCTCGTTACTCATCAAACGGGACCAGAAGGTAAGGAAGTAAAGCGCTTACTTATCGAAGAAGGATGCGATATTAAGCAAGAATATTATGTAGGTCTAGTACTTGATCGCGTGACTTCACGCGTCGTTATGATGGCGTCTGAAGAGGGCGGAACTGAAATTGAAGAAGTGGCAGAACATAGCCCGGAGAAAATCTTCAAAGAAGTGATCGATCCTGCAGTTGGTCTTCAGGGTTATCAAGCTAGAAGACTAGCATTTAATATCAATATCCCGAAAGAGCAAGTAAACAAAGCAGTGAAATTCATGCTTGGACTATACAAAGTATTTATCGAAAAAGATGCGTCGATCGCAGAAATCAATCCTCTCGTTACGACTGGAGACGGTAACGTGATGGCTCTTGATGCGAAGTTAAACTTCGATCCAAACGCACTTTACCGTCATAAAGATATCCTTGAGCTTCGTGACCTTGACGAAGAAGATGCTAAAGAAATCGAAGCGTCTAAATACGAGCTAAGCTACATCGCTCTTGAAGGTAATATCGGTTGCATGGTCAATGGTGCAGGTCTTGCTATGTCTACGATGGATATTATCAAGCATTACGGCGGAGACCCCGCTAACTTCCTTGACGTTGGGGGCGGCGCAACAGCTGAGAAAGTAACAGAAGCCTTCAAAATCATTCTTTCTGATAAGAATGTAAAGGGCATTTACGTTAACATCTTCGGTGGGATCATGAAGTGTGATGTAATCGCTGAAGGCGTGGTAGAAGCGACGAAACAGGTTGGATTAGAAATTCCACTTGTCGTACGTCTTGAAGGAACGAATGTTGATCTAGGAAAGCAAATCCTGAAAGATTCAGGATTAAATATTACCGCTGCTGAGTCTATGGCTGACGGCGCAGAAAAAATCGTTTCATTAGTTAAGTAGAAAGGCGGGACTAGGAATGAGCGTATACATTAATCAAGATACAAAAGTCATCGTTCAAGGTATTACTGGATCGGTTGGTTTATTTCATACACAGCAAATGCTTGAGTATGGTACGAAGATTGTTGGTGGCGTAACACCAGGTAAAGGCGGTACAGAAGTTGAAGGAGTTCCTGTGTTTGACACGGTCGAACAGGCTGTCCAAAAAACTGGTGCTAACGCTTCCGTAATCTATGTTCCGCCTGCTTTTGCAGCAGATGCGATCATGGAAGCTGTTGACGCAGATATGGACCTTGCCATCTGTATTACTGAGGGTATCCCAGTAATCGATATGGTTAAAGTCAAGCGTTATATGGAAGGAAAGAAAACACGCCTTGTAGGACCGAACTGTCCTGGTGTGATTACTCCTGAAGAATGTAAAATCGGCATTATGCCAGGATACATTCATAAAAAAGGTCACGTAGGAGTCGTTTCTCGTTCCGGTACGTTAACTTACGAAGCTGTTCATCAACTTTCAGAAGCGGGTATCGGTCAGTCCACGGCTGTTGGTATTGGTGGAGATCCCGTTAATGGAACGAACTTCATCGACGTATTAAAAGCATTTAACGAAGATGACGATACGTATGCAGTGATCATGATCGGTGAAATCGGTGGTACTGCAGAAGAAGAAGCGGCGGAATGGGTGAAAGCCAACATGACAAAACCTGTCGTTGGATTTATCGGCGGTCAAACTGCACCTCCAGGGAAGCGTATGGGCCATGCCGGTGCGATTATATCCGGTGGTAAAGGTACAGCTGACGAAAAGATCAAAACGATGGAATCGTGTGGAATCCAAGTTGCTCCAACTCCAGCAGTGATGGGCGAAACACTAATTTCTGTTTTGGAAGATAAAGATTTGCTTGAGAAATGCACGACACATAAGGCTTAATGGTAATAGCTCCCGAATGGGAGCTATTTCTCTTAGGGAGGATGTTCAATGAGTGAGATAAATTAGCAGTCGAATTTCTATTTAAGCTTCCTTGTGAGTTAAAACCACTTCATTCAATTCGACTCTTTTTTCCAAATCTTTGAACACTCCCTCATACATAACGGTTATTTTAAAAATATAGTTCCTGATAGGGGAGAAGCGTGATTGAGGACGTTTAGAAGCCGGTTAATTCAGCTACATCAGTGTCGAGGAATCGATTGGAAAGTAATCGAATCATTTCTGATATTTGACCCAACGCTTCAAAGCATATATGATATGTCTGCTACTCAGTTAAGACAATTTGGACTAACGAAAGAGATAGCCAGTTACTTATATGAAGATATTCATATTAATAAACCCTGGAGAATATCAAACGTGAAAGCTGGCGATATTAGAGCCATCACAAGGTTTGATGAGGAATACCCAGTGCAACTTTCGCATATTTATGATGCACCATGGGTGATCTACTGTATGGGGAATACGAAGCTTCTTAATAATCATGTGACATTGAGTGTTGTCGGTTCCCGCTATCCATCACGAGATGCTGAAGCTGCTATGAAACTTATATTAAGTCCAATCGTATTACATGGATGGACGTTAGTAAGTGGTCTCGCACTTGGGATCGATACACTAGCCCATCGCCTTGCACTCGACCATGATGCTGAAACGATCGCTGTTCTAGGCGGAGGTTTCAAACATATTTATCCCAAAGAAAATCAGGAACTCGCTTCTAACATTGCCAGAAGTGGACTCCTTCTATCGGAATATCCACCCGATCGTCCTCCAAGAAAACATCAGTTTCCAGAGCGAAACCGGATCATAAGTGGATTATCACTAGGAACGCTTATCGTGGAGGCGAGAAAAAGAAGTGGTTCATTGATTACAGCTGATCAGGCAATGGAGCAGGGACGTGATGTATTCTGCTTACCTGGAAGAGTGACAGACCTTCATGCAGAAGGGACAAATCGTTTAATTCAACAAGGTGCAAAGCTGGTTTTAGAAGCAGACGATATTCTTTGTGAATGGCCAGATGCACACGAAAATCAATCTAGCACTATTTGACAAAAGAGTTTTGACTATTTAATAATAAGGAAGATTTTAAAATTTACCTCGACGGGGGGAGGAAACGTATTGTGGCAGATTATTTAGTTATTGTTGAATCTCCCGCTAAAGCAAAAACAATTGAAAAATATTTAGGAAAGAAATATAAGGTGAAAGCCTCATTAGGTCATGTTATTGACCTCCCAAGAAGTCAAATGGGCGTTGATGTGGAAAATAACTATGCTCCTAAATATATAACAATACGCGGGAAAGGCCCTGTACTGAAAGAAATTAAAGATGCTGCTAAAAAAGCGAAGAAAGTCTATCTCGCAGCTGACCCCGATCGCGAAGGGGAAGCGATTGCGTGGCATCTCGCTCACAGTCTCAAAATTGATGAGCAAACAGAGTGCAGAGTCGTATTCAATGAAATTACAAAAGATGCGGTGAAGGATGCGTTCAAGCAGCCAAGACCGATTAATATGGACCTTGTTGATGCTCAGCAAGCAAGACGGGTACTTGATCGTCTAGTTGGTTACAACATCAGTCCGTTATTATGGAAAAAAGTTAAAAAAGGGTTAAGCGCAGGACGAGTACAATCCGTTGCTGTTCGCCTTATTATTGAAAGAGAGAAAGAAATACAGAATTTCGACGCTGAAGAGTATTGGAAAATTAAAGCTTCGCTCGAAAAAGATGGTGAGCTTTTCGAAGCAGGTTTCTACGGTGTTGATGGCAAGAAAACGGAACTTCATTCAAGAGAAGATGTTGACCATGTCCTCAATCGGATCGAAGGAGATCAGTTCAATATTCAATCCGTTCAAAAGAAAGAGCGTAAGCGAAATCCAGCCAATCCATTCACAACTTCTTCTCTTCAACAAGAAGCCGCAAGAAAGCTGAACTTCAGAGCGAAGAAGACAATGATGCTCGCTCAGCAACTCTATGAGGGTATCGCAATCGGTAAACAAGGTACGGTTGGTTTAATCACGTATATGAGAACGGATTCGACTAGAATCTCCGAAACCGCAAAGGAAGAAGCGAAAGAATATATTGAAGGAAAGTATGGCGACACCTACTTATCTGGCAAGAAGGTTGCGAAGAAACAGTCGGGTAAATCTCAGGATGCGCACGAAGCTGTTCGACCTACGTCTGTCATGCGTGATCCTTCTGAAATGAAAGCTTACTTGAAGCGAGATCAACTTCGTCTGTACAAGCTTATCTGGGAAAGATTCGTCGCAAGTCAAATGGCGCCTGCTATCATGGATACAATGAGTGTTGATCTAGTGAATAATGGAACCATTTTCCGTGCGACTGGTTCGAAGGTTAAATTTAAAGGGTTTATGAAAGTGTATGTGGAAGGTAATGACGACAACAAGAAGGAAGAAGACAAAATGCTGCCTGACCTTGAAGAAGGCATGACCGTATCTTCTTCAGAGATTGATCCGTCACAGCACTTCACACAACCACCACCGAGATATTCTGAGGCGCGACTTGTAAAAACGATGGAAGAACTAGGTATAGGTCGGCCATCAACGTATGCTCCGACGCTCGATACGATTCAACGTCGTGGTTATGTTGCTCTTGAAGACAAGAAATTTATTCCGACTGAACTTGGTGAAATTGTGCTGGAACTTATTCTTGAGTTTTTCCAGGACATTATCAACATCGAATTTACGGCTGGACTAGAAAATGATCTTGACAAAATTGAAGATGGCGATGCAGAATGGATTTCTGTCATCAACGAATTCTATCAGAATTTCGAGAAGCGGTTGAAAGTTGCCGAAGAAGAAATGAAGGAAGTCGAAATCAAAGACGAGCCTGCTGGAGAGGATTGCGAGAAGTGTGGTTCTCCGATGGTTATCAAAATGGGGCGCTACGGAAAATTCATGGCGTGCTCCAATTTTCCTGAATGCCGTAATACAAAACCGATCTTAAAAGAAGTCGGCGTTACCTGCCCGAAATGTAAAGAAGGTAATGTTGTTGAACGAAAGAGCAAGAAGAATCGTCTTTTCTATGGTTGCGATCGCTTCCCAGAATGTGATTTCTTATCATGGGATAAGCCGATCAAGCGTCCATGCCCGAAATGCGGTGATTTGCTTGTTGAAAAGAAAACGAAGAAAAAGAAAGAAATCAAGTGTGTGAACTGTGATTTCATTGAAGAAGAAAACTAGTAAGGGGTTTTAGCAATGAGCAAACATGTTACGGTTATCGGAGCCGGACTTGCTGGAAGTGAAGCAGCATGGCAGCTGGCGAAGCGAGGAGTAGATGTTCATCTCTATGAGATGCGACCTAAGAAGCAAACACCTGCCCACCATACAGATAAGTTTGCTGAGCTAGTGTGCAGTAACTCGCTAAGAGCAAATACTCTAACAAATGCCGTTGGTGTATTAAAAGAAGAAATGCGTCGAATGGATTCTGTCATTATTAAGTCTGCTGACGAATGTGCTGTTCCTGCGGGTGGTGCGCTAGCGGTGGATCGACATGAATTCGCGGCAAAAGTAACTGAAAATGTGAAAAACCATCCAAATGTGACGGTCTTTTCAGAAGAATGCACTAAAATCCCAGACGGTCCTACCATCATTGCGACTGGTCCACTCACATCGAAAGATCTTTCAGAGCAGTTAAAAGCGCTGAGTGGGGAGGAGTACTTGTATTTCTACGATGCTGCAGCTCCGATTATCGAAACCGAAAGCATCGACATGGATAAAGTGTACAAAAAGTCCCGTTACGACAAAGGGGAAGCTGCCTATTTGAACTGTCCGATGACGGAAGATGAGTTCAACACTTTTTACGAAGCGCTTATTTCAGCTGAGACGGTTCCTCTGAAAGAATTTGAGAAGGAAGTTTTCTTTGAAGGCTGTATGCCGATTGAAGTGATGGCTCAACGCGGACAGAAAACCATGACGTTTGGTCCGCTTAAACCGGTTGGACTCGAAGATCCACGAACCGGTAAGCGTCCCTATGCTGTGGTTCAATTGAGGCAGGATAATGCGTCGGGTACGCTTTATAATATTGTTGGTTTCCAGACGCACCTGAAATGGGGCCCGCAAAAAGAAGTGATCCGCCTGATCCCAGGGCTTGAGAATGCCGACATCGTCCGCTATGGTGTGATGCACCGAAACACCTTTATCAACTCGCCTAATTTGCTGAAAGCAACGTATCAATACAAAGAGCGAGAAAATCTGTTTTTTGCTGGTCAAATGACAGGGGTAGAAGGTTATGTTGAATCAGCAGCTTCGGGACTAATTGCCGGTTTTAATGCAGCTAGACTCATGAACGATGAAGATCCGGTTGTCTTCCCAGAAGAAACCGCCCTTGGTAGTCTAGCGAATTATATTACGACCGCTAACCCGGATAACTTCCAGCCGATGAATGCAAACTTTGGTTTGTTTCCGCCACTTGAAAATCGCATCAAAGGCAAGAAAGAGCGCAATGAAACAATCGCTAATCGAGCGTTAGAAACAATTCAGAATTTTGTAAAAAGATTGTAAATTTCTATTGCTAAGGCTTCTAAATTGTGTTACGATTTAGAAGCCTTTTGAGGTGATAACGATGAATAACAATCAACAAGCTCATATTCAATCATTTTCTGAGTATCTTCAGATTGAGAAGAATTGTTCACCACATACGATCTCAGGTTACTTACAGGACATTGACCATTTTAAGTCCTTTATGAAGCAGCAGACTATCGATGTCTTTGCTGCTGTTTCTTATGCAGATGTCAGGATCTACCTGACTGAACTTCATGAAAGAGGTTATGCGAGGAAAACAGCTGCAAGGAAAATTTCAACCTTACGCAGTCTTTATCGTTTTCTTATAAGAGAAGAAATTTTAGAAATCAATCCATTTACAATGAGCTCATTGCCTAAACAAGAAAAACGTCTTCCACAGTTTCTATATGAGAAAGAAATGAGTATGCTTTTTGATGCGCCTGATACAAGCAAGCCGCTTGGACAGAGAGACAGAGCATTGCTCGAAGTTCTGTATGGATGTGGGATTCGAGTTAGTGAGTGTGTGGCATTGGATTTAGAAGACATTGATTTTGCGATTGGTACGATTTTTGTAATTGGTAAAGGACGCAAAGAAAGGTACGTACCAATTGGTAGTTTCGCTATAGATGCAATCAATGAGTATATTAAAGATGGACGCGCAAAGCTCTTATCTTCAGGGAAAGAGCCTACAAAAGCCCTGTTTTTGAACTTCAGAGGTAGTAGAGTAACGGCGAGGGGTGTTCGCACAATTTTGGATAAGATTGTGAAGGATGCTTCAATGCATGTACATATAAGCCCACATGTGATGAGACACACATTCGCAACGCATTTGCTGAATGAGGGAGCGGACTTACGTTCTGTTCAGGAGCTTCTGGGCCATGCGAACCTATCAACAACTCAGATCTATACCCATGTGACAGGTGATCGATTGCGAAATATATACATGAACCATCACCCAAGAGCTTGATTGCTCGGGAGGAGGAACTTATGGGAGACTTTCATTCAACGACAATATTTGCAGTACAGCATAATGGTGAGTGCGCAATGGCTGGAGATGGCCAGGTTACTTTCGGAAATGCCGTAGTGATGAAACATACAGCCAAAAAGGTAAGAAGGTTATTTCATGGAAAGGTCGTTGCCGGGTTTGCGGGCTCTGTAGCCGATGCGTTTACCCTTTTCGAGAAATTTGAAAGTAAGCTTGAAGAATATGGTGGCAATTTACAACGTGCAGCCGTTGAGCTTGCTAAGGAATGGCGTAGCGACCGAGTGTTAAGGAAACTAGAAGCAATGTTAATTGTCATGAACAAAGATGAACTGCTTCTTATTTCTGGAACTGGAGAAGTTATTGAACCTGATGACGGTATCTTATCCATCGGGTCAGGCTCAAACTATGCACTTTCGGCAGGCAGAGCGCTTAAGCGATACAGTGAAAACAAAACCGCTGAAGAGATTGCGAGAGCTTCTATGGAAATAGCGTCAGAGATTTGTGTGTACACGAATGATCAAATAATCGTAGAAACCATTTAGTATTTAAACTGTATCTTTGGAGGAGATCGTATGTCTAATCCATTAACACCGAGACAAATTGTTGAAAAACTTGATCAGTATATCGTTGGTCAGAATGACGCCAAGAAGGCTGTTGCGGTAGCGTTAAGAAATCGCTATCGTAGAGGCCTTTTAAGCGACAAGCTGAAGGATGAAGTGAATCCGAAGAATATTTTGATGATCGGGCCGACCGGTGTAGGAAAAACCGAGATTGCTAGACGACTCGCTCGTTTGGTGAATGCCCCGTTCATTAAAGTAGAAGCCACGAAATTTACTGAAGTAGGTTATGTTGGTCGAGACGTTGAATCGATGGTTCGTGATCTCGTAGAGACGTCGATCAGACTTGTCAAAGAAGACCGAATGGAACAGGTGAAGGGAAAAGCAGAAGAGAATGCGAACAAACGTATTGTAGAACTGCTAGTTCCTTCTGGTAAGAAGCAAACTCAATATAAGAATCCGCTTGAAATGTTATTTGGTAATCAAGGGCAAGAAGAGTCAAATACTCAAAACACAACGGAAGAACAATCGATTTCTTCTAAGCGAAAGCAGATCTCCCAGCAGCTCGCACTTGGTGAATTAGAAGATCGAATGATTACTGTGGAAGTGGAAGAACAAAACAATTCCATGATGGATATGTTCCAGGGCGCTGGTATGGAACAAATGGGTATGAATATGCAAGATATGCTTGGTAATATTATGCCTAAAAAGAAGAAAAAACGTAAGCTTCCGGTTTCAGAAGCACGGAAAGTATTAACGCAAGATGAAGCTGCGAAGCTCGTAGATATGGACGAAGTCGCGCAAGATGCTGTTTCAAAGACGGAACAAACGGGTATCATTTTCATTGATGAAATTGATAAGGTCGCAGGTAAGAGCCAACAGTCTGCAGATGTATCGAGAGAAGGCGTGCAGAGAGATATCCTTCCTATTGTTGAAGGATCAACCGTTACAACAAAATACGGACCCGTCAAAACGGATCACATTCTGTTCATGGCGGCTGGTGCGTTCCATATGTCTAAACCATCCGATCTCATTCCAGAGCTACAGGGCAGATTCCCAATCCGCGTTGAGCTTTCGAGTCTGACGGTTGACGACTTTAAACGCATCCTTACAGAACCTGATAATGCACTTGTGAAGCAATATACAGCTTTATTAGAAACTGAAGGTATTAAAGTTGAATTTTCTGACGATGCTATTCATAAAATTGCTACAATTGCTACGGAAGTAAACCAGGACACTGACAATATCGGTGCGCGTCGTCTTCATACGATTCTAGAAAAGCTTCTTGAGGATCTATCATTCGAAGCGCCAGACATTAATCTTGAAAGTATTACGATTACACCAGAGTATGTTGAGGATAAGTTAGCTTCTATTGCAAAGAACCGAGACCTCAGTCAATACATCTTATAACACACGCAGGAGGATAAAATTATGAATTTACTTGAAAAAACTAGAAAAATCAATGGTATGCTACAAAAATCGGAAGGGCCGGTTAACTTTACAGACATGGCGGAGACGTTACGCGACGTCATTATGGCAAACGTATACGTTGTAAGCCGAAGAGGGAAGCTTCTTGGAATCGCTATTAATCAAGAAATCGAAAATGAGCGCATGAAGAAAATGTTCTCTGAGCGTCAGTTCCCTGAAGAATATACTCAGAACCTATTTAACATCGGAGAGACTTCTTCTAATCTTGATATTACAAGTGAGTACACAGCGTTTCCTGTAGAGAACCGTGATCTTTTCGAAAAAGGTCTTACTACGATTGTTCCAATCACGGGTGGAGGTAGCCGTCTTGGTACGCTTATCCTTTCGCGTCTTAGTGATTCATTCTCAGATGACGATCTTCTATTAGCTGAATATGGCGCAACAGTAGTCGGCATGGAAATCCTTCATGAAAAAGCTGAAGAGATTGAAGAAGAAGCAAGAAACAAAGCGGTTGTTCAGATGGCGATTTCTTCTCTATCCTACAGTGAGCTTGAAGCGATCGAGCACATTTTCGAAGAGCTTGAAGGAAACGAAGGACTTCTAGTCGCAAGTAAGATTGCTGACCGAGTAGGAATTACGCGTTCCGTTATCGTTAACGCACTTCGTAAGCTAGAGAGTGCAGGCGTGATTGAATCTCGTTCGCTCGGTATGAAGGGGACATATATCAAAGTTCTTAACGATAAGTTTCTAGTAGAATTATCAAAACTTAAAACACAATAACTTTAACGCGCCCCGAGCTCATCGGGGCGTTTTTGATAGGTTTTTACTAGTAGTCAGAAAGTAGATGAAAGTAGTCATTTGTTGAAATTTTGAATTTAACTTGCGACAATGTATTCTATATGGTATAGTAATCAACGGTGTTAATCACACACGCTTGTTGATTTGGAAAGTGGTGCTGCAGATGCAGTTTTTTCCGAACGAGATGCAAGCGGAGGCTAAAAAAACCATTAGGAGGAACACAATCATGGCAGTAATCTCTATGAAACAGCTTCTAGAAGCTGGGGTACACTTCGGTCATCAGACTCGTCGTTGGAACCCGAAAATGAAACCTTATATCTTCACTGAAAGAAACGGTATCTACATTATCGATCTTCAAAAAACAGTGAAGAAAGTCGAAGAAGCTTATAACTTCGTTCGTGACATCGCTCAGGACGGTGGTAAAGTTCTTTTCGTCGGTACTAAAAAGCAAGCGCAAGATTCCGTTAAGGATGAAGCAATCCGTGCTGGTCAATACTACATCAACCAACGCTGGTTAGGTGGAACGCTTACGAACTTTGAAACTATTCAAAAGCGTATTAATCGCCTGAAGAGCCTTGAGAAGATGGAAGAAGACGGTACTTTTGAAGTACTACCTAAGAAAGAAGTTATGCTTCTTAAAAAAGAAATGGATCGCCTTGAAAGATTCCTTGGTGGTATTAAAGATATGAACGGCGTTCCAGACGCAATGTTCGTAATCGACCCTCGTAAAGAGCGTATCGCTATTGCTGAGGCTCGTAAGCTTAATATCCCAATCGTTGCGATCGTGGATACAAACTGTGATCCAGATGAGATCGACTATATTATCCCTGGTAACGACGATGCAATCCGTGCTGTGAAACTTCTTACTGCTAAAATGGCTGACGCTGTTATCGAAGTTAGCAAAGTAGAAGAAGAAGCAGAGGTTGAAGCGGCAGAAACTGAAGAAACATCTGTATAAGAACACAAAGGGGTGATAAAGGGGAACTCTAACCCCTTTATCACCTTTTTTTAACCCAAACGGGTATGATTACATATCATAATTCAAGGAGGAATTACTAATGGCAGTAACAGCTCAAATGGTAAAAGAATTACGTGCACAAACTGGTGCGGGTATGATGGATTGTAAAAAAGCTCTAACAGAAAACGACGGTGACATGGACAAAGCGATCGACTGGCTTCGTGAGAAAGGTATTTCTAAAGCAGCTAAGAAAGCTGACCGCGTAGCAGCTGAGGGTCTTGCAACTATCGCAGTTGAAGGAAACAAAGCAGTAATCGCTGAGATTAACTCTGAAACTGACTTCGTTGCAAAGAACGAGAGCTTCACTACATTGATCAATGATATTTCACATCACCTCCTTAAAACAAGTCCTGAGACTGTTGACGCAGCTCTTGAAAGCAAAATGGAAAATGGACAAACAGTTACTGAATTCTTAAACGATAAAATTGCTAAAATCGGTGAGAAAATTTCTCTTCGTCGCTTCCAAATCGTTGAGAAAACTGATGCAGATGCATTCGGTGCATACCTTCACATGGGAGGACGTATTGGCGTTCTAACACTTCTTGAAGGAACAACTGACGAAGAAGTAGCAAAAGACGTAGCGATGCACACAGCTGCCGTTAACCCTCGTTTCGTATCTCGTGACGCTGTTCCGGCTGAAGAAGTAGAACGCGAACGCGAAGTACTTAAGCAACAGGCTCTTAATGAAGGTAAGCCAGAGAAAATCGTTGAGAAAATGGTAGAAGGCCGTATTAACAAATTCTTCGAAGAAATTTCTCTTGTTGACCAGCCGTTTGTTAAAGACACTGATCAAAAAGTAGGAAAATACGTTGAATCAAAAGGCGCTACTGTTAAAGGCTTTATCCGCTACGAAGTTGGCGAAGGCATGGAAAAGCGTGAAGATAACTTTGCTGATGAAGTTATGTCTCAAGTGAAGAAGTAAAACAATGATAGGGAACACGATGTGTGTTCCCTATTTTTCAAGAACAAATACTGATAAACATGCTGGAGGGTAAAAATGAGCGGAGCCAAGTATGAACGCGTTGTGTTAAAATTAAGCGGAGAAGCATTGTCCGGTGGAGAAGGTCAGGGTATCTCACCTTCAATCGTTCAATCAATCGCATCCCAGGTGAAGGAAATTCACGAAATGGGTGTAGAAGTTGCAGTCGTAGTTGGCGGAGGAAACATCTGGCGTGGTAAAGTTGGCAGTGAAATGGGTATGGACCGAGCCACTGCTGATTACATGGGGATGCTTGCAACAGTAATGAATTCTCTTGCTATGCAGGACAGCCTTGAGAGCATTGGTGTTGAAACGCGTGTTCAAACGTCCATTGAAATGAGACAGGTGGCTGAACCCTATATTCGTCGTAAAGCGATTCGTCATCTAGAGAAAAAGCGCGTTGTGATTTTTGCTGCTGGAACAGGTAACCCATACTTTTCAACGGATACGACTGCAGCACTACGTGCAGCAGAAATTGAAGCAGATGTCATTCTAATGGCGAAAAATAATGTAGATGGTGTTTACACTGCTGATCCTTCGGTTGATGCTACAGCGAAGAAGTATGATACGTTATCTTACCTTGATGTACTCAAGGAAGGACTTGCAGTAATGGATTCCACAGCTTCTTCACTCTGTATGGATAATGACATTCCACTTGTTGTCTTCTCTATTATGGAAGAAGGTAATATCAAACGTGCCATTTGTGGCGAAGAAATTGGAACAGTTGTAAAGGGGAGAGATTAAGATGCCGAAAGAAATTTTGAAGAATACTGAAGAACGCATGCAGAACGGAATTTCAAGTTTGAAACGCGAACTTGCTACATTAAGAGCTGGAAGAGCGAATGCTTCTCTTCTTGATAAAATTCAAGTAGATTACTATGGTGCTCCGACACCAATTAACCAGCTTGCTGGAATTTCAATTCCTGAAGCTCGTATGCTATTAATTCAACCTTATGACAAGACTGCTGTAGGTGATATCGAAAAAGCCATTCTTAAATCTGATCTTGGCTTAACACCTTCAAATGATGGGAATGTGATTCGTCTGACGATTCCTGCCTTAACAGAAGAGCGTCGTAAAGATCTTGTGAAGCTTGTTAAGAAGTATGCTGAAGAGAGCAAAGTTGTCATCCGTAACATTCGCCGTGATGCAAATGACGATTTGAAGAAGAAAGAGAAAGACGGCGACATTACTGAAGATGAACTTCGTCGCGGAAATGACGATGTGCAAAAGCTAACAGACAAATATGTTGCTGAAGCAGATAGCGTTGCAACTGACAAAGAAAAAGAAATCATGGAAGTCTAATCCAATAACATGTAAAATAAGATAATAAAAGAACCCTCTTTTCCCACAGGGGGTTTTTTTGTTAAGTAAGCGACACAATGGAGGATTTGCAATGCTTGGGAAGTTCTCGAACTGGATGAGAAAGAATGAAGATGAGGAACAGATAGAAATAAACACATCTGCTAATATCCCAGGGCATATTGCGATCATTATGGATGGCAATGGACGCTGGGCCAAGAAGCGAGGTCTTCCACGTGTGGCTGGCCACCGTGAGGGTGTGAAGGTCGTTAAGAAAATTGTGAGAAAGGCCAGTGACCTCGGTGTGAACTATCTCACACTCTATGCTTTTTCAACTGAAAATTGGAAACGGCCGAAAGAGGAAGTAGACTTTTTAATGAAGCTCCCTGAGCAATTTCTACTTAGCCACCTGCCAGAGTTAATTGAGCAGAATGTTCAAGTTAGAATTATGGGAGAACGAGAGCAGCTGCCCCCCCACACGTTCAAAGCCATCAGTAAGGCTGTGCAAGATACAAGAGACAATACTGGACTCATACTTAATTTCGCATTAAACTATGGCAGTCGCCATGAAATGACATCGGCAATGCAAAAGTTATTAACTGATGTGAAAAAGGGGATACTAACTGAAGAAGATGTAACCGAAGAGAAAATTTCTTCATATTTACTCAGTAGCCAGTATCCTGATCCAGATTTATTAATACGCACTAGCGGAGAAATCCGTTTAAGTAATTTCATGCTCTGGCAGCTAGCTTATACGGAACTTTGGTTCACAGAAGTTCTATGGCCAGATTTTACAGAACATCATTTTCTTGAGGCTGTGCAAGAATACCAGCGAAGAGGAAGACGTTACGGCGGGGTGTAAGTGTAGGAGGACATTAGCGTAATGAAACAACGTGTTATTACGGGTGTGATTTTTGGCGCCCTTTTGTTAGGAATGATTATCGTAGGAGACTGGCCGTTCATTATCCTAATGGCACTTGTTGCCACAGTAGGAATGGTCGAGCTACTTTTAATGAAGAAGATCACATTAGTCTCACTTCCTGGGTTACTGGCGATTATCGGAACCTGGATTCTGGTAATGCCTGATTCCTGGATTGCATCACTTACATCATCGGTGTTTACAAAGATCGATCTGTTATTCTTTGGCCTCTTGATTCTTTTAGCTATGACTGTCCTTACTAAGAATAAGTATAGCTTTGATGAAAGTTCGTTTATCATGATGGCTTCTTTATACGTCGGTCTCGGATTCTATTATTTTACGGCTACACGTTATTTAGATGATACGAACTTAGGTGGTATGGTCCATCTGTTTTTTATCATTTTTCTAATTTGGGCTTCTGATTCAGGTGCTTATTTTGTGGGACGTTCGTTAGGAAAGAAAAAGCTCTGGCCGCATATATCTCCTAATAAGACAGTAGAAGGTGCTATCGGCGGAGTTGTCATGGCGGTTGTGATCGGGGTTGTATTTCAACTGATCTATCCAGTTTATGATTCCATGATCATTGTTTTGATCGTAGCGGTTTTAACTTCTGTATTTGGACAAATCGGTGATCTAGTCGAATCTGCATTTAAGCGTCATTACGGTGTAAAAGATTCAGGTAGCATTTTACCAGGGCACGGAGGGATATTGGATCGATTTGATAGTCTCATTTTCGTTCTCCCTCTTTTGCATTTACTTAACTTGGTTTAGAGCACATTCCTAAATAGTGAGGATTGGAGGAACCAGTCGATTGAAGAAAATCAGCTTACTGGGAGCATCTGGTTCAATTGGAATTCAGACTCTCGATATTGTGAGAATGCATCCTGACTTGTTTTCCCTCGTTGCCGTTTCGGTAGGGAAAAATGTGCAAAAGGCTGTTGAAATTGTTGAAGAATTTCAGCCTAAGTTATTATCGGTTCAAAAGAAAGAAGACGCAGATTCACTAAGAAGAATGATCTCTAGAAAAACGAAAATTGTATATGGTGATGAAGGACTTCTGGAAGTAGCCTGTCATTACGATACGACTGTGCTAGTTAATGCTATTCTCGGAAGTATTGGCCTTTCGCCAACGCTTTCAGCGATTGAACAAGGAAAAACAATTGCGATTGCGAACAAAGAGACACTAGTAACGGCTGGACATCTTGTCACTGAAGCTGCACGAAAATATGGGTCAGCCCTGTTACCAGTGGATAGTGAACATTCAGCGCTGTTTCAATGCTTGAATGGTGAAAAACAGGACCAGATGGAACGATTGATTCTAACTGCTTCGGGCGGAAGCTTCCGTGATAAAAAACGTGAAGAACTCGAAGGGGTTAGTGTGCATGATGCGTTAAATCATCCAAACTGGTCGATGGGTGCCAAAATCACGATTGACTCAGCTACAATGATGAACAAAGGGCTCGAAGTGATTGAAGCACACTGGCTTTTTGGAACCCCATACGATCAAATTGACGTTCTGCTTCACAAAGAAAGTATTATTCACTCCATGGTTGAGTACATAGACGGAAGTGTAATGGCCCATCTGGGTACTCCGGATATGCGAATTCCGATTCAATATGCACTAAGCTACCCTGATCGACTTGAAATCAGAAATGCAAAACGGTTAAACTTATGGGAAGTCGGAAAGTTACACTTTGAGAAAGTAGATTTCGACCGCTTCCGCGCATTGAAGCTGGCTTATGAAGCTGGCCGTGCTGGCGGCTCACTTCCTGCCGTCCTAAATGCGGCGAACGAAACAGCCGTTGCAGCATTTCTAGAGGGTCAGATTGATTTCTTAACGATCGAAGAGCTCGTAGAACAAGCGTTGGAGAAGCACGAGATTATTCAAAATGCTTCCCTTGAAGATATTCTTGAAATTGATTCTGAAACAAGATTACGAGTTCAGTCATTAATTAAATAAAGGTGGTAAGTGGATATGAATACTGTGATTTCGATCATTATCATATTCGGAGCGCTTGTCTTTTTCCATGAATTGGGTCACTTGCTCCTCGCAAAGCGCGCAGGTATCCTGTGTCGTGAATTTGCAATCGGCTTCGGACCAAAGATTTTTACAATCAAAAAAGGCGAAACCGTATATACAATCAGGCTACTGCCTCTTGGTGGTTTTGTTCGAATGGCCGGAGAAGATCCTGAAATGATCGAATTGAAACCCGGACAACGTGTCGGGCTTTTGTTCAATAGTAAGAACAAAGTTGAAAAGATTGTTATCAATCAAAAGTCAGCTTACCCTAACCTAAAAGAAGTTACTGTAGAAGAAGCAGACCTGGAACGTGACCTTTATATCAAAGCATATGAAGGTGAAGATGAACCGGCTGTTGTCTACTCCATTGACGAAATATCTCACTATGTGATGGATGGCTCCGAATTTCAGATCGCACCATTGGATCGTCAGTTTGGCTCGAAATCACTTTGGGACCGTTTCCTTGCTATTTTTGCTGGTCCTGTGATGAACTTCTTGCTTGCAATTGTTATTTTTATCGCACTTGGTCTAATGCAGGGGACACCTACCAATCAAGTTAAACAAGTTGTAGATGGCAGTCCTGCTGAACAGGCTGGTATGATGAATGGAGATATAATAACTGAAATTAACGGAACGGAAATCACTGGTTGGAACAAAATGACATCCATTATACAGGATAATGCAAATAACCAACTTGGCTTTAAAGTAGAACGTGAAGGTGAAGCGGTGACGCTATCGATCACACCAGAGAAGCAAGACCTTACTGAGAATCAGTCGGTAGGTCGAATCGGTGTCGCGCCTGAGTATCGTGTCAATTTCTTAGATTCGATTGTATTTGGCTTTTCCTCTACGATTGATTTTGCCAAAGCCATTTTTGTAGGGCTTGGGCAGCTTGTAACCGGGCAGCTCTCCATCGATGCCTTCTCAGGTCCAGTTGGGATCTATAGCTACACAGAAGAAGCAGCATCTGGAGGACTTTATGTACTTATGAGATGGGCCGGATTCTTATCCATAAACCTTGGGATCTTTAACTTACTTCCACTTCCAGCGCTAGATGGCGGAAGATTATTATTCATCGGTGTTGAAGCGTTAAGAGGTAAGCCGATCGATCCTCAAAAAGAAAGTCTTGTTCACTTTATTGGATTTTCATTCCTTATGTTACTGATGCTAGTAGTAACGTGGAATGATATTCAGCGCTTTTTCCTATAAGAGCGCAGTAGGACCTTTTTAGAATGAAATGAGGTGCAGTTCATGAAACAATCAAAATACTTTAATCCTACCCTTCGTGACAATCCAGCTGATGCCGAAATTAAAAGTCATCAGCTCCTTGTCAGAGCAGGCTTTATACGTCAGAATGCTTCAGGCATCTATTCTTACTTACCATTAGGTAAAAAGGTGTTAATGAAAATTGAAGAAGTAATTAGGAAAGAACTTGATGAAGCAGGTGCACAAGAATTATTAATGCCTGCGATGCAACCTGCTGAACTGTGGCAGGAAACTGGTCGATGGGATGTTTATGGACCTGAATTAATGAGACTTAAAGATCGTCACGGTCGCCCTTTTGCTCTAGGTGCTACACACGAAGAGCTAATTACAAGTCTTGTTCGAGATGAACTAAGTTCGTACAAGCAATTACCAGTCACTCTCTTTCAAATCCAAACAAAGTACCGCGATGAGCGTCGTCCACGCTTTGGATTGCTTAGAGGAAGAGAGTTCATTATGAAGGATGCCTATTCATTCCATTCTTCAGAAGAGCAGCTTGATGAAGCTTATTCATTAATGCATGCGACTTATAGTAAAATCTTTACTACCCTTGGACTAAATTTCAGACCTGTCGTTGCAGATTCTGGTGCAATGGGCGGGAAGGATACAGAAGAATTTATGGCTCTTTCAAGCGTAGGGGAAGACACGATTGCATATAGTGATTCATCCGATTATGCAGCGAATATTGAAATGGCTGAAGTTCATGTGGATTATCAAAAATCCGATGATTCAGAAGCTCCATTGACAAAAGGTAATCTTGAAGTCGATTCAGAACATCGCATTCAAGTAAAATTGATGACGGTGAAGGATGAGACTGTTCTTGTTCTTGTTAGAGGTGACCATGAATTAAACGACATCAAAGTAAAAAACCTTTTTGGAACAGATATGGTTGAACGACAGAACGAAGAAATTGATATTAAAGAATTTAAAGGTAGAATTATTGCAGACCGTGCAGTGAAGGCAATCGTGAATGGTTCGATTAGTGGACCTCATGCTTATCATAATGTGAATGTTGATCGTGATGTTACAATTGAGCAATATGAAGATCTTCGCTTTATTCAAGAAGGCGATCCTTCTCCTGATGGGAATGGATCAATTGTATTTGCTGAAGGTATCGAAATTGGCCAGGTATTTAAGCTTGGTACAAAATACAGTGAAACAATGGGTGCAACTTATCTAGATGAAGGCGGCAAAGCCAAACCAATTATTATGGGATGCTATGGAATTGGTGTTTCTAGAACCCTTGCTGCGATTGCTGAACAAAATGCCGATGATAATGGTTTAAGATGGCCACTCGCGGTTACCCCTTTTCATGTGCATTTGATTACGATTAATGTGAAAGATGCTGATCAATCTGCTTTATCGGATCGTCTTTACAGCTCTTTAAAAGATGAGCGATATGACGTTTTATACGATGATCGTAAAGAACGTGCTGGTGTGAAATTTAAAGATGCTGATTTAATTGGCCTCCCATTACGAGTTGTGGTTGGGAAAAAAGCAAGCGAAGGTATTGTCGAAGTGAAGCGCAGAGATACTGGCGATTCGATCGAAGTACCAGTCGATAATTTAAACGCGACGATGCAAGAGCTTTTAGCACAAATGAACTAAGATTGTGGATAGGTGCCAGTGGTACCTTCCACCTTTTTTTTCGTTACTAACGCTCAGTGTTTAAGAAGGAGGAAGAAATGAATGGATCAAGAGTTAGGAATAAGGAAAGAACGACTTCAACTGCTCCTTCAGCAAATATCTTTTCCAGATAAATTTGTAGACTACTTTAAAGATGGTTATATATCCAAGCTAACCGTATATAAAGAAACAAGAAAATGGCACTTTGATTTTCATTTCCCGGAAGTTTTGCCTTTTCATGTATACGATCTTTTTCGCAATCGGCTTCAGGACGGCTTACGTCATATTGCGGAAGTAACCTACTCGATTTCCACAGATGGAGGTGGGAATGAAGAGTTGGCGGAAGCTTATTGGCAGAATGTAGTGGAACTAATGCAGGACCATTCCGCTTCCCTAACAGCGCTTCTTAAAAATCAAGCACCAAAAATAAGTGGCAATAAGCTATTCGTAACAGTGCGTAATGAAACGGAAGCCGCAATTGCGAAGCGCAAGCTTTCAGGACCATTGACAGATTGCTATCTTGCTGCTGGCTTTCCGAAGTACATGCTTGAAATTGAAGTGAAGGAATCTGAACAGGATTACAAAAAATTTGTTGAACAGAAACAACAAGAAGACCAATCTAAAATGATGGAAGCATTGATTGAAAAGCAAAAAGCTGATAATGCGGCAAGCAAAGGTCAGGTGCCTGATTCACTTGTTATTGGTTACAAGATCAAGGAAGAACCGGTTCCTATTGAAACGATTCAAGATGAAGAGCGTCGCATAGCAGTTCAGGGCTATGTTTTCCATGCCGAAACGAAAGAACTTCGAAGCGGCCGTACGTTATTAACCTTTAAAATTACAGATTACACAGATTCTATTCTCGTTAAAATGTTCTCACGAGATAAGGAAGATGTTCCGATCCTTGAAGCGGTTCGTAAAGGAATCTGGGTGAAGGTTCGTGGCGGTATTCAAAATGATACTTTCGTACGCGATCTTGTTATGATTGGGAATGATCTGACGGAAATCAAGCCAGAACTTAGGAAAGATGAATCTCCTGAAGATGAAAAGCGTATTGAACTTCATGCACATACCCAAATGAGTCAGATGGATTCTGTTAGCACAGCCGGAAGCTTAATTGCTCAAGCTGCTAAATGGGGACACCCAGCGATCGCCATCACAGATCATAACGTCGTTCAATCCTTCCCGGATGCCTATGCGGCCGGACAAAAGAATAATATCAAAGTGATTTATGGACTCGAAGCCGATCTTGTCGATGATGGTGTACCAATGGCTTATAATGAAACAGATCGAGATCTTGAGAGCGGAACGTATATCGTATTTGATGTTGAGACAACGGGGCTATCGGCTGTCTACAACAAAATCATTGAGCTCGCAGCAGTGAAACTGAAAGACGGCGAGATCGTTGATAAGTTCGAGCGATTCGCGAATCCTCATCACGCTCTTTCCTCAACAACAATTGAGTTGACGGGAATTACAGATGATATGGTTATGAACGCGCCTGAAATCGAAGATGTGATCAAAGATTTCCATGAATTTATGGGGGATGACATTCTAGTTGCTCACAATGCGAGTTTCGATATGGGCTTCCTTAATGTAGGGTTGCGCAATATCGGACTAGGTGAGGCAACGAACCCTGTTATCGATACACTTGAGCTGGCTCGATTTCTATATCCAGAAATGCGCAACCACAGATTAAATACACTTTGTAAAAAGTTTGATATTGATTTAACGCAGCATCACCGAGCGATTTATGATGCTGAGGCAACAGGATATTTATTATGGAAACTCGTTAAAGATGCTCTTGACCGCGATATTACAAACCATAATATGTTGAATGAGAATATGGGGCAAACAGGTTTTCAACGTACTCGACCTTCGCATACGATTATTCTAGCGAAAAATGATATTGGTTTGAAAAATTTGTTCAAGCTAGTTTCTCTTTCACACATCGATTACTTTTATCGAACAGCTCGTATTCCTCGATCTAAATTAGAGAAGTATCGTGAAGGATTGCTCATAGGATCAGGGTGTGACAAAGGTGAAGTGTTTGAAGGTATGATGCAGAAATCTCCTGAAGAAGTTGAGGACATAGCTAAGTTCTATGATTATTTAGAAGTGCAACCACCTCAGAACTACATGCATTTAATCGAGAAAGAGCTTGTTCAAGATGAGATGGCGTTGAGAGAAATCATCGGTAAAATCGTAAAGCTTGGGGAGAAGCTAGGAAAGCCTGTAGTGGCTACGGGTAATGTTCATTACTTAGAGCCAGAAGATCATATCTATCGAAAAATCCTTATTAAAGCACAGGCGGGTAACCCGTTGAATCGTCAAACCTTACCTCAGGTTCATTTTAGAACGACAAATGAAATGCTGGACTGTTTCCATTTTCTTGGCTCAGATAAAGCGAAGCAAATCGTAGTGCAACAACCTCAGGAAGTATCAGATTGGATCGATGACATTAAGCCAATCAAGGATGATCTATTTACGCCTCGAATCGAAGGCGCTGATGAAGAAATGCGTCAGATGAGTTATGATATGGCCCGCAGTATTTACGGAGATGAACTACCAACGATCGTTGAGGAGAGATTGGAGAAAGAGCTGAAGAGTATTATCGGACATGGGTTTGCCGTTATCTACTTGATTTCCCATAAGCTCGTTAAGAAGTCTTTGAATGATGGGTATCTTGTTGGTTCTCGTGGCTCAGTCGGTTCTTCTTTTGTGGCAACGATGACGGAGATTACGGAAGTGAATCCACTTCCACCGCATTACGTGTGTCCATCCTGTAAAAAGTCTGAGTTCTTTAATGATGGTTCAGTTGGTTCTGGTTTTGACCTGCCGGATAAATCATGTGAAGACTGTGGTGTACCGCTTGTTAAAGATGGACATGATATACCGTTTGAGACGTTCCTAGGTTTTAAAGGAGATAAAGTACCCGATATCGATTTGAACTTCTCAGGTGAATATCAGCCGCGTGCCCATAACTATACAAAAGAGCTCTTTGGAGAAGATAATGTATTCCGTGCCGGAACGATTGGAACCGTAGCTGAGAAGACGGCTTATGGTTATGTGAAAGGGTATATGGGAGATAACGATCTTCATTACCGTGGTGCTGAAATCGATCGTCTTGTCTCGGGATGCACCGGTGTGAAACGTACTTCGGGACAGCACCCTGGTGGTATTATCGTTGTTCCAGATTATATGGATATTTATGATTTCTCACCAATTCAGTTTCCGGCAGATGATAAGACTTCAGCATGGAAAACGACACATTTTGATTTTCATTCGATTCACGATAATCTCCTTAAGCTTGATATTCTCGGTCACGATGATCCTACTGTGATTCGAATGCTTCAAGATTTGAGTGGAATTGATCCCAAAACGATACCGACAGACGACAAGGGAGTCATGAAGCTCTTCAGCGGCACAGATTCTCTTGGTGTATCACAGGATCAAATCATGTGTAAAACAGGAACGTACGGAATACCTGAGTTCGGAACGCGGTTTGTTCGTCAGATGCTTGAAGACACGAAGCCAAGTACATTTTCTGAACTCGTCCAGATTTCAGGACTCTCACATGGTACGGATGTTTGGCTTGGAAATGCGCAGGAATTAATACAAGCTGGAACATGTAATTTGAGTGAAGTTATTGGCTGTCGTGATGATATTATGGTTTATTTAATATACAAAGGCCTTGATCCTTCACTAGCTTTCAAAATTATGGAGTTTGTTCGTAAGGGGAAAGGGCTACAAGAAGAATGGGTAGCTGAGATGAAGAAGCATGATGTGCCAGATTGGTATATTGAATCATGTCTAAAGATTAAGTACATGTTCCCAAAGGCACACGCAGCGGCATATGTATTAATGGCCGTTCGGATTGCTTACTTTAAAGTGCACCATCCGATTCTTTTCTACGCTGCTTACTTTACGGTTAGAGCAGATGACTTTGATATCGATACGATGGCAAAAGGATCGAACGCGATCCGAGCGAAAATCGAAGAAATCAATGAAAAAGGATTGGATGCATCACCGAAAGAGAAAAACTTACTCACAGTCATGGAAATTGCACTGGAGATGTCAGAGCGAGGGTATCGCATGCAAAAAGTAGATTTGTATCGTTCAAAAGCTTCTGAATTTATTGTAGAAGATGATACTTTAATCCCACCATTCAATTCTTTACCAGGAGTTGGGACGAACGCTGCGCTCAACATTGTAAGTGCTAAAGATGGCGGAGAGTTCCTTTCCAAAGAAGATCTTCAACAGCGAAGTAAGATTTCTAAAACAGTTCTCGAGTATCTTGATGACCATGGATGTCTAGAAGGTCTTCCAGATGCGAACCAACTAAGCTTGTTCTAAAGAGGGGCACTCGCTTCTCTGTTGAATTGGTGATATGAGTATGGTATAGTAATTGTGGAAATACTAGTGAATACACACGCGACGGAAGAGTGGGGCTATCCCACTCTTTCGTTTTCGATTGGGACCCTGCTGTACAGGATCAGAAAGGAGGACAACCAATGAATGAGAATGTGATTACGGTTACAGAAGAACTAGTAAAACCAATAGTAGATGAAATGAACCTGGAACTTGTAGATATAGAATTCACGCAGGAAGGAAAGAACTGGTTTCTCCGTGTCTATATCGATTCTCCTCGTGGCGTAGATATCGAGGAGTGCGGGACTATTAGTGAAAGATTAAGCGAACAGCTTGATAAACATGATCCAATTACGCAACCTTACTTCCTTGAAGTATCCTCACCGGGTGCAGAGCGCCCGCTTAAAAAACATACTGACTTTGAAAAAGCGGTTGGGAAACAAGTCTACATCACAACCTATGAACCCATTAATGGTGAAAAAAGCTTTGAAGGTATGCTTTCTAACTTCGACGGAGAAATGGTTGTCATCGAACAGAAAGTTAAAACGAGAATTAAGAAGGTAGAATTACCTTATGGAAAAGTAGCAAGCGCAAGGCTTGCGGTTGTTTTTTAGTTAAAGGGGAGAATGAAAAATGAAGAGTAGTGAGTTATTAGATGCGCTAACCATTCTTGAAAAGGAAAAGGGCATCAGCAAGGATATTATCGTTGAGGCGATTGAAGCTGCGCTTATTTCGGCATACAAGCGGAACTTTCACCAGGCTCAAAATGTAAGAGTTGATTTCAATCAGGATACTGGTTCAATCCGCGTCTTTGCTCGTAAAGATGTCGTAGAAGAAGTAGAAGATGTTCGTTTGGAGATCTCTCTTGAAGATGCAAAAGACATCGATCGTCAATATGAACTAGAAGACGTCGTAGAGATTGAAGTGACACCACGTAATTTTGGGCGTATTGCAGCTCAAACAGCTAAGCAGGTTGTGACACAGCGCGTAAGAGAAGCAGAACGTGGCATTATTTTCAGCGAATTTATTGAACGCGAAGACGATATCATGACAGGGATTGTTCAGCGTCAGGATCATCGTTTTATTTATGTTGACCTCGGACGAATTGAAGCACTTCTCCCGGCTGGTGAGCAAATGCCGAATGAAACATACCACTCCCACGATCGTATTAAGGTTTACGTAACGAAGGTGGAAAAAACAACCAAAGGGCCACAGGTTATGGTTTCAAGAACTCACCCTGGTCTTCTTAAGCGTTTATTTGAACTTGAAGTGCCTGAAATTTTTGACGGCACAGTTGAGGTCAAATCCATTTCACGTGAAGCTGGTGATCGTTCTAAAATCGCTGTTCATGCTGAAGATCCAGAAGTTGATCCGGTTGGCTCATGTGTTGGACAGCGAGGTCAGCGTGTCCAAGCTATCGTGAATGAGCTTAAAGGTGAGAAAATCGATATTGTCAGCTGGTCCGAGGATATCGTCAAGTATGTGGCCAATGCACTTAGTCCATCTAAAGTACTTAAGGTTAATGTAGATGAAGAAAATAAAATGACACAGGTTATCGTGCCTGACTATCAGTTATCACTTGCCATTGGCAAACGCGGTCAGAACGCGCGCCTTGCAGCAAAGCTGACAGGCTGGAAAATTGATATAAAGAGTCAATCTGAAGCAGAAGAACAGGGCATATATAGTGCAGATGAAGCACCTCTTTTCGAAGAGAATGACTCTGAAGATTCTGAGTTAGATTAAGCAAGATCGGGAGAGGTGTCCATCGTGCAAAAACGTAAAATTCCGATGCGTAAATGTGTTGCCTGTCAGGAAATGAAGCCTAAGAAAGAACTCGTTCGTGTTGTTCGTTCGCCTGAAGGGGTTATATCGATCGACCAAACGGGTAAAAAGAATGGGCGGGGCGCATATCTTTGCAACAGTGCAGATTGCTTCGCCCTTGCGAAGAAGCGAAATTCGCTAGCGGCTCATCTTAAATCAGAGGTGACAGAAGATATTTATTCTGACCTAGAAGAATCGCGGTCAAAATAGATGAATAGGAAGAATTGGGAGTCACTTCTGGGACTTGCTCAGCGAGCTGGCAAAGTAGTGTCTGGTGAAGAACTTGTTGTGAAAGAAATTCAGCGAAAAAATGCCAGACTTGTTTTGTTAGCTAACGATGCATCGGATAATACAAGAAAGAAAATCACGGATAAAGCAACTACTTATAATGTCCCAGTATGCATCGTTACAGGACGCTATGAACTTGGCCATGCGATTGGCAAAGTTCAACGAGTCACGATAGCCGTTACTGATGCAGGGTTTGCGAAGAAACTTTTTGCGATGCTCGATCAATAACTCGGGGGTGATCGTATGAGTAAGATGCGAATTCATGAATATGCAAAAGAACATAATACAACTAGTAAGGATGTTATCGAAAAGTTAAAAAGCATGGATATTACGGTGAATAATCATATGTCAGTGATTGATGATCAGACAATTGATAAGCTTAATAACAATTCGAAACAATCCAAAAAGGGAAGCGAAAAAACCAGTATGGAAAATAAAAACAATCGAAACAACCCAAAAGCAAATGCAAATTCTAATCAAAAAAACAGCAAAAGCGCACCAAATAACCGCCGCGGTGGACGACGTCCAAATCGCCGTGGGAAAGGGCAGCCACCTAAAAACACAGCTGCTCCAAGAAGATTGCCTTCTAAAGTAACGTTCATTGGTTCATTAACAGTTGGGCAACTTGCTGAGAAGCTTGGGAAAGATGCTTCTGAACTGATTAAGAAGTTAATGGGTCTTGGTGTAATGGCAACAATCAACCAGGAACTAGATAAAGATACAATGGAACTTATTTGTGATGACTATGGCGTTAAAGTTGAGGAAGAAGAGCTATTTGAAGTAACAGATCTTGATAATTACACAAGTGAAGACGAAGAAGGTAAGCTCGTAGAACGTCCAGCAGTCGTAACGATCATGGGTCACGTTGACCATGGTAAAACAACACTTCTTGATGGAATCCGTGATACGAAAGTAACACAGGGTGAAGCAGGCGGTATTACACAGCACATCGGTGCATACCAAATCGAAGAGAATAACAAGAAGATCACATTCCTCGATACTCCTGGACACGCGGCATTTACAACAATGCGTGCACGTGGTGCAAAAGTAACGGATATCACTGTTCTTGTAGTAGCAGCCGATGACGGAGTTATGCCGCAAACGGTTGAAGCGATCAACCATGCGAAAGCAGCTGAAGTGCCAATTATCGTCGCTGTTAATAAGATGGATAAAGAAGGAGCGAATCCTGATCGCGTCATGCAAGAATTAACTGAGTATGAACTCGTTTCTGAAGCATGGGGTGGCGATACAATTTTCGTTAATCTTTCTGCAATTAAGCGTGAAGGAATCGATAATCTTCTTGAAACAATTCTACTGATTTCAGAAGTAGAAGAATTTAAAGCTAACCCTGATAAGCTAGCTACAGGTACAGTGATCGAAGCACAACTAGATAAAGGTCGTGGTCCAGTAGCGACGCTTCTTGTTCAGGAAGGTACGCTAAAAGTTGGTGACCCTGTCGTAGTTGGTAACACGTTTGGTCGTGTTCGTGCAATGGTAAACGACCTTGGTAATCGTGTTGAAACTGCTGCACCATCTACTCCTGTTGAAGTAACAGGACTAAGTGACGTTCCAAATGCAGGCGATCGTTTTGTAGCATTTGAAGATGAGAAAACGGCTCGTCAAGTTGGTGAAGCACGAAACCAGCAAAAAATTGAAGCGCAGCGTAAAGAGTCTTCAAAAATGAATCTCGATGATCTATTTGAGAAAATTCAGCAGGGCGATGTGAAAGATATCAACATCATCGTGAAAGCTGATGTGCAGGGATCTGTTGAAGCACTTGCAGGCTCACTTCAAAAGATTGAAGTAGAAGGTGTGAAGATCAACATCATTCATACAGCTGTTGGAGCGATTACGGAGTCAGATATTATTCTTGCTTCTGCATCTAACGCCATCATTATTGGATTTAATGTGCGTCCGGATACAAATGCGAAGAAAGTAGCGGAATCAGAACAAGTCGAGATTCGACTACATCGCGTTATTTATACAGCAATTGAAGAAATCGAAGCGGCAATGAAGGGTATGCTTGACCCTGTATACGAAGAAAAAGTAATTGGTCAGGCAGAAGTTCGTGAGACGTTTAAAGTTTCAAAAGTCGGCGTCATTGCTGGTTCTTATGTAACAGAAGGTAAAATTACGAGAAATTCTGGCGTTCGTGTTATCCGTGACGGCATTGTCGTTTTTGAAGGTGAAGTAGATACGTTGAAACGCTTCAAAGATGATGCGAAAGAAGTTGCAAGAGGGTACGAATGTGGAATTACTCTTGCTAAGTTCAATGATGTGAAAGAAGGAGACATCATTGAAGCTTATATCATGGTAGAAGTTAAGCCTAAGTGATCGGATACGTGGAATGTGAATGCATCATTTATGATGCACAATCCTTGAAGGAAAAAAGATCTGTGCTTCAGTCGGTTATCAGCCGACTGAAGCATAATAATCTTGCTGTTTCTGAGCTTGAAAGCCAGGATCTATGGCAGCATACCGTTATCGGTATAGTCACAACGGCTTCAAGCAAAACGGCGTGCGAGCGTGAGCTCCAGCGTGCCGTCTCATTGATTGATTCACGTCCTGATATCGAACTCACTCGAGCAACTTATGAGTGGCTTTAGGAAAGAAACGAGGTGTAACGATGAGTAATGTTCGCGCAAATCGTGTTGGTGAACAGATGAAGAAAGAACTTGGTGATATAATCAGCAGGAAGATTAAGGACCCGCGCGTAGGTTTCGTTACAGTAACAGCGGTAGAAGTTACGAATGATCTACAGCAAGCAACGATATTTATTACTGTCCTTGGTGATGAAGAGAAGAAAGAAGCGACCCTGAACGGCCTTGCGAAAGCAACTGGATTTATACGTTCTGAAATAGGGAAACGCATCCGCCTTCGCAAAACACCGGAAATTTATTTTGAATTTGATGAGTCGATTAATTATGGTAACAAAATTGAACGACTTCTTGCAGATTTAAATCAAGCGGATGAGTAGTGACGGAGGGATAGGCAGGAATGTCTATCCTTTCTCTATGTCATCAGATTGAAAGGAGGAAGAGAATGAACGGCATATTACCGTTAAAAAAACCGGCTGGGATGACGTCTCATGATTGTGTAGCCATTACACGAAAGCTTTTACGCACAAAAAAAGTTGGTCATACCGGGACGTTGGATCCTGATGTGATCGGTGTTCTACCTCTCTGTATTGGTAGAGCAACCAAAGTGGCTCAGTATATGACTGCTTTCTCTAAAACGTATGAAGCGGTGATAACTCTAGGGTTTTCAACGACAACAGAAGATGCCTCTGGAGAGAAAGTTGAAGAGAAGAAAATAGACAAAATGCCTTCTACTAATGAGTTAGAAGAGGCATTAGATTCATTCAGAGGGGTGATTGAGCAAGTCCCACCAATGTATTCCGCTGTTAAAATTAATGGAAAGAAACTATATGAGTATGCCTTCAAGGGAGAAGTCGTGGAGCGACCTTCTAGAAAGGTGACCATCCATGATCTTGAGTTGATTGGTGAGGTGACCCATGAAGAAGGAACGGTCTCTATACCAGTGCGTGCAACGTGCAGTAAAGGGACGTACATCCGGACACTTGCAGTTGATATTGGAGAAAAGCTAGGTTTTCCAGCTCACATGTCTTCCCTCATTCGTACCGCTTCTGGCCCATTTAAACTAGAAGAATGTTTGACATTTGATGAGATTAAACAGATGATAGAAGAGGAAACTCTCTCTCTATTTCCAATGGAGTATGCTCTTTCCGCGATGCCATCTTTAACCGTTGCTCCTGAGCTTGAAGAGAAGCTTCAAAATGGGGCAGTGCTTCCTCAGGTCGATGAGATGACAGAGGAACGACTTGTTATGTACAATAAGGATGGAGAAGCAATCGCAATCTATCAAAAGCATCCTGATAAACCAGGCTTAATGAAGCCGGAGAAAGTGTTTTCGAGATGAAGTTAGAAGGTGAAACCGTTGAAGACTATTTATTTATCGCATCCACATCAAAAGAAAGCCGAACATCCTGCCGTCATGGCGCTTGGGTATTTTGATGGCATTCACCGTGGTCATCAGAAAGTGATTTCGACGGCGAAAGAGATTGCTGATGAGAAAGGTGTCGAGTCAGCAGTTATGACGTTTTATCCTCACCCATCAGTCGTTTTAGGGAAATCTACCCCCCAAACAAAAGCCATTACACCACTTGATGATAAAATTGATCTTATTAAAGGCTTGGGGATTGACGTTCTTTATATCGTGAAGTTTGATCCAACAATTGCCGGAATTACGCCACAACAATTTGTAGATGACTACATCATTTCATTATCTGTTGTACATGTTGTCGCAGGGTTTGATTATACATATGGAAGCAAAGGGAGAGGAACGATGGATTCGCTTCCTTTTCATGCGCGAAGTCAGTTTGGTCAAACCGTTATTGATAAAGTATCACAGCATGATGAAAAGGTGAGCTCAACCCTCATTCGTTCATACATTCGTGATGGAGCGGTTGAAAATGTGGCACCGGTTCTTGGTCGCCGTTATTCGGTAAAAGGTACAGTGGTGCAAGGAGACCAGCGGGGACGAACCATTGGTTTTCCGACAGCAAACGTAGACCTAAAGGACGAGTACCTCGTTCCTTCTACAGGCGTTTACGCTGTTCGTATGTGGGCGAAAGACCAGTGGATGAATGGCGTCTGTAACATAGGGTATAAACCGACGTTTTACGATGAAAAACCAGACCAGCCGTCACTTGAAGTTCATGTGTTTGATTTCAGCGGTGATTTATATGGCGAGCTGGTCGAGGTTGAATTCTATCAAAAGATTCGAGGGGAAGTTAAATTCTCATCTGTTGATGACCTAATTGCTCAAATAGGTGAGGATGCGAAAGATGCAAGGAAAATCTTGAAATAGATTTCCCTTGCATTTTAGAACAAAAACCTGTAATCTATTACCTGTACGACAAGTACACAACCAATACTGGGCAATCGAGTCACCGACGTTTGCGCGGTATCAGGGGATTAGAAATTAAGGAGGTGAAACGGATGGCAATCACACAAGAGCGTAAACAAGAACTTATCACTAAGTTCAAAACTCACGAGAATGATACTGGTTCTCCAGAGGTTCAAATCGCTGTCCTTACTGAGGAAATCAACAATTTGAACGATCATCTACGTTTCCACAAGAAAGACCACCACTCTCGTCGCGGTCTTCTTAAGATGGTTGGTAAACGCCGTAATCTTTTAACGTATCTTCGTAACAAGGACGTTACTCGTTACCGCGAACTTATCAAAGAACTTGGTCTACGTCGATAATGATTCAGAAAAGCGGGATGTTTCCCGCTTTTTTATTAGGTTAAAAATACATAGATTTCTTCCTTTCTTTTTAGAAGCAAAAAGGTTAGGGTATAATAAAAGAAATGATTTTATTGGATGAGAGGAGTTCTCACATTAATGGCACAAGATAAGCAAGTGTTTTCAATCGATTGGGCTGGTCGCGAGTTATCAGTTGAGATTGGTCAGCTGGCTAAACAAGCGAGCGGTGCAGCATTGATCCGCTACGGCGATACAGCCGTATTAGCAACGGTTACAGGTTCAAAAGAGCCGAAAGACCTTCCGTTCTTTCCACTAACGGTTAACTATGAAGAACGATTATATGCAGTAGGTAAAATTCCTGGAGGCTTTATCAAGCGTGAAGGCCGTCCGAGTGAAAAGGCGATTCTAGCAAGTCGTTTAATCGATCGCCCGATTCGACCGTTATTCCCAGATGGTTTCCGCAACGAAGTTCAAGTTGTAAGCACCGTAATGAGTGTTGACCAAAACTGCTCTTCTGAGATGGCAGCTATGTTCGGTTCATCTCTAGCACTAGGTATTAGTGATCTACCATTTGATGGCCCGATCGCTGGTGTCATTGTAGGTCGTATCAACGGAGAATTCGTTGTGAATCCGAACGTTGAACAGCTTGAAGAGAGCGATATCCATCTTACAGTTGCCGGTACAAAAGATGCGATCAACATGGTTGAAGCTGGTGCTGAAGAAGTACCAGAAGAAACAATGCTTGAAGGTATTCTATTTGGACACCAAGAAATCAAACGTCTAATTTCTTTCCAGGAAGAAATTATTGAAGCTACGGGGAAAGAAAAGCGCGAAGTTGTGCTTAAAAAAGCTGATGAAGCTCTTGAATCCGAGCTTAGCGAAAAATTCCTTTCTGACGTTAAGGAAGCTGTAAAAGTCATTGAAAAGCATGCAAGACAAGAAGCAATTGATGCTGTTATGACGAACGCTGTTGAAGCGTATGAAGAGAACGAAGAAGTTAGTGCTAATGAAGTGAAGTCGATTTTGAATAGCTTCGTGAAGCAAGAAGTTCGTCGTTTAATTTTGAAAGAAAAAGTAAGACCTGATGGACGTGGTGTTGACGAAATTCGTCCACTTGATTCTGAAGTTGGTATTCTATCCAGAACACACGGATCTGGATTGTTCACTCGTGGACAAACTCAGGCTCTAAGCATTTGTACTCTCGGTGCACTCGGGGATGTTCAAATCCTTGACGGTCTTGGTACAGAAGAGTCGAAGCGATTCATGCATCACTATAATTTCCCGAAATTTAGCGTCGGTGAAACTGGCCCAATGCGTGGACCAGGTCGTCGTGAAATTGGTCACGGAGCCCTTGGTGAGCGTGCTTTAGAGAAGGTCATTCCAACTGAAAAAGATTTCCCATATACCATTCGTCTTGTATCTGAAGTGCTTGAATCAAATGGCTCTACTTCACAAGCAAGTATTTGTGCAAGTACGTTAGCAATGATGGATGCAGGTGTGCCAATCAAAGCACCAGTTGCAGGAATTGCAATGGGACTTGTGAGCGATGGTGATGATGTAACAGTTCTTACGGACATTCAAGGCATGGAAGATGCTCTTGGTGACATGGACTTTAAAGTCGCTGGAACAAAGCAAGGTGTAACAGCACTTCAAATGGATATCAAAATTTCCGGAATTAACGAAGATATTCTTCGTCAAGCTCTTGAACAGGCGAAAAATGGTCGTCTTGCGATTCTTGAAAACATGATGAGCGCGATCAACGAGCCTCGGACTGAGCTTTCTGCTTATGCTCCTAAGATCCTTACAATGGCAATTAAGCCAGATAAAATCCGCGACGTTATCGGGCCAAGTGGAAAAATCATCAATAAGATTATTGAAGAAACTGGCGTGAAAATTGATATTGAGCAGGACGGTTCAATATTCATTTCTTCTACTGAGCAAGAAATGAATGCAAAAGCTAAGAAGATCATCGAAGATCTTGTTAGAGAAGTGGAAGTTGGTACAACTTACCTTGGTAAAGTGAAGCGCGTAGAGAAATTCGGTGCGTTCGTTGAGCTATTTGCCGGTAAAGAAGGACTTGTTCATATTTCTGAACTTGCTGAAGAACGCACGAACAAAGTAGAAGACGTTGTCTCGATTGGTGACGAAATCATGGTTAAAGTGAAAGAAATCGATAAGCAGGGACGCGTTAACCTTTCTCGTAAAGAGATTTTGAAAGAACAGCGTGAACGCGAAGAACAAAGTCAAAAAAGCTAAAGGGTTCGGCTTCGGCCGGATTCTTTTTTTTATGCAATTATCATGTTAGAGATCCGTTTGGTTCAACTAGCTATCTTTTTGAGATGAAGCATCGTCCAATGATGGAAGTTTCGTTGTATTTCTCTTCACTTAAGTTCTATAGCTTGCCCCTCAAACATAACTTCTTTACAAAAGGGGGTAGATGAATGAAGAAATCCTGGATCCAATTTATTGTTTTTATCATGATTTTAGGCGTAGCAGCAGGTTCACTTCAGAACCCCTATACTTCTGATTATTTAACTGACTTGAAAGAACAAGCGGCTATTAGTGTGAACGGAAGTCCGCTTTATGATGAAATAGCAGATGCGAAAGAGAGACTTGATATTCAACCGATCAATGCGAGGATCGATCGCGTTTGGAAAGGAATACCAGGATACAATGGAATAGTCATTGATGAAAAAGCTTCTTATGAAAAGATGGATGGAAAGGCTTTTAGCGAAGAGATGCTCGTGAGGAAGGAAGTAGAGCCTGAGATCCAGCTCAGTGAACTCGAACCAGCGCCAGTTTATAAAGGGAACCCTGAAAAGCCGATGGTTGCCTTAATGATCAATGTCGCGTGGGGAGAGGAATTTTTACCTGACATGCTACAAGTGTTGAAGAAAAACAACGTGCATGCGACATTTTTTCTTGATGGATCATGGGCAAAGAAAAATCCGGATATGGTACGGATGCTTGATGAAGAAGGCCATGAAATAGGGAACCATGCTTATTCTCATCCAGATTTGAAGAAGATGGACGATGCTTCGATCCATAAAGAACTAGAAGACACAAATAAGGTAATAGAAGCAACGATTGATAAAAAACCGCTTGTTTTTGCGCCGCCTAGTGGGAGCTATGCCAATAATTCTGTCATGATTGCGGATCGATTAGGAATGAAAACTGTGCTTTGGTCGGTTGATACAGTGGATTGGAAAAAGCCTTCTCCACAGGTATTAACGGATAGAGTACTTCAAAAAGTTCATTCAGGAGCTCTCATCTTAATGCATCCAACGGATCCTACTGAGAAAAGTTTAGATACGATTATCAGAGGGATTAATAAGAGAGGCTATCACTTTGGTACCGTTTCACAAATATTAGATTCAAAGCGTATAGAGAAAAGAACATAGAATTGTTTCCTTTCTTTATTAATGATATAGTAATTTTGGAGTATAACGAAACAGAATGGTTACGATACAGGAGGAACAGGCTTGATAAATAAAGTAACGTGTAAAAACGGTGTAAGAGTAGTGTTAGAAAATATACCAACAGTTAGATCGGTCGCCATCGGAATTTGGATTGGAACCGGCTCACGTTTTGAACCTAAAGAGTTGAACGGGGTATCTCATTTTCTAGAACATATGTTTTTTAAAGGAACTGATACACGAAGTGCTAAAGAAATTGCTGAATCCTTCGATAGTATTGGTGGACAAGTGAATGCGTTCACTTCAAAAGAATATACATGCTATTATGCAAAGGTTCTTGATGAGCATGCAGATTTTGCTCTCGACGTACTAACGGACATGTTTTTCCAATCAACGTTCGAAGCTGGTGAGCTTGCGAAAGAGAAGAACGTTGTTCATGAAGAAATCAAAATGTATGAAGATACACCAGATGATATCGTTCACGATATGCTCAGTCAAGCAAGCTACGGTGATCATGAATTAGCTATGCCGATTCTTGGTACCGAAGAAACGTTAAAAGGATTTTCTGGGGATACGCTAAGAGACTATATGCAGAGTCATTATACACCGGACAATATCGTGGTTTCTATTGCAGGTAATATCGATGAGTCATTCATGCATAAGGTTGAAAGCGCATTTGAACACTGGGAAACGCCCGCAGGTAAACCGGAAGTTTCGGCACCAGAATTTCATGCTGGACATCTTGCTCGTAAGAAAGAAACAGAACAGGCGCACCTATGCCTTGGATATGCTGGATTACCGTTCGGTACTGAAGATATTTATAGCTTAATCGTTATGAATAACGTCCTTGGAGGAAGCATGAGCAGTCGACTCTTCCAGGATGTTCGTGAAGATCAGGGACTTGCTTACTCTGTATTTTCTTATCATTCAGCTTATCAAGATAGCGGTCTTCTTACGATTTATGCTGGAACTGCACAAAACCAACTTGATCGTTTATATGAAACCATTCAGAAGACGTTACAGGACTTTAAGAAGGAAGGCATCACCTCGAAAGAACTTGCGAACTGTAAAGAGCAGCTTAAGGGGAATTTGATGCTAAGTCTTGAAAGTACGAACAGTCGTATGAGTCGTAACGGTAAGAATGAGCTGTTGCTCAATCAGCATCGTTCCCTTGATGACATCATTACAAATATTGAAAGTGTAAACCATGAGAAAGTCAATCATATGATTCAATCCATGTTTACAGATGATTTCTCCTGCTCGCTCATTAGCCCGAACGGTCAGCTGCCGAACGGAATGAAATAGAAGTCAAAAAACCCGTCTTCCTTAGAAGGCGGGTTTTTGCTTATCATAAGTGGATTCATGTCTGCTCCTGCTATCTCATTCATAGACTAGTGTATACAACCAACTATTTAAGGAGGATGAGCCTTGAGATTAAGTCAGCTTAGCGGTAAAGAACTCATTGATATTCAGCAAGGCAAAAAGCTTGGAGTGCTCGGGCAAACAGATCTTCTGTTTGATGAAAAAACTGGCTTGTTGAAGGCACTTATTATTCCAAAGTCTTCTTGGCTCGGATTGAAGAGAAGAGAGCAAGATATTTCGATACCTTGGAATCACATTGAAACAATTGGAAGAGATATGATCATCGTACAAAATCAAAAAGTGGACCAAAATTGAATAGATTCTAAATTCACCAAGCGGGCAATCACCACATAGAATGTTGAGAAATTAGAATAATCCCCGTAGTAAGACGTGGAAAAGGAAAGGGGAGGAACGATGCTAACGAATCAACATATCGCTGTAATTGGCGGTGATGCCCGCCAGCTTGAAATTATTCGAAAGCTGACTGAACTGAATGCAGATTTATATCTAATAGGGTTCGACCAGCTGGATCATGGATTTACCGGTGCGACGAAATGCACAATTGATGAAGTAAAATTATCGACCCTTGATGCGATTGTCCTTCCGGTAAGTGGCACAACGATTGAAGGAGAAGTAGAAACCATTTTCTCAAATGAGAAGGTTGTATTGTCCGCAGAACAATTGAAACAAACCCCTTCCCATTGTACTGTTTATAGCGGGATCAGTAACAGTTGTTTGAATGAGATGGTTGCAGATGCGTCCAGAACATTAATACGCTTATTTGAACGAGATGATGTGGCGATATATAATTCCATCCCGACAGTAGAAGGTACTGTTATGATGGTTATTCAACATACTGATATAACAATTCATCAATCAAACATCGCTGTACTAGGTTTAGGACGTGTGGGGATGTCTGTTGCCAGAACGTTCGATGCACTTGGTGCGAATGTAAGCGTGGGAGCAAGAAAGCCAGAACACTTAGCAAGAATCACGGAGATGGGTTTAAAACCTTTCCAATTATCAGATCTCGTAAATCACGTTTCCAATTTAGACGTTTGCATCAATACAATACCCGCGCAAATTGTAACATCACAAGTGATAGCAAAAATGCCTTCCCATACATTAGTGATTGACCTTGCATCCAAACCGGGAGGAACGGATTTTAAATATGCAGAAAAGAGAGGGATCAAAGCCCTTCTTGCTCCAGGTCTACCGGGCATTGTCGCACCGAAAACGGCTGGAAAGATCATCGCGAATGTATTGACACAGCTGCTAATCGAACAGTCTCAGAATGGAAAGGAGAACAATCCATGAGTTTGAAAGGGAAACACATTGGTTTTGGTTTAACTGGTTCCCATTGCACATATGATGCCGTTGTCCCGCAGATCGAGGAACTCGTTCAATTAGGAGCATTTGTTACCCCGTTTGTGTCAAATACGGTTATGAAAACAACGACCAGATTTGGCGCAGGAGAAGATTGGATCGCTCGAATTGAAGAAATTACAGGAAACGCAGCAGTAGACTCCATAGTAAAAGCGGAACCATTTGGCCCAAAAACGCCACTTGATTGTATGGTGATTGCACCGATAACTGGAAACTCTATTAGTAAATTCGCAAACGCCATGACTGAATCCCCGGTCTTAATGGGGGCAAAAGCGACGTTAAGAAATGAAAAACCAGTCGTATTAGGCATATCTACTAATGATGGTTTAGGGTTGAACGGCACAAATATTTTAAGATTGATGTCGACAAAAAATATATATTTCATTCCATTCGGTCAAGATGACCCTGTAAAAAAACCGAATTCGCTCGTTGCTCGGATGACCTCTTTAAGGGAAACTGTTGAGAAAGCTATTCAAGGCAGCCAGCTTCAGCCTGTTCTCGTCGAAAGGTATTTGGATTAAACAATTGATTTTTCTTTCTTTAAAATAGGTTTATGATAGAATAGAGAATAAAATCACCAGGAAGAGGGAGAAACCTCAGTTTCTCCTTCTGTTGTGATGGAATTTGAATGGAACATGGGAGGAGAATAAGTCATGAGCGGGAAACACTATCATGTAGCAATAGTTGGAGCAACAGGTGCAGTCGGACAACAAATGATCAAAACACTAGAGGAACGGAATTTTCCGATATCTACCTTAACGCTCCTTTCATCATCACGTTCAGCAGGTAAGAAGGTCATGTTTAAAGGTCAGGAATTAACAGTGAAGGAAGCCGTACCGGAAGCTTTTGAAGGTGTGCAGCTTGCTTTATTTAGTGCTGGAGGCGGTGTTTCTAAACAACTTGCACCTGAAGCGGTGAAACACGGTGCGATTGTAGTCGATAATACAAGTGCTTTCAGAATGGATCCTGAAGTGCCTCTAGTCGTACCAGAGGTCAACGAAGGCGATTTGAACGACCATAAAGGAATTATTGCAAATCCTAATTGCTCAACGATTCAGATGGTAGCAGCGCTTGAGCCACTGAAACAGACATATGGACTTACTAAAATTATTGTATCTACTTATCAGGCAGTTTCAGGTGCAGGTGCAAATGCTGTTACTGAAATGAAGGAGCAGTCAAAAGCTGCGTTGAACGGCGAACCGTACACACCTGAGATCTTACCTGTCAAAGGTGCAAACAACCATTATCCAATCGCTTTCAATGCGATTCCACAAATCGATGTTTTTGAGGATAACGGATTTACTTATGAAGAAATGAAAATGATAAATGAAACAAAGAAAATTATGCATGATGCTGAGCTACATGTAGCGGCGACATGCGTGCGTCTACCGATCGAAACAGGGCATGCAGAATCAGTTTACGTTGAAATCGGTAGCGACGACGTAACGGTGGAAGATGTGAAAAAGCTCCTGAGTAACTCTCCTGGAGTAACATTGAAAGATGATCCAGCCAACCAGGTTTACCCTATGCCGCTTGATGCTGTAGGGAAGTCGGATGTTTTTGTGGGTCGAATTCGAAAAGATCTGAATCAAAAAAATGGCTTCCATATGTGGATTGTCTCTGATAATCTACTGAAGGGGGCAGCGTGGAACTCGGTTCAAATCGCTGAAAGTCTGGCAGCCCTAAATATTTTGAAATAGACATAAGAAGGTGTTCTGAATGAAAGTCATCGTACAGAAGTTTGGCGGCACTTCATTAAAAAGTGAAGACGGTAGACTGAGAGCTGTTAACCATATTAAAGATGCAGTCAGCGATGGATATAAAGTCGTCGTCGTTGTTTCTGCTATGGGTCGAAAAGGCGATCCATATGCAACGGATACACTTCTTGGGCTGATTGGCGATAGAGACAGGAAAGTAACGTCCAGGGAATATGATTTGCTTGTTTCGTGTGGAGAAAATATTTCTTCAGTAATTTTTTCAAATTTGCTATTGGAAAAAGGTTTGAAAGCGACAGCGTATACAGGTGGTCAGGCTGGCTTTATGACGACTGCTGAGCATAGCAAAGCTAGAATTCTCGAAATGAAATCTGAGAGGCTGATGGAAGAACTGAAAGCGATGGATGTTGTCGTTGTAACTGGCTTTCAGGGTGTGACGAAAGATGGCGACGTGACGACTCTTGGTCGTGGCGGCAGCGATACCTCAGCAGCTGCGCTTGGTGCAGCTCTTACTGCTGAATGGGTCGATATTTTCACAGATGTAGAAGGTATTATGACAGCCGATCCGCGTCTCGTTGAGAAAGCTCGTCCCCTCTCAATCGTGACTTACAACGAAGTTTGCAACATGGCTTATCAGGGTGCTAAGGTGATCCACCCGCGTGCAGTCGAAATCGCAATGCAGGCTAAGATCCCAATGCGTATCCGTTCGACCTATTCCTCCTCGACTGGAACACTTGTAACATCAGCTACAGGTAAAATAACGGGCGAACAGGTTATTGATCGAGTCATTACGGGTATTGCTCATGTGAGTGGAGTCACACAGATTAAGGTATACGCGAAGGATGGACAGTATGACCTTCAATCGCGAGTATTCAAAGCGATGGCACGTGAAGGAATCAGTGTTGACTTTATCAACATTAGCCTTACTGGTGTTGTATACACAGTAATGGAAGAAATGACAGAACGGGCAGTTGCGACTTTAAATGATATGGGCTACGAGCCTGAGATTATTGAAAATTGCGCTAAAGTTTCAGCAGTTGGTGCTGGAATGAGCGGTGTACCAGGTGTTACAGCTAAGATTGTTGAGTCGCTTGCTATAGAGAACATCGATATACTTCAGTCGGCTGATTCCCATACAACCATCTGGGTTCTCGTAAGGCAGCAGGATCTTTCAGCAGCTGTTAACGCTCTTCATGAAACGTTCAGCTTGCATCTTGAGCCGGGTCAGGAAATAGAACAGATGATGGATCAGCTTTAAGCTGAAGGCAAGGAGTGAAAGAAATGAATTTTGGTAAAGTATTAACAGCAATGGTTACTCCGTTTGATCGGAGAGAAAACATTGATTTTACAAAAACAGAACAATTGATCAATTATTTATTAAAGAATGGAACGGAAGGACTTGTGGTAGCAGGGACGACAGGTGAGTCCCCGACCCTTTCTTCGGAAGAGAAGGTTGCGCTATTTAAGCATTCTGTAAAAGTAGCCGATGGCCGGGTTCCGATTATTGCTGGAACAGGTAGTAACAATACGCACGCTTCTATTGAGCTTACAAAGAAAGCAGAAGATGCAGGTGTTGATGCCATTATGATCGTTGCACCTTATTACAGCAAGCCTGGTCAAAAAGGATTATATGCGCATTTCAAAGCAATAGCTGAATCCACGAAGTTGCCGGTTATGATTTATAACATTCCTGGTCGTTCGGTTGTTAACATGACGGCAGATACGATCGTCGAGCTTTCAAAAATTAGCAACATTGTTTCTGTTAAAGAAGCAAGCGGAGATCTTGATCAAATAACCGACATTATTAGCCGCACAGATGAGTCCTTCTCGGTTTACAGTGGCGATGATGGCTTAACCCTACCGATTATGTCAATCGGTGGTGATGGCGTTATTTCGGTTGCATCACATGTTCTTGGTAATGAGATGCAAAAGATGATTGCCGCATACGAAGCCGGACAGGTGAAGGAAGCGACAGCCATTCATCATCAGATTCTTCCGATTATGAATGAACTGTTTAAAGCACCAAGTCCATCTCCAGTGAAAACAGCCCTTCAACTAAAGGGAATGGATGTTGGGAGCGTTCGTCTTCCGATGATTCCTCTTTCTGCAGAGGAACGATCGTCATTAGCTGCAGCTCTAAACAAATAAATTGGAAGAACGGACGCCGTTGGCGTCCGTTTTTATTTTGCATGGTAAATCGTTGTCTCGTTCATACTACTAGTACCAGAGTAAGGAAGGGGTTACCAGTATGAACAATGAGTATCGTAATGAAAACCCGGGTCAGGAGCCTGATCCAAAGAAAGACGATCAAACGAAATCGTCACTTGTTGATAAAATACAGCAGCTGGGCCAAACAAATGTCCCGAGCATGGATCATTCCAATATTCATTGTTTGACGATTATTGGTCAAATTGAAGGACATGTCCAGCTACCGCCACAGAACAAGACTACAAAATATGAACATCTCATTCCCCAGATCGTAGCGATTGAACAAAATCCGAAGATTGAAGGGGTTCTGATATTATTAAATACTGTCGGAGGAGATGTAGAAGCAGGGCTTGCAATATCCGAAATGATTGCATCCCTTTCGAAACCATCCGTATCTATCGTACTTGGAGGAGGACATTCAATTGGAGTTCCGATCGCTGTCGCGGCAAATCATTCTTTCGTTGCAGAAACCGCAACAATGACCATTCATCCAGTTCGATTAACAGGATTGGTAATCGGAGTACCTCAAACCTTTGAATATTTGGACAAAATGCAGGAACGAGTCGTTAGTTTTGTAACAAGACATTCTAATATTACCGAAGATAAATTTAAAGAGCTCATGTTTTCAAGAGGAAATCTGACAAGAGATATTGGTACAAATGTCGTCGGAGAAGATGCTGTGAGTTATGGATTGATTGATGAAGTTGGGGCTGTCGGTCCTGCTATGAAGAAACTAAATCAATTAATAGAAGAATACAAAGGGAAGCAAGAAGGTGACCTTGTTCAATGATTCTTTATACGATTCTTCCAAATGAAGCCGTATTTCCCACAGATCAAAGCGCTTATGAACAGCAAAAAGTCGTTGAATGGAACGGAGTGCAGCTTTTAGTTGAGCGGACTTCACTAACCGAATGTAGAGTCGTTCAAGTACTTAGCACCAATCCTCAAGATTATTTAAATGAATCAACACAACCCGGTCAAATGTTAACCTTATCAACGTCACCCTTGAAATAGAGCCTATAGGACCACGGCAAGATGTGGTATACTAGGAATAGATTGGTGAAGAAAAAGCAGCCGGAAATGGCTGCTTTTTCTTCACCAGCTATGGCTTGTATAGAGGTGAGATAATGGCAAAACGAAAAAGAAAGAAGTCTACGAAGAAACAGGCCTGGCAATCCCAAGTCAAAATTGAATTTATCGGTTTGACCGTACTGGCGTTTACTGTCTTAGGTGTATTAAAAATGGGCGTAGTCGGACGAGCATTCTATCATATGTTTCGATTTATTGCAGGAGAATGGTATGGCCTGATCGTTGCAGGTCTTGTATTATTTGCGGGCTATTTAATTGTGAAACGAAAGCTACCATCATTTTGGACGAGGCGCTTAGCAGGGTTCTATTTGCTAGGGACTGCCTTCCTTCTGTTGAGTCATGTTGGTTTATTTGAAACGCTGTCTCGCGAAGGAGAATGGAACAGTCCATCAGTCATCGCTAATACATATGAACTCTTCAGAATGGATGTCAGTGATCCATCAGAATCCAGCCCGCTCGGCGGGGGCATGATTGGTGCGGTTCTCTTTGCTTTTTGCTACAGACTTTTTGATGCTACTGGAACGCAGCTGATGTCATTTCTATTGATCCTTTTATCATTTGTGTTGATTACTGGAAAATCATTCAGCGATGTACTTGGTAAATTTTTCGCCTGGATCAAAGGCTTTATTGTCAATACGTTTGATGAAGCGAAAGCTCTTTTATCAGAAAGTAAGAATGCAAGAAGAGAAAAGAAAGAACAACGTGCCGCTTTAAGAGAACAGGAAGCATCGCTAGATGATGAGGAAACATATGAAGTGACCCAAAGGGAAGAGAAAGAAGAAGAGGCACCTTTTGAACCTGAGATTCGAACGTTCACTGAAAGTGCTTATCAAACTCAGCCTGAGGTAACGGAAGAGAAACAAAAAGAAGAAAGCAAAACGAGCGATGCAGATGGTACAGTAGCAGCGGATGGGACGCCGATTCAATCGCTAACCGTTGGGGAACTTGAAAACAAAGATTATCACCTTCCATCACTCTCATTGCTTCAACCACCCAAAAAAATCTCGCAGGATAATGAGCGCCAGCAAATATCAGCGAATGCTCGGAAACTTGAGAAGACGTTCGAGAGCTTCGGGGTGAAAGCAAAAGTGATGAAGGTTCACCTCGGTCCTGCTGTCACAAAGTATGAAGTATACCCAGATACTGGCGTGAAGGTAAGTAAAATAGTAAATTTAACGGATGATCTTGCGCTAGCTCTTGCAGCAAGGGATCTTCGAATTGAAGCACCGATCCCAGGCAAGTCCGCTATTGGTATCGAAGTTCCAAATTCAGAAGTAGCTATGGTAACCCTTAGAGAAGTACTTGAATCGAAAGAATACCAGTCTCATGACTCAAAAGTAGCAATCGGGTTCGGCCGTGATATATCAGGAGAAGCGGTAGTTTCCGATTTATCGAAAATGCCCCATCTGCTCGTTGCAGGGGCGACTGGTAGCGGAAAAAGTGTTTGTATCAACGGCATCATCGCAAGTATCATGATGAAAGCAAAGCCACACGAAGTGAAAATGATGATGATCGATCCCAAAATGGTCGAGCTGAATGTGTATAATGGCATTCCGCATCTTTTAGCGCCAGTGGTAACAGACCCTAAAAAAGCTTCACAGGCGTTGAAGAAAGTGGTAAATGAAATGGAGCGCCGCTATGAGTTGTTTTCTCATACAGGAACTCGGAATATCGAAGGATACAATAACCACATTAAACGTCATAACGAATCATCAGAAGCCAAGCAACCTTCACTCCCTTATATTGTTGTGATCGTCGATGAGCTAGCGGATTTGATGATGGTTGCATCAAGCGATGTTGAAGATGCGATTACAAGACTTGCTCAGATGGCTCGAGCTGCTGGCATTCATTTGATCATAGCAACACAGCGTCCTTCTGTCGATGTAATTACAGGTGTGATCAAAGCGAACATCCCATCACGGATTGCCTTTAGCGTCTCATCTATGACTGATTCAAGGACTATCCTCGACATGGGCGGAGCAGAGAAGCTTCTCGGAAAAGGAGATATGCTTTTCTTACCTGTTGGTGCGAATAAGCCAAAGCGAGTACAAGGAGCGTTCTTATCGGATGAAGAAGTCGAGGAGTTAGTCGACTTTGTAATCGCTCAACAAAAAGCCCAGTATCAAGAAGAAATGATTCCATCAGATAAACCTGAAGAGGCTCAACCTGAAGTGGATGATGACTTGTATGATGATGCTGTTCAACTGATTACAGAAATGCAGACTGCTTCTGTATCTATGCTCCAAAGAAGATTTAGAATTGGATATACACGAGCTGCCAGACTGATCGATGCTATGGAAGCACGTGGTATCGTAGGACCATACGAAGGAAGCAAACCTCGTGAGGTTCTTATAAGTAAGGAGGAGGAAGCGCAATCAAGTTAGATTGCGCTTCTTTTTTTGTCTATCAAAAGTACAGGAGTTAGAACCTAACGATAGAAGTAGACTCGTTTATCATGGATATTCATTTCCAATCTTGTTAGAAATTCTATCATTAGAAATATTGGTAATCGAGTTTTTTTTCAAAAAACTATTTCTTTATCTCCTTGAAAATGGTATAGTTATTGTCGAAATATGACTTATTTTTCATGAGTATTTCATGCGTGTTTCAGGCTCTTTTCTTCATTCTATCTTTTTTTTAAGAGTCGTGAAAACGCAACCAAACAATGCGTAGCTTGATAGAGAGAAAAAGAGAGCGGGCGGCGTTTAAAAAACATTAGGGGGATTAAGATGAAGAAGAAGTATGGTTTCATGTTGTCGGCTGTATTGGCTGCCGGAACACTATTATCTGCTTGTGGCACAAACGACTCGAACAATGAAAGTTCTGGAGGCGGAAGTAGTGAAGGGAAAAGCAGCGATTTTAAAGTTGCGATGGTAACTGATACAGGCGGTGTAGATGATAAATCATTTAACCAATCTGCATGGGAAGGTCTTCAGCAGTTTGGTAAAGATAACGGACTTGAAGAAGATAAAGGCTTTAAATATGTACAATCTACTGCAGCAAGTGATTATCAACCAAACCTTTCAGGACTAATCCGTGAAGATTATGATCTTGTCTTCGGTATTGGCTTCCTTATGCAGCAAGATATCCAAACGATTGCAGCTCAAAAGCCTGATGCACAGCTTGCATTGGTTGATAGCGTAGCTGTAAATGAAGATGGCGATCCTGTGGAGAATGTAGCAAGTATTACGTTTAAAGAACACCAGGGATCATTCCTTGTTGGTGTTATTGCAGGTATGCAATCTGAAACGAACAAAGTTGGCTTCGTTGGTGGAGTTGATTCTGAATTAATTAAAAAGTTCGAAAGTGGATTTAAAGCTGGTGTAAAATCAGTAAATCCTGATGCAGAAATTTTCACGCAGTATGCAGGAGACTTTAACGCTGCTGAAACTGGACAGTCAATCGCTGCTACTTTTTATGACAAAGGCGCAGATATCATCTATCATGCTGCCGGTGGTACTGGTAACGGCGTGTTCACAGAAGCGAAGAATCGTGCGAAGAACGGTGAGAAAGTCTGGGTTATCGGTGTAGACCGTGATCAACATGAAGAAGGTATGCCTGAGAACGTAACGCTTACTTCTATGGTTAAACGTGTAGATACAGCAGTTATCGAAGTATCTAAGCAAACGATGGAAGGCAACTTCCCTGGTGGTAAGGTTACAGAATTCGGTCTTGAAGAAGATGGCGTAGGTATTGCTGAATCACAAGAGAACGTTTCTGAAGAAGCATTACAAAAAGTTGAAGAATATAAAGAGAAAATCCAGAGCGGCGATTTGGAAGTTCCAAGTACGGACGAAGAATACGCTGAATTTGAAAGCTCTCTATAAGAGGTATTGATTCAGCTATCTTTAAAGAAGTTGAATGAACTCTTGGAAATCTCACCTACATTATAGCCACATACGAGACGAAGGCTAGTACTTTCATAGACTAGCCTTTGTTTCATGTTTTGGATAAGGGAGTGACATCTGTATGGAGTATGTAATTGAAATGAAAAATATTCGTAAGGAATTTCCAGGAATCGTCGCGAACGATAACATTACGCTTCAGTTGAAAAAAGGCGAAATCCATGCACTTCTCGGTGAAAACGGGGCAGGAAAGTCGACGCTGATGAACGTACTATTTGGACTTTACCAGCCTGAGCAAGGTGAAATCCATGTACGTGGTCAAAAAGTGAATATTACGGATCCGAACATTGCGAATGAACTTGGCATTGGAATGGTCCATCAGCACTTTATGCTTGTTGAAAAATTCACGGTGACAGAAAACATCATACTTGGAAATGAACCAACTTCTAAAGGACAGGTTAACATTAAGCAGGCTGCCAAAGAAGTGGAATCGATTTCGAAACAATACGGTCTTTCGGTTGATCCTAACGCAAAGATCGAAGATATCTCGGTTGGGATGCAGCAGCGTGTAGAAATATTAAAAACACTCTATCGTGGAGCAGACATTCTTATATTTGATGAACCTACGGCTGTTCTGACACCTCAAGAAATTAAAGAATTGATCACGATCATGAAGAAATTGATTTCAGAAGGTAAGTCAATCATATTGATCACGCACAAATTGAAAGAAATTATGGAAGTTAGTGATCGATGTACAGTCATACGGCGAGGTGTGGGAATTGGAACGGTCGATGTAGCGAATACAAATCAGGATGAATTAGCATCGATGATGGTTGGACGCGAAGTCAATTTTACGATTCAGAAGAAGGCATCAGAGCCGACTACAAATGCGCTTGAAATTAACAATCTAGTTGTAGAAGATGCAAGGAAAGTTCCCGTGGTGAATGGGATGAATTTAAATGTACGATCAGGTGAGGTTGTAGGTATTGCAGGTGTAGATGGTAATGGACAGACAGAATTAATCGAAGCGATTACTGGACTTCGAAAATCAAAATCCGGCAGTGTCATGCTAAATGGGAAAGATGTGACGAATTGGAAGCCTCGTCGTGTGACGGAAGGCGGAATTGGACATATTCCACAGGATAGGCATAAGCATGGCCTTGTATTGGATTTTTCTATTGGCGAAAACATGGTTCTTCAGACCTATTATAAAAGACCTTTCTCAAGAAACGGAATATTAAACTTTTCAACGATCATGGAAAAAGCGAAATCTCTCATTAAGGAGTACGATGTGCGTACCCCGAGCGAATCTACTCCAGCCCGTGCCTTATCTGGCGGAAATCAACAAAAGGCAATCATTGCCCGCGAGATTGATCGTAGTCCAAACCTTTTGATTGCAGCTCAACCAACTCGTGGTCTAGATGTAGGAGCGATTGAATTTATCCATTCAAAATTAGTAGAAGAACGGGATAAAGGGAAAGCAGTTCTACTGATTTCATTCGAACTGGAAGAAATTATGAACGTGAGCGATCGCATAGCTGTGATTTACGAAGGGAAAATTGTTGCCATCGTAAAGCCTGAGGAAACAAATGAGCAGGAACTTGGTCTCTTAATGGCAGGCGCTATGGGCAAAAAGGCTGGTGAAACATCATGAAGATATTTAACGGAAAATGGTCGAACGTGACAGTTCCCTTACTCTCGGTAGCACTCGGATTATTTGTTGGTGGGATCATCATGCTTGTAAGTGGATATAATCCGATTCTAGCTTATGCTGCTTTATTTAATGGGATTTTCTCTAATACGTATGTGATTGGTGAGACGATACGTCAAATGACACCTCTCATCCTATCTGGACTGGCAGTTGCCTTTGCATTTCGAACAGGTCTCTTCAATATCGGGGTGGAAGGACAGCTGCTCGTTGGCTGGCTCGCGTCCGTTTATGTAGGTCTTCAATTCGAAGGATTAAGTCCGTTCATTCACATACCCCTGGCGATTCTAGCAGCTGCTGTTGCAGGAGCTCTTTGGGCATTTGTACCTGGTTTCTTGAAAGCGAGGTATCAGGTTCACGAAGTTATTACGACGATTATGATGAACTATGTTGCCCTTCACGTAGTTAATGCTATTATCCGTACGTATTTGCTAGTCCCTGGGGAACGTACTGGTGAAATAAATGCATCCGCTTCGCTTAAGTCTACTTTTCTAGAATCTATAACGGATTATTCTCGTCTTCACTATGGATTTATTGTGGCGATTATCGGAGCTATCATAATGTGGTTCTTACTTTGGAAAACGACGACAGGTTATGAGCTTCGCTCTGTTGGGTTTAACAAATATGCATCTGAATATGCAGGAATCAATGTTCAACGAAACATCGTTCTCTCCATGATTATTTCTGGTGCTTTTGCAGGCGCGGCTGGAGCAATGGAAGGTCTTGGAACTTATGGGTATATGACGGTTATGGCAGATTTCACAGGGGTCGGCTTTGATGGAATCGCAGTTGCGCTTCTTGGTGCGAACGGGGCATTTGGCGTCATTCTTGCCTCAGCTCTCTTTGGTGGACTCAAAATTGGTGCTTTAAATATGCAGTCTGTAGCACAGGTACCAACGCAACTTGTTGAAATCGTAATCGCGATGATTATTTTCTTTGTCGCATCCAGTTACTTGATTCACTGGATTAGCAACAGGGTGAGCAAAAGGGGGAAAATTTAATGGATTTCATGCAGATTCTTGAGCTCATTATTCCTGCGGCTATTTTTTCAGCTGCTCCCCTGATTTTCACTGCACTTGGTGGAGTATTCAGTGAACGGTCAGGCGTTGTTAACATAGGACTCGAAGGGCTCATGTTGATGGGCGCTTTTACAGGTGCATTGTTTACTATTCTTGGTGAGCAGTGGGGGATGGGAGCCGCATCTCCATGGTTTTCCCTTGTCCTAGCCATTATTGTTGGAATGTTATTTGCACTGATTCACGCGGTCGCAAGTATTTCATTGAAAGCGGATCAAGTTGTAAGTGGTGTTGCGCTTAACTTCCTTGCAGCAGGTCTTGCAATCTTCCTTGTTAAGAAAATTTTTGATGCTGGACAAACACCGATTATTCAAGAACGTATTTACAAAACGGATGTTCCATTGTTAAGTGACATCCCTTTTATAGGACCACTGTTCTTCTCCAGTGCCTATTACACTTCTTACATTGCCATTGCGCTTGCTTTTGTAGTGTGGTGGGTTCTCTTCAAAACACCGTTTGGCCTTCGCCTTCGTTCCGTTGGTGAACACCCGATGGCAGCGGATACGATGGGAATCAATGTAACGAAGATGCGCTATGTTGCTGTTATGCTAAGCGGTGGTTTTGCGGGACTAGGAGGAGCGGTATACGCCACGTCGATTGCTGGAAATTTCAGCGGTGCAACGATATCAGGTCAAGGGTTTATGGCGCTTGCTGCTATGATCTTTGGTAAATGGCATCCGCTTGGTGCGATGGGAGCAGCGTTATTCTTTGGACTTGCTCAGTCGCTGAGTATTACAGGTCAACAGATTCCAGGATTGAAAGAAATTCCAGAAGTATACCTCCTTATTTCTCCATATGTCTTAACGATTCTTGCGCTAGCAGGACTTGTAGGACGTGCGGATGCGCCAAAAGCAATAGGGCAACCGTATGAGAAAGGGAAACGATAAGAAGAGAGCTCTCTGCAATCATGCGGAGGGCTTTTTTGGTAGGAAAAGAGTTATGGGGGAACAAAAAGCATCTCATTCTCATGGGCTCCAACATCCTGCGGTTTTAATCGGCCCACTTCCGCTTTTCGTGAGATCCAGCTGCGACTCGCAGAAACTCCGATATTTCACTCTTTCACAGGAACACAAAATCCGTGTTCCAGTTCAAGAGTTCCAATATCTTCGTTTCTAACCGCTCGTCTTCACTTTTCTTGTCCAGCTGCAGTGAGCAGGGTCTCGATCGCTTCAGCATTTTATCCGAACACAAAGACCGTGTTCAGATGAAATGCCTCCAGCGCTTGTCGACCCTAACCGCTCACTTCCGCTTCTCGAGGGATCCAGCTGCGACTTGCAGAAACTCCGATATTTCACTCTTTCACAGGAACACAAAATCGGTGTTCCAGTTCAAGAGTTCCAATATCTTCGTTTCTAACCGCTCGTCTCCGCTTTTCATGTCCAGCTGCAGTGAGCAGGGTCTCGATCGCTTCAGCATTTCATCCGAACACAAAGACCGTGTTCGGATGAAATGCCTCCAGCGCTTGTCGACCCTAACCGCTCACTTCCGCTTTTCTTTTAAAAAGTACTAATTGCTTACACTATGTCACATACTATGGTATAAAGGGGGTAAGTTATGCTTTCCTCTAATGGTAGTTAATGGATTTAAAAAAGGAGTGAGGTAAATGGCAATTATCCCTCATGAAAAATCCTCTAGCGGCGGTTTGACGCTACATAGGATACAGACGGATAAATATAAAACGACGACAGTTGTCATGCAGTTTAAGGCGCGATTGACGAAAGATACGGTAACGGAGAGGGCTCTTTTGCCTTATGTTTTACAAAGTGGTACTGGAAATTACCCTACTTCTAAAGCAGTGAGAACGGAGCTTGAGAAGCTTTATGGGGCAACGCTTGGTGTGGATCTTGCTAAGAAAGGCGATTTTCATATTATGACATTTCGCATGGATTTTGCGAATGAGAAGTTCCTTTCTGAAGATGAGCCATTGTTTCGAAAAGCACTTTCCTTACTTGCAGATGTCGTTATGAATCCTAAGGCAGGAGAGTCAGGATTTGAGGCGTCAATTGTTGAGAAAGAAAAACGGACAATGAAACAGCGTATTCAATCGATTTATGATGATAAAATGAGATATTCCAACATGAGGTTAACGCAGGAGATGTTTCCAAACGAAGCATTTGGACTTCATGTATATGGGGAAAAAGAAGAAGTAGATCGCGTAACGGCCAAAAGCCTTTATGATTATTATCAAAAAGTTTGTGCAGAAGACGAGATCGATCTATATTTAGTCGGAAACTTAGACGGGGTTAATGCTGAAGAAGTGGTGCAAGAACTATTTCCTTTAAAAGAAAGAAGCAACCGGTCATCCGAATCGACAGAAAAAGCTTCTCTTGATGTCGAGGAGAAAGAAATTCTTGAGACACAGGAAATTAAACAAGGTAAGCTTCATATGGGCTTCCGATCTGGCGTGGGATATGGAGACGATGACTATTATGCTCTTCAAGTGTTTAATGGTATGTTTGGCGGATTCTCCCATTCGAAACTATTCAGGAATGTTCGTGAGAAGGAGAGTCTAGCGTACTATGCTGCATCTCGCTATGAGAGTCATAAAGGGTTAATCATAGTGATGTCAGGGATTGAATTTAAGAACTATGAAAAGACCGTTAAGATTATTAAGGAACAGCTGACTGCGATGGTCAATGGCGATTTCAATGAAGAAGAAATGAAACAAACGAAAACGATGATCCGCAATCAATTGCTCGAAACGGTTGATGATGCGAAGGGCATGGTTGAACTTCTCTATCATGGAGTGGTTTCACGAAAGCTACGTACGGTTGAAGAGTGGCTTGACGGTGTTGAAGCTGTATCGAAGGACGATATTCTTGCAGTTGCGGAAAAGGTTAAGCTTGATACCGTTTATTTCTTAAAAGGCGAGGAGGCTTAATCATGGAAACTATTCCATTTAATCAATTACAGGAAACACTTTATCATCAAACAATGGATAATGGACTTGATGTCTATGTTCTTCCGAAAAAAGGTTTTAACAAAACGTATGCGACGTTTACAACGAAGTACGGTTCAGTTGATAATCATTTCGTACCCCTAAATGGATCTGAGAACGTTCAGGTACCAGATGGTATCGCTCATTTTCTAGAGCATAAAATGTTTGAAAAAGAAGACCGAGATGTTTTTCAGGACTTTAGTAAACAGGGCGCTTCATCGAATGCGTTTACTTCATTTACTCGAACAGCTTATCTCTTTTCAACAACTCAAAACGTCATGCAGAACCTTGAAACGCTTGTTAATTTCGTGCAAAATCCGTACTTTAGCGATGAGAGTGTCGAGAAAGAGAAGGGCATCATTGGTCAGGAAATCGAGATGTATAACGACAATTCCGATTGGCGTGCTTATTTTGGTGTGATCGAGAACATGTTTCATCATCATCCTGTCAAAATAGATATCGCTGGAACAGTGGAATCAATCGCGAAAATCACAAAAGAATCGCTCTATACATGTTACGAAACGTTCTATCACCCGTCTAATATGGTTTTGTTTGTTGTCGGAGCCGTTGAACCAAATGAAATCATGTCCTTCGTCGAGAAAAACCAGGCTTCAAAATCTTATCAAGATCAGCCGCCTGTAGAGCGCTTCTTTGATGAAGAACCAAAAAAAGTGGCGGAGAAAAAGAAAGTGCTTCCAATGTCTGTGCAAGTGGCAAAATGCCTGGTGGGATTTAAAGAACCTAACCCTGGACGCCAGGGAGAAGCTTTGTTGAAGCATGAGCTTTCAATCAATCTGGCCATGGATTTAATGTTTGGTCAGAGCTCAGAAAATTACGAAGCTCTCTATAATGAAGGTTTAATTGACCAAAGCTTCTCTTATGATTTCACAGAAGAAGAAAAATTCGGTTTCTCTATTCTGGGTAGTAACACAAGCTCTCCTGACGAGTTGGCAGATCGCCTTTATTCCATGATTCAATCTTTTAAGAAAGAGTCAGTTGATGAACAGCAGCTTGAAAGAATTCGAAAGAAAAAGATCGGAAGTTTTTTACGCGCTTTAAATTCTCCAGAATTTATCGCAAACCAGTTTACGCGATATCGCTTTAACGATATGGATCTCTTTGAAGTTGTCCCTATGCTGGAATCTCTTACAGCAGGTGACATCGAGAAGGCTGTGAAGGAACATTTTGCAGAAGAATCATATACAGTTTGTCAGGTCGTTCCGAAAGGATAAAAGCACCCACTCGGGTGCTTTTTACTTTAAAAATAAGTGAAATATACAACTGGCTATTGTATTTCGAGAGGAGAAGACAGCTTGAAAAATGTATTAATCACAGGAGCAAGTGGAGGAATAGGAAGCGCTGTTGCAAAGCAATATCTTAACCATGGAGATCGTGTATTCGCACATTATAACAAGAATATAGAAGCGGTCCTGGAGCTAAAGGATACGAATTCAGAAGCTGATCTGATACCCGTACAGGCAAATTTAGCTACCAAAGAAGGGGCAAGAACGTTAATTGAGGAAGTAAATGGTGAAGTAGATACGCTCATCCTTAATGCTGGTAACAGCTATAATGGCTTATTAACTGATATGACAGAAGAGGAGATCGAAGAGATGATTCAGCTTCATTTAACTTCATCCATTAAGCTTTCAAAGCATTATATATCGTCGATGGTTCAAAAGAAAAGCGGATCAATAATTGTCGTGTCATCTGTATTTGGTTTAACCGGTGCTTCTTGTGAAGTGGTGTACTCTTCTGTTAAAGGCGGTTTAAACGCATTTGTTAAAGGGTTAGCAAAAGAATTAGGTCCAAGCGGTATTCGTGTAAATGCGGTTGCGCCTGGGTATATTGACACCGAAATGAATGCGTTGCTCACGGGTGAAGATGTACAAAATGTAGTGGATGAAATTCCAGTTGGACGAGCAGGTAAGCCTGAAGAAGTCGCCTCTCTCATTTCTTTTCTAGATTCTGATCAGGCAAATTACATAAGCGGCCAAATCATTTCAATTGATGGTGCCTGGCAGTAAAAATCGATGCATAATGTCCTATCTTTCGAGACAACATATAGGTGATGACTTGATAAAGGAGGGACATAGATGTCTGTACTAGATAATTTTGAATCGTGGAAAGGCTTCTTGCACGAACGCTTAAGTCAAAGTGAGCAGCAAGGACTCTCTCAAGAAGTTGTCTCAGATGTTGCTTACCAAATCGGCGGCTATTTAGCTGAAGGCGTAAAGGCGAAAAATGATCAAGAACAGCTACTTGCTGACTTATGGCATGTGGCGAGTCAAGAAGAACAACACGCTATCGCAAACATGATGGTTAAACTTGTTCAAAACGAAAGATAAATCAAGTTCTGCCAAAGAAGGGTGCTAGCACCCTTCTTTTTCAATGACATGGATGAAATGTTGTAAGAAAAGTTAACAAAATCCCTATTCATCTCTTTTATACTCACTGAAAATCATTTATGATTAAAGAAACATAGGAAATTTGTGGTTTAAGGAGTTGGAATATGGAAAAGAAGGAATGGTATCTTGAATATGAAATTCATAAAAACAGACCGGGTCTTCTTGGAGATGTAGCTTCTCTATTAGGTATGCTCGGTATTAATATCATTACGATCAATGGTGTCGATGATATGAGGAGGGGACTGCTTCTTCTTGTCGACGAAATTGAGCAAATTGAACGTCTTGAATCCATTCTTAATACGATGGATAACATTACAGTGACGAAGATGAGAGAACCGAAATTGCGTGATCGACTTGCAGTGCGACACGGAAGGTACATACAGCGTGACGCTGATGATAAAAAAACATTTCGATTTATACGTGATGAACTTGGCTTGCTTGTTGATTTTCTTGCAGAAATATTTAAACAAGATGGACATAAACTTGTGGGAATTCGCGGGATGCCACGTGTTGGCAAAACGGAGTCAATTGTTGCTTCAAGCGTTTGTGCAAACAAGCGATGGGTTTTTTTATCTTCAACAATGCTGAAACAAACGGTCAGAACGCAAATTGCAGATGATGAATTAAACAGCGATCATATTTTTTTAATCGACGGAATAGTGTCGGCAAGAAGAGCGTCAGAACGGCACTGGCAGGTTCTTCGTGATATCATGAGGCTACCGGCAACGAAGGTTGTTGAGCATCCTGATATATTTGTTCAAGAAACAGAGTATACGATGAATGATTTTGATTATATAATTGAATTGCGAGACGATCCGGAACAAGAAATTACATATCAGGTAATTGAAAATCAATCTTCTGGATTTTCAAGCTTAGACTTTAACTAATTGGTAGGTGTTTTTCATTGACAGAGCTAGGTCAACGTCTGAAGGAAGCTCGAAGTGATAAGGGATTATCAATCGAGGAAGTTCAGTCCATTACAAAGATTCAGAAACGCTATCTTCTTGCAATAGAAGAAGGAAATTACGAACTGCTTCCAGGTAATTTTTATACGCGTGCATTCATTAAAAACTATGCGGAAGCAGTTGGCCTCCATGGGGAAGAAATGTTGGAGGAGTATGCTTCTGAAATTCCAAAAGCAACGACAGACGTGCCGGAGAGTTTGCCTCCAAGGAAAATGAGGAAACCATCAGCACCATCTAAGGCTTCATCTTCATCGAAATGGTCATCTGTCTTTCCATCCATTCTTGTTGTACTTTTAGTTGTTGGTGTCGCTGCTTTAATCTGGTACGTCGTCCAGAGCGGTGATGAGAAAACAGATTCGACTGCCACGACAAATCAGGCAGAAGAACAGATTTCGAGTGACGAAAACAGCGGCAATGCGCCGAGTTCCGATGAAGTTTCAGATTCAGAGAAGAAAGAAGAACCGGCGGATCAAGCCGAAGAGGACAAGAAAGAAGAACCTGCTGATGAAGAGAAAAAGCCTGAAGAAGAACCTGCACCGGAACTTGCCATTAAGAAAGTCAAAGGTGATTCGGATCACAGTACATTTGACGTATCCAATGCAGACAAGTTTGAGATTAAAGTAGAAGCAACTGGTGGTAGCTGGGTTGCACTAATAGGCGAAAGTGATAAGAAGTACGTATACGAAAGCCTTAACAAAGGCAAAGAAGCAACAAACGATTTAACAAACGAATCATCAGCATCGTTACGACTGGGTAGCTCGCCAAACATCAACGTGTTCGTAAACGGTGAGAAGATTGACATCCCACAGGAACCTGTTGTACAGAACGTGACGTTCAATTTCAAAAAATCCGAGTAAACATTGGGGGTCATCTATTAGCGGATGACTCCTTTTTTAGCGCTATTGCACTGGTGAAGTTTTCCTTTCTGCATGAAAGAAACAATGATAGAATAGAATACGATTTAAAGAGTTGTGAATGTAAGTGTGCTGATCGGTCGGTATGGACAGGTTTGGGGACATCTTCCATGAACATTGATAATAGGTTAAATGACATTTAGGAGGAACATTCGTGAATTTGCCTAATAAGATTACAGTATCCCGCATTTTTTTAATTCCTGTTTTTCTCATCTTTCTCCTTGCTCCATTGCCTTTTGGTGAAACGGAGATAGCAGGCACCGTATTATTGAACTCACAGTTGATTGCAACAGCGATTTTTATTTTCGCTTCTGTAACAGATTGGATTGATGGTTACATTGCACGAAAACACAATCTTGTTACGAATCTTGGTAAATTCCTTGATCCACTGGCAGATAAGCTTCTCGTGACATCTGCTTTTGTCTCTCTCGTTGAGCTCGGTGGAGCACCGGCGTGGTTGGTTGTACTCATTTTAAGTCGTGAATTTGCTGTAACAGGACTAAGACTGGTCGCTTCTGCTGAGGGAGAAGTCCTCGCAGCAAGCAACCTTGGGAAATTAAAAACGTGGATCCAAATTATCGCGATCATCGCACTTCTCATTGAAAATGTGCCATTCGAAGCAATTGGGTTTCCGTTTGCGACGATTTCATTGTGGGCTGCATTGATCATTACAGTTTATTCAGGATGGGATTATTTTTACAAAAATCGTGAAGTACTCCTTAAATCTCGCTAAACTCTTAAGGGAACAGATGAATCTGTTCCCTTTTCAAACCTCAGAAATACCTATCTTCCTGTGCCATTCATTTCTACTATATTTCATTAAGTCGATGCGCTTTCTTATGCTTGAAGGAAAAACCAATGTATAATAGATGTAGAAGAGTCACGAACTGGCTATTGAAGCAGGGAGAAACCTGTCTTCTAATAGAAGGGGTGTTAACAAATGAATGCTGAAATTATTGGAATTGGTTCAGAGTTATTGCTAGGACAAATTGCGAACACAAACGCACAATTTATTTCTACCCGCCTGGCCGACTTAGGTATTAACGTCTTTTACCACACGGTTGTAGGAGATAATCATGAGCGGCTAAAGCAGGTAATCGAAGTGGCGGAGTCCCGTTCTGATTTGCTAATTTTCACAGGAGGACTCGGCCCGACAAAAGATGATTTAACGAAAGAGACCATTGCTGAAACACTAAATAAAAAGCTTGTCTACAATGAGGAAGCGATGGAAACAATTCAAGCGTACTATGCGAAAACTGGCGCGCCGATGTCAGAAAATAATCGGAAACAAGCGCTTGTTCTGGACGGAGCTTCAGTGCTCCAAAATGATAACGGTATGGCTCCAGGGATGGCTTTAACTGCCAACAACCGCACATATATGTTATTTCCTGGGCCACCTAAAGAGCTTTATCCAATGTTTACAAATTATGCTGAGCCATACTTGCTCGGTCAGCTGAAGCAGGGCGACACGATTGTCTCTCGCGTGCTTCGCTTCTTTGGCATTGGGGAATCCAGACTCGAGACTGAGCTGGAAGATTTAATCGATGAACAAACAAATCCGACCATCGCACCTCTTGCTGGCGATTGGGAAGTAACACTTCGCTTAACTGCAAAAGCGGATTCTAAAGCAGAAGCTGAAAAGTTGATCGATCAAACGGAAGAGAAAATAAATCAGCGCGTTGGATCGTTTCTATATGGATACGATCAGACGTCTCTTGCAAAAGAAGCATCTGCACTTATGAGAGAGCGGGGATGGTCTTTGTCAACAGCTGAAAGCCTAACAGGCGGTATGTTCAGTCAGGAATTGACGGATCTCCCTGGAGCATCCTCACTTTTCTACGGTGGGGTTGTGTGTTACTCTAACGAAGTAAAGCAAGAGATCGGTGTATCAAACGAAACACTTGAATCATACGGTGCCGTAAGTGAAGAGTGTGCGATTGAACTTGCAAAAAGCGTGAAAGCGAGATATAAGACCGATGTTGGAATTAGTTTCACGGGTGTCGCTGGACCTGATCCAAGTGAGGGGAAGGAACCTGGTACAGTGTATATCGGTGTGGCTTCCCCTTCTGGAGAGAAAGTGATTTCACTTCAACTTGCTGGAAATCGAGATGCGATCCGTAAGCGGACCGTAAAACATGGATTTAATACATTATTCAAGTTAGAAAGGTGATTTACGAACGTATGAAGAATTTTGAAGACTTTGCATTGTCCAATGAAGTAAGAAAAGCTGTGCTTGAACTTGGTTTTAAGGAGCCGACTCCCATTCAAGAAAAAGCACTTGAACCTATATTAGAAGGAAGAGATATGATTGGTCAGGCTCAGACAGGTACAGGTAAAACAGCCGCCTTTGGTATCCCTGTCATTGAAAAAGTGAAGAAAATCGGCGGGCCAGAAGCGATAATCCTTACGCCGACGCGAGAACTTGCTATGCAGGTTGCGATCGAGCTTCAGAAGTTATCCAAATACAAAGGCCTGAATGTATTGGCGGTATACGGTGGTGAGCCGATTTACCATCAGATTCGCGCATTAAAACGAGGCGTGAACATCGTAGTTGGTACTCCGGGACGTATGCTTGATCACTTGAAGCGAAAAACGCTTCGTACAGAAAATGTTCATACTGCGATTCTTGATGAAGCAGATGAAATGCTCGACATGGGCTTTATAGATGATATCGAACTGATTTTTAAGCAGCTTCCTGTCAATCGTCAGTCACTGCTCTTCTCGGCGACGATCCCTGCACCGATTCGAAAGCTTTCAAGTAAGTATCTAAAGAACCCGCTTACGATTTCTGTATCAAAAGGAGATATTACGGCTGATACGGTAGAGCAAGTTTATTACCGTACATTTGAAAGTGATAAATTTGATACGCTCTGCCGTGTGATTGAGAATGAAAAAATTCAACTAGGAATCATTTTTACGAAAACGAAAAAAGGAGCTTCTCAGCTTACGGAATCACTTAAAAAACGTGGCTACCGTGGAGAGGAACTTCATGGTGACTTAACACAGCAACAGAGATCGAAAGTTATGAATCTATTTAGAAAGTCCCAAATCAATTTCCTAGTCGCTACAGACATTGCGGCAAGAGGAATTGACGTTGCGCACGTCAGCCACGTAATCAATTACGACATTCCAGAGGATCCTGAACGTTATGTTCACCGTATTGGTCGTACGGGTCGTGCTGGAAACAAAGGGGTTGCACTAACGCTTGTTACACCAAAAGACATGCGCTTCCTGCAATCGATCGAGTCTAAAATCAAGTTAAACCTTTCTGCAGAGCCACTTCAAGATGAATCGGTTGATCTTGATAACATTGTAAAATCAGTTGAAAAGCAATTGAAGAAGCAAAAACCAGAGTCAGCAGCTCGTGATGCTTCAGAGTTACTTCTTTCAAAATATGATGCTCATGCGCTAGTTCAGGCGTTGTTAGAAAATGCCATACAAGACAAACAGAATACCACTCCATCCGAGTACAATTTCGGGGAAACTGGTGGACAGAACGGTATGGTACGTTTCTTCTTAAACGTAGGCCGTAACATTGATCTTCATCCGAAGAAACTTCTTAGCGAGCTTTCCGTTATGGCAGGTGTTGAAACAGATTCTGTTGGCCGTATCGATATATTTGAGAAATTCTCTTTCTTCGAAGTGCACGAAGATGTCGCTCCATTTGTATATGAGGCGTTACGCGCTGGGGGAATTGATGGTAAATCAATCCACTTAGAACCGGCAAAACCTCAAAAAAGCAGAGTATAAAAAGATGGCGATCAGCTCCAACACGGGAGCTGATCGTTCTTCATGACCGCCATTTCCATTATGATTTGAAAAAGTGATGGAGAAGTCAATAGGAACCCAAATAAAAAAGACGAATAAATGTTCGGTTTTCTATTGGCAAATTGATTAAAAAGAGATATGATAGTGATAGCTTAATAACGAGGAGGAATTCATTCGTGGGTGATCGCAAAGCTGCCTTAGATATGGCATTAAGACAAATAGAAAAACAATTCGGTAAAGGTTCTATCATGAAGCTTGGTGAACAAGCTGAGCAAAGAGTCTCTACTATTTCCACTGGTTCACTGGCACTTGATATTGCTCTCGGTGTGGGAGGATATCCAAGAGGTCGTGTAATCGAAGTATACGGACCGGAATCTTCAGGTAAAACAACAGTTGCTCTTCACGCCATCGCAGAGGTACAACGTAACGGCGGTACGGCTGCGTTTATAGATGCGGAACATGCGCTAGATCCAGTTTACGCAGAAAAACTAGGAGTTAACATCGATGAACTGTTGTTATCTCAGCCAGATACAGGGGAACAGGCGCTTGAAATCGCCGAAGCTCTAGTTCGAAGTGGCGCAGTTGATATGGTTGTTATTGACTCAGTAGCTGCTCTTGTACCAAAAGCAGAAATCGAAGGCGAAATGGGAGATTCTCACGTTGGTTTGCAAGCGCGTTTGATGTCTCAGGCGCTTCGTAAGCTTTCAGGTGCAATCAATAAATCCAAAACAACAGCGGTCTTTATTAACCAGATTCGTGAGAAGGTAGGGGTCATGTTCGGTAACCCCGAGACAACTCCTGGTGGACGTGCGCTTAAATTCTATTCTTCTGTTAGATTAGAAGTCCGTCGTGCAGAAACTCTTAAACAGGGTAACGACATGGTCGGTAACAAGACACGAATTAAAGTTGTAAAGAACAAAGTTGCGCCGCCATTCAAACAAGCAGAAGTCGACATTATGTACGGCGAAGGTATTTCAAAGCAGGGTGAAATCCTGGATATTGGATCTAACCTTGAAATTGTTCAGAAAAGCGGATCATGGTTCTCATTCGAAGGAGAACGTCTCGGACAGGGTCGCGAGAATGCAAAGCAATTCTTGAAGGAGAACCCTGCTATTGAGGCTGAAATTGAAGGGCGCGTTCGTGCTCATCACAATCTTGATGCAGATAAGCAGGTTGAAGAAACCGCATCAGGAAAAGATACTCTTCTTCCTGAAGAAGAATAAGCTTAATGCTAGAAAAGTCGGTCGATTAGACCGGCTTTTTCTCTAGCTACATAGTTTTGATAGCGAGGTAATAGGATCGTTTATGGTAAAAAGTGTGAGTCGATTTCCATGATCAGGCAGTGCGTGGCGCCATAAACGGAGTCAATTGCACATGAGTTGGAGTAGGAAAAAAGAGCAATAATGAGCTATCTGAAGGAATTTTGCCTCTATGTGCTCTCTTGACAACCTTTACGCTGAAAGATACAATATTAATTGTATAATTATAATTTTCTAGTAAAATTATATTTTACTCTTAACAGATGACATGTGCTGGATTGAAATCTTGCAAGTGGTACTAAGAATTAACATTACAGCAAACCAACAAGTTGATAGCAGGAGGAGGTGAGTTCGATGGATATAGTGATCATCATCTCCACTATGCTGGTCTCTGCAGTCGTCGGAGCAGTTGTTGGATTTCTTGTTCGCAAAACGATTGCTGAAGCGAAGATCTCCAGTGCAGAAATGGAAGCGCAACGGATTATCAAAGAAGGTAAAAACGACGCTGAAGCTTTGAAAAAGGAAGCTATGCTTGAAGCGAAGGACGAGAATCATAATCTTCGTGTTGAAGCTGAGCGTGAAATTCGTGAACGCAGAAATGAGTTACAAAAACAAGAGAATCGTTTGGTACAAAAAGAAGAGGTCCTTGATCGTAAAAGTGAGACTCTTGACAAAAAAGAGGATTCCCTCGAAAGAAGAGAGGACTCTCTCACCAAAAAACAACGACAAATTGAAGAGATGGAAAGCAAAGTGGAGGAGTTGCTTCAAGAGCAACAAAACGAACTTCAGCGGATTTCCGGTTTAACGAGGGAAGAAGCGAAGCAAATCATCTTCCGTGAAAGTGAGCAGGAACTTGAGCATGAGCTAGCGCAGATGGTGAAAGAGCGCGAGAATTATGCGAAAGAAGAAGCTGATAAGAAAGCGAGAGAAGTTCTATCGCTTGCGATTCAGCGCTGTGCTGCGGATCATGTAGCAGAAACAACGGTTTCCGTTGTCAACCTGCCAAATGATGAGATGAAAGGTCGAATTATTGGCCGTGAAGGTCGAAACATTCGAACTCTTGAAACGCTAACAGGGATTGACTTGATAATCGACGATACACCTGAGGCAGTTATTCTGTCCGGTTTTGATCCGATTCGAAGGGAAATCGCTCGTAATGCCCTGGATAAACTCGTACAGGATGGAAGAATTCACCCTGCTCGAATTGAAGAAATGGTTGAGAAATCACGCAGGGAAGTGGATGAATACATTCGCGAAGTTGGAGAACAATCCACATTTGAAATTGGAGTTCACGGACTCCACCCGGATCTCATTAAGATTCTGGGACGTTTGAAATTCCGTACAAGCTATGGACAGAATGTATTGAAGCATTCAATGGAAGTTGCTTATTTAACAGGTCTTATGGCAGCGGAGCTAGGTGAAGACGTACAGCTTGCTCGTCGTGCAGGTCTTCTTCATGACCTCGGTAAGGCCATTGACCATGAAGTCGAAGGTAGCCATGTCGAAATTGGCGTTGAGCTAGCGACGAAGTACAAAGAGCATCCCGTTGTTATTAATGCAATCGCATCTCACCACGGTGATACGGAAGCAACATCAGTGATCTCCACCCTCGTGGCGGCAGCAGATGCCTTGTCAGCTGCACGACCGGGTGCACGTCGTGAAACACTTGAGACGTACATTCGCCGTCTTGAGAAGCTAGAAGAAATTTCAGAGTCGTTTGAAGGCGTTGAGAAATCATTCGCTATTCAAGCTGGCCGAGAAATCAGGATTATGGTTAAACCTGATCTTGTAGACGACGTATCGTCTTATCGTCTTGCGCGAGAGATTACGAAGAAAATCGAAAATGAACTGGACTACCCTGGGCACATTAAAGTCACGGTCATCCGTGAAACAAGGGCAGTTGAGTATGCAAAATAAAGCGATGCCTCGTGCATCGCTTTATTTAATTCCAACAGAAACTTACGCATCCTACTTTCTTTTGATAAACTGATAAAGAATGAAATAAAAGATTGGAGCATCATGATGAATATACTATTTATTGGAGACGTAGTCGGTTCTCCTGGACGAAATATGGTTTCAACTTATTTACCTCGCTTAAAGAAAAAGTATAAGCCCACATTTACAATCGTTAACGGTGAAAATGCGGCAAGTGGCCGTGGCATTACAGAGAAAATTTATAGAGGCTTTCTTGAATCAGGCGCTCAAGTGATCACAATGGGGAACCATACGTGGGACAATCGAGAGATCTTTGAATTTATTGATCGTGCTCCAAAACTTGTAAGACCTGCGAATTTTCCAGAAGGAACGCCGGGAAATGGATCAACGATTGTCAACATAAATGGTATTGAAGTAGGCGTTATTAACCTTCAAGGTCGAACGTTTCTTCCAGCGATCGATGACCCATTTCGAAAAGCAGATGAGCTTGTCGATGAGATGAGAGAACGTACGCCTGTCATTTTCGTTGATTTTCATGCGGAAACAACAAGTGAGAAGCAGGCGATGGGCTGGTATTTGGATGGAAGAGTTACGGCTGTCGTTGGTACGCATACCCACGTTCAGACAGCAGATGAGCGCATTTTACCAGGCGGAACAGCATATATGACAGATGCGGGGATGACAGGTCCATACGATGGGATTCTAGGCATGGAACGGGAAGCTGTGATTAAGAAATTCCTAACGACGATGCCTGTCAGGTTTGAAGTGACGAAAGGTCGGGAACAACTTAGTGGGGTCTTTTTAACATTAGATCCAAAAACTGGAAAAGCGACCAAGGTTGAACGGATTGCGATCAATGATGACCATCCATTCTATGATTAAGTTTTGAATGTTTTGAAAAATCGACGGACACAGCAGGAATACAAGCTTCTTACAAGGAATATAGTCTAGAGTGGTAATGGATGATCAAATTAAGGAGGGGCTATAAAAATGGATATATTAAAAGTTTCAGCAAAATCCAATCCTAATTCTGTAGCTGGTGCACTTGCTGGCGTCCTTCGGGAACGCGGTAATGCTGAAATTCAAGCGATTGGAGCAGGTGCACTGAATCAAGCTGTGAAGGCAGTAGCCATCGCAAGAGGGTTTGTAGCACCCAGTGGCGTTGACCTCATTTGTATCCCCGCTTTCACCGATATTCTAATTGATGGTGAAGAGCGTACCGCAATTAAGCTAATTGTAGAGCCTCGCTAAATAGTTCCGTCGGAAAAACCTGTTTGTTTTTACAAACAGGTTTTTTATACTTTCATATGATAAGCCCCAATCTACACGTTGATCGCATGAGATTGGATGACTACTAGAGGAGGCAAACAATGAAGATTGTTGATGCACACTGTGACGTATTATGCAAAATGTGGCTTGATTCATCCCTTTCATTTGAGAACGGAGAAGGCCTGCATACAAACCTTGAAAAAATGAGAAGAGCAGGAGCAAAGCTGCAGTTGTTTGCAATCTATGTTCCTGAAAGTGTACCTGATGCTGCCAAATTTGATTGCGCTCTTGAAATGGTAGATATTTTCCATGAGAAGATCGTAAAACCATACGACGAAATAGTCCCGGTCTATTCGAAGAAAGAAGCAGAGAGTCTTCCAGATGGCAAAATCGGTGCGATGTTAACCCTGGAGGGGTGCGATGCTATTGGAAGAGAAGCGAATCGATTAAAGACACTCATTCGACTAGGAGTGAGGTCGGTAGGTCTAACATGGAATTATGGCAATGCAACAGCGGATGGCATTCTAGAAGCAAGAGGAGCCGGTTTAACCGATTTTGGCAGGAGTGTCGTAGATTTACATAATCAGCATCGAATTTGGACGGATGTCTCCCATCTTTCCGTTCGTGCATTTTGGGATGTAGTCGACCAGGGGCGCTATGTGATGGCATCTCATTCCAATGCAAAAGCAATCTGTACTCATCCTAGAAACCTGGACAATCAACAACTAACCGCCTTGATCGAGAAGGATGCTTTCATCGGTGTGACGTTTGTTCCTAAATTTCTGCGCAATGATCGTAATGCAAGCGTGACAGACATCATTCATCATATTGAGCATCTATGTAGTCTTGGTGGTGCAAAAAACATTGGACTTGGCTCTGATTTTGATGGGATAGACCAGGTTCCGGCAGGACTCGAAAGCTATTATGATTATCCACGTCTTATTGAGGAGCTTCTTCGATATTATAATAATGACCAGGTGAAAGGATTTTTAGGCGAAAATCTGATCGCGCGTATCCCACATTAAGGATGAATTTAGTAATTGTGTTGTCAATGAGCAGGGAATCATCAACCTATTTCGAACTAGTAATATAAGCAAGCAGTTGGCACTAGATTAGAAAGGGTGGGACGTTATGATCGAACAACTTTCGTGGAAAGTTGGAGGGCAGCAGGGAGAAGGAATTGACAGTACAGGAGAAATTTTTGCCATTGCTTTAAATCGACTGGGGTACTATTTATATGGCTACCGGCATTTTTCGTCCCGTATTAAAGGCGGGCATACGAATAATAAAATCCGTGTAAGTACAAAGGAAGTTCGTGCTGTATCTGATGACCTTGACATGTTGATTGCTTTTGATCAGGAAACGATTGATGTGAATGCTCATGAACTTCATAGAGATGGCATCATCATCGGTGATGCGAAGTTTAAGCCGGTTAAACCTGAGAATTGTATGGCGACGCTCGTTGTCATTCCTTTTACTGAAATCGCTACCGAACTCGGAACCTCCCTGATGAAGAACATGGTGGCCATTGGTGCGACGAGCGCTGCGCTTGGAATCGAAACTACGACATATCAGGCGGTTGTAGAGGAGATTTTCGGACGTAAAGGAGAGAAAGTCGTTAACAGTAACATGGAAGCGATCCAGCGTGGAGCAGATGCATACGTTCAATCTGTGGATGACACTGTTCAAACGCTATCTCTCAAAAAAGCTGATGGAAAAAATCGCATGTTTATGATCGGAAACGACGCCATTGCCCTCGGGGCACTGGCTGGAGGGGCTCGATTGATGGCGGCTTATCCGATTACACCAGCTTCCGAAATAATGGAGTATTTGATCAAGAAGCTTCCAGAGTTTGGTGGTACTGTGATTCAGACAGAGGATGAAATCGCTGCAGCAACAATGGCGATCGGCTCTAACTACGCTGGGGTAAGAACATTAACAGCATCTGCCGGACCTGGATTATCCCTGATGATGGAATCCATCGGGTTATCGGGTATAACAGAAACGCCCCTCGTCATTATTGATACTCAGCGGGGTGGGCCAAGTACAGGGCTTCCGACGAAGCAGGAGCAATCCGATTTACTAGCGATGATCTATGGAACGCATGGGGAGATTCCGAAAATTGTCATCGCGCCGAGTACAGTGGAGGAAGCTTTCTATGATGCGATCGAAGCCTTCAACCTCGCTGAGGAATATCAATGCCCTGTTATTTTGCTTTCAGACCTTCAGCTTTCACTTGGTAAGCAGACAGTTGAACCTCTTGATTATCACAAGATTAAGATTAGAAGAGGAAAACTGAATGATCAGGAAATAGCGGAAAGAGAAGATAAATCCTACTTCAAACGATTTGAAGTGACGGAAGATGGTGTCTCAAATCGCGTGATTCCAGGCACGAAAAACGGTATCTTCCACGTGACGGGTGTGGAACATGATGAGACGGGGAAACCTTCTGAAGTCCCGCAAAACCGTATTGATCAGATGGAGAAGAGACTGCGTAAAATTAGCAATCTTGCATTTCCGGTACCGATATACAAAGTGGATAAACATAAAGAAGCTGATGTGCTCATGATTGGTTTTAATTCAACAAGAGGAAGTATTGAAGAAGTGATTCCAAGGCTTGAGGAGGATGGATTAAAAGTTAATCATGCTCAAATTCGACTAGTTCATCCATTTCCCACAAAGGATCTTCTTCCGATGCTTGAGGCAGCGAAGAAAGTGATTGTTGTCGAACATAATGCGACCGGTCAGCTTGCGAGTCTAGTGAAAATGAATGCAGGTCATGCTCACAAAATTGAAAGTCTACTGAAATATGACGGGAACCCGTTCTTACCAGGAGATATCCATCAACAATGCAAGGAGCTGTTAGCGAATGGCCACATTTAAAGATTTTCGTAATCAGGTAAAACCAAACTGGTGTCCAGGATGCGGTGATTTTTCCGTTCAAGCAGCGATCCAACGTGCAGCTGCGAATGTAGGACTGGAGCCAGATGATCTAGCAGTCGTGTCAGGAATAGGCTGTTCTGGACGCATTAGCGGTTACATTAATGCTTACGGCTTTCACGGCATCCACGGTCGTTCACTCCCAATCGCTCAGGGAGTGAAGATGGCGAATCGAGATTTAACGGTTATCGCTTCTGGTGGCGACGGCGATGGATTTGCGATTGGGATGGGGCATACGATCCATGCGATGAGGCGAAATGTTGATATTACCTATATTGTCATGGACAACCAAATATACGGGCTCACCAAAGGCCAAACATCACCAACGAGTGCAGAAGGCTTTAAAACGAAAAGTACACCTTCTGGATCAATTGAATCTTCGCTCTCGATCATGGAACTTGCGCTTTCGAGTGGGTGTGGCTTCCTCGCCCAAAGCTTTTCGACTGATCTTAAGGATCTTGTTGCCATCATTGAACAGGGAATCCAGCACAAAGGGTTTTCGTTAATTAACGTTTTCAGTCCGTGTGTGACGTTTAATAAGGTGAACACGTACGACTGGTTTAAACAAAACCTTGTAAGTTTAAGTGATATTGAAGACTATGATCCAACAAATCGCATGATGGCGATGCAAACGTTAATGGAGCATAACGGTCTTGTAAAAGGGCTGATCTATCACAATCCATCGCGACCGTCTTATCAAGAGTCGGTAAGAGGCTATAGTGATGAGGCACTATCGAAGCAGGATTTGACGCTACCTGAAGAAAAATTCACCGAATTAATGGCAGAGTTTATGTGAATTCTATTAAAGACCCTTCTCATGCTGAAGGGTCTTTTTTTGAGGAATTGTTTCTATTTGCCATTCCATTAATAAAACTATAACTGTCCGCGATGAGAGGACACAATAGCTTTACGTAATATTAGATAAATGATAATATAGTTGTGGTTACAGTGTTTATAGAAGGTTTTATAAAAGTGAGGTGTACGCTGTGGAAGGAAAAATGAAAGCGATCGTGAAACATGAACGGGGAAAAGGCGCTCAGTTACAGACCGTGGATATTCCACAAGTTAGTGATAATGACGTATTGATTCAAGTAAAGGCAACATCTATATGCGGAACAGATGTACATATTTATACCTGGGATGAATGGTCTCAGAGTCGCGTGAATCCACCATACGTGTTTGGTCATGAATTCGCGGGTGTTGTCGTAGAAAAAGGAAAGAATGTAACGAATCTTGAAATTGGTGACCATGTGTCAGCTGAAACACATATCGTCTGCAATCAATGTCCTCAGTGTTTGACGGGTAAGTTTCATATTTGTGAAAATACTAAAATTATCGGTGTCGATACTGACGGTTGTTTTGCAGAATATGTTGCGCTTCCATCACAAAACATTTGGAAAAATCCAGAGTCGTTGTCGTTTGACGTAGCTTCTGTTCAAGAGCCAATGGGAAATGCGGTCCATACCGTACTCGCTGGTGATGTAGCAGGGAAAACGGTAGCGATTATTGGCTGTGGACCGATCGGAATTATGGCTGTCGGTGTTGCAAAAGCAGCAGGTGCTTCGCAGGTGATTGCCCTCGATCTAAACGATTACCGTTTGGATCTTGCGAAAGAAATGGGAGCAACAACCTTAATCAATTCACGAAATGAAGATCCTCTTCAAGTGGTGAATGAGCTTACGAATGGTCATGGCGTTGATGTGGTTTGTGAAATGTCAGGGCATCCGATTGCAATGAATCAAGGCTTTAAAATGGTAACAAATGGCGGTAGAGTGTCAATTCTTAGTCTTCCTGTCCGTCCGGTTGAAATTGATGTGACGAACGACATTGTCTTCAAAGGAATCACAGTCCAAGGAATAACGGGAAGAAAAATGTTTGAAACGTGGCGTCAGGTTTCTGGTCTTCTTCAATCAGGACAGGTAGACGTTGAGCCTATGATCACGCATCACTTCCCACTTGAAGACTTTGAAAAAGGCTTCGAATTAATGATCGAAGGTAAATGTGGTAAGGTAGTATTACATCCATAAGGCTCAACTTGAGCCATTACATAATAATGAGGAGGCCGATCAATGAAAGGTTTTGAATATCTTCAAGAAGAGCTTGATCAGATGCAGGAAGAAGGCGTTTTTCGTAACCTGATTCCACTCGAGTCTGCGCAGGGATCTCGCGTTACCATCAAAGGAAAAAACGTTATTCAGCTTTCATCGAACAATTATCTTGGACTAACGGATCATCCGAAAATGAAGCAAGCTGCAATTGAAGCGGTTGAGAAATACGGTGCTGGTACAGGCTCTGTTCGAACTATTGCTGGAACACTATCTATGCATGAACAGTTTGAAGAAAAGCTTGCTGAGTTCAAACACACAGAAGCTTCTCTTGTACTTCAATCAGGCTTTGCTACGAACCAGGCGGTTCTTTCAGCTATTCTTTCAAAAGAAGACGTTGTGATTTCGGATGAATTAAACCACGCTTCGATTATCGATGGCATTCGCTTAACAAAAGCGGGACGTCGTATTTACAAGCACACAGATATGGAAGACCTTGAGAAAGCTCTTCAGGAAACACAAGATTATCGTACTCGTCTTGTTGTAACAGATGGCGTATTCTCAATGGACGGAAATATTGCTCCTCTAACTGAAATCGTGGAACTATGTGAGAAGTACGATGCTCTCGTAATGGTTGATGACGCTCATGCTAGTGGTGTTCTTGGTGAGAATGGACGCGGAACAGTTGATCACTTGGGTCTTAATGGACGTGTTCACATTCAAGTGGGTACACTGAGTAAAGCAATCGGTGTTCTAGGTGGATATGTTGCGAGTACGAAAACACTTCGTGACTACTTGATTCACAAAGGTCGTCCGTTCTTATTCAGTACTTCTCATCCACCAGCTGTCACAGCTGCTTGTTCTGCAGCGATCGATGTTCTTCTAGAAGAGCCGGAACTGATTGAAAAACTCTGGGATAACACAAAATTCTTTAAAGCAGGACTGGAAGATCTTGGGTTCGATACTGGAATTAGTGAAACTCCAGTAACTCCAGTAATCATTGGAGATGAAGCTCTTACGCATAAATTCTCTGATAAGCTATTTGAAAACGGCGTATTCGCTCAAGGAATTGCGTTCCCAACCGTTGCAAAAGGTAAAGGACGCGTTCGTACGATCGTAACCGCTCAGCATTCCAAAGAAGACCTTCAAGAAGCGCTAGATGCTTTTGAAAAGTCAGCGAAAGAACTTGGTATTTTGTAAGTAGACGAGAGGGGGATGTCCCTCTCTTTTTTTTGTATTGAGAGGGAAGGTTGTAATCTACATGGATGGCGGATTTAAGTAGGGGACTTCCGCTTTTCGTGATTCAGCTGCACTCGCAGAAACTGCGATATTTCACTCTTTCACAGGAACACAAAAAGCGTGTTCCAGTTCAAGAGTTCCAATATCTCCGTTTCTGAACGCTCGTCTCCACTTTTCATGGATCTAGCTGCAGCCTCCAGACTCTCGGTCACTTCAGCCTTCAACTCGAACACAAAGAGCGTGTTCAATTTGGAGGCTTCCAGTGCCTGCCGAGTCTTACCGCCCACTTCCGCTTTTCATGATCCAGCTACAGTCCCCAGCCCCTCGAGTCGCTTCAGCCTTCACTCTGAACACAAAGAGCGTGTTCAAATTGAATGCTTCCAGCGCTTGTCGGGTCTAAACGGGGACTTCCGCTTTTCATGATTCATTGATTAAATAGTCTGAAACCCTTATAATATAGGAATGTGCATTAGTTACACATTTCTTATTTGACGATAAAGGATAACGGATAAAACGAAGGCTTTTTTGGGAGCAATTTTGAGAAGTCAGGGTTTTCTAAGTTTAGGAGCATTGTGCTCTTTTTCATAGCAGGGTCATCCTTTTAATTTGAAAGGAGTCGAACGACATGAACGAACAGCAGCGGCTGGATTCGCAAATCAATGTGAAGAAGACAGAGAAGACGACAGAAGATTTCGCGAAGTATTTTCAAACAACGTATCAGGCACCTAACTTAAAAGATGCCAAGCGACGCGGAAAAGAAAATGTGAATGTTCATTACGATTTTGAAATACCAGAGAATATTAAAAATCTCGGAAAAGATAAGAAATTTCTCATTCGTACGTACGGTTGTCAAATGAATGAACACGATACTGAAGTGATGGCAGGGATCTTCGAGGAAATGGGATACGAAGCGACAACTGAGGTCACTGAGGCTGATGTTGTTCTGCTTAACACATGTGCGATTCGAGAAAATGCAGAAAACAAAGTGTTTGGTGAACTAGGTCACTTAAAACCGTTGAAAATGGAGAATCCCAATCTAATCATTGGTGTTTGTGGATGTATGTCACAAGAAGAATCTGTAGTGAATCGCATCATGCAAAAGCATCAGTTTGTCGATTTGATCTTTGGAACACATAACATTCATCGACTTCCAGAATTGATGGAGCAGGCAGTCTTCGGTAAGGAAATGGTCATGGAAGTATGGTCAAAAGAAGGCGATATTATTGAAAACCTTCCAAGAACAAGAAAAGGTGAAATCAAAGCCTGGGTTAACATCATGTACGGATGTGATAAATTCTGTACATATTGCATCGTTCCTTACACAAGAGGGAAAGAAAGAAGCCGTCTTCCTGAAGACATCATACAGGAAGTTCGCCATTTAGCTGCAAAAGGCTACAAAGAGGTTACGTTGCTTGGACAGAATGTAAACGCCTACGGCAAAGACTTAGAGGATATGAATTATGGTTTAGGCGACTTAATGAATGAGATTCATAAGATTGATATTCCTAGAGTTCGTTTCACGACAAGCCACCCAAGAGACTTTGATGATCGTCTTGTAGAAGTGCTTGGTCAGGGAGGCAACTTAGTCGATCATATCCATCTTCCTGTTCAAAGTGGAAGCAATGAAGTTCTGAAATTGATGAACCGTCGCTATACGCGTGAGACGTATTTGGAGCTAGTAGCTAAAATTAAGAAGGTTATGCCTAACGCAACCTTCACAACTGATATCATTGTTGGTTTCCCAAATGAGACGGATGAACAGTTTGAAGAGACCATTCAACTTGTTAAAGAAGTCGAGTATGATAGTGCTTATACGTTTATTTACTCGCAACGTGACGGAACACCAGCAGCGAAAATGCAGGATAACGTCCCGATGGAAGTAAAGAAAGAGCGCCTTCAGCGCTTGAATGCACTTGTAAATGAATTGGCTGCCAAAAATAACGCAGTCTTTGAAGGTGAAACTGTAGAAGTTCTCGTTGAAGGGGAAAGCAAGAAGAATGCTGACGTCCTTTCTGGCTATACGAGCAAAAACAAAGTTGTTAACTTTAGAGGCCCTAAATCTTTAGTTGGACAACTCGTGCAAGTTAAAATCACGAAAGCAAAAACGTGGTCGCTTGATGGTGAATACATTGAAAAAACGGCTGAGGTGAATGCATAATGATATCAAGAATGGAAGTTATTGCAAAAGCAAAAGATCTTGCAAAATTAGTTTCAGATACGGAAGAAGTCGACTTCTTTAAACGTGCTGAAGAAAAGATTAATGAAAACAAGAAAGTACAGAGCCTGATTGCTCGTATTAAGCTTGAACAGAAAGAAGCGGTCAATCTACAACACTATTCAAAGCATGAGGCTTTGAAAGAGAAAGACGAGCGGATCGACAAGCTTATGCAACAGCTTGATGAAATTCCTGTTGTTCAAGAATTCAAGCGTTCACAGTCAGATGTGAACGACTTACTTCAACTGATTGCAAATACCATTTCCAATACAGTAACAGATGAAATCATTGAATCGACTGGTGGAAATGTTCTTGAAGGAACGACTGGATCCAGCCAGCAGGGGCCAGGTTGTAAGTAATTCGAAAACTTACAGAAAGTATGTTTGCACGAAAACACATCCGAACCACGGGTGTGTTTTTGTTATTGTACAAGTGAAGAATCGTTAATGCCATGACTCCCAGGTGAAAATGAAGAAACAAGGAAAGGATATTTTAGCTTTTAAATAGAAAGTAACTATTATAAGGAATTCATCAGTATATTTGGACAGGATAATGAATGCTGAGTTTTACATATTTAACCCACTATGAGTAAAAACAATAAGGAGGCACTATCATGCCAAAGAGTAGTACAAGCAGCAATAAAAAAGAGTTGTCAGGTGAACAGAGTGAAGAATTAATAAGTGTATTGAAAGTTCGTTTTGAGAAAAACATGAACCGCCATAAGGATTTAGAATGGGCTGAGATCCAAGCAAAGCTAGAGGCTCATCCTGACAAACTCTGGTCACTCCATGAAATGGAAATAACGGGTGGAGAACCTGATGTTGTTGATTATGTTAAACAGAATGATGAATACATGTTTAGTGATTGTTCAAAGGAAAGTCCTAAAGGTCGGAGAAGTGTTTGTTACGACCGTGAAGCGTTAGAGTCAAGAAAAAAATATAAACCTGAAAATACCGCTATTGATATGGCAACTTCCATGGGAATAGAACTGTTGACGGAAGAGCAATATCGGGCATTACAGGAACTTGAAAATTTCGATAGGAAAACATCGAGTTGGGTGCAAACACCAGCTGACATCAGAGATCTTGGCGGGGCACTATTTTGCGATTATCGCTTCGGTCACGTCTTCGTGTACCATAATGGAGCAGAATCCTACTATGCTGCCAGGGGGTTTCGTGGTTCGCTAATGGTCTGAATTTTACAGACGCCGCCTAAATTTAAGTTCACCTTGGCTAAAAGATTAATTTTTTTTAAACGATCAAAGAGCTAATCTTTAAAAATTAGATTAGCTCTTTTTTTATGAAATAGTAGTGTGGGATACGAGTCATTTTGTAATAATTGGGATGGAAACGGTGGTCAGAACTGTGAAGGCTAGAATGAGAATGGAAAACTGCATTTCGTTCTTCCTAATTAGGAATTAAAGTTTGTTCATGCAATAATGGAAACATAAATGAAGCGCCTTTGTAGAAGTGCTAAAGGTACCGAACTGTTGCAAAAAGGGAGGTCAATATTGAGTCATATACAAGACAATTTAAAAAGAGTGTGTGAAATTTGCCAGCTTGGTGAGATGCTAGAGTTGCCTGAAACTATTCTTGGTGGGCTTTTACATAGTATGTATGCGATTGAGACTTCGAAAGGGAAGTATGCTATTAAATGGTTAAATCCTCAAATCATGTGTAGACCTTCCTCGATTCAAAACTTTATCAATTCAGAGCGCATTGCCAACTTTGTATCAAACCATCACATACCTGCTCTGCCAGCAAAGAGAATGAATGATACTCTCATTCAAAACATAGATGGCCAATACTATTTTGTTTACGATTGGATCAAAGGTAAAAGTCTTAAAGCAAATGAAATCACTAGTAATCATTGCGAAAAAATGGGAGAGATCCTTGCAGACATTCATATGACTGATTTTTCAGAGCTAGGTATCATTTATGAAGGTGAAGATAATGTGCCATTAACTGCCTGGAAGGATTACGTACAAAAGGGACAAGAAAATCATTTAGCGTGGGCTAATCTCCTGCAATTGAACATTCAAAAGCTTTATAGTTGGGACGTAGTGACGAATAAGGCAGCAAAGTTACTAGCATCAAATATGGTGATTAGTCACAGAGATTTGGATTCAAAAAATGTTTTGTGGGACAAAGAAAACCCGGTTTTAATTGATTGGGAATCAGCTGGTTATATCAATCCTATGCAAGACCTTCTTGAGACAGCAGTATATTGGTCGAAAACTGAGGAAGGAACGAGTGATAAGAAGAGGTTCTTTGCTTTTGTTGAAGGATATAAAAAGAAGTGTGGTCCGCAAGAAGCAGATTGGAAAAAGGTGTTGGCAACTGGGTTTTCAGGTAAATTAGGTTGGCTGGAATACAATTTGAAACGCTCTTTAGGGATTGAAAGTACCGATGAAAAAGAACAGCGGTTGGGTAGTGCTCAAGTGATCAAAACATTACATGAGATCAATCAGTATGCTGAAGCCATTCCAACTTTAGAAAGCTGGTTAACTAGTAATAGTAATAAATGAGCAAGTAAAAGTTCGAAAGAATAATGGAGTGAAGAATCGTTTGGTTTTTCATTATTGGTATTGTTAAAAGAAGTGATCAAGAAGTTAAGCCATTCAAAATGATTGCTAATTTTCAGGAATATATTGATAAATGAAAATATTTCCTGTAAACTTTTCAATAGAGATGTAAATGAAAGGAGAATTCAACTCAACATGTGGACAACCTTGTAATGATTAACGAATTGAATAGAATATTCACCTGTCGTTTTTATAGGTGAACTATGTCTATTTTTAATCATTAACAAGGGGCGCTTGGTGTGTGAATACCTCCGAACACAAGTGGATACCTTTGTATCTGCTTTTTTTGTGTTTTAAGGAATTGTTACATCTCTACTAGTCGCATCTTAGTACCCCGAAAACCAGTTTTCTAATTACGGAAGGGGATTTTTAGATGCCAAACTACGAACACGAAGAATTGCTAACAGGTGGGAATGTTTCTAGTGTTTATCGAGCTGGAGATACTGTTCGACGCGAATTAAAGCCAGAGAGCTCCAAAATTCACAAGCTGTTGAATCATTTGGAAATGAAAGGATTCAATTATGCGCCTAAATTTTTAGGGATCGATGAAAAAGGGCGAGAAATCTTATCTTTTATTGACGGAGAAGCTGGCAATTATCCTTTAAAACCATATATGTGGTCTACCGATGTTTTAAAAGAAATAGCGAAGATGCTTCGTTTTTATCATGATGCCGTGAGTGATTTTTCACTTGAGAACTGGCAAGCGATCGATCATACTCCCAAACCATATGAGGTACTATGCCATAATGATTTTGCCATATATAACATTATTTTTGATCAAAAAAGACCAGTAGGAATTATCGATTTTGATGTTGCTGCTCCAGGTCCAAGGCTATGGGACATTGCCTATACGCTATACACATGCGTTCCGTTAAGCAGGCTTTATCATACTGAAACTGGTGAGGCCGTTTATTATGATTCATCACAGGATGCTGCTCGTATCAAACAACGAGTTCACTTGTTTTTTGAATCCTACGGTCTGGAGGGAATGGAAGAGGGGTATCTAGACATGGTCCTGCTACGATTAGAAGGATTATGTGACTATATGATACGAAAAGCCAGTGAAGGGGATATTGCTTTTCAAAATATGATTGATGAAGGACACCTTGACCATTACCGAATTGAAATTAAATTCATTCGCGAACACGGAAAAGAGTGGATTTAATACCGAGGGAGGTGGTTCATATGCCAAGAACTAAGTTGATCATCGTTGAAGGTATGTGGGGGTCAGGAAAGAGTACGACCGCTCAATTGATTTATGACCATTTAAAAGAAGCTGGAATCGACACACGCCTTTTTCTTGAAGGAGACCTAGACAACCCGGCAGATTACGATAAAGTAGCCTGTTTTACACAAAAAGAGTACAACGAGCTATTAGCGAAGCATTCAAACTCTATTGAACTGATTCAGTCGATTACTGAGAGTAAAGGGAATTTCAATTTCATTGAATATGGAAAGCGTCAACAAGAATTAAAGAAGGGGTTACCTGAAAAATTATTGTCTGATGTGATGCTATATGACATTTATGATGGGAATTTGCCGTTAGAGCGGCACTGTGACGTGCACGTGAATCGGTGGATGGAGTTTGTCCAGGCTCAAAAGCAAGAAGAGACGGTAATCGTCTTTGAAAGTTGTTTCCTACAAAATCCTCTTTCAGCTATGCTTGGTCGCTATAACGCTTCTCCCAAATCAATTATAGATTATGTATTAAAGTTGGGCGATCTGATTAAACCGTTGAATCCATCACTTCTTTATTTCCACCCTGGCGATGTTCATTCTATTTTAAAGAGAGCATTCGAGGAGCGGACAGAAGAATGGGGAGATGGGGTAACGGAGTACTACACTCAGCAAGGGTATGGACGAAATCACGGTTTAAAAGGATTTAACGGCCTTGTAGAGTTTTTAAGCGTACGAACTAAACTAGAGTTAACCATCATAGAAGACTTACCAATTTCGACAACAGTGATCAAAAATGACGACCAAAATTGGGAACGGGTACATCAGCAAGTGATTCGATTTGTTGAGGAGGCACTGGGATTTAATTTAGGTAACTAAACAGATTTTATCTTTAACTATAAAGCAAAAATGATCTAATCCGTTCAAAGAGCGATTACTTAACCATGAGTAAGCGCTCTTTGAAGTTTAAGGGAGAATTCTAAGAGACTTGAATTCGAAATAACACCAAAATTTGTATATAAACACTTTAATAAAAAGGGATTTCCTATAAATGTATAGAAAGTGGTCTATTCCAATAATTTCGAAGGAGTTGTCTACAATAAAAACAAACGAAGCAAGTAAAGTTGTCATTGGCGCAGGGGAATACTCGAACAATCCTGAGTGGATTCAAACCCAAGAATCAGAGTTAGATTTATTAAATGAAGATCATTGGAAAAGCAGATTTAAATTGAATTCCATTGATGCTATTTTAGCGGAACACGTATGGGAGCATTTAACATACGAGGAAGGAAAGGCAGCTGCCTTCAATTGCTTAACCTATCTAAAACCAGGTGGTTACATTCGATGTGCTGTTCCGGATGGCTATTTTCCTGATGAGAATTACCAACAGGTCGTTCAAGTTGGAGGACCCGGTCCAAGTGATCATCCAGCAGCGAGTCATAAAATTGTACATAATTATAAATCGTTAACAACAATGTTTGAAGAGGCTGGATATAAAGTTAAGTTACTAGAATATTGTAATGAAAACGGAGAGTTTATTTATAATGATTGGGATGAGAAAGAAGGGTACATTTATCGTTCAAAACGGTTTGATCATCGCAATGCAGACGAACTAGGGTTTGTTTCAGTCATAGTTGACGCTATCAAACTTTAATATAATAGCTCCCTCGTTCAACTTAAGTGGAGTGCTTGCTTAATAATAGGTAAGTGATTTATGTAGTTTCTGAGCAAGAGTACGGAATAAGAATAATTGAAAACGATAGTGTGAAAAAAGTAAGTTTTGAGAGGTGTAGTGGAATGGTTCGGAGCCTACCAATTTACGGTCTAGGCTTACAGGTCGTATTCTTTTATCTCTTTTTTAGTGCCCAATTACCCAAAATGAATAATCTAATTGGTGCGACAACTTGTTTGATTCTTGGATTCTCAAGTTTAACTCTTGCATCGTATTCAGTTAAACATAGTAACCGTTTGTTTCTAAGTATTCTTGTGATTATCCTTGCAATAGTGATTATCAGCTTTACTATAGTTGCGTACTTTTTAGGTGAGGCAGGATATCCATCTTTAATTAGAGTTGCATAGTGATAATTCGTTATTTAGGGTGTTTTTCATTTTTTATCCCTCCCCAAATTGTGGGCTAGAAACTTGAACATGTATGTAAAGAATATAGAACCATTGAGGTGAATTAAATGGGGAAGCTGTTTTTTTATAGCGATCAAATTGTTGAATCATCTGGTAATCAAAGATTGGATAAAGTTCTGTTTACAGGAATGGAACCAAAACAGATTAAAGTTGGTTATCTACCTTCTACAGAAGACATAGATAAGAAGTATTTTAATACTAAAGCTCAATATTACCGTGAGTACGGGGTAAAAGATCTCCTGTTTTTTGACTTATATTCTGAATTCAATCCGTCGAAAAGTAAGGAATTAATGCAGTGTGACATCATTCATCTTTCCGCAGGAAACCCCTTAGAATTTAGAAATGCTATTAAGAATCGGAAGATGGATAAGGTGCTTTGGGATTATTTTAACAACGATGGAATCATCGTAGGTGTAAGCGGTGGAGCTGTTCAACTTGGGCATTCTACTAAATTATTTCAGCTGTTTACAGATACATTAGATGATGAGGGTTCGGAGTCATTGCAATTTGTAGATTTTGAATTTCTACCACACTATAACCGATGGAATGACGACTTTAAGCAAAAGGTTCTGGCGTACTCACAAGAAACTGGAACTAAAGTATATGCGGGGAATGATGGAGATGGACTTATTGTAGATGGGGATACCATCACCACGATCGGGAACATCAAAGTGATTGGCGGTTAGAAGTAAGGTGAATCTTTCTTCATTGGAAGCTTAGCTTTCATAAGATAGGCTTATTTTAATTGTAATAAAAGATTGAATAATTTGCATCAGTTTGAAATAATTGGAATTGTGCAGTTGAGCCAATTATGAAGGTAAAGGTTGTGTTGCTAGTCCGCAATAAAGCCATGATTATAAAAAAACGATTGAAATTCTATTGATTATTTAATCTTCAACTGTAAGCTGAATTTCAAATCAGTCAGGTAAATTACTTTTGACATTTTTAAGAGGTGAAAACGTTGTTAATGGAATGGATTGTTTCTATTTTAGTTGGTTTGATAATATTTATGATTATAGGCTGGTTTACTGGAAATGAGGAGTATGGAGGAGTTAATAAAAATGATGATGAACGCTCTCAATTAATAAAACAAAAAGCCATTGTTGGTAGTTGGACCTTTCTACTAATAGTCTTTGTTGTGAATATTATTTTTAACTTCCTCGACTTAAGAAAAGGTCCAATTAAAAACGCTCCGTTTAATCATCCAGAGCTATTTTATTTACTACTCTTAGTTTGTAGCTATTTTGTTTATTATTGGATTTATAGCAGGCGGATGAGCGAAAATGGAAAATAAACTTTCTTTACTCTGGGCAAGTTGTTGATGTGATTGGTTCAAAACTTCAAAAAATATAAGAAACGAGATGTCACGATGTATATAGGAATAATTACTTTAGCAGCGTTTGTTATATGGTTTGTAGCAATCCAAGAGTTTTTAAAACCTGAAAAAGAGCAGAATAACCGAATAATATGGACGTTAACATCTTTAGGTACCTTGCTAACACTTGTTCTGACCATTTCACTTTTTCAAAATATCCATTTTTAAGAGGCGAATCTGATTTCCTCAATTAGGTGCAAGAATGGAAGGGATTATCTTTGCAAAAGGAACTTACAAAAGAGGAAGAACCAAAAGATAGCTGCAGTGGATGACTTATCGCATTCTACTTTCTAGTTTAGGAGAGCTTCAATGTAGCAAATAATTCAAAAGAGCTTGGAGGTAGCCAAACGGCTATCCCAAGCTCTTTTGTTTGAGTGCCTTCAGTCTCCAGGAAAGATAGGTGTTCAACTAACAAGACGATTAATATGAATGAAGCAATGGCGTTCAGAATATAATCAAACCGGTGAAGAGATTTTGAGTGGAGCGATTCATCGTTCATTGAAGGTGCTTTGCTAATTGAATAGGAGATGAGGGAGGATGAGAATGGAAATCGCAACATTCATTATACAAGGGGTACTTGTTGTGATGTTTGTCATGGCAGGAATGGGGAAAGTTACTGGGTCCAAAATGCAAATTGAAGGATTTGAGCGCTACCGATTGCCGCAATGGTTTCGAATCGTGACGGGGATCGTTGAATTAATCGGGGCGGCGCTGTTGATCGTAGGCTATTGGCTATCTGGCTGGGCTATTGTAGGAGCACTTCTATTAGGTTTAACAGGGATAGGTGGCATAATTACGCATGTTCGTGCGAAGGATTCGTTTAAGGCGACAATACCTATTATCGTTCTTTGCATTTTATCGTTTTTTGTTTGTTACATGTATTTATAGATCACTCCAATCTGATGTAAATTATTTAGTTTAGGCGCTTACCTCTCTAAGGTAAAGCGCCTTTTGTGTTAAAAGCAATGTTTCTCAGAATGGAGCACGTTGATCACGTAGAAAAAAGGATTGAGTTCGTCACATTAATTTGAAATAATTGGAATGGAATAGTGTGAAAAATTCAAAAAAAGAAGAAGATCCAAACGAATTGGTGAACTGGGGGGAAGATATTTCGTGAACACTGGAGAAGGGAACGTGCACCTTACTGAATGGGGAGAAAAAGTATGGAAGTTACTTAAAGAAGTAAACCTTTAAAAATGGTTGCCGAGATGAGTTCAAATCCTACGTTGCCGCTAGCAGAATTAGAAAAAAGTTTCAGGAGAAAAAGTAAAGCTAAATGAAGTTCTTCTTCAAAATAAAGAAAAAAGTACAGAGTAAAGTGGTGCTATCCTCCTGATCGACCAGAACGATCATGGTATGAATAATAAGGGATGATTGAGAAGAAGAAGTCGAGTTTGATAGTTGGCATTGTATTGAAAGGCTTATGAATAAAGACACAGATTTTCGTAAGAGTATAAGAGAGGAGGGTCCCAATGAAGTTAGGTACACCGATCGCTAGTGGAAACACGGCTAAGATCTATCTTTCAGATGATAAGGTCGTAAAAGTCTTTCATGCTAATCTGCCTGAGACCGAGTCTTCGAATGAAGCCTTCAAGCAACAATATGTCCGTTCGCTTGGGCTTGCGGTACCCAAAATCTTCGATGTTACGAAAATAGATGGTCGCCAAGCGATTATCATGGAGCATATTAAAGGAAGAACGCTTGGCGACATTCTTATGGATAACAGGGATCAATCCGAAAAATACATGAAAATCTCTGTTGAACTTCAAAGAAGGATTCATCAAGTTGTTGCTCATTCTCTTGAACCGATGACTGATAAATTAACTCGTCAAATTGAGGCAGCTCATCAGTTGGATGCGAATCAGCAATCCGCTCTAATCAACAGATTACATGGAATGGTATTTGAGAAGAAGCTGTGTCACGGAGATTTTCATCTATTTAATTTAATCCTGTCAGACCATGGTGTGACGATGATTGATTGGGTAGATGCAAGTTCAGGGGATATCCGTGCAGATGTCTACCGTACATATCTTTTGTACTCTCAGTTTTCGGAAGAATTAGCCGAAATGTATTTGCGTCTGTATTGTGAGAAAAGTAGTTTATTAAAAGAAGAGATAGTTCAATGGGCACCTCTGATCGCTGGTGCCAGGTTGTCTGAAGCTGTTTCATCCGAAAATGAAGAACGTCTAATCGATATCGTAAACCGCTTCATGCTTTCTTAGTGCATGAAAGGCGATATCATCGGCAAGGAACGTCAAACCAGTGCACGAATTAGAGAAAACGGGGTTAAAGCAAATTCGATAATGAATTTGCTTTTTTATTTGCCGCCTTTTTTTGATTCTGGTTATTTTACAGTTAGTGATGAAGCGATTTAAAAGCACTGTGTCGCCATTTCTTCAGTAACTCATCTGCCATTTATATAGCATTATAATTTCAAATACCGTATTTTTTTAAGAAAAATATCAAAAGGTTGTAAAGCATTGGACATTCGAGACATAGACTGTTAGTGGAACAGCCTTCATGAATATCTTTTTCTATTTAGAAGCGTAGATGTCTGTCACTTAAGGTTGAAATAAAAAAAGAGGCACACTAGTCGTTTGTCATGCATAGGATGAGAATGAAGATTGGAAGAGGAGGTATGATCGATGTCAGAGGAATATAATTACAGAGAGATATTCGCCAAAGCTGTTTGCGGAAAAGGACGTAAATTTACACAGGATACAAACACAGTAACACCAACCCATAAGCCTTCTAGTATCCTGGGTTGCTGGATTATCAACAATCAATTCACTGCCAAGAAGCGTGGTGACTGTGTGCATGTGGAAGGCTCTTATGACATTAATATTTGGTACTCATACAGCCATAATACGAAAACAGAAGTCGTAACAGAAACAGTAAAGTATCATGAAGAGATTCCTCTTCGCTACAAAGACAAAGACTGTGTTGCTGAAGAAGTTGTTGCAAAGGCAATACAGGAGCCTAACTGTCTCGAAGCTACTATTGCACCGAGCGGTAATAAGGTCATTGTACAGGTGGAAAGAGAGTTTCTAGTAGAAGTTATCGGCGAAACAAAAATTTGCGTATACGTGAATGAAGATGGCTGTGGAGACGACGATGATGATTGGGATTACGATGTAGATGATGAAGAGTTTGAAGATTTGGATCCGAACTTTTTAATCGGTGATCTTGAAGAATAGTCCGTCCAGGGAGAAGCAATCCTTCTTCCTGGTTTTTATTTTGTTTTCGAGTGCCTGTCGGGTCTAAACGGAGGCTTCCGCTTTTTTGTCCAGCTGCAGTCCCCAGACCCTCGAGTCGCTTCAGCATTCACTCTGAACACAAAGGGCGTGTTCAAATTGAATGCTTCCAGCGCTTGTCGGGTCTAAACGGGGACTTCCGCTTTACTGAGATCTAGCTGCAGTCCCCAGACCCTCGAGTCGCTTCAGCATTCACTCTGAACACAAAGGGCGTGTTCAAATTGAATGCTTCCAGCGCTTCGGGTCTAACGGACTTCTCAGTCCAGCCCTCGAGTGCTTCACCTCACTCGAACACAAAGAGCGTGTTCAATTGGAAGGTTCCAGCCTGTCGGGTCTAAACGGAGGCTTCCGCTTTACTCATATGCTATACTATTACTTGAATAGATTTGAGATTGGTGGAGGAGAAACATGGCTCGATATACCCCGATGATGGAACAATATTTACGAATTAAGGCAGAGTATCAGGATGCCTTTTTATTTTTTCGTTTAGGCGATTTTTATGAGATGTTTTTTGATGATGCGATGCGTGCATCGAAAGAATTGGAGATTACATTAACAAGCAGAGATGGCGGCGGGGAAGATCGTATTCCGATGTGTGGTGTGCCGTATCATGCTGCTGATAACTATATTTCACAGCTTGTGACCAAAGGCTATAAGATTGCAATTTGTGAGCAAACGGAGGATCCGAAGCAGGCTAAAGGGGTCGTGCGAAGAGAAGTTGTTCAATTGATTACGCCGGGTACTGTGATGTCGGATCATTTGATTAAAGAAAAAGAAAACAACTACATTGTAGCGATATCGGCATTTGAAGATGATACATATGCATTAGCTGCGAATGATTTAACGACTGGTGAATCGATGGCAACGATTCTAGCTGGGGATCATCATGAAGTGATCGGAGAGCTTTCGAACCTCGCTCCTCGCGAAGTGATTTTAGCGAGTGATAGTGAAGCTCTATCCACTGCCATCCAGGAGCGGATGACGGTAACGGTATCGATTGAAGATGATGTGAGCATTCCGGAAGCTTTAGCAACTTTAAGCGATCATATTGACCAACCAAAATTGCTACAGGTGTTTGGCCGCTTGCTTCAGTACTTGATTCGAACGCAAAAACGTTCCATGGATCATCTGCAACCGCTTCGTCATTATCATGTTTCTCAATATATGAAGCTTGATGTGAATTCAAAACGTAATCTTGAGCTTGTTGAGACGATTCGGGATAAAAAGCGGACAGGTTCTCTCGTCTGGTTCCTCGATAGCTCTGTGACGGCAATGGGCGGTAGACTGCTTAAGCAATGGGTGGAACGCCCGCTCTTGCAGCAACGTGAAATTGAGAAACGTCAGGAGCTTGTTGAGACGCTGATGAAACAGTTTTTTGAACGGGAAACAATCAGAGAAAAGCTTCAAGGCGTATACGATTTAGAGCGCCTAGCTGGGAAGGTCGCGTTCGGGAATTTAAATGCTCGGGATCTTGTGCAATTAAGAAAATCACTTGAGAAAATTCCTGAGATCAAACAGGCTGTTGAATCGCTTGATAATCCCTATGCGAAAGAGCTTGCCGAAGAAATTCTTCCATGTGATGATCTTGTGCAGCTCTTACAAGCCGCGATTGAAGAAAATCCACCACTTTCTGTAAAAGAAGGGCAAATGATTCGGGATGGGTATCATCCTGATCTTGATAAATACCGTGACGCGAGCCGTAACGGCAAAGATTGGATTGCAGCTCTTCAAATGCAGGAACGAGAGCGTACTGGTATCAAATCGCTTAAAATCGGCTACAACAAAGTATTTGGCTATTATATTGAGGTCACAAGATCAAACTTACCGAATCTTCCTGAGGGCCGCTATGAGCGGAAACAGACGCTGTCAAACGCGGAACGATTTATTACCCCTGAGCTTAAAGAGAAAGAAACGCTCATTCTGGAAGCGGAAGAAAAGATTGTTGACCTGGAGTATAGCTTGTTTACGAACTTGCGAGAGGAAGTGAAAGTTTATATTCCGCAACTTCAGCAGCTTGCGAGGAAAATTAGTGAGCTTGATGTCCTGCAATCCTTTGCGGTCGTTAGTGAGGAGAACCGCTTCACAAAGCCGATCTTTTCGAAAGAACGAAAGGTTGCGGTCGAAGGTGGTCGTCATCCGGTTGTTGAGAAGATGCTGAAAGGCCGAGAGTATGTAGCAAATGATGTGATGATGGACCGTGACCGTGAAATTCTGTTGATCACTGGACCGAACATGAGTGGTAAAAGTACCTATATGAGGCAACTTGCTCTTATCTCCATCCTGGGACAGATCGGGTGCTTTGTGCCAGCGGAGTCTGCAACACTTCCTGTCTTCGACCAAATCTTTACGCGCATCGGCGCTGCCGATGACCTTGCGGCGGGACAAAGTACATTCATGGTCGAAATGCTCGAAGCCAACTACGCGATCACGCGTGCAACACAAGATAGTCTGATTCTCCTTGATGAGATTGGACGCGGGACGTCTACTTATGACGGCATGGCGCTCGCTCAGTCAATTATCGAATACGTGCATAGTGAAGTCAGAGCGAAAACGTTGTTTTCAACACACTATCATGAGCTGACGACGCTTGAAGAAGACTTGGATCGCGTAAAGAACGTTCACGTAAAGGCGGTTGAAGAAAAAGGAAGAGTTGTTTTCCTTCATCGTGTTCATGACGGCTCTGCAGATAAAAGCTATGGGATTCACGTTGCACAGCTTGCGAACTTACCCGAGCAGCTAATCAAACGTGCAGAAGCGATTCTGAAAGAGTTTGAGACGGAACCTGAGTCCGTATCAGCACCGAAGGAAACGAAGGAAACGAAGGAAGAAGGTTCCAAAGCGGCTGTGAAGGAAGATGATGCACAGCTTGCATTTTTTGATGAAGCGGAAGAAAAGAAGAAACCTCAACGTTCGTCAGGTGAAAAAGCAATTCTTGATCAATTGAAGTCTGTCGACATTATGGAAATGACGCCGATGGATGCAATCAATACGTTGTATGAACTCAAGAAGCATTTAAAGTCATAACGAAGGAAAGGTGAGGAAGATGGGAAAGATCGTACAGCTTGATGATCAGCTTTCGAACAAAATAGCTGCCGGTGAAGTTGTAGAGAGACCGGCCTCTGTTGTGAAGGAACTTGTTGAGAATGCGATTGATGCAAAGAGCAGTGAAATCACAATTGAAATCGAAGAGGGCGGTCTTTCCAAAATTCGCATCGTTGATAATGGGAGTGGGATGGATGAGGAAGATTGTAAGCTCGCCTTCTTCCGTCATGCGACGAGTAAAATAAAAAACGAGCGGGATTTGTTTCAAATTGAAACGCTCGGATTCCGAGGCGAAGCTCTTCCGAGTATCGCAGCGGTGTCTCACCTTGAACTCAAAACATCAACGGGTGAAGCGGCAGGAACGTACGTCAGAATTGAAGCTGGGAAAGTAGCCGAGTTTAAAGCAACCGATAGTCGAAAAGGAACTGAAATGACGATTACTGGTTTGTTCTACAATACCCCAGCGCGATTGAAGCACATGAAGACCGTGCATACAGAGCTAGCGAACGTAGCGGACGTGATCAATCGCCAGGCGATGGCGCATCCGGATATCGCGTTCCGCTTCTTCCATAATGGAAAGAAACTTCTCACCACCACAGGAAACGGAGATCTGCTTCAGGTGATCGCGGCCATCTACGGGTACAATACCGCAAGGAAGATGCTGCCACTTAAAGCCGAGACGATTGATTTTAACGTCACGGGATATGTAGCGAAACCTGAATTAACACGCGCGTCTAGACAGTACATTTCACTGGTCATCAATGGCCGCTATATCAAAAACTACCCGATTACGAGAGGGATTCAACAGGGATATCATACCCTGTTACCGATCGGGAGGTATCCGATCGTCGTGCTTCATATTAAGATGAATCCGACACTGATCGATGTGAACGTGCACCCATCTAAGCTTGAAGCACGGATTAGTAAAGAGCAGGATCTTTCTCTTGCGATCGAGAATGCGATCAAAGGGATTTTTAAGAAAATAGAGCTTATACCGGAGCAAACGCTACCGAAGCATAAGGAAGAGGAAAGTGAGCAGCCGGCTTTTCATTTTCAACATGAGGCAGTTAAGAAGGAGCCTGAAGAACTGCAGGAGACTTCGCGACAAGAAAGACAGCCTGATGTGAAACGAGACCCATTCGAAGCTCCCCCTCAGATGGCAAGAGAATTCAACGAACCGTTCAGCGTTAAAGAGGAGCTGAGAGCGGAGGATAATGAACCAGTTGTGTCGAGACCTCGTGAGACGAGAGATGAGCTCGAGATGGCGATGGATTTTGTGAAAGAGACCAAAGAAGGAGAATCTCGTATTCCCCCTCTCTATCCGATCGGGCAAATGCATGGCACATATATTCTTGCTCAAAATGAGAATGGGCTCTACATCATTGATCAGCACGCGGCTCAGGAGCGCATTAAATATGAATTTTTCCGTGAAAAAGTCGGTGAAATCGATCCAGAGGTACAGGAATTACTCGTTCCATTTACCCTTGAGTATAATACTTCTGAATCGGCGATCATCGATAGCCGGATCGATGACCTTGCAAAGGTAGGCGTATTGCTAGAATCTTTTGGTCGAAATAGCTATATGGTAAGCGCTCACCCCGTTTGGTTTCCTAAGGGAGCGGAACAGACCACGATCGAGGAACTCATTCAGGAAGTTGTCGATAATCGAGCGATCGACGTGAAGAAATTACGTGAGGAAGCGGCAATCATGATGTCTTGTAAGAAATCGATCAAAGCGAATCGCCATTTACGGGATGATGAAGTGTTCACCCTCCTTGAAACGTTGCGTCAATCGATCGATCCTTACACATGCCCGCATGGGAGACCGATTATTATTCACTATTCCACGTATGAAATGGAAAAAATGTTTAAACGAGTTATGTAACGAGCACAATGAGAAAAGAATGAAGGAAAGTGCGTGAAGGTATGAATGAACTCAAACAAAAGCTAGTGACCGTTCTTGGTCCGACTGCTGTAGGAAAAACGAGGACTAGTATTGAACTGGCTAAAGCGCTGGATGGTGAGATCATCAGCGGAGACTCGATGCAAATCTATCGAGGGATGGATATCGGAACGGCAAAAGTAACGGAAGATGAAATGGACGGCGTTCCTCACTATCTTATTGATATCAAACAGCCGAACGAGGGCTTTTCTGCTGCTGAATTCCAGCAGCTGGCAACAGACCTCGTGACCGATATTAATAAACGGGGTAAGGTGCCGATCATTGCTGGTGGAACCGGTCTCTATGTGAAGTCGGTGACACATCAGTACGCGTTTTCAGAAGCGAAAGAAGATGCAAGTTATCGCCAGGAGATGGAGCGAATAGCTGAGAATGAGGGTCCTGTACTGTTTCATCAGCGCTTGAAAGAAATTGATCCAGTAAGCTATGAAACCATTCATCCAAACAACGTGAGACGAGTTGTTCGTGCGCTTGAGGTCTTCCATGTCACGGGAGAGCCTGTGTCGGCCTCTAAAGACGCGCTACCGGAACACTCACCTTATAATCTTGTTAATGTGGGCCTGACGATGGATCGCGAGACGCTTTATGAGCGTATCAACAGAAGAGTCGACATTATGATGGAGTACGGTTTGCTTGAGGAAGCAAGACGACTTCACGAAGCGGGTGTGCGGAATTGTCAGTCCGTCCAGGCGATTGGATACAAGGAAATCTATCAATTTATTGAAGGGCGACTCTCGCTAGAAGACGCTGTGAGTGATTTAAAACAGAATTCGAGAAGGTATGCCAAACGTCAATTAACGTGGTTTCGTCACCAAATGGAGATGGACTGGTTCGATATGACGGAGCAACGTGAAGAAAAAATTCAAAAAATCTTGCCGTTTGTTGCAGGAAAGTTAGCAGAAAACGAGAAATGTAGTAATTGAATGCCTTTAGAGAAAAAGAGGAGGACTGACAATGAAGCAGCAGATTAACATTCAAGATCAGTTTTTAAATCAATTGAGAAAAGACAACGTATTTGTAACGGTATACCTGCTTAACGGATTTCAGCTCAAAGGGACAATTAAAGGATTCGATAATTTCACGATTATCCTTGAGTCCGATGGGAAACAACAGTTGATTTACAAACACGCGATTTCTACGTTCGCTCCACAGCGATCCGTTGAAATAAATTTCGAATCTGACAAGTAAAAACCTGGTCCCTCTTTCTGATTCATGCAGGAGGAGGGACTTTTTCATATTAGGATGTAAGCTGTTTTTCCATATAATCAACGTACCGCTTAAGCGTCAGATCTGACTTTAAGCCAAATTGGTTTCGAAGCTGATCGATGGTATGGCCATTCTCAATAGCTCTAATGACGCATGTACGTCTCATGTGCTGTGCGGATACGCCTTTACGAAGTCCCGCACGCTGCACTTCTAACCGAATCATTTTTTGGACCGCAATTTCTGTAAGACGTTTTGGACGATCAACTTCATAGCTCCAACGGTAAGTCTGGCGTTGGAAATCGAATGACACGAATAGTGGGTCATCACTATGAAGTCTCGGTCTGACAGGGGCTGGAATTACATGATAATAGTCGAACAGCACTTTTTTGTGCTCTGGGTCGAGATGCACCGTCCGTTTACCATAGGCAGAGGTGACTTCCAGTTCGTTTTGTTCAAACGATACGTCTTTCATCGAGAGCGCACATAGTTCTTGTAGGGTAAGACCATATGTGAGAAATAAGCGGGCGATGATCAGGTTCCGATCAATAAGAAATTCACGAGCTCTGAGCTGATTTTCTGTTAAATCATCGAGAGATACGATGGTTTTGAGAAGTTTTGCAGACTCTTCTTCCTTTATAAAATCAGAATCAAGATAGCCTGCATCGCCATTCGTCGGAAGGACGACTTCTTTCATCGGATTGTTCTTAGTTCGGTTTAACGACATATAATAACGATATACTTGATTTATGACTGTCATAATCCGCTTAAGTGTTCGTTCTGAATAGTGCCGTTCGAGATGCAAATAGCGAATGTATTCCTGAAGCTGCTCAGTTGTTAATTGCCGGAAATGTTCGAAATCAATGTGGCGGTGAATGGTTCGTTGCCAAACGATGAAGTCCATAAGGTCATACCGATATCGGCGAAGTGTCGACTCTTTTCGCCCTTTTCGTTCAAGTGAAAGCAAATATTCTTCTAGAAAGTCCGGAAGCGGCTGATTAAAAAGCTCCATTCTTATGACCACCTCTCATTTTGTTCCATTATAACAAAACCCTGGAATGTTTTGTTTCTGCAATTCGTTACATGTTTTTGGGATTATTGGAAATACTGATGATAACCAAATCGAAAAGGAGCGGTTAGATATGGCGTTTTTTTCAAAACAGCAACAGGAGCCTATTCCAGAAGTTGATACTGACGTCTGGTCTTGTTCGGGTGGAGATTGCGCGGGCTGGATGCGAGCCGATTACTCGTTCTCCGATACTCCGGCTTGTCCATTATGCGGAGCTGAAATGATGAGTGAAGTTCGAAACCTCCCTGAAATTAAATCATGATGGAGGACCAGCATGAATAAAATCGTTGAGAAAATCATCCATAAAGCAGAACAGGTTGTCAGCATTACGAAAGCTGCCGGGAAAGGCAAGCACGTTGTGCCGAAGCAGCGTTTCTGCGAGGTTTTCAAACAATTACCTGACGTGCAGAAACAGGAAACCACCTATTTAAGAAGTCGTTTTGTTTTATATACGCTCCAGGAAGGCGATATATTCATGAAGATGCTCGAGCGGTCAGATGGCCATGTGCTTGAGGTGGATGTCTACGAAGCTGATGAGACTCTTACTTATTACAGGTCGTATGAGCATCGAAAGGGAGAACAGAAAATAGCGATACCGGAATCCTTTGTTACGAGGATCGGGGTCAGTTAAACACTCTTGATGGAGTGTTTTTCTTTTGGGCGTTTGTCACGGATTTCTAATGGGTGCGTATACTATCGTGTTAGATCAAAGCGAGGTGAGCATCTTGCAGCATTCCGTAACGCAGCGTAAGAGTCAAATCAATATCGTTCTTCGCCAAACGGAGGGGACAGAAGTGGCTGACGCAGCGCTTAGCGAGGCGTCCAAGAAGCATGTGCCGCTCGAGCGGATTCAGCAGGAAATGGAACAGCTGATCGGGTTAAAAGAAATGAAATATTTATTGAAAGAAGTGTACGCATGGCTGTATGTGAACAAGTGCAGGCAAGAAAATGGCTTGAAGCAAAACACCCAGGCGCTCCACATGATGTTCAAAGGGAACCCGGGGACAGGTAAAACGACGGTTGCACGACTTCTTGGCACACTCTTCTTAGAAATGAACGTACTTTCAAAAGGTCATCTGATCGAAGTAGAGCGCGCCGATCTTGTTGGGGAATACATTGGTCATACCGCTCAGAAAACGAGAGAGCTCGTTAAAAAAGCCAAAGGTGGTATTCTTTTTATAGATGAAGCCTATTCCCTTGCGCGTGGAGGAGAGAAGGATTTCGGAAAAGAAGCGATTGATACCCTTGTGAAGGCAATGGAAGACCATCATAAAGACTTCATTCTCATTCTTGCCGGATATTCTGAAGAAATGGAACACTTCCTTTCATTGAACCCAGGCTTACCGTCACGCTTCCCACTCGTCATCGATTTTCCTGATTACTCGAATGAGCAATTACTCGAAATCGCCAAGAAGATGGCAGGAGAACGGCAGTACCGCTTTTCGAGAGAAACCGAGTGGAAGCTCAAGCAGAGCTTTGTTAAGAAGCGGGAGCGGGAAACAGCTGCTTTTAGCAATGGGCGCTTCGTTCGAAACATCATTGAAAAAGCGATTCGGAAGCAGGCGGTCCGATTGCTTCAAGCAGACGTCATTGATCGCTCGGCTCTCGAGCTGCTCTTACCAGAAGACATCCCTATAGAAGATTAAATGCACATCTGATATGATGGGAACAGACTGATTGATAAAGGCAGGGAACGTACATTTGAATAAAGAACGAATTGAAGCAGCTGAACCGGCGATTTTGATCGGCATTCAGCTTCAAAATCAAACAGATGAACAGTTTGCATATACGATGGATGAACTTGCGGCATTAACAGAGACCGCGGGTGGTGTCGTACAAGAAACGCTCTCACAAAAGCGGGAGCGTATTCATTCGGCAACTTTTATAGGAAAAGGGAAAGTTGAAGAGCTGGCATCATTAATCGAAGAAAAAGAAGCAACGATCGTTATTTTCAACAGTGAGCTTTCACCGAGTCAGCTTCGTAACCTTTCAGAAACGCTCGATGCGAGAGTCATTGACCGAACACAGCTTATCCTCGATATCTTCGCTCAGCGAGCGAGATCAAGAGAAGGAATGCTTCAGGTGGAGCTCGCTCAGCTTCAATACATGCTACCGCGCCTTGCAGGACAGGGTACGTCCATGTCAAGGCTTGGAGGCGGTATCGGAACAAGAGGTCCTGGTGAGACAAAGCTTGAGACGGATCGTCGTTACATTCGGAATCGCGTGACGGATTTGAAACGACAGCTGGACAATACCGTAAAGCATCGTGATCAATACCGCGCTCGCCGAAAACGTAATGAAACGCTTCAAGTAGCATTAGTAGGCTATACGAACGCAGGGAAGTCGACCATTTTTAACCGATTAACGAATGCGGACTCGTATGAAGAGGACAAACTGTTCGCAACGCTTGATCCGATGACGAGGCAATTGAAGCTCCCTAACGGCTACAATGTGCTACTCACCGACACGGTTGGGTTTATTCAGGATTTACCAACAACGCTCGTAGCGTCGTTTAAATCAACGCTCGAAGAAGCAACGGAAGCCGATTTGATCCTTCACGTTATTGATGCGTCTCATCCTGATAGAGCACGGCATGAAGAAATTGTTTTGAAGCTCCTTAAGGATTTGAAAGCTTCTCATATTCCTGTTCTCACCGTGTTCAACAAGATTGACAGGGCGGACCCTTCTGTACAGAGCAGCGTGAATGAACAAATTCTCATTTCTGCTTTGAAACAGACTGATTTGAAACGCTTGAACCAGAGACTGCAGAGTGAAGTGTTGAAGCAGATGACGTATTTCTCGATCGCCATCAATGCGGATCAAGGCGATAAGCTCGCCTATTTGCAACGAAACACCGTCCTCATCGAACGCGAATGGGATGAGGAGAAAGACCACTATCGATGCAAAGGGTATGCACCTGAACATCTATACGAACGAATCATTAATGAATGGAACAACGACTAGGAGCCAACGATGATGTTTACTAATTTTACACACCAGGATGAACTTAAGAACCTATCAAAAGCAGCAGAGGAGAAAATCCAGCCGGTACTGAGAGAAATCGATGAGCGCGTTGAGGCGAATCAATACCGCGTGCTGCAGGCGTTTCACAAGAACAGAATCAGTGATTTTCATTTTACCCCTTCAACTGGGTATGGGTATGACGACGACGGAAGAGATACGCTTGAAAAGCTCTATGCCGATGTGTTCGGAGGAGAAGCAGGCCTCGTAAGACCGCAGATCGTGTCCGGTACACACGCCATTTCTACCGCCTTATTCGGCGTTCTTCGACCGAACGATGAGCTTCTCTATATGACAGGAGCTCCTTATGACACGCTAGAAGAAATCGTCGGCACACGTGGGGAAGGCAACGGCTCATTGAAAGACTTTCATATCGGTTATCAAGCGATTCCGTTAGCTGACGGTGCAGTAGATTTTGATGCCGTACGAGAAGCGATCACGGATCGAACAAAAATGATCGGGATTCAGCGTTCCAAAGGGTATGCGAACCGACCGTCATTTACGATTGATGAAGTTCGCGAAATGATCTCTTTCGTGAAATCGATCAAAGAAGACGTCATCGTTTTCGTTGATAACTGTTACGGAGAATTTGTAGAAGAGCAGGAGCCGTGTCATGTTGGAGCGGATCTTATAGCCGGTTCACTCATCAAAAACCCCGGTGCTGGTATCGTGAAAACTGGGGGTTACCTTGTAGGAAGAGAAGAGTTGATCGAGCTTTGTGGCTATCGTTTAACGTCACCAGGCATCGGCCGAGAGGTTGGCGCCTCGCTTTATTCCCTACAAGAAATGTATCAAGGGATTTTTCTTGCGCCCCACACGGTCGGTCAGGCTGTAAAAGGCGCAGTCTATAGCTCGGCACTTCTAGAAAGTGCAGGGTTCAACACGACACCACTCTGGAATAGCAAACGAACGGACTTGATCCAATCGGTTCAGTTTGATGACCGAGAGCGGATGATTGCGTTCTGTCAGGCGATCCAGGCGGCATCACCGGTCAATGCACACGTTCGACCAGAGCCAGCTTACATGCCTGGATATGAAGACGATGTGATCATGGCAGCCGGAACGTTCATTCAGGGTGCGAGCCTTGAACTATCAGCAGATGGCCCATTACGACCCCCATACGTTGCTTATGTTCAAGGTGGGTTAACATTCGAACACGTGAAGATTAGCGTGCTCCGAGCACTCGATGATCTGTTAAATAAAGGTTTGATTACTGTTTCATAGGGTTTAAGGTAGGGACTTAGTTCCCTGCCTTTTTTTGCTTAAAAAGGACGTTAGATTATCTCACGTACTTTAACACGATGGTGTGAAGGCTATAGTATATTGATAGTAAGTGAAGAAGGGAGCGACAATTACGAATGCTTTTTTGATTCTGAATTTTGGGATTTTTTCGTAACGTCCTCATTTGGCGATTCAAGCAGTTGGAATATGCCCAGGAAAAATCGGATTCACTAAATCTTTTTATTTCTTAAGGAGGATTCATTTTACATGGCGAACACTTTCACAGCAGACGATATTAAGAAAATGGCGCAGGACGAGAACGTTAAGTTCATTCGCTTGCAGTTTACTGACCTACTAGGGATTATTAAGAACGTTGAAATTCCAGTTGATCAGCTTGAGAAAGCGCTTGATAATAAAATGATGTTTGACGGTTCTTCGATCGAAGGCTTTGTGCGTATTGAGGAATCCGATATGTATCTTTACCCGGATCTTGATTCATGGGTTGTCTTCCCATGGTCATCTGAAAAAGGAAGAGTCGCGCGTCTTATCTGTGACATCTATAGCCCTGATGGCACGCCATTCGAAGGGGATCCTCGTTCAGTTCTAAAACGCGTTCTAAAAGAAATGGAAGAGCTAGGCTTCTCTGACTTCAACATCGGACCAGAGCCAGAATTTTTCCTTTTCAAAATGGACGAAAACGGTGAACCAACTCTTGAACTTAACGACAAAGGCGGATACTTCGACCTTGCACCAACGGACCTCGGTGAAAACTGCCGTCGTGACATCGTGCTTGAGCTTGAAGACATGGGCTTTGAAATCGAAGCATCTCACCATGAAGTAGCGCCAGGACAGCACGAAATCGACTTTAAATACGCAGATGCGATCACAACGTGTGACAACATCCAGACGTTCAAACTAGCGGTTAAAACGATTGCTCGTAAGCACGGCCTGCACGCAACGTTCATGCCGAAACCACTATTCGGTGTTAACGGATCTGGTATGCACGCCAACATGTCACTCTTTAAAGACGGAAAAAATGCATTCTACGAGCCAAACGATGAGCTTGGCCTAAGCGAAACAGCACGCCAATTCATCGCAGGAACAATGAAGCATGCTGAAGCGTTCACAGCGATCACGAACCCGACTGTTAACTCTTACAAGCGTCTTGTACCTGGATACGAAGCACCTTGCTACGTGGCATGGTCTCTTCGTAACCGTAGCCCGCTTATCCGTGTTCCTGCTTCCCGCGGAATCAGCACACGTATCGAAGTACGTAGCGTAGACCCATCTGCGAACCCGTACCTCGCAATGGCAGCCCTACTTGCAGCTGGACTTGACGGCATCAAGAACAAAATGACGCCACCAGCTCCAACAGAGCGCAACATCTACGTGATGGATAAAGAAGAACGCGTAGAAGAAGGCATCACAGACCTTCCAGCAACACTACACGATGCTCTTGAAAAGCTTAAGCAAGACGAAGTCATGATGACGGCTCTAGGCGAGCACGCATCCGAGCACTTCATCGAAGCAAAAGAGATCGAATGGGATATGTTCCGTACGCAAGTACACCCTTGGGAACGCGAACAGTATATGACGACTTACTAAGAGTTGAATGAGAGTTGCCCCTCGACAAGGTTTTGTTGAGGGGTTTTTGTTGTGTGCCCGGCATGGGTGATAACTTGGCGGTGAAAGTCCGCTACAGGCTTGGCAGTAGGAACTGTTAGCCAAAGGCAAGGGTGTCCATTTCGAAGTGGAATCTGAAGGAAGCCGGCGGCAAAATCCCGAACTGACGAATAGAAATTGTATACCAAGGCTGAATTGGAATGGACGAGTTTGCAACACAAAATAAAGTCCAATACTGCCCGAAATCCATACAGTAAATACAACAGTTACATGGGAGGAAGGTTATCACCCTTACCCGGGGAGATCTCATGAGGGTTACGTACGTAACAATCTACTTAGGGATAAGTGGATGAATCATGAGAAGTCAGCATAAGCCATAGTAGTTTCTATGAAACGAAGGGCTGAACAATCTTAAATCTTGGAAAACAAGGAGGTGTAGGCATCGCCGCCTAAGCACAGAAAACATCGTGGTAATGACCAAAGAGATGACTACTTATGGAGAAATAGGTTGGAAACTGAAAGGTACATAAGAGTGTGTAGGGATGCCGACATGGAGATGAAAGCACAAGATGGTAACGAACTAATCAAACAGGTGATTAGCGATGAAAACTTATGGAATGCATATGAGAAGGTCAGGAAAAACAAAGGTAATCCGGGCATTGATGGGATCACCGTTTATGAACTTAAAGCACATATGCAGACATACTACCGATCGCTGAAATCAAAGCTTTTAAATGGAACTTATCAACCACAACCAGTGAAAAGAGTCGCCATCCCGAAAAAGGATGGTTCCAAACGATATCTCGGAATCCCATGTGTACTGGATCGAGTCGTACAGCAGGCTATCCTGCAGGTTATTGAACCAAAAATAGATCCTTACTTTTCTGACAACAGTTTCGGATTCAGAAAAGGACGAAACGGTCATCAGGCAATCAAGGTTGCGCAACAATACTATAAGGACGGATATCGCACCGCAGTAGATTGTGATCTGAAAAGCTACTTCGACACCATCCACCATCAGAGGATGCATGCCTACTTAGAGGAGTTTGTCTGGGATAAAGTCATTCTAAAATTGATATGGAAATTCTTGCGTTCCGGTATTCTTGATAAAGACATCTATATCGAGACGACGGAAGGGACACCACAAGGTGGTCCGCTTTCACCTCTTCTCGCAAACATCTACTTAAATAAACTGGACCGAAAATTAGAAGAACGTGGCCATCGATTTGTCCGCTACGCAGATGACTTCGTCATCTACGTAAAGAGCCCCCGGGCAGGTGAAAGAGTGATGGAAAGTATCTCGAAATACATTGAGAAAGATCTTGGGTTAACCATTAATCAAAAGAAAAGCCAGGTTTGCGGCGCTACTTCAGCCACTTTCCTTGGGTTCAATATCCAAAATCTCATGGGAAAGTTGGAAGCCGACCTAGCAGGTCGGCGAAACAACGATTCAAAAATAAACTCAAAAAGCTAACCAGTCGGAAAAGAGCTGGCACATGGGAACAGATTATCACAGATATCAATCGGGTAACGGTGGGATGGATTAACTATTACGGTATCGCGAGAATGAAGACGTTCATTAAGGATATCGAAGGATGGTTAAACCATCGACTCAGACAGATCATCTGGAAAAGGTGGAAGAAAGTTAAGACGAAATTTAAAATGCTTCGCAAATATGGCATCGATCATGAGGATGCCATGAAATTGGCTAACTCCCGGAAGGGATACTGGCGGATTACACGATCGGAAATTCTTCAACGCGCACTTACAAAAAAGAGACTAATAAAGTGGGGACTAAAAGAAATCTCTACACTTTATAAGTCACGTTACTCAAAAGGTTGAACCGCCGTATACCGAACGGTACGTACGGTGGTGTGAGAGGTCGGGGGAATTATATTTCCCCTCCTACTCGATTTGGGAAATTACTGAGAATAACACTCTTATCCCTTAAGTGATTAGTAGTAAAAAGTGGATTCCCTCCCTTGTAAACTCTTATCATCTCAGCTTAATGACTGTGAAACCTCATTACAGAATTCTTCTGTTACACTAGGAGTTGGCTTGAAAGGCGAGCAAAAATAATTTTATGAATGTTAGTTCATTCGCAATCGATCGCTCGAAATACTCATCACCTATCAACGAACGAAATTTTCGCTAGTCTTTCAAGTTGGCAAACTTCATCAAGAAGAATATGCGCAAGGAGGATTTTAAATGAACAGATCTAGATCATCGGTAAGAAAATATATCATTTCATCTGCTTTGATGGCCACGGTGGCATTTTCGCCAGTATTAAGTGACGGAGCGTTTGCTAAGGTCGATTCAGATGCTGTTCAACAGCAGGATTCTAGCAGTGTATCAGAAGTAGCTGTGCTAGGTACAGGCGATCGTGGACAAGCTGTCACGGCGTTACAATCAGAACTTGAATCTCTCGGTTATTATACATATAACGTGGATGGTATTTTTGGACAGATTACAAAAGATGCAGTGGAAGAGTATCAAGCAGAACAGGGACTTACCGTAGACGGTTTAGCTGGTCCTGAGGTCATGGCAGCCCTTTCTTCATCCTCAACTAATTCTGTCGCGATCAACACATCTTCCGAAGCAGCTCCTACTGAGTCTGTCTCGCAATCTGATGTGGTTTCGACTGCGAAAAGCTTGATCGGTACACCTTACGTATGGGGTGGCACATCACCAGATGGGTTTGATAGCAGTGGCTTTATCCAGTATGTGTTTAATCAAGCTGGAGTCGACTTATCAAGAACGGAACGTGACATGTGGAAATATGATGGAACACAGGTAGATTCGCCATCGATTGGTGATGTCGTCTTTTTTGAAGATACCTATGATGTTGAAGGAGCTTCACACAGCGGAATTTATATCGGCGATAACAAAATCATCCATGCCGGCAGTGACGGTGTGCAAGAAAGTGATTTAAGCTATGATTTTTGGCAAGATCATTATTTAGGCGTTAAATCATTTAAGTAAACGACATGAAAAGCCAGTGCAATGCGCACTGGCTTTTTCTATACGTTCCTCCGTGAAAAATAATTCGTTTCATTTCTCCGAGGTGATAAACAACGAACAAATCTGATCCAAAATTTCCTCAGGTGTATACGTTCGAACTTCTCTTTGAAATAAATATTCTTCACTTTTTAATGCTGCAAGCAGGATATCCGCTTTGAAAATGCTATTCGTGTTTGCTTCGTTCATCTCTTCAAACAAATCGACAATGATCTGGTGCAATTCATTAAATAAAGGGCTACGTGTAGGAGAGGGGCGTTTGGTAGATTCTCCATCTTCCACACCTTTAAGCAATTGAGCTTTGCTTTCTCTAAACTGAATAAACAAGCCTAAAATGCCTTTTAATCGTTTAGTTGGTGATTCTGTTTTGTTTTCCTCCAAGTAGCTATCAATATTGTCGAAGCACAAGACAACATTATCTTTAATTAAATCCAGACAAAGTTCCCCTTTATTCCGATAGCGGCGATAGAGTGTACCAGCCCCAATCCCAGCCTCTGCCGCAATTTGGTTCATACTGACTCGTTCAACGCCATTTTGTTCGAATAATTTATGAGCTGCGTCTAAAATGCGCTGCCGATTTTCCGCAGCGTCACGGCGTTCCATACGAGTATGGGTTACTTGTTTCTTTGGCATATGTCCACTCCTTTCCTACAATAGTAGATTCTTGACAAGCGGAGAATTGTCCGTTTACCATAAAGAGGAGATCTCTCCACTTAATTTTACCGAAATGAAAAGGAGCATACAACCTATGAAAAATCGAGAAGGCAAAACGGCACTATTGATGATGGACATGCAAAATGGGATTGTATCGCGTTATGCGGAAAAAGAAGAAGTCCTTCTTCCTTTCCAGAAGGCATTGGAGACGGCACGAGCGAATGATATCCCTGTCTTTTTTGTCCGAATCGGGTTTAGCGAGGGCTATCCTGAAATCCACTCGAATAACAAAATGTTTTCAGCGATTTCCGAATCAGGTGGCATGACCCTTTCAGATGAAAGTACACAGATTCATGAATCAATGAAGCAAAGAGAAAACGAACCGACTATTACGAAATACCGTGTAAGTGCATTTGCAGGAAGTAATCTTGAGGTCATCTTAAGAGCGCAAGGAATTGATACGCTTGTGCTAAGTGGGATTGCCACAAGTGGTGTCGTATTATCAACTATACGAGAAGCGGCAGATAAAGACTTTTCATTAACCGTATTAAAAGACGCGTGTCTTGATCGTGACCCCGAAGTTCACCAGGTCCTTACTGACAAAGTATTTCCGCGTCAGTCAGAGGTCATCACTGTCGATGAATGGACGGATACGTTGGATTAAACAATCGCGGCATGAAAAAACGGAGCTTCTCCTGAGAATGACTTTCGATTGATCTTTGATCGTTAGTTTGAAACTGATTTTTGACTACAGAAAGAAGGAAATGACATGGCTCGCACGATTTTATACCTTTTTGCTGCCACTACTGCTGGATGGTTATTATCATTATTGCAAATTCCTGCCGGTTGGTTGATCGGTTCATTACTTTTCGGTGTTTTTATCCGAATCAAAATCTGTGACCTTTCCATGCCATCTTTTCTGTTTCCATTTTCACTTTCTCTCATTGGGGCAAGTATAGGATTAACGATGCAAACGAGTATGTTTGGAGAAGTAGCTTCTTACATGTTGCCCCTCATCATTAGCTTGGTTGTCATTATGCTTGGCGCCTGGGTGCTGAGTAAGGTATTAGCACGCTATTCAGCCATTGACCAGACGACGGCATTATTTTCATGTATTCCAGGTGGTGCGTCCGCGATGTTGGCTTTAAGTGAAGAATACGAAGCTGATCAGCGGATTGTTGCAGCATTTCAGATGACGCGGGCGATGTTTGTCGCCTTATCCATTCCAGTCCTAGCTGGTCTTGTTGCCCATTGGAATGGAAGCGGAAGTGAGCAAGTAGCCACTCATACTGCAGCGGCTGCCAGTTCCGCAGGTGGCACAGTTTTTTTTCCGGGTTTTAAAATCATTTGCGTTCTTGTCATCGCTGCCCTGTCACTTTTTCTTGCGAAAGTCGCTAAAATCCCAGCAGGCCCGCTTTTGTATGCCATGCTGATTTCCTTTTTAGTTAATCAGTTTTTGTTTCACATCGGGTCTTTACCGGGCACCGCTGTTGGAATCAGCCAGGCCTTGCTTGGTGCCATTATTGGTCTGAGGTTTGATCGTGCGACTCTTGACCAATTGAAGAAAATCGGCTGGCTCAGTGTAGGGATATTGATGATGTATCTTGTGTTAACCTTCGTGATTTCAATGATTTTTTTCGAAGCGACTCCACTTAATTATGTTACGAGTATGTTAGCGATGGCTCCGGGTGGGGCACCCCAAATGTCATCGACAGCTGCTGTTCTTAATCTTGATGCTTCGATTGTCGCTTCACTTCAGCTTGTACGACTGTTAACGATTTATTTATTAATTCCCTTTGTCATTCCCCACGTCATTAAAAAGTCTGTGTTCAAGGATCCCCGAGACGGTACGCACGGTTCCGACTGACTATGAACGATCGATAACATGATAAACAAAGAGGAGTGCAGTCAGTACCACTGATAAATGCACTCCTTTTTGTTTTCAAATATACCCTACCAAAACGAATCGTTTAACATGATAATTCAATGTTGAAGTAGTATAGAAAAATTGAGTTTTTTGGTTCACAATGATGATAGGCTTGAATCTATTAACGGTTAATTTTCTTTTTGAGGAACGCCCATTTCAAGCCTTCACAGTACGTTTGACATAAGGTGGGTTCATGCATGGCAAAACAACAGTCTTTAGTAAACATCTATTCAAGAAAATTAGCGGTGAGCGTCGCATTTATTACGATATTCTCGCTCGTTACTCCGAAGATCTATTATCCTGAAATGGCGTATGTTACTGGAATGAGCCATCTCTTTTTCGACATGTTTTTGATGATTTATGTTTATGGCGTGTGGGCTTCCTTACTTAGCGATGTTTTTGCGTCCGTTTTTTCAGATCGAACACGAATTCCAGAAGTCTACTTTTCTGGTGTCTTACATATTTTAGCAGGTGGTATTTTTGGCTTGCCCGCTATTGTCATCTCGTTTGCCTTTTTCTTATTGGATCGGTATTTCATAAAATTTGTTAAAGTGAACTGGCTTTGGGCGCTTTTATCATTTGGAAGTATCGTTATCATTTTTATCATGAATTGAGAAACCTATTTTCTTTCTTAATTAAGTTCAGAACGTTTCAGATAAGTCGTTCAGTTGGGAGTACAAAACCATATCTTGTACGCTTAATTGAACTACTTCTTTTTAGAGAATGAAACAGTAACCTGCAAGTCAAAATGGGCTTTAGGACGTCAAATTTATCTTGACATCACCCGCTAATATGTAATACTATATACAGGTACTTAGTAATACTTATTATCAGTAACACATAGTACCAGGGGAAGAGTAGTTAAAAAGTACAAATGGAGGTCAAAATGGGAAATTTCAGAGAAATGATGAAAGGGGTGCTGGAAGGTTGTGTGCTTGAAATCATCAGCCGTGGCGAAACTTACGGCTATGAAATCACTCAACAGCTACGAGAACTTGGCTTCACGGATGTGGTTGAGGGAACAGTGTATACGATTACGATGCGACTTGAGAAAAACAATCTGGTTGATATCGAGAAAAAGCCTTCCACTATGGGACCACCTAGAAAATTTTACACCCTCAACGAAGCCGGTCAAGAGCATCTTGAAGTTTTTTGGAAAAAGTGGGAATTTGTTTCGAGTAAAATCAACGAACTAAAAAAATAAAATAAAAAGGAGAAACAATATGAGCTTTTTTGAGAAGATTATCGGAAGTCTGGATGACAAACGGGAATGGAAGACGATGGAGGCACGGGGGAAGGCACTTCCAAGTGAGTATCATAACGCTTACAAAGCGATTCAAAAGTATATGTGGACGACTGGTGGGCCAACAGACTGGAAGGACAATAGCCGTATCTTTAACGGTATTCTCGACCTGTTCGAGGAAGGTGCAGCGAACGGCAAGAAAGTCACTGAACTCACGGGGGAGGACGTAGCCGCTTTTTGCGACGAGCTTTTAAAGGACGAGAAAACCTGGAATGACAAGTATCGTAAGAAGTTGAACGATACGATTGGTCGTAACTAATCCCGAAAAGCTCTCAATTCATAAGGATCGAGATGTTTTAAATAGAGTATTCTGAAGCATGTGGAGATCAATAAACCGAGTGAATAGCAGGTTATGTATGGAGATGGAAACCATCACTATTCATTGACTTGGTCATTGTTAAGGTCACCTATTTCTCTTTCAATAAGATATACTGAAAGTTCAAATGCTTCGATTCGTCGTTTAGCTAAGGTGATTTGCGATTTATATCGAGTAGGATTGTCTTTAGCTTCAAGGGTTTTTATTGTTTCTCTAAGTTTGTTTAGAGTTGAATCAATTTGACGTTTGGCTTCCACTAAATCGGATCCGTTAATATCCATTTTATATATCTCCTTATATATATCAATTTTTGTACTATACTTCCTGATAATCAGAATAAATTATGATATTAAGGACTGTCAAAGCTTTTTCTTATCTGTTAGATCTCTGGCTAAAGTTTTCATTAATGGGGGGACTTATCTTTAATCAGATAAGTTCTTTTTTATATTGAGTGAATGATGATAATTTGAAATAATTGGTATTAAGAATAGAGGAGGAAGAGAGTGATTGAATGGACACGAAGTACGAGAAATTAGTATCTTGGGTTGAAAACATTAAAGAGTTAAATCAAAGCTCCGCAGCTTCATTAGTGATATTGAAAAAAAATAAGGTTGTATTGGAGCATTATAGTGGAACGCACTCCAATAATCATTCGGATCCAATCACTGAAAGTTCCAGATTTAATGTCGCCTCCGCTAGAAAAAGTTATTTAGGGTTGTGTGTCGCCTACGCTATTTATGATCGGAAAATAAATAATAGTGATGATCTTGTTCGTCGTTACGTTCATGATCTAGACCCTGAAATACTTGGTGAGACTACAATAAGGCATTTGGTCACCCACACGCATGGTTTAGATGAAAATACGAATGGTGATGTAATGAGAGAGTTCGAACCAGGTGAAAGTTGGGCATACAGAGGAATTAACATTAAGATAATTACTAAACTAATCCATAACTTATACGGGATCCCATTTACTGAAGTTTTACGTGAAAAAGTATTTGACCCGATGGGTTTTCGCAATACTTGGTGGGAAACTGAAGAGAATGATGACTTGGTAAGGGTCGTGATTGATCCAAAGAAGGATGGAGAAAACACAACGGGGCTAACGGATAACGGCATGGAGTCTAACCTTTTTGTGTCTACGAGAGAATTTGCAAGCTGGGGAAGTCTCTTCTTAAATAAGGGAGAGTTTAACGGAAAACAAATTGTCCCAAAAGAAGTGATTGAATTAGCTATTGATATACATACACCTAAGGAAATAAGTAAAGAATTACCGCGTAACGGTTTCTTCTGGTTCGTTCAAGATCTACCTAGAGAAATGAGCGAATTAGGAGACAGGGTACCAGCAGGATCTTATCAAATTCTCGGTGTGACTGGTCCAACATTACTAGTTATGCCAGAACATCAAGTCGTTATCGCAAAAATGTATAACAAAAGATACAATTATGGAAATGAAAATTACCTCTATTATCTTAAAGAGTTTAGTAATATTGCGGCGGATACATTTAACTAGTCGTTTTCGTTATGATGAGAAATATCAACTAGTTGAAGGTCTTAAATGCCCCTGGAAAGGAGAGAATTGCATAAGGAAGCACTAAGAAAACCTTATGTTAAACTTAAAATTGATGATCTGGTAAGGTAACGGACGAATCAATTATACTAGTGATAAGCAGTTGTTTCCTGATAATAGGTAATCACTCTATTTAACGTCATCCATTTGACGGAAAAATTAAGGGAGGAATGATCATGAGCAAACATAGGATCTTTACAACGAGCGTCGCAAGTGTTTATCCGCATTATGTTACGAAAGCGGAAAAAAAAGAACGTACGAAAGCAGAAGTTGATGAAATCATTCGTTGGTTAACGGGGTATAGCCAAGAAGGGTTAGAAGAGCAATTGGAAAAAAAGACAGACTTTGAAACCTTCTTTGTGGAAGCTCCTCAAATGAATCCTTCTCGAAGGATGATCAAGGGTGTCGTATGCGGTGTGCGAGTGGAAGACATCGAAGAACCAACGATGCAGGAAATTCGCTATTTGGATAAGCTGATCGATGAATTAGCAAAGGGAAAAGCGATGGAGAAGATTTTACGGAAATCATAATTAAACTAAAAAAACACTGCGTCCATTTATCGATTATAATTGGACGCAGTGTTTTTGAATTCGTAATGCTAACTTCAATCTTAATTCCTTTATAAAAGGAATTATTGATGAAACATTCTCTCCTTTCATATCGTTATACTATGGAAGGGAAAGTAGATTCTTTCTGGAGGTTTTTTCATGGATTACATAAAGCACCTACGTTCAATGGTAGGTCATGAGAAAGTTATTATGGTTGTAGCAGGAGCAATGGTTTTTGATAAGGAGAATCGATTGTTGCTACAACTCCGAACAGATAGTGAGACCTGGGGACTACCAGGTGGCTTCATGGAATTGAATGAATCGGTTCAAGAGACGGCAAGGCGAGAAGTATGGGAAGAGACGGGGCTGATTTTGAAAGAGATGTCGCTGTTTGGGATTTATTCAGGGCCAGATAAAGAAAAGACATTTGAGAATGGTGATCAAGTTTCACCTGTTCAAATTCTATTTCAGTGTAAGAACTTTGAAGGTGAGGTAAGAGAGAGTGAAGAATCGCTCGATGTGGCATTTTTTTCGCTGGATGAGCTTCCGGATCACCTTTTCAGGGAGCATCAGCTCATGATCAATGATTTCTTAGGAGATAAGAAGCAGCCTGTGATCGGGTAGAGAAAGTGAAACGGATAAGGAATGTCATGACAATAGCAGTTGAAACTAGACTCTGACATTCGCCACTGTATCCGATCGTTGATATAGTGGTCTACCACACAAAATGATAATCGAAGAAACAGGAGGGAACTCAATGTCAAAACGGAAAGTATCTGTCTATATCGCTACGAGTGTTGATGGGTATGTTGCTACAAAAGATGACTCACTCGACTGGCTTTTTAAAACAGAACCAGAAGGTGACGCCGGGTATGGTGAGTTCATAGAAGGTGTCGATACAGTAATCATGGGCCGACGAACATTTGATTGGGTGATGGAACAGGAAAATGGGGCAAACCCATATGAAGGAAAAGAATCCTATGTGTATACCAATCAATCAAGAGAGAATACAGCCGATGTCACATATACGAAAGAAGATCCATCCTCACTAATCAGTCGCTTAAACGAGCAGGACGGCGGAACGATCTGGCTTATCGGTGGCGGTATGCTTGTTCATGAGTTTCTTGAGCAAAATTTGATCGATGAATTTATCATTTCGCTTGCTCCAACGTTAATCGGGAAAGGAATTCCCCTTTTTCAGAGAAGTGAGATCGAACATGAGCTTGAATTAACGGATGTCCGTCAGTATGGGCAATTTGCTCAGCTGCATTATCGGGTGAAGCAAGCGAAATAAGAATTTGCCGGCATTGGAAGAGTAGTTCAGTTTCAGGGGACAACATCTTATCTTGTCTCCTTGATTGAATTGCTTTTTTTATATGTGGATCCATGACTGACGTAGTGAATTGTCTACTAAATTGTAATAGAACCGATCATCGTAAATAGTAGTTTTATGGTATTCTATAGAAGCGTGATTTTCTGCTATAGTGCAGGAGGACGGTAGTTAGACACACCCAAAGGGATTATTTAATGGCGATTATTACGAAATCGTAGGTACCATTCCAAAAATGATTAGAACATCATCCAAACGTAATGAAGGCACGATCATCATTAGGTAACATCTTGGAATGATTATTTGATTCAAATAAGGAGAGTTGAATTTACATATGGATAGTATTATTTTTGATTTAGACGGTACCATTTGGGATCCGATCGATACCGTACTAAAGGCGTGGAATAGCTGTATCAAAGAACATAAGGAAGTGAAAAGCGAACTAACAAGGACTGATTTAGAAGGAACAATGGGTTTGCAGATGCATGATATAACTAAAAAATTGTTTCCTGATCTATCCGAGGAGCACCGCATTCAAGTTATGAACGAATGTAGTGATGCAGAAATGGGATATCTCAAGAAACAGGGCGGGACATCTTTTTGATAATGTGGAGGCTGTCCTTCACGTCCTTTCGAAGCAATACAAACTCTACATTGTAAGTAACTGCCAGGATGGTTATATTGAATCCTTTTATGAGTTTCATAACCTTGGAAAATACTTCATAGACTTTGAAAATCCAGGTAGAACCGGACTTTCAAAAGGTGAGAATATTAACATGATTATCGAAAGGAACAACCTGTTAAACCCTATTTACGTAGGGGATACAGAAGGAGATTGCAATGCAGCACGGTATGCTGGAATCCCTTTCGTGTATGCAAAATATGGGTTTGGACAAGTAAGTGAGTTTGATAGAGTTATCGAGACGTTTGATGATCTGCTCAAACTATATTAAGATTAAGAAATGAATGAAAAAAAGGAGAACGATATGAAAACTAGATTCACAGATCGAAGAAAAAAGAAGCGTAAACGAAAAGTACTCCTTACCATTTCTGTGTTGTTGTTAATGATCATTGGGATTGGTGGGTATTTAGGTTTTAAAGTGTATGACACAGCGAAACAATCGTATAGTGAACTTGATCGGGAGAATGGGATGTCGGATTTGAGAGATTCAAAAGTTGACATAGGAAATGAGCCAATCTCGATTTTACTTCTTGGAATTGAGAATTATTCTTCTGATGGAAAAGGTGGACGAGCTGATACGCAAATCGTTCTAACCCTTGACCCTAAAACAAAGGATGTTACGATGACAACCATTCCAAGAGATACGAAAGTGGATATCTCTGGAGAAAAAGTAGGAGCGGAATATGCAGGTAGTCATAAAATAAACGCTGCGTATACTTACGGGTATCTTACGCATTACGGAGCAAAAAAATTAGCTGTTGAAACAGCGGAAGATCTATTAGGTATCCCGATCGATAAGTACGTAGCTGTTGATTTTGATGGTTTTCATGACATCGTTGATGCGATAGGTGGAGTTCAGGTTGATGTGAAATATCCTTTCTGGGAAAAGAACTACTACTCGAAAAGTCGGATCTATTTCGAAAAAGGGATGACAGAAATGAACGGAGAAGAAGCGCTCGCATTTGTGAGAATGAGGAAGCGTGATATCAATACCGTTTATTCAAGAGATGAACGTCAAAGACAGTTTATTAAAGCGACGGTCGATGAGATCAAGTCAGGAGACACGATCTTTGAAATCAATAAGATTTCAGATGTGTTGAAAGATAATGTGGAGACAAATCTGAAACCGGGTGAAATACTTGCCCTTCAGAGAAAGTTCCCATCACTCAGTTCAACGGCTATTGAAACGAAGGAAATAAAAGGAACAATATCTGAGGGAGGCGGCCCATCTTACTTTATACCGGACCTCAATCAGTTGGAAATTCTAAAAGGGGACCTAAGGGATTCTCTGAATTTATCATAATCACAAAATAGCCATAAAGAACAAAAGGAGCTTCGGTTTAGAAGCTCCTTTTGTTTATTCAAAGATGTAAGCGTGTTCAAATCCTTATTTCCATCTAAAGTAGTAGGGAATTTCAAACGATATTCTAAGGACTTTACTGAGGAAAATCTATAAAATAGGTAATAGAAATCGTTGATCTGAGGAATTTAAATGAATTAGAGCACAATAGACTATTGTCAATCGGGAGGGAATACAAAATGGAGTTTCATGAGTTTAACGCAGTACAAGTACGAATAGCAAGACCGACAGATCGATTAGAAAAGATCGTGCACTTTTATGAAACCGGTCTTGGGTTAGAGAGAGTCGCTGAGTTTTCTGGTCATGAAGGCTATACCGGTGTTGTATATGGTTTACCTCATCTCCAATATCAACTCGAGTTCACAAGTCATGAAGCAGGTAGCCCTTGCCCAGCACCCACGACTGATAACTTGCTGGTTTTCTATATTCCGAGCAAAGAAGAACTTCAGAAAGTAGCGGATCGGCTACATCGAATGGGGTATGGAGAAGTTGAACCTGAAAACGTCTATTGGAAAGAAAGAGGCGTAACGATAGAAGACCCAGATGGTTGGAGAGTCGTGCTGATGAACACAGAAGGAATATAGGTTTTCATGAGTAATGTTCATACGCATTTCTTATGAAATCCAAGTGGAATAATATGTTGAAATAAGTGAGGAAGAATAAGAAAGGGAATTAAGTGAACCTCAAGTGATCCAAAACCTAAACAATCCATACGGAATAAGTAAAGGAGAGGCGAATGATACCTGAAATCTTAACCTTCATTACGGTGGTTACTTTAATATTTTCCATATTTGTAGTAATTCGAAAAAGGAAAGCAGCTAGTTTAACAGGTTTCAAGAGTGCTTTAACACCACTATTTTTCTTTCTTATGGCAATCATGAACCTTTTTGCTTACTGGTTCGATTTTTTGGGGATTTTGACCTGGATAGCTATGATGGCTTTTCTCTTTCTTGGTGCTTATTTCACGAAATACTCATTGAAAAGTGAAAATCGGAGTTAAACAATAGTAGGTCATTTGTTTTAATGGAATGCAGTCCGATATGGAGTTAGCGGTTGCGTTTATCGCGGCTATAATGATTGCCATACTTTTATATGTCTACCGTCAATCGCTCTTTTCTGATAGTGAGAACATTAAGTAGGTTGTGGTACTCATTATAGGCATAATGATCGCTGTATTGATCGATTAAAATGGATCGAGGCTTTCTAATATTAATCGTTTAGAGTGGTGGAAAAGTGAATGAAAATTCGGATTGATCAATTGAATGAATGGGATGCAGAAGCTTTGTTTTCCTTTGAAGTTAAAAACAGATCTTACTTTAAAAAGATGGTGCCAGATCGTGGGAGTGATTATTATCACTTTGATACGTTCAAGAACAAGCTCGACCAGTTATTAATCGAACAGTCCGAGGGACAATCAACATTCTATTTAATTAAAGATGAACATGATTCCATTTTAGGTAGAATTAATTTAATTGACTTCAATCCCTCTAATGGTGATGCTGAGCTTGGTTATCGGATAGGTGAACAATATACTAGAAATGGTATTGCTACGAAAGCTCTCAAACTTCTGTTAGAAGAGATATGCCATGACAATAGAATTAAACGAATATCTGCCAGGACGACAAACGATCATGTAGGTTCACAGAAAGTTCTTGAGAGAAATGGTTTTAAATACGAATCTACTGATCGAAATGAAGTGGTATTGAATGGCACAAAAGTAAAATTGATTCATTATCAATGGAGTAACTAAGAAGCTTCATGTAAAACAGTAAAACATATCTTAACAGTCACCGTTCAATCGATCACAAGATGAAGCGGTGGCTTTTTTGTATGGGAAAACATTAAATGAATCATTGTCCTTTACGTTAAGGTAAATGGTATCCTTATTGTATCGGAAAATTCAGACATAAAGTATCATTGCCAAGCTACTAACAAATCAGCTCCGTGAGCAAGCGGAAACGGAAGGAGTGGAACGATGAATAACTTTTACAATCAAGATCCGAATTTAGCTTTTGTATTAAAGGAGTACCTAAATGCAAGCTTTTTTCATTGGGCGGAAGAAGAACTCATCAAATACGGTGAGCTTTGTGCGAATGAAATTGATGAACGGGCTCGATACACCGATCGAGATGGCCAGCCAAAATTGGTGAAGTACGACAAGATGGGAAACGATATCTCGTTCGTCTGGCGAAATGAAGGCTACTTAAAAACAGTGAAGCAGACGTACAATCGTGGCATCGTTGGCTATGTGCATAAAGAAGTACCAGCTCTAGGACATAAAGGGAATTACATCTATTCCTTTGCACAAGGTTATCTTCTGTCTCAGACGGAACCAGGCTTCTACTGCCCAGTCACCTTGACGATGGCCACCGCTTATTTAATTGATCATTATGCTGATAAGAAATTGAAGGAGAAATTTCTTCCTCACGTTCTTTCCACAGGAGACGTCGAGTTATATGAAGGAGCGACGTTTTTAACGGAACGTCAAGGCGGTTCAGATGTTGGTGCGAACGAAACTCGCGCTGTAAAAGAGGGTGAGCATTACCGGTTAACTGGTGAAAAGTATTTTGCGAGTAACGCAGGTGCATGTGGCGTTGCGATGGTGTTGGCACGGATTGATGATGAACAGGATGGGACAAAGGGACTTAGCTTGTTTTTAGTGCCATGGAGAAAGGAAGATGGATCTAACAATAACCTCTCGATTAGACGATTAAAAGATAAGCTTGGTGTGAAGGCGGTACCTTCAGCAGAGGTTTTACTTGAAGGATCGAAAGCGTACCTTGTCGGAGAAGCATCAAAAGGCTTTTCATACATGGCGGAGGCGTTAAATTTATCTCGACTCTGCAATGCGATCGCCTCCGTTGGCATTATGCAGCGAGCATATCTTGAAGCGAAGACTTATGCTTATGAGCGGGGGGCTTTCAAGCAAAAACTGAAAGACTTTCCGATGATTCGAGAATCCCTTGTGAAAATGAAAGTGAAACAAGAAGTGGAGATGAGCGGAATTTTCTCTAGCATTGCCTTATTTGATCAAGTGGTGAACAGTGGTCAACATGTGAGTGAGGAAGATCAAGCGTTGAATCGGTTGCTTATTGCACTAGTGAAAAAAGAGTCGGCAGAACAGGCGGTACACTTTTCTCACGAGGCGATAGAAATGCATGGAGGTAATGGGTATATCGAGGATTTTGTCACACCTCGATTGTTACGAGATGCTCAGGTGTTAACGGTTTGGGAAGGTACAGAGAATATTCTTGGACTGGAAGTACTACGCCTTATCCATAAATTTAACGTTCATCACCTCTTTTTCAATCGAATGAGGACTGAATTGGCTTCACTACCAGAAAGCTTGATGAAAGAAGCTGTTCCCGTATACGAAGCTATGGACGACCTCGAGTTGAAAATCACGAAGCTCTTGAACATGAATCATTCCAGTCAAACCTATCACTCTAAACGGGTCGCGAAGGAATTAATAAAAATCTATGAAAGCTCGATCGCACTAAAAGATGCTGCGAGAGGCGGAGAAAGAAAACGTGCGATCGCACAAGTCTTCCTACAGGATACGTGGAAGAAGGAATCTTTCACTCTCACTGAATTGCCATTAACGTATTATGAACTCATTATTGAAGTCAACACTCAGCAAGCACCATCTAAAATGGATGTGACGTGATACAGGGTAAGAGCAATCGAAATGTCCCCTATCGTATAGAATACGAGTTTACTTGAGGGGTACACATATCTAAAAAATACAGTTCCAGTCTCGTCCTAGATCGCACTGTATTTCCTAAGTGCGATTTTGTTAGTGAAGTCGTCAGTTCAGATGTTTCTTTAGTTGTTCAACTATGGCACATGTTTATAGAGATAGGTATAAGGTGCTGTGAATTCTAGGGAGAATCTGGTGTATGTTAAAGATCTATAAATTGGATATATATGCTAAAGTAGTATAGTAATAACATAAAGTCATGTCATGATGGAGTTAAGAAGTCACATTAGGTGTCAAAGTGATCGTTTAAGGGAGAGGCTTCTGAAGTTATTCATCTCTAAAAGGACCGTTTTTTTTAAAATGTAAGCGCTCTAGGGTGATTTGATAGTGAACGGTTAGTCTTCCGTAAAGATTGATCGAGCAAAAGGGGGTTATCCAGATTAGAGGCAAAGACATCTATGTTAGAGAATTTGTAATAAACGATGCCGAAGAATTGCTTCATTTACAGAAAAAGAATCGAGCATTTTTTGAGAATTTTTCTATGGAACGAAACGATGGGTTTTACACGATTGAAGCTCAAAAGAATCGAATAAAAGACTTTCAACTTAGTATTAACCAAGACCGAGGCTATACCTACGGGATATTTAAAAATGATAATCATCAGTTGATTGGAACAATCAATCTTTTTCAAGTTGTGAGAGGGTCGATTCAAAGTGCTTTCATTGGCTATTTCCTAGACGAACGCAATAATGGAAAAGGCTATACGACAGAAGCTGTTACGCTATTGGTGAAATATGGATTCGAAATGATAAAGCTGCATCGGATAGAAGCTGGTGTTATGCCTCGGAATGTACGTTCTATTCGAGTACTTGAGAAGTCCGGGTTTCATAAAGAAGGTATTGCGAAACAAAACGTAAAGATTAACGGGAGATGGGAAGATCATCAGGTTTTAGCGATTATTAACCCATTCGATTACTAGATACAAAAACAACTTGGTTCATTATCTTATCTATTCGTGTTCTGTAGTTAATAGGAGCCCATTTTTCATATAATAAGCTACCTCTATTAGACGATACGTTTAGTTTAGTGAGGAGGCATCTATTGAAGACCGTTCAAGTAATCATTGCCATTCCATCAGCTATTTGCCTATGTGTGTCACTATTGATCAGCTATCACCAAGGAATACTCATTTCGTTTCGTGGCATCTTTGTCGCATTATTAGTACGACTCATTCGAGTGCATAACGACACGTATATGCTGGGGCACCCTGATCGACATGCGGATGACTATGGGTATGAGCTTTCAAGTGATCCACTAGATCAGGCTGAAACCTATGAAAAAGATAAATAGGATAGACAGTGCTCCAATAGAACGTATACGGAAAGAGTGATGTGTCTTTTTCAAGGTTCTTAATAATCACTAGCGATGGATTAAAAGTGATTCCATTTATTAGTGACACTACATAGAGGAGTGACATGCAAGTGATTATTAAAAAAGCATTGCCAGAACATGTAGAAGGCATTTGTTGTGTTCCGTAGGTTATCGTAATACTTATAAGGACTCACATTCTTACGACTACATAGAAAGAATAATAGCTGAATTTTATAACCTTAGTATGGTCTTAACAGAAATTAAATTTGATATTATAGAACTGAGCTTTTTCGATCATCCTTTTTCTTCTCCCCGACTATGTAGTAAGTTTGGTCACTTTCTATCATAAGAGAGGTTACTAGAATTAGAAATCATGTGGCTCATTTTTATTATGATCATATTGTTTAAAAGTGGCTTAAATCTAAATTGTCAAAAACATTAAGCAATATTTACTACATTATCTAAATAAAACACTTTATTATAAAACGGAACTTTTCTTAATTATCAGTCGTATACCATATATAGGAAGATTTAACTATTGAATTTAAGTTGAGTGTTTTAAGGTGGTGGGAAATGAAGTTCTTTGAATTGCTCTATAAGTACGTATTAGGAGTAGTTGGAATCGTATTAATCAGTTGTACCCCAATCTTTTTTACTGACGGCTTTCAACTGCATGTGAATCTTTACTTTCAAAATGTATGGAGTGTCATCCATTCAATTTTTACTCCTTCTGATTGGTACTTTCAAAAATATGTCGGTCATCAAATTTTAGAGAAACCGTTGTTTTCTTATGTATTTGACAACTATCTTTATTCCATGACGATTCTTTTTGCCGCATTAGTGATTGCCATTGTTTTTGGGATGATATTCACTCTATCAACTTTCAGTTTCCCTCATAGAATTAAGCGTGCCATACATAATGCGCTAAATGGTTTGGAAGCGTTGCCAGACATTCTATTCATTTTTTTGCTGCAAATGCTAGTCGTCTGGATTTTTAAGACCTATGATATTTTACTGTTTGAGTTTGCTTATCTCGGTGAGAAGATCTATTTGTCTCCCATTCTATCTTTATGTATCTTACCAACAGTCTTATTTTATCGGGCGTTATTGCTACTGTTAGAGGAAGAATGGAAGAAAGATTATGTTCAGTTAGTAAGAAGTAAAGGGTTTAGTCGAATGCATGTGTTGATATGGCACTGCTTAAGGAATATTAAAACAAGTATGGTGATCCAATCGAAGCCAATCGTGTGGGTTACACTATCCAGCTTGTTGGTTATAGAGTATTTACATAACTTCTATGGTATCGTTCGATTAATCTTCTTTGATACTCGACCGTTTATCATAGCGATTGCTCTCATTTTGATTTTCACACCGTTTTATATCATTTATAGTGTTCTAGAATGGATTTTTAATATGAATCAAACTGAGGAGTTTAGTGATTCAAGAGTTTCCATGAGTGGGATCAAATTATTCTCCACGGATTCTAAAAGCCTAGCAAATCGTGGTATGCATGTTTTTTCTTTTATAAAGAAAATGATTCGTCTTTTTGTTTCTCTGTGTAAAAAGCCAACGTTTTTAATGGCTCTGATCTATCTGTTGGGGATTACAATCATAAGCTTTATGTATAGCTATATTGCAGAAGTTCCAGTGAGTACCATTAGAATATTCCAAAATGAACAAGGGACCTATCATGCCCCACCTCATCCGCCAGGTGACGGAGTATTACTGTTAGGGTCAGATACGCATGGTCATCCTATTTTAAGTATGTTAATCGTTGGTGCGAAGTACACCATTCTTCTGACGGCGCTAATTGCGTTTTTAAGAGTTTTTATTGGGTACATGCTCTCAATACCTTATCTATTTTGGTTAGGCAATCGGTCGAAAAAAGTCATTAATAACATTGCTGATGGGATGCAATTCCTCCCGCTATCTCTCATTGCGTATATTTTGTTAGTGAGTGTTTTGATTTTTGATGAAGACCAAAGGGTTTTGGCTGAATCTGTTATGACGTCAAATATCATGCTGGAAGTTAGCATTCTCATTTTGTTTGCTATCCCTGTTGTATTAAATACAATTGGTCGTGAAGCTGAGGAAATTCTGAGGAGAGACTTTGCACTAGCAGCTATCTTATTAGGTGGAAGTAAAAGTAGACTCTTATTTCGACATATTACAGTTCACCTCTTTCCGAAGTTAGTCCACCTTTTTGGACAACAAATGATTCAAGCTCTTCAAGTTTTAATGCATTTGGGTGTGTTTAGAATACTTTTAGGAGGAGGAATAAGGAGTAATGGTGTGGCTTCACAGTCATTAACTTACGAATGGACTGGTATGTTTGAAACCATGCGTATGGGGATCATGACTGAGCGTTATTGGCTGATTGTACCAGTTCTCGTTTTATATGTTCTTCTCATTTTTTCGATACAAGCAGTTGTAAAAAGCATCATAGACATTCAACAGCAGAAGATTGGGATTTATTCAGGTGAGAAGAAAACAAAACAAGTGGATGAGAAAGGCGATAGATCTCCTTCTGGGAGTAGTGAACTAAACAAAGAGTCGTTTGTTTTTATGAATAATTCATTTTAGATGGTATTAAGAAAATGGGTGCCTTTAATTCAGAGATATCTTGATATGGAGTTTTCAAGTATATCGTAGCTTGTCTGTAAAAAGGAAGTCGTAAACGAGGAGGAGAAAAATGAAGTTTTATGTTGCATCTAGTTTCAAAAATATTGATAAGGTGAGGAACGTTAGTAAGCAGCTAAAAAGTAGGGGGTATATACATACATATGATTGGACTCAAAATGAAAAAGCATCAACACTTGAAGACCTAGAGGTGATTGGTCAAAAAGAAAAAGATGCTGTGGGGGAAGCTGATTTTATCGTTGTGCTATTACCAGCTGGAAAAGGAAGTCACATTGAATTGGGGATAGCACTAGGACTTAATAAAAGAGTTATTCTTTATTCATCCAACGATGAAATCAATAATGTTACTACCACAAGCACTTTTTATCATTTATTTGAAGTTGAAAAGTTCATCGGTTCGATAGATGAGTTGGTTGAGTTTTTGACATCAGATGAATTTAAGGTTTTCAGTTAAATCGGAGCAATTATGGAACGTCATAACGCTCAAATCGGGGGTATTTTATGGGTATGGGTGCTGCTTCTATAATGCTGGTTTCAGTAACAGTAATAGCAATTGTGGCTATAATTTATATTGTTAATCGATCTCGAAGAAATAGATACTTGAACGTCCTTCTATTAAACTCGCAGCGATTTTTGAACAAAGATAAAAGGTTCAAAGTAAGTTTTGGATCACTTTGGAGAAGATGGAAATCCTGTTTTATTTTCTGTAGCAATTAACATTTAAGGGGGGAGGCTGTTTGGTGGTAACTCTTTATTTTACAAGACACGGGGAACCAGTATGGAACACACAAAAAAGAATGCAAGGTTTGTTAGATTCAAGCCTAACAGAAGGTGGAGAAAAAAACGCTGTTCCTCTATGAGGAATTAAATGGAATATCGAAATTATTGGTTTAGGTAAAACTTTTTTTAGAAATTTTTAGTAACTTGAACAAAGGTGTGGGATTTATTAAAAAGAGAGCTCTAATTATATTCAATGTGCTGATTTTTATAATTGCTGCTGTTTATCTTTTCATAAATGCAATCCAGTACGAAAATGGTATGAATATAACATCCTGGGCACTATTACTATTTACAATCTCAGGAATAGTTGGCGTGTATCGAGAATTAAAACCTAGAGAATAAGATCTATTACTTAATACTAATGATATTAAGCAAAATCGGAGCGTTTGTTTAACAAGGCAACTTAATGAACAAAGCACTTTATGATTAATGCAAAATGCAAATGGAGCGCAATCTTTGAAAACAGATTGCGGTCCATCTAATTAATCATCAAGTATATCTTTGTTTTTCTTAAAAGATCTCTTAAGAGATGTGTAGCTTACGAAATACATAAATAATGCTATAAAGAAAGCAGAACTTAACGGGATGAATATTTCAGTGATGTCTGAAGGAATGCCGTCAATTAGAGCATAAGCAAAAATGAGAATAATTAAGAAAACAAAACTCCGGTTGATAATTGCCTTTTTTTCTTTACTATATCTCTTTTCGGATGTCACTTCCGTATACTCGATGCCAGATAGTATGTACCTTAGCAGAATATAAGCGACGATAAATCCTAAAGAGAGTAATGCTAAAGTTCCGGTGTTTGAGCTTCCATAAAGAGAGTAGTTATTGAGTAATACGAATAGGAAAAGCAATGTTGCAAGAATAATAGCAGATTCAGCAATAAAATAAAGCATTCTTTTTTCTTTGTACTCATCCTTTGGTAAAAACTTAGAAAGCCACGAATTTTCCATTCTGTTTATTCCTCCCAAAATAGTTCGTCAAGTGTTCTATCTAACGCTTTTGCAATAGAAATACATAGTCGTAAAGTGGGGTTGTACTCTCCTTTTTCAATCAAACCGATTGTTTGTCGAGTCACTTTGACCTTTCTTGCTAATTGAGCTTGAGTTAAAGATTTTTCAACTCTTGCTACCTTAATGCGATTTCTCATATCTTCACCATCCAAGTAATATATATATTACTTATTGTAATTTATATATTACATAATTAGGATTAATAAATCAATGGATTGATTGGAATTTTTTTGATATTAAGTGCTCATTAAAGAGAACGATTGCGAAATAAGCAGTGCAGGTTATTTGTATTGAACAAGCTCCAATCTTCAAGTATGAAGTGAACCCATGGTTAGAGTGAAATAATAAGTTTTAAGGAAAAAGTATTAGTAGGCATAGCTATAGTTTCTATTATCGTTCTATTCTCAATACTATTAAGTCATTTTAATAATATGGAAATTGATGAAGGAGTCAATTTGATTGGAGATGGTATAGCAGGAATTATAAGTATTGGTTCATACGAAATACCCTAATGAAAAATACAAAGAAGAATAATAATTGATCTTCAAGTATCTACGGAGCTTATCTTTAACAAGATGGGCTTCAATTTTTTAAAGAAAAGATTGAGTTATGAATACCAATTTGAAATAATTGGTATTAAAGGCTTGGGAAACTCACTTTAATAAGTGAAACATTAATTTTTCTAAACCGTATAAACCATACGAATCAGAAGAATTATGGAGGTGTCAAATGTGTCCAATGAAATGATTTTTATATTAGTTTTAGTATCCATGGCTATATGGGTAACGGTGTCTAGAGAAGCTGTAAAACCTTCAAAAGAAATAAACTGGTGGAAAATGATTACCTTACTGTCTGCTGGTTCATTATCTACATTAGTTATAACCCTTACGCTTTTTCAAGGCATGTCTTTATAGTTCCTTAATCTCGGAGAGACTACATAAAGCAGCTTATAAAGAGTGAGTAAAGTAGATTGGTGGTGTATTTATGCGCAAATGGAATGACATCAATATTGAAGGAATATCTGGTATAGATAAACTTGTTGCTGAATTCCAAATTTGGGAGATTGCGTCAGTTCCTTCAGGTAAGTTCAAAGTAAAGATTTTTGAGAACAAAAAAGGAGTTTTAAAGGTTATACAAATGTTGGAATCATCGTGGATAGAGCGCCTGAGTTTGGTGTAGGATCTGGAAACACTATTGAATTGGCTTTAGAAGATACATTAAGAAACTTCGTAAGTGAATTAAACGATAAGAAGACCACCAAATTTGATAAACTATCAGATGAGGATTTCGCTTGGGCTAATCCGCACGATTTCTAACTACGAACGTTTAGCCTTAATCTGAAAATGGTCAGTTTATTTATAGGAGATAGGTGTTTTCCATGAGAACTTTGCACAGGCAGTGGATTAGAAGTTTTCTTTTTTAATTCGTTTTATCTTCTCTGTTGCTTGGGGATAAGATCCTTTAAAAAAATCTAATTAGTGAGATTTATACCTTGTATTTTGTGGATTCTAGTTCCGAAAAAAGTCTAATGTTTTATTACTTTGATACAGAGTTATCAAGTAGATCGAAGCTTGTTTGTAATAAGATTGGCTCCTCTTAATGTTAAACAAAAGAGTGAGTAATACTTACTAATATGAAAAAATTGGTACTAAAGATAAAGGATAAAATTGAGGAATTATATATTTTTGAAAGAATGCATCTTTTGGAAAGTAAACATAACTGCAATCGTAATATCATTCAGTAGAATGCATTTGTGATTAATACTCACTTTTGTTATTAGAATAGCTTTATTTATTTCAGAAATAGCTCAGATTTTAGAATACAGCACAATTAATGCTATAACTTGGACAGGGTGTATGATAGGTATTATTAAGTTATTGGTTTCTTACTTATTTCCAAAAGAGAGCTAAAACTCCCGTTACGCATTTCAAGTAAATCGGAGCTAGTGATTTATAACGTAATTACTTTTTTACCTTCTTCCAAGACAAGGAGTTATCTCAAATGACCTACAATTGGAATGATTCTTCTTCTGTAACTAAAGAATTTGTTTTGGAGTTGGTACGTGAGACTAAACAAATCATATGTGATAATTTTATTGGTTTTTACCTTCATGGGTCACTAGCAATGGGAGGATTTAATCCCCAGAGTAGTGATCTTGATGTTTTGGTAGTCACTCACGGATCAATAACAATAGAAACAAAAAGGATATTAGCGAACCTCTATTTGAATTATTCTACTAATCCGTATCCTATCGAAATTAGTTTTGTGTCTAAAATTCAATTGGACAATTGGGAACACCCTGCTCTATATGAATTTCATTACAGTGAATTTTGGAGAGACAGATATGAAGTAGATTTATTTAAAAAAAGATTTACATATTTAAATGAATATATTAAAGCTGACCCTGATTTAGCAGCACACATAACAATAATAAACGATCGAGGAATTTGTATCGAAGGAAGTTCTATTTCTGAAGTGTTCCCACAGATCCCGCCCTCGGATTTTTTATCTTCAATAAAAGGAGATTACGAAGAGTGTTTAGCAAACATAGTTCAGGATCCAATTTATTGTTCACTAAATATGTTGCGAGTATTTTGGTATGTAAAAGAGGGGGTTATTTCATCGAAACAGGAAGCTGGTAATTGGGGACTATCATCACTCCCAGGTGAGATGAAAGACATTGTGCAGAAAGTGGTGAACGGTTATCAGAGTGAGAAAAGTTCATTTCAATTTGATAAAAATGAAATGGTTAGCTTAAGAAACTACATCCACAATAAGCTTCAAGAATTATTTAACTTCACCAGTTAATTTAAGTTGGCAGATCTTTTGTGAAAGAGTAGCGATTGCACAATCAAAGGTGAGCGATCTATACGTATTTAGAGCAGTTTGATAACTTGGAGACAATAGTTATGTCAAAGAAGATCTCATCTATCTTATCAGTTTTGTTTTTCATATTAGCCGTTTCCGTTGATACTAGGTCTAATCAAAGACGTCAACTGAATCTACCTTGCAGTAATCAATGTAAGTATATGTATTCCATTGTTTTTTTAGTGTTTTTGAAATGGTCGAGATAATCACACTAGAAATTAAGATTTAAGGAAAGGAAGGAAAGCGTATGATTAAACCATCTGTCTTACAAGAGGGAGATCGGGTAGCAGTTATTGCACCGGCCGGGCCGCCAGATAGAGAGCACCTGAACCAGGGAAAACGTGTATTAGAAAAAATGGGGTTAGATGTTGTTATTGGAAGACACGTATTCGAGGTGGGGAAAGACCTTGCAGATGTCAATAAAAAGCGACTTTCTGACTTACATGAGGCATTTTGCGATCCTGCTATCCGTGGGGTTTTTTGTACCAATGGAGGGTTCGGAACAGCAAAAATTGCTCCTATGATTGATTATGGGAAGATAAAAAGAAATCCTAAGATATTCTGGGGATACAGTGACATTACGTATCTGCTGAATGCCATCCAGAATTTCGGCGACTTGGTTACCTTCCACGGGCCGATGGTGTCTTCCGATCTGAATGACGTAGAAAGAACAGCGGAGACAGAATCCTCGTTTCTTCCTTTATTCACAGGAGAGTCTCAGACTTATGATTCTCAAATATCACCACTGCATACACTAGCTCATGGTACTGGAGAAGGGCGTTTAGTAGGTGGGAATCTAACTCTACTCACCAATGGGATGGGAACGCCATATCAAGTGGATACATATGGAGCTATTCTACTAATTGAGGAAGTTGCAGAACCTGCGTTTCGTGTTGATTTGATGCTTAATCATCTCAAACAAGCAGGGGTGTTTGAGGGGATTGAAGGAGTAGTTTTAGGTAGTTTCCAAGCTGAGCCAGAGGAAAATGCGGAAATAAAAAAGGTGCTACAAGATTTCTTCCTTAGTGCACCTTTCCCTGTTGTTGAGAATTTTCACTTTGGTCATTGTCAGCCACATTATGGGGTACCACTGGGAGTGAATATAAAACTCACAACATCGCCGCCACGGTTGGTGATTAATTCAGGTGTGTTATGTAAGTGTTGAATTTAATGCTTATAAACCTGAATAATTTCAATCAAACGTATAAGCTAGAAAATCCATTCTAGATTAAAACAGTTTGGGAATAAAGGACATATCTTGATTTTGTGTCTTCCAGAATCTCGGAGGATTCTGAAGTAACGTTTTTGAAAATCCTGCTTTAGTGGATCTTCCATTATACAAAATGGGAGCGATTATTATATAAGCGTGTTCGCCTAAATTTACTTTTGTAGAGGTAGATGTAATGGATAGGAACAGTCTTAATTTACTTACGAGAATTTCCTGTTTTATTGGATGGGTTACGGTTACAGGGATTGCAGTATTTATTTACATTGGAATGACTTCGGACGAGAGCGCGAATACGATCGATGATATATTGAGGTTCTATGTATTACTTACTTTTTTTTCTTCTTTACTAGGTATTCCGCTGAGTATTGTTTCAATGTTCAGTAAAGATAAATTAGGAAAACGGATCTTCGCTTTGGTCGTAAAGTTTTCGCCAGTAATGATTATTACTTGGGGTTTTATTATGGAAGTGATTAGAGAATTCTCCGAAACACCTATTTAGATAAGTAGCTATAAGATAAAGATAGCAATTCATACACAATGACTCGTTCCCTTGCACTTTTCGTTAAATCATCTTAAAGTATAGATGGGTTGAAATCCAATATAACTGGTTATGGATAAAACTAAAAATTCTACTTTTTAATTTTGGGATCATGTGTCTCTTACGGAAAGGGTTCAGATATACTATGAAAGATAATTTTTGGCAAGAGCTACCGCGACCATTTTTTGTGCTGGCACCGATGGAAGCCGTCACAGATGTTGTTTTCCGTCATGTGGTGGGTGAGGCAGCGAGGCCAGATGTGTACTTTACAGAATTTACAAATACTGAAAGCTACTGCCATCCAAATGGTAAAGACAGTGTTAGAGGGCGTCTGACGTTCACAGAAGATGAACAGCCGATGGTCGCCCATATATGGGGAGACAAGCCCGAAAACTTCCGGGAAATGAGTATTGGACTCGCAGAAATGGGTTATCGCGGAGTGGATATTAATATGGGTTGTCCTGTGCATAATGTCGCAGCGAAAGGAAAGGGATGCGGGCTGATTCGCCGTCCAGATGTTGCAGCAGAAATCATCCAGGCTGCTAAAGCAGGAGGACTTCCTGTAAGTGTGAAAACCCGTCTAGGCTATACGGAAGTAGAGGAATGGCGCCACTGGTTGAAGCACCTTTTGGAACAGGACATTGCTAATCTTTCCATACATCTCCGAACGAAAAAGGAAATGAGTCTAGTCGATGCTCACTGGGAACTAATTCCAGAGATTAAGCAGCTTCGTGACGAGGTTGCCCCTCATACGCTTCTAACGATTAATGGTGATATACCTGACCGTCAAAAGGGGCTTGAACTAGTGGAAAATTATGGCGTAGATGGCGTCATGATCGGACGTGGGATCTTTCATAATCCATTCGCTTTCGAAACAGAGAAAAAAGAGCATACAAGTGAAGAATTGCTTGATCTCTTGCGACTTCATCTCGATCTTCATGATAAGTATTCCGATGAACTGGAGCCTCGGCTCTTCAAACCGCTTCGCCGCTTTTTTAAGATATATGTTCGCGAATTCAGGGGAGCAAGCGAGTTGAGAAATCGGCTGATGGACTCAGAATCCACGGATGAAGTGCGTGCTCTTCTTGATGAGTTTAAAGCGAAAGGGAATGACGGGGACGGTTCTGGTCTTTCGATGCAAAATATGGAGATGTAGGTTGCAAGTGTCACCTTCTTATCCTTCGAGAAAATCAGTTCGGCTTCTGTTATGAAGCTGAACTGATTTTTCTGTATTTGCAGGTACTTGTTCACTTTCAGTTTGCCTTTTATGTAATACATCCCAGCAGCAGAACCACCTGAGGTTAGTAAAAAATAGAAGCGTTTACTGTCAAATGCTTCACCGTTTCTACTTTGGTTTAGGACGTGAATCATGTCGCCATTAGTGGATGAGGATTAAATAATGGAGTCTATACTCGAAGTCCGACATTCCTATTATGTTTGCACTCCATAGTGTAGATGCGTTCAATCTGTTAAACTATGGAAGTTGAGCAGTTTTTGAAACTCATCCTTATATAAAATCGCTTATCGTAAATGGGGTCTGAACAGTGAGAAGATTGCATTCTGTCAATATCGCTTTATTTAGTATTTTGCTGATTAGTTTAGGGGTAATGGTGTTTCTCGTTTATACGGATTCTGACAGTGCCTTTGGGATTGCTACTGTAGTTGGTTGTTTGGTTTACTTGTTTCTATATGTAGTGTATCTAGTCATTCTTGCTCTAATGAAATCGTTGAAAATGGACAGGAGTGAGAAGAAATTGAGGCTCTTTAAACTCCTAGCATGGTTTGTCGTCCTTAGCCTAATAGATATGGCAAGCTCATATCTTACTTCTTCAGAACTACATGGTTATAATTTCTTTGTTACTTTTGGAATTGCGGTTGGGATTACATTTTTTGATGTGATGTTTTTCAAACAGAGACGTTATTCGTAACGCTACATAGGTTCATAAAAGGACGTAACTCCTTATTACTTGGGGAGTGCGTCCTTTCTATTAAAAGATGAGTGGAGAGATTGGCAAGATGGTGGTGTCACGGGCTATCAAATGCGAGAATCTTATATAAAGGGGGTACTTTTATGAAAGTAAAAGGAATCATATTTGTCTTATTGGGAGCTGGTAGCTTCGGGTTTACTCCTATATTTGTGAAAACAGGGTTTGAATACGGGTATTCCTTAGGGCAGATCAACATGGTCCAGATGGTTCTCGCTTTTGTTTTGTTATGGGGGATGAGCCTCGTTAATGGTTTGAAAATAAAAAATTTATCAAAAGCTGATCTTATAAAAGTAATGATCACAGGAACAGCGATGGGGTTAACCAGTGTCTTCTATTACGGAGCGATGCAGTATTTAACAGCTTCGTTAGCGATCATTCTACTTTTTCAATTCGTATGGATCGGAATGATATACGAGTGGATCTTTAGCAAGACTAGACCAACAGTCATGAATATCCTCGCTTTACTCGTGACATTAACCGGGGTAGTTTTTGCCTCGAACATCATCGGTGGCGACGTTTCGGATTTGAATCCTGTTGGTTTAATTTTTGGCCTTCTAGCAGCCGCTTCATATGCAGGGTTTATTTTTTTTAGTGGGCAAGTCGCTACTCGCTCGCATCCTATTATTCGGAGCTCGTTGATGGTCACAGGTTCTACGATTCTAGTATTGATCGTTTTCTTTCAAGACATTCCCTCTCTGAACCCGACTGACGGGCGCTTATGGGCATTAGGCACTGGACTTGCCCTTGTCGGTGGTGTAATTCCCACCCTTTTCTTTGCGAAAGGAGCACCATTTATTACAGGAAGACTTGCAAATGTGTTGAGCTCTATCGAGTTACCTGTCGCCATCATATCAGCTATGATCGTTCTGTCTGAATCGGTTTCGTTTTTGCAGTGGGTAGGGGTGTTATTAATCGTAGTAGCGATTATGATCAATGAACTTGGTGGCGCTTTGAAGAAAGGTAATTCAGTTACCGATCATGATTAACTTTCAATGAACGAATTGGTTTGGATATCTCTAATGGGTTGTTTTTGTCCCAAAATGCGATTAATAGCTGTTTGCTCTTGCTCCAGAAAAGGGGGTTTTTATGGAATAATGGAAGTAAAAGAGCCTGGAATGGCATTTAGCGAATCCAAGCTCAAATATTATTTTTTTATGTTAATTGTACTGTGAAATGCTTTGTGATTTCACGTTTTGTAGCTGAGAGGCATCTTCTTTATTTTAGGGTTAGGGGGAATCTACTTATCCTGGCTGTCTTTGGCCAAGCTCCTGATCTATGATTAATAGAGCGGATGGGTTATCTCCAGCTAGTTTCAATCGCTGTACAATCGTGAGCGCCTGGGCTTCTTCGTCAATTTGTTCTCTTAAGAAGTCTTGCACGATCACGGCTGTTTGCGGATCAATCTTTTTAATATAGTCATAGGCTTGTCGATAAGAGTTCGTTACATACTGTTCGTGTTCTAGGACTTGTTGAAACGTTTCAAGCGGTGAGCCAAAATCTGTGGATTGTTCTGGGACAGCGGCTAGCTGAACGACGCCGTCTTTCCCAGCTAAATAATCGATCAGGGTAAGCAAATGTGTTCTTTCTTCATTCGACTGAATACGTAACCAACTTGCCATACCGGTGTAGTTTTTGCGATCCATGTAAGCTGACATAGCTAAATATAATGTTGTGGAAATGTGCTCGATTTGAATAAGTGTATTCAAAAGATCCTGAACTTCTTTCTTTACCATTACAAATCACCTCATGATTTTGAATTCAACTTAGGTTATGATGTAGGCGCTTGTCATGTGATGAGGTGAAAGAGATGGACGGAATGAAATTCTTCAAAATAGGAGGAATAGATATGAACTCAATCAGATATCCGATCTTAGTTCATGGAGCGACTATAGGCGTGACGGCTCCTTCATCTGGAGTCCCAACTGAATTACATCCTATCCTGAAAAGTGCGAAAAAGCGTTTGGAAGCTCAACAGTTTCATGTAACCGTGGGTGATACGGTTTGGACACAAAACAAAGCAAGGTCCACAACACCTAAGAAGAGAGCAGAAGAATTGAATAACATGATGACTAATGATCAGATACAGCTCATCATTCCGCCCTGGGGAGGAGAACTTTTGATTGAGACGCTTGAGTATATTGATTTTGAAAAAATAAGTTCGAAGTGGGTATTAGGTTACTCTGATGTTAGCCTCCTTTTGTTGGCAATCACGCTAAAGACCGGGATAGCAACGGCTCATGGTACCAATTTAGTTGATTTAAGAGGCGAGTATTCTGATGAGACAACCGGCATGTGGCAGCGTGTATTATCAACTAAAAAAGGTGAATCAGTTCGACAACATTCTTCAGACAAATATCAAAAGGAATGGCAGTTTGACAAACCAACCCCTTGTGTATTTGATCTAACAGAGCAAACCGAATGGAAATCGATTACCCATAAGAATACAAAAATTCAGGGACGATTTCTCGGTGGGTGTATCGATGTAGTCAGGCATTTAATTGGAACTCCGTTCGGAAACGTCAAATACTTCCGGGAGCAATATATCGGTCATGAGTCAATCATTTGGTATTTTGAAAACTGTGACATGTCGACGACCGATTTGAGAAGAACCTTCGTTCAAATGAAATTAGCCGGTTGGTTTACTAATTGTTCAGGCATTATGTTTGGAAGAAGTTCTACCAACACCACGGTTGGAAATTATAGAATAGAAGACGTTTACTATGAATTGTTTGAAGAACTTCAAGTCCCGATCATCTATGATATCGATTGTGGTCATGTCCCGCCTCAAATCACCTTAATAAATGGTTCTTATGCTGAAGTAGAAGTTCAGAATGGGAAAGGAACCGTTTTACAACATTTTAGATAGGAGTGAATGTTGCATATAGTGAATGTTAAGAAGGAAAAGATGTTCAAAAGATATCGCTTGTGGTTTTTTATTGTCGTGATCGTACTAGTTATATGCTTTGTAAATGCCATCCTTAGTAAAGACAACGATACAGCCAAGAAATTTGCCAACGAACTTTATTCTTATCCGTTACCACTTAAAACGGTTGTAATGGATAAGGGATTTGATTATGGAGTTGCATATGGCGGAGGACCATGGGGAAGTGGTGGACGGCCAACGGCAGTTGCGTATCTAAAACTATCTACGGAACTTAGCGAACAAGAAGTATTGAACTTTTATCAAAACGGTCCCTCATTGTCAGGAATTGAGCCGATATACGGATTCGAGGTCTATTTTCAAGGAAAAGAAGAAGTGATAACAAGTTTAAACGGGACGAAGAGTTGGTATGAAGGGACTATTCCAAAAGCTCCCGATCAGGAAAGCAATGAAGGAAAGCCGATTAAGGTGATCGTTCAAATTAGAGAAGAGTTTTATTCTCCTTTGGGAGAATTCGCAAAATAGTCCAGCTCGTTTTTCAATTATCACAAAACGAATTCTAACTTTTATCTCCCAGTAGCGCTGCTATTTCTACAGACATGAACAAGAGGAAAGACAAAGCAAGTTCCAAAAACACGCCTCATCTCATTCAAAAGCGAATGGAGATGAGGCGTGTTTTTGGACTGATAAAGGTTTGAATACCGTTTGCTTGGTTTTAATGACGTTCTTTGGACAAAAAAAGAAGCGCAGTATGCGCTTCTAGTGAATCGAACGAAAGACACCAACAACTTTACCCAAAATGGAAACAGAATCAAGAATGATCGGTTCCATAGAAGAGTTCTCAGGCTGAAGTCGGAAGTAATTGCTTTCTTTAAAGAATCGCTTCACAGTTGCTTCACCTTCATCAGTCATCGCAACGACAATATCACCGTTGTTCGCTGTTGGCTGCTGTTTCACGATAACCATGTCACCATTATAAATACCAGCTTCAATCATACTGTCCCCTTCGATAACAAGAATGAACGTATGCTCTTCATCCTGTGCAAATTGTTCAGGAAGTGGGAAATATTCTTCTACATTTTCGATCGCTGTAATTGGTTGACCGGCAGTAACTTTACCGATAACAGGTACATTGACCGTGTGCTGCCGAGGGATATCGATCGCTTCATCAAGACCAAGGACTTCAATAGCTCTTGGTTTTGTAGGATCTCTTCGGATGTAACCTTTTTTCTCGAGTCTTGCCAGGTGGCCGTGGACAGTTGAACTTGAAGCAAGTCCAACAGCTTCGCCAATTTCTCTTACAGAGGGCGGGTAACCCTTTTGTTTCACTTCGACTTTGATAAAGTCCAGAATGTCTTGTTGACGGTTTGATAGTTTCATATATCTGGCACCTCGTTCCAATCTATCTATTTGTTAGTAGTATACCAGAATTTTTGTTCGCATACAAACATAAGTTCGAAGAAGTTAGTTGACACGAACAGAGGTTCTGATATACTGAAAACAGAACAAATATTCGTATATGGGGTGATTGGGATGAGAAAGCAAGCAGGGGGCTTGTCTGGAATTGATTTTCTTGTCATTATTTCTTTTGTAGCAGTGTTGATTATCGTGTTCGTATCATTGCGAACGGCCGCAGCTGAAGATTATAATCAGTACACAAAGATTGAATTGGAGCAGGGGGATACCGTCTTAGAAATTGCGGAAGAATATGGTACCGCGCATGACTTATCTAATCAGAAGTTTGTTAGCTGGGTTGAGAAAGTGAATCGCATTAATGCAGACCGAATCAAAGCAGGAGATACTCTCATCATCCCTGTTGAAGCGAACGCTACTGCACTTGGAGGTACAGAATAGAGAATGAATGCCATTATTTACTGTCGAGTAAGTACGAAGAAAGAAGCGCAGGAATCTTCGCTTACCAGACAAAAAGAAGAGTTGCAGAGATTTGCAGCGGAATCAGGATTTACAGTATACAAAATGATTGAAGAAAAGCACAGCGGCTATGACATTGATCGTAATGGGATACTTGAAGTGCTGGACCTACTGAAAGATGGGTTTGCAGAAGCGCTGTTGATTCAGGATGAAACGAGGCTTGGAAGGGGAAACGCCAAAATTGGTTTGTTGCACGCCGTTCATAAGTACGGTGGAACCATATACACTGTCAATCAAAATGGACAATTGCAATTATCTGAAGCAGATTCAATGGTACTTGAAATCGTGAGCATCGTGGAAGAATTCCAGCGAAAGCTGCACAATTTAAAAATTAAGCGTGGGATGGACAAGGCAGTGAAAGAAGGCTATCGCCCACAGAGGAACCTGAGTCATCAGAACAATGGCGGTAGAGACCGAGTTGAAGTTCCAATCGAAGAGATTGTGAATCTTCGTCATCGTGGCCTGACATTTAATGAGATCGCAGCAACGTTAAAAGGCTTTGGTCATCACGCTTCAAAAGCAACCGTACATAGACGATATCAGGAATATATTGACGCACAGCATGAGAAGCACTAAACTTGTCTATGTTTAACACATGCGTTAGCATAAAGGTACAAAGTTTCAGTAAAGGGGTCATTCTATATGCTTTCTCAAGATAAAATTCAACGAATCAACGAGCTGTCTCGTAAATCAAAAGAGTCATCTTTGTCAGAGGCTGAGAAAAAAGAACAGAAGGATTTGAGGCAGGAATATTTAAAAAGCCTTCGATCGTCTTTTAGTAACCAGCTTCATTCCATCAAGGTAGTCGATGAAGAGGGCACGGATGTTACGCCTGAAAAACTGAAGGAAAGCAAGAAAAACCGTCGCTTCCAACAGTAGAAAATAGCCTAATTTTGCATTTTGCAAAATTAGGCTATTTTTATGGTTGCAATTTTTTGAATATTCGTTATACTGTACTATAACAAGAAGTACTAATACAAAAAACGGAGAGGGCGGATAAGATGTTTGTTGTAACTGATTCGGCAGCTGAGTTTTACAAAAAGGAAATGGAACTTGGTAATGGTGACTGCTTAAGATTGTTTGTGCGCTATGCAGGAAGTGGAGACAGCGGAGGTTTTTCCCTTGGTGTTATGTCTGATCGACCTTCATATGACGATTATAAGCAAGAATTTGGAGGCGTTACTTACTTTGTTCGACCTGACGATCAATGGTTCGTTGATCAAATGAAACTTGATTATGATGAGAGTTGCGGAGGAGTACTTTGCGATCTTCCCAGCATGGCATAAAGTATAGTAAACCTGTACTATAACATGAATGTTATAGTACAGGTTTATTTTGATTCGACAAAACTAGTGTAGCCGCGCTACAAGCATAGACAATGATTTTAATAAGGGTCGTGTATACTATCCTTCATAATCGTGTATCGTCTGATGGGAGGTAGTATATGAGGCACTACGAAATGTATTTCATTAAACAAGATATTGCTGCTCAATATGCAGGGAAAGAGAATCTCTTATATCAATTGTTCTTAGAACGAAAGCGTGCTTCAATACCTGAAGTGAAGTCTGTATTGGATAAGCAGGTCGCTTTCATTACTGAATCTGTCCCTGAAGAAGAACTAAATCACTATATTGTGAGTGAATTGGGTGGTTTTCGCACGTATGAGTACAAAAATGACGGACATCGCCTTACGATTAAGCAATCCAGAAGTGATGCTTCTTTATTTGCGAGACGCGAAAAGGTGAATTTGTATTCGAGCGGGTCAAATGAGGCTGAAACCGTTTTCTTTGAGGTGATCCGGAAATTAACTCCTTCATTCTTTGCGATTGACTTCCAGTCTGGGAGATACGGTTGGCTCAACCCGATTAAACAGCAGAAACTAGTTTGAATAAACGACTACTAATTTAGTAGTCGTTATTGTATAATCATTACGGGTTGTAGTACACTATTGGAAGAGAAAGAATAAGGAGGAAATCTAGAATGTGGTGGATGTACACGCTTGTGGGCGTGCTAGCGTTGATTGCTGGAGTAGCACTTGGCTTTTTTATTGCCCGCAAATATATGATGGACTATTTAAAGAAAAATCCCCCTATTAATGAAAACATGCTGCGCGTTATGATGATGCAGATGGGGCAAAAACCTTCTCAGAAGAAGATTAATCAGATGATGAAGGCCATGAATAGTCAAATGGATAATAATAATAAATAATGTACAGGCACTCTGATTGCAGAGTGCCTTTTGTATGGAATGATTTTGGTTGACGGGTCTAAATGGTGAAATGGTATGATAGATTAGACTATAAAACAATCAGGAAGTGTTAACATGACAATGAAAAACGTAGTAGTAGCGACAGGACTATCTTTTGCCATCCTTGCAGGGTGTCAATCGAATGATGACAATCAAACAGCGGATCAGGCAGAGACGCAAAATCAAACTCAAACGGATGATCAGCAATCAGGAAACAAAAATGATAGCGACAAAAACACTGCTCAGAACAATGAAAGTTCCAATGATGGTAAAAGCAGTGATGAAAACAGTGGATCAGATACGAAAGGAAATGAAGATTCTTCGAAAAGTGATGAGCCGGCTTATCCAACTATGGCCGAGACTGTTACGAAAGACGATGGTCACCTTACTGTAACGAACCCAGACAGCATTTATGTCGTAGCGAATAAAGAACGGAACCTACCTTCGGATTTCGTACCGAAAAATCTAGTTGAGCCAAATGTTCCCTCTTACGCACCTAAAGGAAATCCGAAACGGCTGATGGTTAAGGAAGCGGCAAAAGCACTTGAAGAAATGTTCGCAGGTGCAAAGGAAGCGGGGTATGAACTGAAGGCAGTTTCTGGTTATCGATCTTATGATCGGCAGAAAGCCATCTTCGCTTACAATGCTGAACAACGTGGAGAAGAGAAGGCAAATCAAGTTAGTGCGCAAGCGGGTCAGAGTGAACATCAGACAGGGTTGACAATGGACCTTAGTACTCCTTCCATCGGTAGTTCACTAACAGAAGACTTTGGCAGTACCCCAGAGGGCAAATGGGTCGCTAACAATGCGTATAAATATGGGTTTGTTGTCCGTTATCTAAAAGGCAAAGAAGACATCACTGGTTATCAGTATGAGCCCTGGCATGTCCGTTATGTAGGAAAAGAAGCCGCAAAAGATATTCATGAAGCTGGTTTCACCCTTGAAGAATTTTTCCCTGAACAAAAATAGTTAACGAATGTTCATGGTTTGAGCCGTGTAAATCGTTTACAATTGAGGTTGGAAAGGTAACCACATGCATATGCTAGTACTGTGCATTAGACAGGGAGTAATTCAATGGCAGACTTGAACTTGTTTTTGGCGTTCGGTGCTGGGTTTTTATCATTTATTTCACCGTGTGTGCTACCGTTGTATCCAGCGTTTATCTCCTACATTACTGGAGTTTCGGTTGCTGATTTAAAAGAAGATCGAGGTATGATGCAGCGACGGGCGGTTTTTCATACGATTTTCTTCTTAGTTGGTTTCTCAATCATCTTCCTTGTGCTCGGGATGTCAACAACGCTTTTAGGAAATTTATTTATCCAGTATAAAGAACTTCTGCGTCAGGTTGGAGCTATTCTCATCGTTGTTTTCGGCCTTGTCGTCGTTGGTTTCTGGACGCCTTCGTTTCTTATGAAAGACAGGCGCTTAACCATTCGTAATCGTCCATCAGGATTCATTGGTTCCATCTTTATTGGAATGGGGTTTGCTGCTGGTTGGACACCGTGTACTGGTCCAATTCTTGCAGCTGTTATTGCCCTTGGAGTTTCAAATCCAGGTGCAGGGTTCATGTATATGGTCGCTTATACACTTGGGTTTTCTGTTCCATTTTTCATTCTTTCCTTTTTTATCGGACGAATGCAGTGGATTAAGAAAAACAGTCGATTCATAATGAAGGCTGGCGGGTATTTAATGATTGTGATGGGAGTGCTGTTATACTTTAACTTTATGACGCGGTTTACGTCATTCCTTGTGAACAATCTGTTTAATGGGTTTCAAGGATTCTAATTAGGAGAGGAAGCGGTAACGTGAAAGGAACGAACGACCTTATACTTAAAACGACGACGACCATTATCGTCTTCATTATCCTCGGATTTTCCATATACTTATTCTTTGCGGGCCACAATGCACCAGGTGGAGGATTTATCGGAGGACTCATGACATCAGGAGCTCTTGTGTTGCTTTATATTTCTTATGGTTTTAAAACAATGAATCGAGTGATCCGAATCGACTTTAAGAACTTTATTCCTACTGGTCTTCTCATTGCTGTGCTTACCGGTGTTGGCTCGTTTCTGTTTGGTCAACCTTTTTTAAGCCATACGGATGCGTATTTTGAACTTCCTATTTTAGGGCATTCTCATCTTGCGACAGCTATGCTGTTTGATCTAGGTGTTTATTTTACTGTTGTTGGTGTCACGATGACCATCATTTTGAGTATTGCTGCTGATGAAGGGGAAGAAGAGCTTTCAGAAATGAATGGGTGATCAAAAGAACGGGGTGACCCGTTCTTTTTGCAAATAAGAAAGTATAAAATTCAGTGAAGTCTAGTTCCAGCGCCTACTCGCCCAAGGTCTTAAGCTTGTCGCGAGAGAACAAGGCGCTTGCGCTTTTCGTGTCTAGCTCCAGCGCTCAGACCCTCGAGACACTTCACCTTTCAATCAGAACATAAAGACCATGTTCTGATTGAAAGGTTCCAGTGCTTTTCGGGACTAACCGAGCGCTTGCGCTTTTCGTGTCTAGCTCCAGCGCTCAGACCCTCGAGACACTTCACCTTTCAATCAGAACATAAAGACCATGTTCCGAATGAAAGGTTCCAGTGCTTTTCGGGACTAACCGAGCGCTTGCGCTTTTCTTGTCTAGCTTCAGCGCCTACTCGCTCGAGGTCTTAAGCCAAGTCTCATTGTGGCAAAGAGCGCCACATTGAGACTCGTCTTAAGCTTGTCGCGAGTGAACAAGGCGCTTGCGCTTTTCGTAGTGAGCTTGTATTTTTACTCTCTTCCACATACAATGGAAATGATGAGGAAACAGTATAGGTGAGGGATGAGAATATGCTGATTTTTAGTACAATTGTAGGAGCAATGATGGCTCTTGGGATGGTAGTAATCAGGTTGAAGGCATCAAAAAAACCTGCAACGATAAGAAAGATAATCCTCCCGCCATTTTTTATGGCAACGGGATTCTTGATGTTTGTTCTACCAGATGCAAGAGTACCGTGGTACGAAGCGATTGAAGCATTATCGGTTGGTGCTGCATTTTCATTACTCTTGATCAGGACTTCGAAGTTTGAAATTCGGGATAACCAAATTTATTTAACTCGTTCTAAGGCATTTGCGTTTATTTTAATTGGGCTCCTTCTTGTTAGGATTATTTTTAAATTAATTATTGGTGAGTCTATTCCGGTTCTTCAAACTAGTGCATTATTTTTCGTGCTAGCTTTTGGTATGATTGTACCTTGGAGGATCTCCATGTACTATCAGTTTAAGAAAACGGAACGGAATAGGGGACATGGAGCAAGTCTCCATCAAACTTTATTATAAAAAAACTCGTTTAGCTATGCTAAACGAGTTTTTTTATTGAAGCAAATGATGATAAGGGCCCATGTCAATTCGTTTTTCATTTAGTTTTTTAACGAGCCATTTGTGATCTCGCTTAGGAGTTGCGATAATATATCCTCTGATAATTAAATCCTGAGACATATTCTTCGCTTTTTCTCTTAAAGCTAGTTCTCCGATCGTACCTGCAATTTTGTACTTTGCGATATCTCTGAATAATTCAGGAACAGGAGATACAAGTTCATCTAAAAGCTTCTTTTGTTCGGAGTTCCACATGTGCTTCGTCTGTTCAATATAGTACTCTTGCCAATCCAGAATAGACTTGCCGTCATCTTTCGGAAGGCGCTTAAGGAACTTTCGAAACATAAAGAAACCGCCGATTGCGATGAGAGAAATTAATATCACTGTCCAACCAACAATAAACCACTGAAACCATCCTGCCAATGTGCTCACCTCATGGCATCATAATGTATAAATGATGTTTGAATACGGTCACATTATACGCTGAAAGCGCTTATTAATCAAGAGGTGAAGGGTGTTAACGAGAGGGGCATAGGAAGAGGGGAGGGGAGGTGAGTCAGATTAAAAATAAATAGATGGAAAAAGGTCACACACAGTCATGAATAGTAAGCCTCAGAAATAATGCTCCAAATCGAATCAAGCAAAGCAACCTACTAGCAATGGTTCAGGTGGAAATATAGGGCAAGGTAAATGGAAACAAAAAACCTTTACAGATTTCAAATCAGTAAAGGTTTTTTGACATCATTCTATCCTATCAACATTTGATGTCATAGATCTAATAAAGTTTTGGCTAAGGTAATGATTGATACCGAAATCGATAAATCAACAATACAAACAAATATAGCTTTATTTCTAAAGGATTACTTGAGTTGTAATGGATCGTGGAAAATATAAAATGACCCTATTCATTCTTAAAGAAGGTTTGTCTTTATTTATCAAACAACCTTGTTTTTATGAATGGATAAACTTTGAAGGTTGGCGGGACTGTGTGGGAATCGAACCCACCGAAGACGGCACGCGCCTCCCAGGCGGTTTTGAAGACCGTGGCACTCACCAGACGTACAACCAGCCCCATGAAGTGATATGTATACTTTTAATATAGTATCGGAAGTACTGGTGATATTCAACTCTCATGCTCAGAAAGGATGATACTAAGATAATATCTAGTAAAAACCGAAGTAAACATTTACCTCAGTTATAATCATCGGATAACAAACGTGATTTTTTGTCGAATGTCGTCACAAGTCAAGAAGTTATGACCGCGCGAAATGATCAGCTGTCGTCATTCGACATGTATCGAGATTATTTGATGAGTCTCTCGATTCGACAAATTAAGCTATAGAACAGTTTTCTATAAAGAACTGATACAGATAAGAGAGTGGTACAGCCTTGGAAAGATACTGTAACAGAAGGCGCCTGTGGATAGCTGTTAATAACTTTTTGGATATACACGCCTGAATAAATATACAGTGTTGTATAAGAGGTGATTTCATAAAATGTCTCAATCGTAATCGCTTCATAGGAGCTAAAATTTGCATACTGTAGTGACATTTATTAGTGTTAGTAGTTGATGACTGTTGATTGGCGGTGAGTGAATGAACTTTTATACCATTGGTCTAGCTGGACATATAGATCATGGGAAAACAACATTAACCGGGGCTCTAACGGGGGTTGATACAGACCGATTGAAAGAAGAAAAAGATCGAAATATCTCAATCGAACCGGGTTTTGCTCCTTTTCATCTATCTGAAGAAATGAAGGTTTCCGTAATTGATGTGCCAGGTCATGAACGATTTATCCGACAAATGATTGCTGGCGTTGCGGGTATTGATCTTGTTATTCCTGTCGTAGCAGCGGATGAAGGAGTAATGCCTCAAACAAAAGAGCATCTTGAAATACTATCCTTATTAGGTATTCAGAGGTCGATTATTGCTATTACGAAAGCGGATCTAGTGGATCATGAGATGCTTGAACTTGTTCGGGAAGACATTCTGGAGTACATAAAGGGAACAGGCTTCGAGGGGTCTTCCATCCACGTTGTCGATGGTAAGTCAGGACGTGGAATAGATGAGTTGAAAGAAATGATAGCAACCTTCTTGAAAGATATTCCTACAAGGAATCGAGCTGGAGCATTAAGATTACCGATTGATCAGGTGTTCACACTTCAAGGTCACGGCACGATTGTGAGAGGGACCATTTTTGATGGCGAGTTACGAGCTGGAGAAACGATCACGATTCTACCTGCTCGAATCGAGGCTAGGATCAGGCAAATCCAAACGCATAATGAAAAAGTGGATCTTGCCTACGCAGGGCAGCGAGTCGCGGTGAATCTAGCTGGTGCAAATAAGAAAGATCTTGAAAGAGGACAGGTTGTCGTAAATTCGAATCACTATGCGGTCACATCGACAATCGATCTTGCATTCACAACGTCTCAAACGATGGATCACGAGTTGAAACAACGTGCTGAAGTCACGGTTCATTTAGGAACGGCTGAGGTAAGAGGGACCATCGTCTTCTTCGATCGAAATGAACTGCAGACAGGGAAACGTGATGAGCTTTATTGTCAGATCCGTCTTCATGAACCGGTGACTGCAAAAAAGGGAGATCATGTGATTTTAAGGCGTCCTTCCCCTGCTGAAACAATTGGAGGCGGAAGCATATTGAATGTATCCGGTGAAAAATACAAGTTTGGTAGTGATACTATCGATATGTTTGAACGGATGAGCAGAGGCACTCCTGGTGAGCGTCTGGAACAATTGCTTGACCGTGAAATGCTTCTCTCAAAGGAGCAGGTGATGCAGCAGCTGGGTCTTAATGAAGACCTCTTTCAATCGCTTAAGGATGATCCTCAACTCGTCTTTTTTGAGAATGACGTGACGTCTGGCGATGTTTTTAAAAGGGTGTCGGACGCCGTTCATCACATCGTTCGAGAAGTTCATCTAAATTACTCTCTCAGAAGAGGCTCCCCTAAAGCAGAAGTGATACAGGAGTTAAGAAAATCGATACCTGTGAAGCTAATTGAGTCTGTGATTGATTTTATGATCAAAGATAATCAATTGAAACAAATAGGTCCATTTCTCTCAGAGTATTCTTTCAAACCGTCACTACCTCATTCGTGGAGAACGAGGATGTCTAAGGTGATTGAGGAATTAGAGGAGCAGGGAGTAAAAGTTTCCCCGATCGATGCGCTTATCGATAAGCAAGCCATTCCTGAGCCGCATAAAGGCGAATTCAAGCAATTCCTTGTAATAGAACAGGTAGCTATTCGCCTAACAGACGACCTGTATATGCACCAAAATAGCTGGGGAAGCATCATTTCGGAATTGAAATCTGGTACTGGAAAAGCTTTTACCATTCAGGAAGCGAAAGATGTTCTTGGGGTGAGTAGAAAATACCTTGTGCCGATTCTGGAGAACCTTGATGAGGTTGGATATACAATAAGGAAAGATCAAGAACGTTATTGGAGAACGGAGAAATAGAAAGTAAATAAGGAGTGGCGATAATGAAAAAATTAACGATGATTATGATGGTTCTCGTATTAGGTTTACTCGCAGCATGTAGCTCAAATGAGCAAGGAAACGACTCGTCTGATGGTTCTGAGAAGAAGGATGACGAAGCGTTTACGATAGGGGTTATCCCTGTTCAAACCGAGGGTGAAATTGAAAAAGCTATGAATAAGCTTCAAGCTGAGCTTTCAAAAAAGCTTGATCGGGATGTTGAAATAACCACTTTTCCTGATTATAACGGAGTTGTTGAAGCGATGAATTACAACAAAATCGATATGGCGTATTTCGGTCCACTTACATATGTCATCGCTCATGAGAAAAGTGGCGCGAAGGCGATTGTGACGCAATTAATTGATGGCGAACCATTTTATCATTCGTATGTCATTACAAACGCTGACAACGAATGGAATTCGTTGGATGAGTTTCTAGAAGATAGCAAATCAAGAAGCTTTGCGTTTGGAGATCCTAACTCGACTTCTGGGTCACTGATTCCTTCGATTGAATTACAAAACCGCGGGGTATTTGAAGACCAGGATAAAAACAGTTTTGAATCCGTTCGGTATACTGGGTCTCATGATGCCACTGCTCTTTCTGTTCAGAACAAACAAGTTGATGCAGGTGCCATCGATAGTGCAATCTACAATCAGCTAGTGGAATCTGGAAAAGTTGACGGAGACAAACTAAAAGTTATTTGGAAATCAGAGAAATTGTTCCAATATCCTTGGGCTGTAGCAAAAGAAACAGATGAAGAAACAATTGATAAGCTTCAGAATGCATTTTTATCGATCGATGATGAAACCATTTTGAATGCCTTTGGAGCTTCAGGATTTACGAAGGCAAGCAATGATGATTACGAGAGCATTCGTAAAGCAGCAGACAAACAAGGATTATTGAACGAGTAATCATGGCTTGGTTTAAATGGAGGCACCTCATTCTCTTCGCGGGCGTGATTGGATTAATTGTGTGGAGTGTAAGGGTAACAGAATTTGATTTGAGGAAATTCAGTGAATTTAGCAACATGGTGGATTTCCTCTCCAATTGGTTCCCTATGAACACAAGTGTCATTCCCAACATGCTGAAGGCAAGTTTGGTAACGCTTGGGATGGCTTTCCTTGGCAGTTTTATCGGATTGCTTGTAGCTCTTCCGGTTAGTCTTCTTGCTGCGAAAAATACAGCGGGACGTTTTTACGGAATGGTTCGAATTATCCTTAGTTTTGTTCGTTCCATCCCTGAAATTGTGCTTGGTTTAATGTTCCTTACGGTTGTTGGTCCTGGCCCATTTGCGGCAACGATCGCGATCATTGTTCATAATGCGAGTGTGCTATCCAAGTTAATTGCAGAGCTAATAGAAGCAGCAGATAAAGGGCCTCAAGAAGCGATGAAAGCAGTTGGTGCTCGACCGCTTACTGGAGCACTCTTCTCGGTATTCCCTCAAATATGGCCGAATGTCCTGTCGCATTACTTCTATCGCTTTGAAGTGGCGATTCGTACATCCTTGATTTTGGGTCTTGTTGGGGGCGGTGGAATCGGACAGCAGTTATTTATTCATTTCAAAACGTTTCAATATTCCACAGTCGCAATCGATGTCATGATTATCATGGTCATCGTGATTGTCGTTGATTTTCTAGGAAGTAGGGTGAGGGAGCATGTTATGTGATGAGGAGCTTCTATCGATTCATAATGGACGTGTTCGATTCAAAAATGCTGATTCACCTGCACTGAATGATGTTTCGCTCACGTTTTATCGAGGCGAGTTTGTATGTGTACTTGGGAAAACTGGTGCAGGTAAATCCACGTTGATTCGTACATTAAACGGTCTACAGCCTTTAGCAGAAGGCGATATCTCGTACAATGGAACATCCTTCCGTCAGCTTGACAAAGAAGGTATGAGGATAAACCGTAGAAGTATGGGGATGATCTTCCAGCACCATCAACTGATTCCTCGTCTCACTGTTCTACAGAACGTATACACAGGATTATTTGGATACCGTTCAACATTTCGAAATCTTGTTGGACACTTTTCCGAAGATGAGAAGAAATTAGCGCGAGATGCGATTCAGCAAGTCGAATTGCTTTCACATCTCCATCAGCGGGTGGATCAGCTAAGTGGTGGACAGAGGCAGCGAGTAGGGATCGCGAGAGCGCTTATTCAAACCCCGGACATATTTCTCGGAGATGAACCAGTTGCAAGTCTTGACCCTGGGACAGCAAATCGCATCTTTCAATTGATTCATCGCTTGCATTCAGACAGACAACTACTCACGATCATCAATGTACATGATGTCAAACTCGCGAAAAGATACGCCTCTAGAATCGTTGCATTGAAAGATGGGAAGGTAGTCTTTGATGATCGGCCAGAGGAACTGACTGACGAAATCGAAGAGATGCTTTATGAGATATAAAAACGGAAGGGGAGCTCCCCTTCCGTTTTTTGTGTTATTTACTAGCGAAGATAACCGACGATGCTTTTTCTGTGACGTGACCGATAATGGACGCGCTTTTGCCTTTTTCGTGCATTCTCTTTGTATAGATGTCTGCTTGATCTGCAGGCATACTAATCAAGAGACCTCCTGATGTAACGGCATCACAGAGAATATATTGCTCGATTTCGTTCAAGTTATCATAACGAACAGATTCAGCAATCCAGCGATGATTTGCCTTCGATCCACCTGGAATATAACCTTGTTCAGCAAGTTCATTCGTTCCCGGAAGAACCGGTACGTCCTTATAAGCAATATGAATGCTCACATTACTGCCAGTAGCCATTTCGTAGGCATGTCCTAGTAAGCCGAACCCGGTGACATCTGTTACCGCATGTGGGGTTAAGTCTTTCAGTTCTTCTGCAGCGGTTTTATTTAACTCTGCCATCGTTTCTGAAACGAGACTCAGTTGCTCCTCAGTGAGCTTAGCAGGTTTAATGGCAGTTGTCTGGATGCCGACACCGATCGGTTTGGTTAACACTACTGCATCACCTGGCTTGGCTCCCACGTTCATGTAAATTTCGTCTGGATGAACAAGTCCTGTCACGGATAATCCAAACTTCGGTTCCTGATCATCGATGGAATGCCCACCCGCAATAACGGCTCCAGATTCCGCTACTTTATCTGCGGCGCCTTTCAAGATTTCTGTTAGAATATCCGGACTAAGCTTCTTAATCGGGAAACCGACGATGTTAAGTACCGTTTTTGGCACACCACCCATGGCGTAAACGTCACTTAAGGAGTTGGCTGCAGCAATTTGACCGAACATATATGGATCATCAACGATGGGGGTAAAGAAATCCACCGTTTGTATCATAGCGAGTTCATCTGTAAGGCGATATACACCGGCATCGTCAGACGTTTCCACACCGACTAGTAAATTTGGATCTGTTTTCTTATTAGGTAAATGACGCAAAACTTGCGCCAGGTCCTCAGGACCAATTTTGCATCCTCAACCACCTTTCGTGGAGAGGGAAGTTAAACGGATCTTTTCCTGATTCGACATAGTACCACCTCCTTAGAAGAGTATAAATCTTTTCATTCAATTTTTGAAATGATATAGTATGGACAATATGAAATTCATAGGGAGGTACCTCTTATGACGTATACCATATCGATTGAATTTTGCATGCAGTGAAACTATGCCCCTAAAGCCGCGAGTTTCGCGGAAGCGCTATTTAATCATTTTAGGCGACAGATTACCAGTATCGAGCTAATTCCGAGCTCTGGTGGTGCATTTGAAGTGACGGTTAATGGGCAGAAAATGCATTCGAAATTGCAATCAGGATCTTATCCAGAGGGACAAACATTCATTCATGAAATGGAAAAAATGAACTCATAAAAAGGCACCCCCGCAGGGTGTCTTTCCTTTCGCTGTTAGGAGATGAAGAAATTGAAATTACTGAGAGAATTGCCACCTATCCATCAAATACTAGAGGAATTAATGAACCAAGAAATTGGGAAAGATCTCCCGAATGATAAGTTAAAGCAAATGATTCAACAGGAAATGAATGCCCTACGTGATGGATTACTAAATAATTCATACAGTGGAAGTTCAAGATCAAGGGTAGAATTTCAAGCAGAAGTTATTGAGAAGGTTCAATCTAAAGCCTGGCTATCATACAAGCTTACTCTTCGGCCACTCGTGAACGCAACGGGAGTAGTTCTACATACGAATCTTGGCAGGGCACGTTTGAGTGAGGAGGCCATCAGTCATATGGTGGATGTTGCTAGAAGCTACTCCACTCTTGAGTACGATCTGGACAAAGGCGAGCGCGGGTCACGTCATAGTATCGCTGAGAAATGGATATGTGAGGCAACTGGTGCGGAAGCGGCAATGGTGGTCAATAATAATGCTGCAGCCGTTTTTCTTGTTCTCAGTGCCCTTGCGAAAGAACAAGAAGTTGTCGTTTCAAGAGGAGAGCTCGTTGAAATCGGAGGGTCGTTCCGCGTTTCTTCTATCATGGAGGAAAGTGGCGCGATGCTTAAAGAAATCGGAACAACTAATAAAACGCATAGTTCTGATTACGAGCAGGCGATAACAGAAGAAACAGCGATGGTGATGAAGGTACACCGCAGCAATTTCGCGATGGTCGGATTTACGTCTGAAGTAGAAAGAGAAGAAATTTCTGCGATTGCAAAAGACAATGATGTCATTTTTTATGAAGATTTAGGGAGCGGTGCATTGTATGATTATCGTAAGCAAGGAATCGGTGAAGAACCGACTGTTCAAGAGACACTAGAAGCCGGTGCTGATCTTGTTTCTTTTAGTGGAGATAAATTATTAGGTGGTCCACAGGCAGGGATGATTGCAGGTAGGCAAGACCTAATCGACCGTTTGAAGAAGAATCAGTTAGCCCGTGTTCTTCGAGTTGATAAGGTTACACTTGCAGCGCTTGAAGCGACGCTTAGACAGCACATTTTGGAAGGATCTACTGACATTCCTGCAATAAGGGATATTACGAAAAAAGCGGAAGAGATTATGACTCGTGCGATAGACTTGCAGAATAAGCTCCTTTTAAATAAAGCGTGCTACGATACCGAAGTCATCTCTGGCACTTCCCAGGTTGGTGGCGGAACGATGCCAGCTGTTGAATTAGAAACATTCCTTCTCTCTATCCGTTCAAAAAGATTTTCAGCTAGTGAGCTTGAGCAACGATTAAGAAACAGAAACATCCCGGTTATTGTTCGAATTAAAGAGGAGAGACTTCTCATTGATTTACGGACAGTTTCTGAGGATGAAGAGGATATTATTCTAGAAGCATTGTTGGAAATAGCATCATAAAAGGCGGCCAAACGGCCGCCTTTTTACAAAGATGAAAGGGTTCCTTAAGAACCTTCACCATTTTTTTGTCTTGTATGATTTCTGTTTTTTACCTTATGGGATCCCTTCATTGGTTCAGGTTGCCCAGTATGTCCTTTAGGAGCATTTTTGCGTGTATCTTTGAACGTATTGCTTTCAGTCATATTAATCCCTCCTTGCAAAGTAGTATCCATCATCATTAAGGCATTTATTCGCATCGTATAGGACGCCTGAACGTGGTTAAACTATGGTGAAAGCAAAGAAAAGGAGGGTTTAGTCATGCCTTATAACAAAGATAAGCAGCAGTCCTTTCAAGCAGCCCAACAAGGATATGAGCAGGCGGTAGATGCACAGAAAGAAATCATCGTAAGTAGTAGTGGGTATGGAAAAGATTTGCATCATTTGAAGCAAGAAGTAGGGGAAGCAAAACAACAAATAGAGAGTGCCATGATGAATGCGTCTGAACATCAACGAGCACAGCTTCTGCAATTCCAACAGGATTTGCAGTCAATTGAAGCAGAAATGAATGGTGATTTGTAACATAAAACCCGTCATCATGTAGTGACGGGTTTCTATCCTACTGTCGCTTCTTAGTTTTTTTATTGTACTGACGTTGTTCTGGCGTTAAGTGCTCATTCGCATACTCATTGTCATAGGCTGCACCTTTTCCTTGTGCATCAGCATCATTTATACCTGTTCGACCTGTATTCTCTTTTCGCTTACTCATGTCATCACCTCCGTCATATTAATCTGTCCTTTTAAGGTGAATCTATGTGGTGATAAGCTGTTCTTATCGAGCCCAATAACAATCTTGTTATTTACTTATGTTTAGAAATTTACTAAACTGGATAAAGGGTAGTTGAAAACGTTTTTTCGACATCCGCTGTGTTACGCAATTTGGAGGAGGGAACTACATATGGCAAATCATGAACTTTATAATTCCAAAGCAACATTCGATGCCAATGGTAAATCATATTCCTTCTATCGTCTTCAGGCGCTAGAAGAAGCAGGCATCGCTAAGGTAAGCAAGCTCCCTTACACGATCAAAATTTTACTTGAATCCGTTCTACGTCAGTATGACGGTAAAGTAATCAAAGAAGAGCACATTGAAAATCTCGCTAAATGGGGAACGAGCGAGCAAAACAAAGATATCGACGTACCATTCAAACCTTCTAGAGTTATTCTTCAGGATTTCACAGGAGTTCCTGCAGTTGTTGACCTTGCATCACTACGTAAAGCAATGGCTGACATCGGTGGCGATCCTGACAAAATCAATCCTGAAATTCCGGTTGATCTTGTCATTGACCACTCTGTACAGGTTGACAAATATGCATCAGATGATGCACTTGAATTCAATATGAACAAAGAATTTGAACGTAACCTTGAGCGTTACAAGTTCCTTAAATGGGCTCAAGATGCGTTTGATAACTATCGCGCTGTACCACCTGCAACTGGTATCGTTCACCAAGTTAACTTGGAGTACGTTGCGAATGTTGTACAGGAAAACACAGTTGACGGCGAAAATGTAGCTTATCCGGATACATTATTCGGTACAGATTCCCATACAACGATGATCAATGGTCTAGGCGTACTTGGATGGGGCGTTGGTGGTATTGAAGCAGAAGCTGGTATGCTTGGTCAGCCTTCTTACTTCCCGGTTCCTGAAGTAATCGGTGTGAAGCTTACTGGAGAACTTCCAAGTGGAACAACAGCGACTGATCTTGCACTTAAAGTGACTCAGCTTCTTCGCGAGAAAAAAGTTGTTGGTAAATTCGTTGAATTCTTCGGACCAGGCCTTTCAGGCATGCCGCTTGCTGACCGTGCGACGATTTCAAACATGGCACCAGAGCAAGGATCTACTTGTAGCTTCTTCCCAGTAGATGAAGAAGCACTTGAATACATGCGTCTAACTGGCCGTTCAGAAGAGCACATTAATCTTGTGCGTGAGTATTCTATTGCGAATGGTTTATTCTACACACCAGAATCTGAAGATCCAGAATTCTCAAGCGTAGTTGAACTTGATCTTGGAACAGTTGAACCAAGTCTAGCGGGACCAAAACGTCCACAGGATTTAATCCTTCTTTCCGATATGAAGAAAGAGTTCAATAAAGCAGTTGTTGCCCCTCAAGGTAACCAGGGTCTTGGAATGGATAAGAAAGAATTCGACAAGGAAGCTGTCGTTAAATTTAACGATGGAAAAGAAGTAACGATGAAAACAGGTGCCGTTGCGATCGCAGCGATCACAAGTTGTACAAATACTTCGAATCCATCCGTTATGCTTGGTGCAGCTCTTCTAGCTAAGAAAGCTGTTGAAAAAGGACTTCAAGTTCCTGAATACGTAAAAACAAGCCTTGCTCCAGGATCAAAAGTTGTAACAGACTACCTCGATAAGTCAGGCCTTATGCCTTATCTAAGAGATCTCGGCTTCCATCTTGTCGGCTACGGCTGTACAACATGTATCGGTAACTCAGGTCCACTTAAAGAAGAAATTGAGGATGCGATTGCGAAGACTGATCTCACTGTTACTTCTGTTCTTTCGGGTAACCGTAACTTTGAAGGACGTATTCATCCACTAGTGAAAGCAAACTATCTTGCATCACCACCGCTTGTTGTTGCTTATGCTCTTGCTGGAACAGTAGACTTTGATCTTCATTCAGATTCATTCGGTAAAGACAAAGACGGCAATGATATTTTCTTAAAAGATCTATGGCCATCAGCAGAAGAAATCAAGCAAGCAGTTGCTGAAACGGTTACTCCAGAAATGTTTAAGCGTCAGTACAAAACAGTATTCGACGAAAACAAACGTTGGAACGAGTTAAGCACAAGTGAAGGAGATCTTTATAACTGGGACGATGAGTCTACTTATATTCAGAACCCTCCATTCTTCGAGAATCTTTCTAAAGATCCAGAAGACATTCATGAGCTTAAAGACCTAAGAGCGATCGCTAAGTTTGGTGATTCTGTTACGACAGACCACATTTCCCCAGCTGGTGCGATTGCAAAAGAAATGCCTGCAGGACAATACTTGCAAGAAAACGGTGTTCGTCCAATCGACTTTAACTCATATGGTTCCCGTCGTGGTAACCACGAAGTTATGATGCGCGGTACGTTCGGTAACATTCGCATCCGTAACGAAGTTGCACCTGGCACAGAAGGTGGCTGGACAACGTTCTGGAATACAGATGAAGTAATGCCGATTTACGATGCTGCTATGAAATACAAAGAAGAAGGAACTGGCCTTGTTGTTCTTGCTGGTAAAGACTACGGTATGGGAAGTTCCCGTGACTGGGCTGCCAAAGGAACAAACCTTCTAGGTATCAAAACGGTAATTGCAGAAAGCTATGAAAGAATTCACCGTAGTAATCTAGTGTTAATGGGTGTGCTTCCACTTCAGTTTAGAGATGGCGAGACTGCAGATACGTATAACCTTACTGGGAAAGAAACGTTTGCTGTTGAAATCACAGAAAACGTGAAACCACGTGATGAGGTTAACGTAACGGCTACATCACCAGAAGGCGAAACACAAACATTTAAAGTACTTGCTCGTTTCGATAGTGAAGTTGAAATTGACTACTATCGCCACGGTGGTATTCTTCAAATGGTTCTTCGCGATAAAATTGCAAATTAATACATGCGAAAGGGATGCTCCTATAGAAGGGGCATCCCTTTTTGTATTATCCTTGCTTATTGTTAACTAGATCTGTCTAACTGTCGTCATAAGAAAAAACAAAAAGAATAAACAAAAAAGTCCGAATATGTAATAAGTTTTGTGAAAAAGGGAATACTGCTTCTAAAGAAGATCGTCTAAGAAAGGAGACTAACATGAGAAAGGCTAAAAAAGTAACCTTCAAAGAACTTGTCATGCAGAATAAGTTAGAACTGATGAATGACAAACAAGCAATTGAACGTATTGAAGATAAATTCGAGCAAAAACATGCTAAAAATTTATAAGAACTTTGATATTTCTCCTTTAGTTGCACAGCATAAGGGATAAAGGAGGAGATCTAAATGAGTAACCCAAAGCGATTTCCAAAATCATTTAAGCCGAATCATCTAGCGTCAGTAAATCCTGAAGCAGAAGGAAATAAGGGTAAGCAAATGAGTACGAAAGGCACTCTTGAGCCGGACTATGCCCCTCCAAAAGGGAAATAGTAGGTCAAAAACCAGAAAGGCAACACCTTTCTGGTTTATTTCATTTTTAACAAATTCTTTTCATTTCCTGTAAAGGTACCTAAAAGAATAGGGAAGTGACGAAAAGTTAGAATACAAACGTTTTTTCGGGGGGAACATTATGACGATAACAGCAAGAATTGAACCAATCTCGACGATAGGATCTGAAGATGAGCACAAGGAAGATGCATTAGTGAAGGAACTTGAAATCAAAATGCAGCAGATGGGATATCTTGTTCCGTACCGTGAAGAACTGAATTGGGATCGGACAATTGCGAGTCTTGAGCTAGGTGAGTCACAAACACTTCACCAATTAAAAAAAGCGGCGGCTCGAAATGATCGTGTTTTACTTATCTATGCGCGTCTTTTTAAAGGAACTATTTTTCAACATCTCATTTTGCACCCGAATCAATCAGGGATTTATCTCCCATTTAAATTTGATGAACCTTTTGTCATTCAGGTTAATGGGCAAAAGATTTGGATTGGATCTTCTGTAAGGCTTCTTGAGGAATTATCATGGCTCCAAATTAGCTTTGATCAAGGAAATCATCAGGATAATGTTAAAGAGTTCTGGCAAAATCTAATGGAGATTTCTAGAAAGAGCGTAGACTATATGAGCCCAGTTATTTTTGACGAAGCCATTTAGAAGATTTTAACACGGGAAGATAGGGTATGGTCTGGTAAGAGAGGTGATAATGATGGAAAGTAAAGAAAAGTTAGGCAGTGAGATTTATCGTATGCTTGAAGAATCGGGACCACCTTATGGATGTGGAACGGCATCGATTGTTGGTGGATTTGCTTCAAGGCTGGCTGTCATGAGTCTTACGATTTCGGATATTGAACACGACTTACACGATGTACCTCGAACCTTTTTCCTAATGTGTGATGAAGATGATCAGGAGTTTCAATCGTTTCTTGAGGATGGTCAAGAGAATTCCCTAAATGAGGTCCCACTGCGGCTTCTAGAATGCTCATATAGGCTATTAATAGCGTTATCCGCCTATGAAGACCGGATACAGAATAATGTAGTTGTTGATTATCGGATGGGGATTCGAATGTTGAATCAAGTTTTTACAGCAGCTGAGAATATTCTCCTTTCAAATGGGTGCAGCGCTGAAATACGTAAAGAAATGCTATATTATGAAGGGAAACTTGCAGGTACTCTTCCAAAAAGCTTACAATCCTAAAAAGGCATACCTCCTATCAAATAAAGGCATAATAGACGCATACCAATTTTTAAATTTTTTTGGTTTAAGGAGGGTATGTAATGAAATCAAATCCAGACTATCATAGTGATAATGCTGAAAAATTAAAGCAAATTGTTGAGGATACGCATGAAAACATACACGCTGCTAAAGCTTCGATTGCATTTACGGATAGCAAGGAGCAAAAGTAGCAAATTAAAGAAAAGAATAAATGCCGCAAAGAAAGCATGAAAGCAATGAAAAATGAAATTAAGGGTGAAACGAATCAATAGAATTAATTATTAGACTGAGTGGTTTGTCGCCACTCAGTCTTTCTGCATCCGATTAGAAGCATGAATTATGGTAGAATAGTATGGATAGTTGAAGTAAGAGGAGGAATTCTAATGTACATAGCTACAACACCTATTGAAGTTCGTTATGCGGAAACGGATCAGATGGGGGTCGTCTATCACGCAAACTATTTGATCTGGTTTGAACTTGGGAGAACTTCGTTAATAAATAACCTTGGCTTTCGCTATGCTGATATGGAAAAAGAGGGGATACTATCACCTGTTGTCGATATAAATGCGAGTTATAAACGCCCCGTTAGATACGGGGATCAAGTTCAAGTGAAAACGTGGGTAGAACATTATGATGGCATTCGCGTGAACTATGGTTATGAGGTAATAAATGGTGATGGAGAATTATGTGTGACAGGTGAATCGATGCACACCTGTGTCAAAAAAGATTCATTTCGTCCTGTTTCAATTCGGAGAAAGTTTCCAGAATGGCACCGTGCTTATGAAGAAGTGAAGAAAAACGCAGCTTCGGAGCGTGCGTAAAGATGGCTTTTGGATTATCAAAGCGCGAGCTTGCAGAATGGAAAGAAAAGGTTTCGTCAGGTGAAGTCGCACTGTTAACACACTTTTGGTATGATCCAAGATTTCCACAATACAAAACTGTCACAAAAGCAGGATGTAGAAATAAAGAGAAGCTTGCTAGATGGGGCGAACAATATGGTTTAAAAGCAGAATGGATGCATGACAGAGCTGAATTTCCGCATTTTGACTTACTTGGCTATGATCAACTTCGTATTCTACAGTCAGAAGGTCTCTTTTCTCAAATTAGTCGTTTTAATCTAGAAAAGAACAGTTAGAAAAAACGCGAAAGCAATTGGCTTTCGCGTTTTCTAATCAATTTCCGTGAACAAATTCAATTTCTTCTTTATTTCGGCTGAATTTCACAGTGAAATCTTGTTCTTCAAAAAACCAGATATCTTTTTGTTCTACAAAGAAGGTGATGCCTTCTTCTTCAATTTGAATAGCTGGTTCGATCGGGTCTTCAACCGTCATTCCAAGTGAGAACCCATCCTGAACGGTACTGCAACCTCCTACTCGCACAAAAAAGCGGAGATGATCACCTTTTTCTAGATCCATTTCTCGCTTAAACCAGTTCATTGCTGGTTTCGTAATCGTCATTTTCATTTTTATTACTCCTCCCTTGCCGTACAGACATACTCCCTCTATTATAAAGAAGAAGCACAAACTTGCAAAAGAAATCGTCGGTTTTCGTATTTTACGTTAAATTATCATACAATAAGGGTAATAAAGTAAATGAAATGGGGAGGGTTCCTATGAAAAAACAGAGAATTTGGCTGTTTTTATTCCTCATTCTTGCTGGAGGTATTCTACTAAGCATCAAGCCTGTTATGGAGTATCGCACACAGCGGTTGAATGAAGTAAAACAAGCAGCATCGATGATGCTGATAAATGAAGCACCGAATGAGACAGTTATAGCTTCTATTGCTAAGAAAAACGATCAGGCAAGGACGAAGAGTGAACCTAAAGTAACAAGTAAAGCGATAGAAGCAGTTTCTAGCTCCACTGATGATGAAGAAATTGTGAAAGATCCTGATATTAGGATGGTAGGTCTCGGTGATTCTTTGACAAAAGGAAGTGGGGATTCGACAGGACAGGGGTATATCGGGCGACTGGCGGCGAATATTGAGAATGAAACGGATACGTCAATTCTGATTGAAAACTATGCTGTCCACGGTAGACAAACACCAAAATTATATAAAACACTGAAAGATAAAGAAGTGAAAGATGCCCTTTCTGAAGCGGATGTTATCGTCATGAGTATTGGCGGAAACGATTTAATGAAGGTGGTGAAACAGCACTTTCTGGATTTAAAGATCGACATGTTTCAAAAAGAGCAGACGAACTATGTTGAGCGCCTGGATGCGATCATGAAACGAATTAGAAGCATCAATTCGGATGCGCCGATCTTATTTATTGGACTATATAATCCTTTATTAGAGAATTTTCAATCGGTAACGGAAATTGATCAGATTGTTCAGCGCTGGAACGGCGCAACTCAGGGAACAGTTGAAAAGGATGAGAACACAACGTTTGTTCCCGTTTATGAACTGTTTCATTCTGTAGATGAGAATTTGTTTTTTGAGGATGGGTTCCATCCGAATGATCAGGGATATGAACTAATGGCGAGGCAGGTTCAGTATCGCTTGAAGCAAGATGACCTTATTGATGAGATTCCTTTTGAATAACCAATGTACGGTTTGAATGTGATTTGATAGAATAGTAGTTAAATTGTTTCAGCAAAGGAAAATGACTATGAAGAAAGCAATCAAGGTATTCATGGTCTTGCTCGTTGTCATCATCATTGCGGCAGCAGGATATGTATACGTAAAGCCTGATTTTATGCCTGAACTGATAAATACGCTTCCTGTGAGCGAGGACGTAGTCGAGGAAGAAACTGAAGATTCTGCCCCTGCTGTTCAGGAGACAAAAGATATTCACGTTGTTGGACTAGGTGATTCATTAACAAAAGGAGTAGGAGATAAGGGTAAAAAAGGATATATCGGATATGTCAGTGATCAGTATTTTGAAATTAATCAGGACAAGAACGTGATTCTTGATAACTTTGCGATCACTGGCAGTGAGACAGAGGATCTTTTGAACAGACTGGATGAAGAAAAGGTGCAAGAAAGCATCAAAGATGCAGATTACATCTTTTTAACAATCGGTGGGAATGATTTATTTGGTGTTGTTAAGAGTCATTTTCTAAATCTTGATCAACAGTACTTTACGCTTCAAAAGAAAATTTATGTAGAAAATTTGACGGCTATATTTAAAGAAATTCGAAGTTTGAATGAAGAAGCACCGATTTATTTTCCTGGTTTATTCAATCCCTTTTCTGAAGCTTTTCACGATATTCCTGAAATGAATGAGATTGTAGATCGTTGGAATGAAGCGAGTACAAACACCGTTTCTGACTTTTCTGGTGTTACGTTTGTTCCAATTTCTGATCTCTTTCTTGAAAATGAAGACCGTCTGCTTTATGAAGATGCCTTCCATCCGAATGAAGACGGTTATCAGTTAATGGGTAACCGTATTATGAGCTATCTAGAAGACAATAATGTTGCTTTAAAATGATAAAGGCAGGGAATGAGTATGGAAGTGTCGCCAAAATATGAAGAGCAATACAACGTTCTTGCAGAGCGTTATGAAGTTCAAGGAGTTGTTACTCCACAAACAAAATTAATCTTTATCCTGGAGTCTCCTCACGTAGCTGAGGTGAAGAATCGTGTACCGGTTGCTGGCCCATCAGGTGCAACGATGTCTAAAAAGTTATTTGGTGAAGCATATACAAAACCCCTTGGTCTGCTACTGAAAAAGCATATGGAGGAGAAGATGGAACGACCATCTCTTGATGTAGTCGGTCTTCTCAATGTTTGCAATGTCCCGATGCAAAAAAAGCCATATGCTCCAGCGGATGCTGATGCAGCTAATGATCTGCTTGATTCATTTGAAACGATTCGCACATCAAATCACAAACCTCAATTTAAAGATGATAAGCTGAATGATGTTCAGCAGTTTATTCTGACAAAGTTTCAGAAACGTTTAGTAGAACTTACTGATCGAGAAGTAACGCTCGTTCCATGTGGTAAATTTGCTCAGAAGTTTTTTAAGCTTGCAAATGTGATGAGTGAAAAATGGACGGTTGTGGAAGATGTTCCTCATCCATCCTATAATTCCTGGAGTCGAGAACGGTATCAGTCGTCTGTAAATAGGGTTGTAGAAGAATTAAATCGTCATAAATTATAAGTAAGTTTATGTGATCATATGAAAAAGCTTCGTTCAAACAGAACGAGGCTTTTTTTTTGATTGCAACACGCCTACATGTCAAAAACATAAAAATTAGAAGTGTTGTAATATAAATGTAATAGTTGAAGGGGGTGACGATATGAAAAAGTGGGCGGCGCTTTTACTAGTTTCATTGGTTTTTATGGGCGGTTATGCGATTGTACCTACCGATTCTCATGAGATGGTGCAGGCTTCGACGGTTGTACTAATGGATGAAGATTTACCTTACTGTCATTAATTAAAGAAAAGGGGTCTGAAGTGTGGTCGCACTTGTCCAATTTGTACAAATTAGAATGAATAGTCCTTGATTTCTTTGAAAGGAGGACATGCTATGGAAGAACTCACTTTATTCATAACGGCAGGACTTTTCTTCGTGTCTCTCTTTAATTTCATTGTGATATTAATTGAAAAAACAAAGCAAAAATAGATTATGCTTTGTGACTGAGCAACCCGATCTTTTTGGCATATTCATCTACATGATGTTTGAATGCAGCGTTCTGATCAAGTTTGAAGATGGTCGATGCAGTGCCTAGATACTCGGAAGCAAGCTCCTGATTTCCGAGCATATAATGTAATTTGCCACACTGGTAGCTTAACTCACCAAATAAGTAGAGGCGTTGTTTCTCACGGCAGATTAGAAAACCTTCTCTAGCAATGGATAGTGCTTTTTCATAGTTTCGACAGGTAGCTAGCGCTTTAGAGTAGTTATAGTAAAGTCTGATTTCGATTGTTTCATCATTAATAATGGGGAAAAAGCGAACATGATAAGTAGCCTTATGAAAGAGTGGTAAGGCTTGATCCCAATCTTTTTCCTCACTATATAGGATGCCCAAGCTAATGAGGATTTCAATTTCTCGTTCAGAATAATTTTTGGAAGTGGTCGTTGTAAGGTGTAGGGCTTTATGGAGCAATTCAATTGCAACAACTGGATCACGATGGATATAGTAGATACAAATGGCCTGATGCCAGAGATAGAATTGCTGGTTTTTAACAGTTTTGAAAAGGGGGTTCGATTCTTCTGCTTCAAGTATTTCGGCAACTTCGTGATATTCACGTCGCTTAATGTGTCGCCTTACCTGCCGAATCACTTCATTGACGTAATCCAGGCGAGGCGTTTCCTTCATATGAAAGAAGTAGTTGATATCAACACCAAGCCTTGAAGCAAGCTGATAAAGCAATTCAGCGGAGGGAGAAACATCGTTATTCTCAATTTGACTGATTAAGGCCTGTGTACAGATGCCATTTGAAAGATCGGTCTGTGAAAGTCCAAGGTACATTCGAAGTTCGCGCATGGAGTATCCGAGTGTATCCTCACGCACCTGTAATCCCCCTTTTTTCCTCAAGTGTACCACGAAAACCTATAAAATACATATTCTTCTAAATCGTACAGTCTTTGTTTAATGAAAACACCCTCTATAAAGAGTCCATAATATTATTATGTAAACATAAATGTGTGAAGGATTTTTGTTCTTTTTGTAGAAGTTGTTCTGGTAGACCTACATAGAGGAGTGGAAGTGAGTTGTCATATTTACCATCGTTTCATTTAACGGATCAAGTCGTTGTCGTCACTGGTGCAGGAAAGGGAATCGGGAGAGCACTAGCTATAGGAGCTGCAGAAGCAGGAGCTGATGTTGCGATACTTGCAAGGACGGAAGCAGATATTCAAGAAACCGCCGGGATTATACGTGATCTAGGTAGAAAAGCTTTTCCTATTCAAGTAGATATCACAAAGAACGAAGAGATTAGAAAAGCAGTGAATCAAATCAAGAAAGAAGCAGGTAAAATTAATGTCTTGATCAATAATGCGGGAATGAATATTCGATCAAAAGCGAGTGACGTAACAGAAGATGAGTGGAATCAAATTTTTCAAACAAACCTGCAGGGTGCTTTTTTTATGTCACAGGCGTGTGCCCAAGTCATGAAAGACAATGATGGTGGGAAAATCATTAACATTGCCTCCGTAGCGGGACAAGTTGCCCTTAGAACGGGGGTAGCCTATGCTGCAACGAAAGCTGGCATGATTCAAATGACCAAAAATCTGGCGCTCGAGTGGGCTGAAGATGGTATTACTGTAAATGCCATAGGACCATGGTATTTTAGAACGCCACTGACAGAGCAGTTATTACAAAATGAGGAGTACTTGCAGGATATTCTTGCTAGGACACCTATGAAACGAGTCGGTGAGCTTAAGGATCTTGTTGGTGCTGCTGTGTTTCTTTCGACTGAAGCATCTGATTATATGACTGGTCAAACCCTGTATGTAGATGGTGGAATGACAATTTACGGGTTCTAATAAGAAGTAATAGACAGAAATAAACCGTCACGCATTGTGTGACGGTTTTTTGTATTACTCTTTAAGATCTGCAGCGAAGCTAGGCTTAGTAAGACCAGCATCTTTATATACAGTTCCCATTTTTTCTTCGAAAGAAGTAAATTGAGCATCAGATTCTTCATACATTGCATCTGGGTCATCAGAAAGATTCGCAGCTCTAGTCTCATATGATTTTGCAAGATCTTCTAATGCCGTCTCAATATCACTTTTGTATTGATCGAGTTCTGAAGGTACTTCAATTCCCCGAACATCTTCAGCGACCGTTTTGGCAGCGTCTTCTGCATCAGACTTCATAGTAGCTAGTTCTTTGTCTGAAGGCTTTTCCTCAGCTGCTTTAGCTGCTTCAAATGCGTAAATTGGTGAATCATTTTTGTTAACTGTTTGGATCAAATTAAGTTGGAAATCGAGAAGATCTCCTTTAATATCTGTTTCAGATGAACTTGAATCACTAGCTTCTTCTGTATTTTCTCCACCTGAAGCATTCTCGTTGCTGTTCGAACTGCTATTGTTGCTGCAAGCTGCGGCAAAAACAAGTAAGAACAGCATCACAAAAGGCAATAGTTTTTTCATTCAAAACCCTCCCAATATTTAGAAAAATTACTCTTCAAATACAAATTTTAGTAGATTGAAAGCGCTTTGTAAACATGGAAAACAAAAATTCGCCAAAGTAAAATAACTCCAATTATTCAGAAAACTAAATTAATAAATTTATCGTTTGAATATGGTATGGTAATAGAGAATTAAACCAACTGATGGGAGTGTGTTCCATTGATTTTATTTAATGAGGAATTTGTCACAAGAGAAGAGACATCTATTGATATAGAAGATAGAGGGTATCAATTCGGAGATGGTGTCTATGAAGTTGTTCGCATCTATAATGGCCAATTTTTTGAACTCGATGCTCATCTAGAACGACTAGATAGAAGCGCCAACGAAATTAGAATAACACTTCCGTATAAAATGAATGAGTTAAGAGGAAAAGTAGAGAAGCTTTTATCATTGAATCACGTACAAAGTGGCCATATTTATATGCAGGTTACTAGGGGCGTATCACCGAGGAACCACCCCTTCCCTGAGAAGTCAGAACCAGTTCTTGTTGCTTATACAAAAGAATACGAAGCAGAGCCATCTCGTTTACCAGGACGTGCCATGTTTACTGAAGATATTCGCTGGTTACGCTGTGATATAAAGAGTCTAAATTTGCTTGGGAATGTATTGGGAAAACAAGAAGCGAACGAAAAGGGGTTCGATGAGGCAATCTTCCATAGAGGAGATACAGTGACGGAGGGAAGCTCCACCAATGTCTTCATGATTAAGAAAAAAATTCTCTACACTCATCCTGCAAATCATTTGATTCTTGATGGCATTACAAGAAGAAAGATTCTTTCAGCAGCGGCAGATATCGGTATACAAGTTAAAGAAGAAGCGTTTACAAAGCAGGAGCTGCTTGAAAGTGATGAAGTTTTTATTTCAAGCACAACTCAAGAAGTAAGACCGATTGTGGAAGTGAATGGGCAAATGATTGGGAATGGAAAAGAAGGTGATGTAACAGCTTCTCTACAAGCTGGATTTGAGAAGGAAATTCCTCTATCTGTGAAGTGACCAGAAAATCTTTTTAGAACGCATAGTTGAATTTTAATCATAATAATGGTACTGTTAACTTTGGCTATATGTGAATGAAGAGTTGCTTGTTCCGAGCGTTTTCCAACATTAGGGAGATGCTTTTTTTGAACATTATCAGGAGATTTTTCTCCCGTCTATAGCATTTAATGCATTTTAAAAGTAAAAAGGAGTTTTTAAAAGTTGAAAAAATTTCAAGATCTAGGTTTAAGTAACACACTGATTGAAGCCGTTAACCAAATGGGCTTCGAAGAAACAACACCAATTCAAGCAGGTACGATTCCTCTAGCGCTTGAAGGCAAAGACGTTATCGGCCAAGCTCAAACTGGTACTGGTAAAACGGCTGCTTTCGGTATTCCAATGATCGAGAAGATTGATACTTCTCTATCGCATGTACAGGGAATCATTCTTGCTCCAACGCGTGAGCTTGCTGTACAGGTAGCAGAAGAATTGAACCGTATCGGTCAAGCAAAAGGCGTACGTGCCCTTCCTATATATGGTGGTCAGAGTATTGTTCACCAAATCAAAGCACTTAAAAAGAGACCACAACTAGTCGTTGCAACTCCAGGTCGTCTGATCGACCACATGGAACGTAAAACGATTCGTCTTTCAGAAGTTTCATTCGTTGTACTGGATGAAGCAGATGAAATGCTTAACATGGGCTTCATTGAAGACATCGAAAAAATTCTTAAAGGTGTTCCAAACGAGCGCCAAACGCTTCTATTCTCTGCAACGATGCCGAAGCGAATTGCACTTCTTGCTGAGAAGTTCATGAGCAAACCTGAAACTGTAAGAACGAAATCAAAAGAAATGACTGTTCCTGCAATTGAACAGCATTACTATGAAGTTCGTGATTCTAAGAAATTCGATATTCTTTGTCGCCTTCTTGATACTCAGTCACCTGAGCTTGCAATTGTGTTTGCGAGAACAAAGAAACGCGTGGATGAAGTATCTGAAGGACTTAAGAAACGTGGCTACATGGCTGAAGGAATTCACGGTGATCTTCCACAGGGCAAGCGTGATCAAGTTATTAAACAGTTTAAAGACAGCACGATCGATATCATGGTAGCAACAGATGTTGCAGCACGTGGTCTAGACATCAGTGGTGTAACTCACGTTTATAACTTTGATATTCCTCAAGATCCTGAAAGTTACGTTCACAGAATCGGTCGTACTGGCCGTGCTGGTAAATCAGGTCTTGCTTCAACGTTCATTACTCCTCGTGAGTATGATCACTTGAAGGTAATTGAGAAAATTACGAAGAAGGACATGCAGAAGCGTACGATTCCTAGTTTTGCTGAAGCGATGGAAGGCCAGCAACAAATGGCGATTCAACAGCTTCAAAGCACAATTGAAGAGCAGGATCACTCAGTATATCGTTCATCAGCTGAACAGCTTCTTGATGACCACGATTCTGTAACGCTTCTTTCTGCAGCACTTAAGTTGCTAACGAAAGAGCCGGATACAACACCTGTTAAGATCACAGAAATCGCTCCACTTCGTGCAAAAAAAGCACAAAACCGTGGTGGCGGTGGTGGAAATCGCAACCGTAACCGCAGTAATGATCGCGGCGGTCGTAAAGGTGGAAGCGGCGGCGGATACCGTGGAGACCGTAGCAATAGCGGTAGCGGCAACAAGCGTCGTAAGTTCAACGACAAAGGAAATAAATAATTCAACACACCAAAAGCCGGGAATCTTCCCGGCTTTTTTTTGCCTTAAATCATAACTCTTATAGGTAGAACGTTATAAAATAATAAAAATGACGAAAAGTCTTCGCTATATATTGGTTTTTATTACTTCGATACTGGGAAAATTGAGTTGAAAGCGTTATTCTAATAGAGACACTATTTACGGAAAGGCAGCGGGATATTATGAAGCAAGAGCATCAGTCACGTACGAAGCTTAAAGAAGACGTTCTCTTTGAAAGGCTAGCGCTGATCGAGAGAGAGCTTGAAGCACCAGAGTCAACAAAAATTAAACAGCTTATTCATAAATTAGTGAGTGGGGAGCAGCACTTTCTTTTCTCCGGACACTTTTCTGCAGGTAAATCTTCATTAATAAATGCCATATTTGAAACAAATCTTCTGCCTTCAAGTCCTATACCTGCAAGTGCAAATACTGTAAGAGTTCGTTCAGGTCATCCAGAAGCGGCTGTCTATTTTCAGAACGGAAAGAAAATGGTATTTAAAGCACCTTATGATATGGAAGAAATTAAAACATATTGCCTGAATGGGGATGATGTTGAGCGGGTGGAACTATCCGCACCATCTATTCTTGAGGAAGATGTCGTGTTGGTGGATACACCAGGAATTGATTCAACTGATGAGGCACACCGCTTGTCAACGGAATCATCCATGTATTTAGCAGATGTCGTCTTTTACGTTATGGATTATAACCACGTTCAATCTGAAGTGAATTATCAATTTATACGAGAGCTTTATCGTCAAAACAAGAAAGTGATCTTGATTGTGAATCAAATTGACAAACATAAAGAGTCCGAACTCTCATTCAAGTCGTTTCAACGTTCTGTAGTAGAATCATTTGAAACGTGGGGAATGTCACTTGAGTCCTTCTTTTTTATTTCATTAAGAGAAAGTGACCACCCACATAATCAGTTTAAGCAGTTAAAGACGTACATGGAGGGTCTATCGAAGAAAACGTCTGAGGAGAAAGTGGGGCGTGTTTATGATTCAGCAGTGGAGCTTCTAAGTGACGTTACAACTGTCTCATCTGATGACGAGGTAAGTGAGGTGTATGAAGCCTTAGAAAAAACGATGTCTTTCTCCAAAGAAAGGTTCCAATTAATCGAGGAGGAGTTCCAATCAGAAACCGCTAATATCCTCAAAAGCGCAATTCTGATGCCTTATGACGTTCGGGAAGCTGGGAGAGCCTATCTTGAATCATTGCAACCAGGTTTTAAAGTTGGTTTAGTCTTTCGCGAGAAGAAAACTGATCAGGAACGTGCCGCTCGCTATAATCGATTTGTTAGCGGATTAGAAGAACAGGTAAAATCTCAGTTGGAGTGGCATTTTCAACAGCTCCTTCAGCAGCTTGTCAATACATCCCGTTTGAAAAAGAAAGAAATGGTTATAGATGATCAACTTGTCGCTGATTTTAGTGTGATTCAAGATGAAGCGCAGAAGGGCAATGGAGCGACTGGTGAAGCCGTTCTTCATTATACGGAGAATATCTCGAATAAGCTAAAGGTGCAGCTGAGACAGCAAGCGGAGCGCGTGAAGGACGAGCTTCTCGAACAAGTGAAGGCGGATCACGAACGAATCGTCTCTGACGTGAATGCGTCATTTAAAAAGGAAGTTGGCGAAGAGGCGGCAACGAGCTTCCTAAAGAGAATTGAAGAAGCTGACGATCAATACGAAGGTCTATGGTCAATACTAGAAGGTCGTTTTGACAATGATGCCACACGTATTGGTGAAGAGCTTCGACGTGACCTTTCTAATGAGAGCAGAGAAGTCGTGATTGTGGAATCTAATGGTGAGAAAACCGTCCCCAAAACGAGTGAGAAGAAGAAAAAGCAGCAATCTACTCAACAAGTAAAGGCAGAAGCTCTTCCTTCACCAGACCGAACAGTGCGTGCTCTTAATGATGCCGCTGAGCAAATTAGTGATCTTCCCGGTTTTGAATACACGTACGAGAACCTGATTGAAAGAGCGAAGAAAATGGCGGAAAAGAATTACACTGTCGCCTTATTTGGTGCATTTAGTGCAGGTAAATCATCGTTTGCGAACGCGTTGATCGGTGAACGCATCTTACCATCTTCACCCAACCCGACGACAGCTACTCTTAATCGTATCTGTCCAGTCAATGAACAGCATCAACATAAAACTGCCATGATTTTTTATAAATCCGAGGATGAATTACTAGATGATTTAAATCATTCTTTTTCCTATTTTGGAGAAAAGGCATTCACGTTGAAAGATAGCTTGCAAATCATCAAGGCTGGCAAGCTATTTAAACGAGAATCTGCTGATACAAAACCACATGCGCTTTTCTTAAGAGCTGTACTAGAAGGAAAAGACGTAATGGCGTATCTTGGCAAGCAGCGTGAAGTTTCAATGGATCAATACGAAGACATGGTTGTGAATGAAACGAAGGCCGCTTTTATTTCGTCGATCTCACTTTATTATGATTGTCCTCTAACACAGGAAGGGATCACGTTAGTCGACACACCTGGAGCGGATTCAATTAACGCAAGACATACAGGAGTAGCGTTTCAATATATGAAATCAGCAGACGCTATTCTCTATGTCACTTATTACAATCACGCATTTTCAAAAGCGGACAGAGAGTTCCTCATTCAGCTTGGACGAGTGAAAGATGTATTTGAACTCGATAAGATGTTTTTCTTGTTAAATGCAGCAGATCTTGCTTCGGATGAAGCGGAGTTACAAATCGTACTTGATCATGTCACCAATCAGCTTCAACAATATGGTATCCGCTATCCTGCACTGTATCCTGTCTCAAGTCTTGCTGGAATTCTCGATGCGAAGCAGCCAAACGAAAAAGATAGGCAATTTCTATCGCGATTGCCAGATCGCTTAAAGGATAAAGGTGGTCTTGATGCATTTGAGTCACGATTTTATCAATTTATTCAATCAGATCTGTCGTACATGGCAGTCGAGGCTAATATCTCCGAAATCAGTCGAGTAGCTAAACTGCTTGAACAGTGGTTGTCGCATTTCGAGATGAACGTGGACCAAAAAGAAAAAGAGCTCCAGCAAATACAGCGATATGCGGAAAATGTGAACGTGTCTATTACGGAGTATTCCATCACAGAGTCAATCGGGTTCATCAAGCAAGAATTAACGGAACTCGTTCATTATATCCCTCAGCGCCTGTTCTATCGATTCAATGATTTCTTTAAAGAAGCGTTCAATCCTTCTGTTGTAAAAGGACGGGAAGGGCTAACGAACGCGTCTCATAACCTTATTGAAGATATCGATCAGGATTTGCTGCAAGAAATGAGGGCAGCTTCGCTCCGTGTAGAACGGTTTATGAAGCGAGAAAGGCAGAAGAATGAGAAAGATCTTCAGCTTCTGATTAGTGAAAAGCTAGCTGACTTTCGATTTTCACGTCTTGATGATCAGGTAATGGAAACTCCTGAATTCACGCAAACACTCGCTTCTTTCATTTCTGTTGAAGTTGTTCAAAAGCTAGCCCGTACTGAGTTTAAATCACCAAAGCAATTCTTTGAACAGGGTGGAAGAGATTCTCTACGAGATGAATTGAAAGAAACCTTCCAATCACCTGTTCAGAATTACTTACATGCTGAAAGGGAAACGATCGAAGCACATGCCGTCCCTTTTTATGAGCAGTTAGTCAAGGAAACGAAGCTTGAAATCAAGAATCAAGTGAACGCTTATGTTGATGCTAGAAGTCGCATGCTAACAAGCACTGTAACCAAAAAGGTTCTTGAGGAGAAAAGTGAAAATCTAGCACAAATAAAATCGATCGTAGTGGAGGAGTAATCAATGAAAAATCTCGTTTCCATTGAATGGCTATCCGATCATTTATATGATGATAAATTGGTAATTGTTGATTGTCAGTTCGAGCTGGGAAATCCGGAAAGTGGCCATAGATCTTATCTTGAAGGGCATATCCCGGGTGCTGTGTATGCTGATCTTGAGAAAGATCTTTCTGGTGACAAAGGGGAGCATGGGGGAAGACACCCTCTTCCCGATCAGGAGCAGTTACAACGTCTCGTTGAACGGCTTGGAATCGAACAGAATTCCAAAGTAATTCTATACGATTCTCAATATGGCACCATGGCATCTCGACTTTGGTTCTTGCTTGGATTTGCTGGTCATAAACAGCGCGCTGTTTTAAATGGTGGTATCGAAGCATGGAGAGGGGAGGGGTTGAAAATCGAAACAAAGGTCCCTCGAGTTCAGCGATCCCAGTATTCGATCAGTCTTGATAAATCAATGATTGTGTCTATGAGTGACGTGAAGCAGGCTCATCTTAATGGGAGGACGATTATCGATTCCAGGGCTCCTGAGCGGTATGCTGGCGAAGTAGAGCCAATTGATCAGAAAGCTGGTCATATTCCCGGTGCAGTGAATTATTTCTGGAGAGATAACATCCTTGAAAATCAAATTTGGAAAGATCCTCGTGAGAGAGTAGGGGAGAATGAACATGGTCAGGAGCCGATCGTTTATTGCGGTTCTGGTGTGACAGCGTGTGTGAATTTACTTGCATTTCAAGAAGCTGGTATTCATGCCAAACTTTATCCGGGTAGCTATAGCGATTGGATTTCGTACGAAGATAATGAAATAGAAACCTCATAAAGAATCAGTCTGGACAAGCGTCCAGACTGATTTTTTTGATATTAAAATTTTTCGAGAAATTGTTCCAATCGATTCATGCCTTCTTCTAGTACCTCGAGTTTGTAAGCAAAGGAGATTCTAACAAATCCTTCCCCATATTCTGAAAACGCACTTCCTGGTACAACCGCAAGATTGCCTTCTTTTGCAAGCTTCATTGCAAAATCAAACGAAGATAACCCAAATTGTTTGATAGATGGAAGAATATAGAATGCACCATCAGGTTTGATCGGTGAAAGTCCCATATTTATGAGCCTATCATAAACATAATTCATACGGATCGCATATTCTTTTCTCATTTCTTCCGGGTCATTTAGGCCGTTTTGTAATGCTTCAAGCGCAGCATATTGAGAAATGGAGGATGCGCAGGAAACGTTATACTGATGAACTTTTAGGATGTGTTTGCAAATACTCTCGGGAGCAAAGAGAAAGCCAATCCGCCATCCAGTCATCGCATGAGATTTGGAAAGGCCATTGATGACGATTGTTTTGTCTCGCATTCCAGCGCATTGCGCAATAGAAGCGTGAGTACCTGAGAAATTGAGTTCAGAATAAATTTCATCAGAAAGGACGAACACATCTTTGCCGTTCAATAGATCAGCAATATCTGCAAGTTCTTCTTTGGACATGGCTACGCCAGTAGGATTTGAAGGAGAAGGTAAAATGATGCATCGCGTCCGATCTGTCAAAGCAGATTCAATCAATGAACGCGTCATTTTAAATTCATTTTTCGTAGTGTCAACGTAGACGGGAGTAGCCCCAGCGAGTGTAATGATTGGTTCGTAACCTGGATACACAGGACCAGGTAGAATAACTTCAGATCCTTCGGTTAGAATCGTTCGCAGCGTGACATCGATTGCCTGGCTTGCACCTGATGTCGTAATGACTTCGGTATCAGGTTTGTAGGATAATCCATATTTGGTTTGTAGAAAATGGGACGCTGCTTTTCGGAGTTCAAGTATACCTGCGTTATGAGTATAGGTTGTTCGATTATGATCGATGGCAGACTGAGCTGCTTTTTTGATATGTTCTGGCGTTTGGAAGTCAGGTTGGCCGATCGTAAGAGATATCATATTCTCGTAATCTGCGACCATATTAAAAAAAGTGCGAATCCCCGAAATTTCGATTGATTTTACTCGGGGGTTTAACATGTGTTCCATTTGGTGTCTTCCTTTCCGATTCAAGTTCTCAAAGAGTGAAACTTCCATTAAAGTGAGATGCATCTCACTTTGATGGTTCTTTGGCTGACGCCTCTTGATGAAGTCTCGTTTAGAGGTGGTAAAGGTTTGCCGTGTTTAGCAGGATAAACATCATTGTAGCATAATTTTAACGCTATCGTCGAAATTGAGACCAAGTGAGGATATCAAACAGAAAGAAGCAAATAATTGATTGTTGATAACTCGTCTAACTACTGTTATCATTGGTTTTCTGGCACTTATCAACAGTTCAAACAGTATACCCCATACGGGTATGTTTTGAATGGCTGGGGGTATAGGAGTGGGTACATGGTTACCCACAAAATTCTGTGGATAACCAATATTCTGATAATTATGTTCGGTTTATTTGAGAATGTACCAGCGTATTTAATAAAGTGGATCGATAAGAAAATTGAATGAAAGCGTATGTTTGGCACAAAAAGAAGATCTCCCATTGGGAGATCTTCTTTTTTACGTATTAATTTTGAAGGATAGAATCCGTTAGATAGGCAAGTAAAGCGAACTGAATATGAATCCGCTGTTCGTAGGAATAGATGTCGACTCCAGTTAGTTTTTCTAATTGTTTAATCCGATAGTTCAACGTATGCCGGTGTATGAAGAGTTTCTCGGCAGTTCGATTGATGACGAGATTATTTTCTAGAAAGGTTTCAAGTGTTCTCATCAACTGTGATTGATGTTTTTGATCATAATCAACAATAGATGATAACAATGGATTGTAATAGGAAGAAAGGTCTTCTCCATTTTCTTTTAAGCGAATGAAAATCTGATAAGCGCCAAGTTCTTCATAACGAAGTACTATTTCCTTTCGATGTTTGGCGAAATGATGGGCGGTTACCGCTTCTTTAAGTGCATTCTCGAGTTGATGGATGCCAAGTGTACTTGAACTTATTCCCATTGTATAGGCGTGACCTATCTCTTTTGTGAAAGGTAAGGCGTCTCCTGGAAGAAGTACAACAACATGATCTATTTTTTTCTTTACAATCCCCTTTGTCCTCGTAGTGATTAATTGTTTTTGGCAGTATTGTTCTAATAAAGTCAGATTAGAAGAAGAAAGAATGGCCACTCGATTGGCACCGTTTAAGTCGAATCCCATTTCTTTGCTTTTTTTCAAGATATAAGGCTCATCTTCATAAGAATGAGTAAGCAGTGTATCGAGAAAATCGGTTTCCATTTGTGCACGTGTATCTTCAACGATTTTTAATTTCAGAAATTCAATGGCAAATATGGTAGCGGCATGTTTTAGGGCAAGTTGATCAAGAGATGAGAGAGGTGATTGTTTTTGGATATGAATCGTTCCAATCGTCTCATATTCTGTAACGATCGGAAGACGTTCTTCAATTGGGTAAATTTTATTTGTCACATATGTGCCAGCAATGAGCGCATGATTTGCGTCATAGATTGAAACATTGCTGCATAGTAACTTTGAAAGTGCATCTGTAATAGCGGAAAATCCAGCATTTTGCAAAACGAGAGATGTTAATTCATCTTGAATTCTTTGGGCGTACGCGAGCAGCGAGAGTTGTTTATTAACGAGCTGTTCTAGGATTGATCTAGTTACTGTTGAAAAATTCATCGTCCTTGGAATTTCTAGTAAGGGCAATCCAGTTCGATTAGCCGCTTCGATAATCGCGATTGGCACGACATCAAGATAGAAACCGGTATGAATAGCGAGGGCAGAAAGCTGGCGATTTGCGAGCGCATTGACTAAATTTGTATAGGTTTCTGATTTTTCATTCCAGCCATAAGCCGTCGTTATGAGAAACTCCCCTTCGTGAAGGCGAGTCATGTCTTCCATAACTTCAACAATCGTAAGCCATCTAATGTCACGATCGATTCCCTGTTTGCCGGCAATCAGTTTAATTTCTCTCATCTCAGGCAGTTGTAATGCTTCCCTAACTGTTAACCCCATAAGCGTCCCTCCGTATCCTCTTATCCAAATCGTACAACAAAGTCAGAATTTTTTGTAGATGGTGTGGAATAGAATTTTTCTACTTTTCAACATAGGCTGTAAGTAGACACAAATATGAGGGGGGAAATTTCGATATGGATAAAAGAAGTCACTTGATCAAACCTCTTCTAGGAACGGAATATCCTTTAGTTTCACATGGGAAGGGCATTTATTTATACGATGAGGATGGTCATTCATTTCTTGACGGATGTTCAGGTGCTGTCACTGCAAACATTGGTCATGGGGTTACTGAGATAACGGAGGCGATGGTTCAACAGGCTGCACAAGTTTCATTTGTTTACCGATCTCAATTTACTAGTTCAGCAGCAGAGAAATTAGCTGAACGTTTATGTGAATCAGCACCAGGGGATCTTGAATGGGTCTTCTTTGTAAATAGTGGTTCAGAGGCTATGGAAACGGCTTTGAAAATAGCGATTCAGTATTGGCAGGAACTGGGGAGGGCGACGAAGAACAGAGTCATATCGAGATGGATGAGCTATCACGGCATTACGATGGGGGCTCTGTCGATGTCAGGACATGTGATCCGTAGAAGCCGATTTGCTGCGCTACTAGAACATTATCCAGAACTTTCTCCTCCATATTGTTACCGATGTTCATTTCAAGATCAATGTCCAAATTGTTCCAAACAGTACGCTCTAGAATTTGAACAAACCATCCAACGTCTCGGGGCTGATACCATTGCTGCTTTTGTGTGTGAACCGATTATTGGTGCCGCAGGTGGTGCAGTTGTTCCTCCGGAGAATTATTTTAAAGAAATGAAAAAAGTCTGTGAAAAATATGACATCCTTTTTATTGCAGATGAAGTCATGACCGGAATTGGCCGAACAGGGAAAATGTACGCGATGGAGCATTGGGGTGTTGCTCCTGACATTCTAGCTTTAGGAAAAGGGATGAGTGCAGGGTATACCCCGATGGCAGCTACGCTAGTATCTGAACGCATCATTGATACGATTGAACGTGGATCAAAGGTGGTCTTAAGTGGCCACACGTTCAGTGCAAATCCTCTTTCCTCAGCGATCTGTCTTGCAGTTTTAGATTACATCGAAAAGAACAGCGTGGTTCAGAATGCAGAAAAAAGTGGTGCGGTCCTTCTGAAAGGTTTGAAAGAGCTTCAATCAATCTATCCAATTATTGGCGATGTAAGAGGAAAAGGATTGCTAACAGCTATTGAACTTGTCCAGGATCGACTGACAAAAGAGCCATTTCCAATTCAACACGAAGTAACAAATCGATTGATACGAAAATGTTATGAAGCGGGTCTCCTCGTTTATACATCAGCAGGTGGTTTGAATGGGATCGCGGGCGATGCCATTATCATAGCACCTCCATTAATTATTCAAGAGAACGAAGTACATCTACTCTTATCCAAATTAAATAGTGGACTCTCCTCGCTTGTTTCAGAGCTTGAAACAGAAGGGTTATATGAAACAAGATCAATCAGCTGATGAAAGGAGGAATTATCTTGACGAGTAAAATGCGCCTGCTTCCAGAGCTTGACCTTCTGACGGACGGGATGACCATTATGTGCGGTGGGTTTGGCGGTGTAGGGTCCCCACCGACCCTGATTGAATGGATTCTCGATTCTGGCATTACGGACATTACTCTGATTTGTAATGATGCTGGTTTCCCTTGGATTGGTCCTGGAAAACTTGTCACAGAAAAACGAGTTTCAAAGCTAATTGCTTCCCATATCGGTTCGAACCCTGAAGCGGGAAAACAGATGCATAGCGGGGAACTTGAAGTTCAGTTTTATCCACAGGGGACGCTTGCAGAGAAAATTCGAGCAGGTGGCATGGGGCTAGGAGGTATTCTTGTAGACGTAGGAATGGGAACTTCAGTAGAAGAAGGGAAAGAGAAGGTCATCGTGAACGGAAAAGAATTTATGATCGAGCCTGCGTTAACCGCAGACTTATCGCTTGTCGCATGTAAGCAAGCCGATCCATACGGTAATCTTATTTATGATCAAAGTGCACGAAATACTAATCCGCTTATTGCTGCTGCAGGAGAGACAACGATCGCTGAGGCGACTGAACTCGTTGAGATAGGAGCATTGAACCCTGAGGAAATTGTGACACAGGGTGTGTTTGTACATCATGTGATTGTAAGCAAGGGGGTGGACTGGAAGTGGGTATGGGAGCTGAAACGAGAAGGTTAATTGCAAAACGAGCAGCAAAAGAGGTTACGTACGGTATGATGGTCAACCTTGGAATCGGCATCCCGACCCTAGTGGCGGATTATCTCTCGCCCTCACTTGAAGTCATGCTGCATACAGAGAACGGTATTCTTGGAATGGGAGGAAGTCCCGAATCAGGAAAGGAAGATGGCAATCTTTCAAATGCGGGAGGTTATCCCGTCACCATTCATCCGGGTGCTTCTTTTTTTGATAGCGCACAGGCGTTTGGAATGGTAAGAAGAGGCCATTTGGATCTGACCATCCTTGGAGCCCTTGAAGTAAGTGGTGAAGGAGACATTGCGAACTGGATTGTTCCTGGAAAACGGGTTCCAGGCATGGGAGGCGCCATCGATCTTGCTCAAAAGGCGAAGAAAGTGATCGTACTGATGAGTCACACAACAAAGGATGGCAAACCTAAAATACTTAAGACGTGTTCTCTTCCGCTAACGGTGAAAAAAGGAGCGAACATGATCATAACAGAACGAGCGGTTATGCAAGTTGAAGAAGGTGAACTCTTTCTTTTAGAGGTAATGCCTGGTTTCTCTATAGAAGACATTATCAGTGCTACAGAAGCTGAACTTAATGTAGATCGTGTAAGGAGGTTTACTTCGTGAAGACAAAAATAAGAGAATGGATGAACGTAAACGAGAATTTTGGCGTAGAGTTGCTTCAAAATCTTGTGCGATGCGATAGTATCCAGGGGAATGAAGCGGGGGTGCAAAATCTTGTTGAGGATCTGCTTCAACGTCTTGATCTAACGGTTGATCGCTTCATCCCTGGTGAAGAAACCGTTAGTCATCCTGCTTTTTGTGCCAATCGAACGGATTTCTCGCAAAGTCCTAACGTCGTAGGAGTACTAAAAGGAAGTGGGGGTGGGCGATCACTTATTTTAAATGGACATGTCGATGTGGTCCCCCCAGGTAATCGGGAAGATTGGCATGAAGATCCTTACAGTGGTCATGTGAAAGATGGGCGTGTTTATGGACGAGGTGCGACTGATATGAAAGGCGGGAACACCGCCATGCTTCTTGCACTTAAATGTATCAAAGAATTGAATATTACCTTAAAAGGTGACGTTATATTTGAAAGCGTTGTAGAAGAAGAAAGCGGAGGAACGGGAACGCTAGCTGCAATCCAAAGAGGATACCATGCAGACGCAGCACTCATCCCTGAGCCAACGAAGATGAAAGTATTTCCTAAACAGCAGGGTTCGATGTGGTTCCGAATAAGTGTTACAGGTCGATCAGCACATGGAGGGACAAGGTATGAAGGGGTATCTGCTCTAGAGAAAAGTGTTTTGGTAATAAAGGCTATACAGGATCTTGAAAAGGTTCGAAATGAGCGGATCACAGATCCATTATTTAAGAAAATCCCTATTCCAGTGCCGATCAATATTGGGAAAATAACAGGTGGAGACTGGCCTTCCTCTGTCCCAGACCTAGTTGCCATCGAAGGAAGAATGGGTGTGATTCCAGGAGAAGAGTTAGAAAATGCCAAGAGTGAGTTAAAACAGGCTCTGGAAAAGATTGATGATACATGGTTACAAGATCATCCTGTAACAATCGAATGGTTTGGAGCAAGATGGCTTCCTGGCGAAGTGGATGCCGATCACCCGCTCATAGGGATCATTGGTGGCCACTATCGAAGCATGACGGGTAAGGAGTTAACGATTGAGGCTTCGCCTTGGGGAACGGATGGAGGACTGCTTCATGAAGTAGGAAATACGCCCTGCATTGTCTTTGGGCCAGGTGAAACAGCTCTCGCTCATTTTTCGAATGAATATATTGAAATCAACCAAATGATGCAAGCTGCAGAGCTATTCGTTCACATTATTATAGACTGGTGTGGCACATGAAAAGAAGGACGGGTTAGCCGTTCTTTTTCATTTTGTGAAGGGATTGATTGAAGCGTTGGAGAAGGAGGAATTGAAGTGAATCAAGAAAACAATAAAACTACCGACCGAATTTATGATGGGCGTGACTATTCATTCGATTGTCATCATGATCACTTTAATGAACGCATACGAATTGATGATTATACTGGAAACTTAGATGGTATTACTTCTCATATTCAGTCGCTGTTTACGTCGGAGTATTCCAAATGCATTCTGAAAGTGAAAGAAGGAGATGTAAGTGCGTTCCTTTCAATCGGTTTTACTTATGAGGGGAAAATACGAAACTATTTTTCTGGAATAGATGCCCATCTGATGACGAAATATCGAGAGAATTGGCGTCGAAATAGCACGTCATGGACGGATGAAGATCTGATTCTAGAAGAGGTCTTAAAGAAATCATCTTCCCAACTAAAACAAAAGCCTATGGTGCGTCAGGCGGAGGAAAGTGATGCTGAAGCACTGGCGCTATTATATAAGAAAGTATTTGCTGTCTACCCGACCCCGATGGATGATCCAGAATACATTCAAAAAGCAATGAAAGACGATACAATTTTTTTCGTTTTAGAAGAAGATGGACTGATGATAAGCGCAGCTTCAGCAGAAGTGAATCGTAAATATAAGAATGCAGAGATGACGGATTGTGCAACGCTCTCAGAATTTAGAAAAGGGGGGACGATGCGCCATCTGATTATGGAGTTAGAAAAAAAATTAGTAGAAGAAAACATTTATTATGCGTACTCCATCGCAAGAAGCCTTTCTTTTGGAATGAATGCCGTGTTTCATCAGCTCGGTTACGAATATGGGGGAAGACTTGTGAATAACGTGAAAATTTATCATGATTGGGAAAATATGAATCTCTGGAGTAAGATGCTGACTTTTCGTGCCGAATAATAGGCACTGATAGATGAAAAACCGGCAGTAGGTGGAGGTGGCTATGAACGCTAACATTTCAATAACAGATGGTCTTTTCAAAGCTATTCTTGAAAGTATCGATGAAGGAATTCATGTTGTTGATAATAAAGGTATGACGATCTATTATAATGAAATCGCAGCAAGGCATGATGGTTTACAAGTGGAAGATGTACTTGGAAAACATTATTTAGAAGCATTCCCATCACTTTCGAAGGAAACGAGTACATTGTCCCACGTGATGTCGTCTAGAAAAGCGATTTATAACAAGGATCAAACCTATCGCAACATGAAGGGACGCTTAATATCTACTGTTAATACAACACTTCCGATCGTCGTAAATGGCGAATTAGAAGGCGCGGTTGAAATTGCACGTGATATTTCTCGGATCAAAACACTTTCTGATAAGGTAATGGAATTACAGGCCAAAATCAGTAAGAAGACGGTGAGCGAGTTTGATAACGGTACAACCTATACATTTGATCATATTTTAACAAATGACAAAGCTTTTAAAGAAGTCAAAGCGAGAGCTAGAAAAGCAGCCGATCTTCATTCTCCTGTCCTCGTCTATGGTGAAACAGGAACAGGGAAAGAACTAATCGTACAGGCCATTCATAATGCTTCGAAGCGATCAGGTCCTTTCATCGCACAAAACTGCGCTGCGTTACCAGCGACCATCCTTGAATCAATTCTATTTGGGACAACGAAAGGAAGCTTCACCGGCGCAGAAGAACGAGAAGGGTTATTTGAATTAGCGAATGGTGGAACGCTCTTCCTAGATGAAATTAACTCGATGCCAATCGACGTACAGGCAAAACTATTACGAGTGCTCGAAGATGGCGTCATACGTCGAGTAGGGGCAGGAAAAACAAGAAAAGTGGATGTTAGGATTATTGCCGCGATCAACGAAGAGCCCGAAATTGCGCTTCAGGCAAAGCGTCTCAGGGTCGATTTATTTTATCGACTTAATGTCATTTATTTAAGGTTACCACCTCTCAGGCAAAGAAGAAGTGACATCCCTGATCTCATTGCGCACTTCATCGATAAATATAACAGGAAATTCAACAAAAAGGTGAAAACAATTGACGCAAAAGCGAGTGCGCTCTTATCTGAGCGCTATTGGCAGGGAAATGTCAGAGAGCTTGAACACGTGATTCAATCTGCTATGAATTTCGTGGAAAGCGAAAAATTATTTTCTTCGGATTTCCCAATGCTACTTCCAGAACCTAAACAGGAAATACTAACAGAACCATTGCGAGAGACATTAGTGAGAACAGAAAGACATCTTATTGAACAGGCTATGCTTCATTGTGATGGCAATGTCCAAAAAGCAGCGAAACAGCTTCGTATACCAAGACAAACGCTGCAGTATAAGCTATTAAAATTATCGAAAAGCCATAGTGCCGAAAATTGAGCACGAATGGCTTTTTCTATTTTGCCTATATTTTTGGAATGAACATAATGGCTTAAAGTTATCGAAAATCGTGGCTCCTTAAAACTGTTCATTTATTTCATCATTGAGTGGATCCCACAGTATTCACGTAAATGGAAAGGGGGTTTCAAGCACTGATCTTACGTTTTTTGATACGTGAGGCGCATATAACAAGTTGACACCAAAGCGTGATCCAGCGTTTTTATCTTCACTATTTTATGTTGGCTGAAAGAAATAATGGAGCTGGCATTAATCTTGCATAGTATGTAAGTAGATTATCAAAGGGGGAATGTTTGATGCTAATGCAGCTGTATAAACCAGGTCGACATTGGAAGGATATTGAACTCTGGAAGGATGTAACGGATGAACAATGGAATGATTGGATCTGGCAATTAACGAATACGATCCGGACACTTGACGACCTTAAGAAAGTTGTTAACTTAACGCCGGATGAAGAAGCTGGTGTCAAAATTGCTACGAAAACCATTCCGCTCAATATAACACCTTATTATGCATCACTAATGAATCCAGATAACCCTCGTTGTCCCGTTCGGATGCAGTCTGTACCGATTTCACAGGAAATGTACAAAACGAAATATGATTTAGAAGATCCACTTCATGAGGATGAAGATTCTCCTGTGCCGGGGTTGACCCATCGATACCCAGATCGGGTTCTTTTCCTGGTCACAAATCAATGCTCAATGTATTGTCGCTACTGTACGAGAAGAAGATTTTCAGGGCAGATCGGCATGGGCGTTCCTAAAAAGCAATTAGACGAAGCGATTAGTTATATCGCTAGGACTCCAGAAGTAAGAGATGTTCTCATTTCTGGTGGTGATGGCTTACTAATCAATGACAAAATTTTAGAATATGTTCTTAAGAATTTGCGAGCTATTCCGCATGTAGAAATTATCCGGATCGGAACAAGGGCACCAGTTGTATTTCCGCAGCGTATTACCGAGGATTTATGTAACATTCTTAAAAAGTATCATCCTGTCTGGTTAAACACTCACTTCAATACAAGCATTGAGATTACAGAGGAGTCGAAGAAAGCATGTGAAATGCTTGCCGATGCAGGTGTGCCTGTTGGGAATCAGGCGGTCATATTAGCAGGGATTAACGATAGTGTCACGATCATGAAAAAGTTGATGCATGATCTCGTTAAAATTAGAGTAAGACCTTATTATATTTACCAATGTGATTTATCAGAAGGAATTGGTCATTTCCGCGCACCTGTCTCGAAAGGATTAGAGATTATTGAAGGATTACGGGGGCACACGTCAGGCTATGCTGTTCCAACGTTTGTTGTTGATGCGCCAGGTGGGGGAGGGAAAATCGCACTTCAGCCAAATTATATGATTTCACAAAGCGCAGACAAAGTTATTTTACGAAACTTTGAAGGGGTTATTACGTCTTATCCAGAACCGGAAAATTATACGCCTGGAACAGCGGATTCGTATTTCAATCAAATCTATGAGTTGGAGAAGAAACCCGCGATCGGCATCCATTCATTAATGACGGATGAGCGATTTAATCTTGTTCCTGAAGGAATTCAACGGTTTAACCGCAGGTCACAATATGAAAAAGATGCTGAGCATAGTTCCTTGAAAGACCGACGAGATAAACGAGATGTTATGAAAGAAAAGAAATTTAACTCAGAACAGTCGAAGTATAAAGATGGCGAAAAAGGAGAGGAGACTGTATGAAGTGCAAGTGGTGTGAACAGGATGGGGCATTTGAAACGCTCGATAAAGGATATTGGGAGCTTCCAGATGGAACGAGAGCTGTAGAAATCGTAGATCTGCCGTCGGTACAATGTATTTATTGTGGAATGTGCTACCAAACTGATGAATTGGTAGGTGATGTCGAAGAGCAGTTGATGCTGATCGACACGTCAAAGTTATCTTCTTCTTTCACGTATAAAGAACTAATGGGTCAAGAGCGGCTTCTTAAGAAAAATTATTTTGATCTTGATCGATATCCACTCTAGGATAGGCATTTTGGAGTTAATAGAGATAAGAAAAAAGTTATATCGGAATATTCTGAAAAATATTGATATTTTGACGTTTCCCTCGTATAATAGAAAAAAGAGCTTCAGAGGGGGGAGAGCTAACATGAACAATCATCATAAGTCTTACAAAGACAATATGAAACAGCGTGCCATGAAAAAGAAACAGGAACAAGAAACGTTTGAGTTGGAATTGTACGCCCAATTAATCCTTGATGAAGCCGTGTTTACTTTCCAGGAAGAACGATACCAGAAAACGATTGATCAAGCTCTCGACCAACGAAATGAGAAAGCATTCCAGGAAGCTTCCAGACAGTATGTCGCGTTTCTTCGCTCTTACAAACAGGAGCTTCATTTTGACTGAATAGAATCAACCCTATCTGACACAAACTATTGAGAACCTACAATAAAGGAGTGTTACGATGGGGCGACAGAAAAAAGGTAATCCAAATGCGCAGCGTAACAACAATGCGAAAAAATCGAACAACAAGGATTTTCCGTCATATGCAGAGATGGAAGCTGAAAAGCTTAAAAATCCTCAAAAGTAGAAGAAGCCTTCGCGCACCCTCGCGAAGGCTTCTTTTTTTGATAACGCGTTAACACCTCCTTTTGTGTTACCATTACAAAAGAAAAGTCTTTATGGTGTGAAAGGAAGTTTAAAACGTATGAACCGATTAATCCTAATTGACGGCTTTAATTTACTTAGCAGAGGGTACTTTGCCACAGCTTATGGTAAAACAGAAGATCAACTGTCCAGGACCCCTGAAGGATTGTATACAAACGCTCTTCGAGTGAAGCTTCAGAAAATCATTTCACTTTTGAAAGAGTATGACCCTAGTCACCTCGTAGTGACGTGGGATGTAAAGCGAAACGAGACGAAGCGGAAGGAACTTTATGAAGATTACAAAGGTACAAGACAGGATCTTCCAGAAGCGCTTATTCAACAGTTTGAAACAGCAGTTAAATTGTTTGATGCAACAGGAATTCCTCAAATGAGTGTAGAAGGCTTTGAGGCGGATGATGTAATGGGAACGCTCTCTCACATGTGGTCAAAAACAGAGACGGGAGATTGCTATATCTATAGTAATGATCGGGATTTGCTTCAGCTTTTGAATCCATCTGTTTCTCAAATTATTGCGATTCGAAAAGAAGGGGATCGGGTATATACGGAAGAGCATTTTAAATCAGAGTATGGCATTACGCCAGATCAGTGGATTGACGTAAAGGCTTTACTAGGTGACAAAGGAGATAACATTCCAGGAGTTGCAGGGGTTGGAGATAAAGCAGCATTGCCACTTATTCAACAATATGGTTCTGTTAATGGTGTCTTTGAAAACATAGACACGCTGGATCCTAAGTTTAACCGGTATCGCAAGAAGCTTTCTCTCGGGAAGGATTTAGCACAACTTAGTCGAGAGCTAGTGACTATCGAAAAAGCTATACCTGAGCTAGAGGAGTATTCTTTCGATGATAGTAAGCTGGCAGTTGATTATGACCGATTGAAAGAAGAGCTCGATACTCTTGGTTTACGGATCCGTATGTAATTCGGTTTATCAAAATATTAATAAACAGCGCCTTCTCATGAAAAGGCGCTGTTTTATTAGGGAGAGCAAACTCTTAACTGATTTTGTTGCAGTATGCCTATCATTTTTTATTCATCTGAATGGCTTTACGAGCGAGCACATCAGCCATTTTGTTTTTCGAACTTGGTATCCATTTAATGAAGCATAAATCAAATTCGTCTACTAATGCGAGGCAGCGCGTGAGATAAGGCTGATAGGCTTTGTTTTTCACAAAACGTCCGTCAACTGCGCTACTGACAAGTTGGGAGTCTGTCCTAACCGATAACGTTCGATAATGCTTCTCCTTACATAGCAACAGTGCGTGAATAAGCGCTTCAAATTCTGCTTCGTGATTGGTTAGGATACCAAGGGGGAAAGACGAACGAACAGGTTGGCCATCTCCTTTTATAAAAACACCGGCTCCAGAAGGACCTGGATTGCCAGCGCTTGCTCCGTCTACATAGACTTCAATCACATATGTTTCCTCCCTGTCGGCTGGTCTTGTTGTATTTTATCATAATCATGTTCGTTCAGAGAAGACATACATTTAAGGTAAAAGGAGAAAGCTGTAGAGAAAGGATGGTGCCTAGGAGTGAAAAGCATGAAAAAGAAAGAAGTTATGATGGAAGTTGGTCTAATTCTTGATACATATTGTCAAGATTGCTTGCTGAAGCGCGTGAATCAACATGACTATGGAAAATGCCATGCACAGCGATTTTGTATAACCGAATGCACGGTAGGGGATGAGCTGAAGCAGTTGGGAAAACATTTGACGTAAGGAGTGAGTATACGATGAATGTGATTGTGAAATGGAAGTATAAAACCCCAAGAGGAATCTCATCCTGGATGACTTCAGATGAGTTGCCGTTTAATGAAGCAATGCTGATGTCTAGAGATATTGCGAAAACAGGTCGCTCGATTGACCTTTTTTTCCTTGATAATCGGGGAACAAAGTGGTCAGTTAAAGAACTTGAAACATATATGACAAAGAAGCAAGAACGTCCGGCTTCTATTGAAATTATTTTTGATGGCAGTTTTGATAAAGACTCGAAAAAGGCAGGTTGCGGTGCTGTTATTTATTTTTATGAAGGTAGAAAAAGAAAGCGGATCAGAATCAACCGTTCATTGGATTACCTTGAAAATAATAACGAAGCGGAATACGCCGCATTATGGTTAGGATTGCAGGAGGCAAAATCCATCGATATTGAAGATACAGAAATTCTTATTAAAGGTGATTCACAGGTGGTGATCAATCAACTTTCTGGAGAGTGGGCAGTGTATGAGCCGTTGCTAACGAGATGGATGGATCGTATTGAGGATTCATTAAATGAACTTAGACTACAGCCAATCTACAAACATATATCACGTGATGAGAATAAAGAATGCCACCGTCTTGCAGTTCAAGCATTGAAAGGAACTGAAATAAGCAGTTCGATTGAATTGGATAACGAATAAAAGAAGCAGCAAATGGCTGCTTCTTTTATTCGTTCGCTTCGTTTAATTGGGTTTCACATTTCTCAATTAACTCACTTGAGAATTCATAGAACTGTTCATCTGTCCCTGTCCTATGTGAAAGAGCCTGTTGAAATTGTACCTTCGCTTGATCAATGGCGTCTTGAGCCGCTTTCAACTGGTTGCTATTCATGCTTTTTGTAGCCTGACCAACAAGGTGCTGTGCAGATTTAATCGACATTTCAATTTGCTGAAGATCAGAATATGGTTCTGACATACAATCCCACCTTTACAAATCATTCAAGAATAGTATGACCAGCCAAAGCAATCCTTAAACGAAAGCATACAAAAAAGGAACTGATGTAAACATCAGTTCCTTGAGCTCATATATAAAATTAGAGTTTGTTTACGTTAGCAGCTTGAGGTCCGCGATTTCCTTCAACGATTTCGAAAGAAACGTCTTGGCCTTCTTCAAGTGTTTTGAAACCTTCGTCGTTAATTGCAGAGAAATGTACGAATACATCTTCAGCACCTTCGATTTCGATGAAGCCGAATCCTTTTTCTGCATTAAACCATTTTACTTTACCGTTTTGCATGTTTGTTCCTCCTAAAAGCTTAGCACAATCTTTGTGCACTTTAAATTTACACCATTTATAGGATGTTGAAAAAACAAATCAATTGTTCAATCAAATATCCTTTGTGATAAATGGTTAATTTAACTATATCGTTTATTTAAAGAAATGTCAAGATAAATGGCAAATTAATAGATATTCCTTAACGTAACGAATAAACTTGGGTAAGATGGAAAATGGAATACATATTTCATTGTATGGAGGGATTTTATGAAATCAGAATTGCAAATAAAAAGTGATATTGAAATTGCACAATCTTCTCACATGAAGCGAATAAGTGAAATAGCTCAAAATCTTGGCTTGAACGATGATGAATGGGAGCCTTACGGTCATTATAAAGCGAAAATTTCATTGAATAGTATGAAGCGACTAAACGATCAACCATCTGGTAAGGTCGTGCTCGTAACTGCCATTAACCCTACGCCAGCAGGGGAGGGGAAGAGCACAGTTACAGTCGGACTTGCTCAAGCGTTAAATAGAATTGGTGAGAAAGCAATCGTGGCCATGAGAGAACCTTCACTTGGGCCGAGCATGGGAATTAAGGGAGGCGCAGCTGGAGGTGGTTATTCTCAGGTGATGCCGATGGAAGATATCAATCTTCATTTTACGGGTGATCTTCATGCCATTACCTCTGCTCATAATGCTTTATCCGCTCTTATTGACAATCATATTCATCAAGGAAATGAAATTGGATTTGACATAAGAAGAGTGACTTGGAAGCGCGTTGTTGACCTGAATGACCGTGCTTTGCGACAGGTTATAGTTGGTCTTGGTGGCCCTACACAAGGTGTTCCTCGTGAAGACGGTTTTGATATTACAGTTGCCTCAGAAATAATGGCCATTCTATGCCTCGCCTCAGATTTGAATGATCTTAAGAAGAGGATTGCATCCATCGTAATCGGGTATAGTGGGACGAAAGAACCGATAACGGTAGCTGACTTAGGCGTGCAAGGCGCGATTACTTTGCTTCTTAAAGATGCGATGAACCCAAATCTGGTTCAAACCCTTGAGAATACTCCCGCTCTAATTCATGGTGGGCCTTTTGCCAATATCGCACACGGTTGTAATAGTGTTGCAGCTACAAAGATGGCGCAAAAACTGTCAGATTATGTTATCACTGAAGCAGGGTTTGGAGCAGATCTTGGGGCTGAGAAATTTTTTGATATTAAGATGAGAGCCGGGGGCATTGAGCCTGCTGCTGCAGTTATTGTAGCAACGGTTCGTGCTCTTAAAATGCATGGAGGGATTCCGAAAGATCAGCTTAAGAACGAAAATATCAATGCTCTAAAGATTGGCCTTGCAAACCTTGAACAGCATGTCTCATCAATTAAAAAATATGGTGTCCCTTTTGTTGTCGCGATCAATCGTTTTGTAAGTGATACCGACCTAGAAGTCACTACCTTGCTTAATTGGTGTGAGGATAACGACATACCTGTGGCATTAACGGACGTGTGGGCAGAAGGCGGAGAAGGAGGAGTGGCGCTCGCCGAAACACTTCTTCAAGAGATTGAGCAGAAAGAAAATCATTTCAAACCTATTTATGACCTTGATTTATCGATTGAAGAGAAAGTTGAAACAATTGCAACAGAAATATATGGAGCTGATGGTGTAGAACTGTCATCAAAAGCAAAAAAGCAATTAAAAGAGTTCGAACAAAATGGATGGAGTCATCTTCCAGTTTGTATGGCAAAGACGCAATATTCTCTTTCTGATGATCCGACTTTACTCGGAAGACCATCAGGGTTTACGATTACGATAAGAGAATTTCGCCCATCCATCGGAGCGGGCTTTATTGTCGCATTGACTGGAAACGTCATGACAATGCCAGGATTACCAAAAAAACCAGCTGCCCTTAATATGGATGTTTCTGATGATGGAACGGCTATCGGGCTTTTCTAGAAAGAGTGAGGAAAAATAATGTCGAACACAGCATTAACAAAGAAACTGATTAGCGTATCAAGAACTACGAAATCAAGTTTTGTTTTACCATCTGATACGAACACCCATGGCACATTGTTCGGAGGAAAGCTGATGGCTTATATCGATGATATTGCCGCAATTACAGCTTCCAAACATGCTCGATCATCTGTGGTGACTGCCTCAGCTGATTCAATCGATTTTCTTAGTCCGATACGAGAAGGGGAAGTAGTTTCACTGGAATCGTATGTTAGTTGGACTCACAACACTTCGATGGAAATATTTGTTAAAATATTTGCTGAAAATGTGTTAACAGGTAAAAAGAAAGTATGCGCTACTTCATTCTTAACATTTGTCGCATTAGATGAAGAGAGCAAACCAACGAAAGTTCCAGAAGCACTCCCTGAAACGAAGGAAGAGCAGTTTGTTCATGATGGCGGTTTGGATCGAATGAAAGCAAGAAAGGCACGGAGAACACATTCAGAAAAGTTAGCGAGTGAGTTTGGCACGTTCTCTTAGTATAATTTGTAATGAAAAAAGGTCTGCATACAGCAGACCTTACGTATCTAATCCTAATATGAAATCATTTTGCCGATCCTGAATTTGCTGTTGTGCTCTGTTGAGTGCATCACGCTGTTCAGGATTTGCACTGTGAATCATCTTATCAAGTTCGATCGACATACGTTCTAGAAGCTGCTGAGTTTCGGTAAAGGCTTGATCATTGATTTCAGGTTGTTGTTTTGTTGCTAGCTGTAGCTGCTCATCAGCAAATTCTGTTAGTTCGTGTGCATTCTTTAACATCTCTTCAACTTTACGATAAGTGGACATCGTTCAACGCTCCTTTTCTCATTGGTGTCGATGTTAGTATTTACAGGATGATAAGGATTATGATAAATAAGGGAAATAGTTATGTTTGAAGTGATATACTATGACGAGAACAAAGAAAGGCGTGAATCAAGTTGTCAAGTGAATTACAAGCAGGAGAAATAACCCAATTACGAGTGGCGCGTTTGCAAGAATACGGCTATTTTTTAACAAATGGATATGAAGATGTATTGCTTCATAAGAGAGAATCACTAAATAAATATGAGGAAAATGATGAAGTCGAAGTGTTTTTGTATCATGATCACGAGGGCAGACTTTCTGCAACAGAAACAATGCCGACCGTAACACTGGACTCTTTTTCAATATTGAAAGTTGTTGAAGTTAAACACAGTCTTGGCGTCTTTGTCGATATCGGAATACAAAAGGACATGCTTCTCTCAAAAGATGACCTGCCTTATGATTGGGCAACATGGCCGGCAATTGGAGATGAACTATACTGTGGGTTGAAGCTCGATAAAAAGCAGAGACTATTTGCCGATTTAAGTAAGTTTGAAGAAATTCAGGAACTTTCTGTAATAGCACCACCTGATTCCAAAAATACAGAAGTGGAGGGCATTGTCTTCCGTTTTCTTGAAGACGGAGTCTCTATTCTAACAAGCGAAGGCTATCTTGCTTATCTTCATAAAGATGAAATGAAAGAGCAAGTAAGACTAGGAGAACGTCTTACAATGAGGATTACGTTCGTGAGAGAAGACGGACGAGTCAATGTTTCAACACGTCCTCTCGTCAAAGAAGCACGACTTGAGGATTCTGATCGGTTGGTGGCATATATGAAAGAACGCGATAACCAAATGCCGTTTACAGACAAAAGTGATCCTGAATCGATTAAGAAGGAATTCAACATCAGTAAAGCAGCCTTTAAGCGTGCGATGGGGAAGCTTCTTAAAGAGAAAAAGGTAGAGCAAAAGGACGGTATGACCATCCTTAAAGCATAAGATACAAGGCGCTCGTTAGGTTATTGTGAATTTCAGAACCATTCTATCCACTATTTTGAATACCTAATAATATGACTGTTATCTTTTTCTTCGTGTAAGTGGAGCTGCCAAGCGAATACTAGAGGTAAGCTCCTAGAAAGGGGGCAAGTCATTGGATATTACTGACTATGACAAAGCTCTTTACTACACACATCATTGTGCTTGTATTGATTTAAGCGTGTTAATGATGAAGACAGAAGATGACATCCTTTCGAAACGAATTGAAATTTTCGTTCATGCTTTTATACGTGAGACGGAATTTATGAAAGTGAAAGAAGCCAGAGACAACCTCCTTTCTTACATTGATTACGTGTACAGGATGGAACCTGTGATAGAAGAAATGGCTGCAATAAATCAGACTTTTGACTGACCCCTATGTACCCGGGTCGGTTTTTTTATTCGATAAAATGGTTTAAATTTGTCGAATAGGGTATAACTGTAGTAAAAAATAAGGAGCAGGTGAGGGATATGAATCAACAGCAGCTGCACAGTGTACTTGAAAGCATGCGACTACCGAATGGAGCTTATGTTGCAAGTACATCAGATGACTATGACTACGTATGGATCAGAGATGTATGCTATGCGGTTATGCCATATTTAAATTCAAAATGTACAAGATATGAAAAAGCATACCATGCGTTACTTTCCCTACTAAGAAAGTACGAATGGAAGCTCGATATTCATACAGAGCAAAAGCCAAATTATTTACATGAGCACATTCATGCCAGGTATTCCAAAGACCTTGAAGAAATTCCCGTAGAGTGGGGTCATGCACAAAATGACGCCATTGGTATCATGCTATTTGGAATTGGTAAGGGAATTCAGGTGGGTAAACCGATGCTTAGAGACAAAGTTGACCACCGAATCGTACAAAAACTCGTTGATTATTTAGAATGTTTGGAGTACTGGAAGAGTCCTGATAACGGTATGTGGGAAGAAAATGTAGAAATTCACGCTTCTAGTGTTGGGGCATGTGTAGCAGGTTTAAGGGCAGTACAAACGCTTGTTAACGTTCCTACTTATATGATTGAAAAAGGGGAAAAAGCACTTAATCAACTCTTACCGTGTGAAAGTGAGACGAAAGAAACGGACTTATCGCTATTATCCTTAATTTATCCATTAAATATTGTAACGCGAGAACAGGCAATTCAAATCATTGATCGGATAACTGGAAGACTGGAACGAGAAAAAGGCGTCATCCGTTATGAAAATGATCAGTATTATAACGAAGGTAGCGAAGCTGAATGGTGTTTTGGCTTTCCTTGGTTAGGATTATGTTTTGAACAAATTGGTGAGCTCGATAAAATGAGTGAATACTGGTCGAAAACGATGAGTATCACTCCTGAAAGTGGTAAAATTCCTGAGCTTTATATCGGTGGTACCGATATTCCAAATAAAAACACACCGCTAGCATGGTCGATTTCAATGGCTTATCAATTGCAGGTTAGAATGAATGAAATGCAAGAAAATGTATCATAATGTCTTAAAGAGGGCTGCGCAACATGCGTAGCCCTCTTTTTATGAAAAAATATTTCGAAATTTGCCGAAAAATATTGTTAATTTTCGACAAATTATTTTTTGAAAGGAAATAACACATCCTGTGTCGAATCTTTAAGACATAGAGGATAATTATGTGGAATCCCTCTATCTAACAACGAAAGAGAGGTGTCGCAATGACTGTAACTGTGCCGACAGATTACGATCGGTATTTATTTCACCAGGGAAATTTATTTCAGGCTTATCGTTCTATGGGCGCCCATTTAAGGGAAGAAGAAGGACGGTATGGAGTCCGTTTTACAGTCTGGGCTCCTCACGCAGCAGCAGTTTCTATCGCAGGGAATTTCAATCAATGGGATCCCACAACGCATCCTATGGCGAAAATTGAAGAATCTGGTCTTTGGTCTTTGTTTATCGAAGATTTATCAGAGAACGAACTTTATAAGTACGCAGTAGAAACGCGTTCTGGAGAGGTAGTAATGAAGTCCGATCCTTATGCGTTTTACTCTGAACTTAAGCCGAAAACAGCCTCCATTGTGAAGAAAGTCGATGAATATGACTGGCAGGATGCAAAGTGGATGAACAGAAGAAGGAGGACGGAACCTTATAATGGTCCGCTCTCGATCTATGAAGTTCATCCAGGCTCGTGGAGAAGGAAAGAAGATGGCTCTTATTATTCCTATCGCGATTTAACGAATGAGTTGATCCCATACGTGAAAGATCACGGCTATACGCATATTGAGCTGATGCCAGTTATGGAGCACCCTTTCGACAGATCGTGGGGCTATCAACTTACAGGTTATTTTTCGGTTACAAGTCGTTTTGGAGAACCTGAAGATTTAAAAGAATTTATTGATCGCTGCCATCAAGAAGAGATTGGGGTCATATTTGATTGGGTACCAGCACACTTTTGTAAAGATGCCCACGGGCTTGGCCGTTTTGACGGTGGTCCAGTATATGAACCATCTGATCCTTCGCGAGCAGAGCGACATAATTGGGGAACGTATAATTTTGACTACAGCAAGCCTGAAGTTGTAAGTTTCCTCATATCAAACGCTGTCTTTTGGTTTGATTATTATCATATTGACGGGCTTCGCATCGACGCTGTTTCACAAATGTTGCTCTATCATCATGATGATGGTGGAGAGGTTGGTGAGAATGCTTCGGCGAAGGAATTCATTCAGAAATTAAATCGGACTATATTTGAACTGTTCCCGAACGTTCTTATGATGGCTGAAGAGTCCACAGATTACCCTCTTGTAAGCGCACCGATACATGAAGGCGGACTAGGCTTCAACTATAAATGGAACATGGGCTGGATGAACGACGTTCTTAAATACATGGAGCTTCATATGGATGATCGTAAACACCATCATAATCTATTAACGTTCTCCTTTTTTTACGCCTTTTCAGAGAACTACCTTCTCCCGCTCTCACATGATGAAGTCGTTCATGGGAAGAAGTCACTGCTTAATAAAATGCCAGGGGATTATTGGCAGAAATTTGCCAATCTTCGAGCGCTTTATGGATACATGATGTCACATCCAGGGAAGAAACTATTGTTCATGGGTGGAGAATTTGGTCAATACGATGAGTGGAAAGATTTATCGGAACTTGACTGGATGTTATTTGATTATGAATTGCACAAAAAGATGAACGTCTATGTGAAAGATTTAAATCATTTCTATTTAGAATCAAGAGCCATGTGGCGAATCGATCATGAATCCGAAGGGTTTGAATGGATCGATGCGAACGATAACTCACAGTCCGTTCTAACGTTCATGAGAAAAGGTAAAGCCAAAGGAGATTGCGATATCGCGATAATCAATTTTTCTCCAAACGTTTATTATGATTATCGAATTGGGGTTCCTTCCTCTGGCGAATATATAGAAATGTTTACTAGCGATCAAGAAAAGTATGGTGGATCAGGTCAATTAAATGCAGATACACTTTTTAGTGAAAAGCAACCTTATCATAATCAACCTAATAGCCTGATGTTGAAAGTACCACCGCTTGGAATTGTAATTCTCGGCAAAAAAAATAAAAGCAACCTTGAAAGGAGAAGTCGCTATGTCTAAGAAACGATGTGTTGCCATGCTACTTGCAGGAGGGCAGGGAACAAGATTAGGTAAATTAACAACGCTTCTTGCCAAGCCAGCTGTTCCTTTTGGCGGGAAATATCGTATCATTGATTTTACTTTGAGCAACTGTAGTAATTCCGGAATTGATACGGTTGGCGTTTTGACACAATATCAACCGTACATATTGAACTCTTATATTGGAATCGGTAGTTCATGGGATCTCGATCGGAAGAATGGAGGGGTTTCGGTTCTGCCACCTTATATGGGACAAAAAGGTGGAGAGTGGTACCGCGGTACCGCAAATGCGATTTATCAGAACATGTACTACATTAAACAGTACGATCCTGAATATGTTCTAGTTATTTCTGGAGATCACATTTATAAAATGGATTATTCCGAAATGATTGATTTTCACGAGCAACGGGATGCTGATGCGACAATCGCTGTACTTGAAGTGCCTTGGAATGAAGCAAACCGCTTCGGAATTATGAACACGGATGATGAAGACAGAATTGTTGAATTCCAGGAGAAGCCTGCAGAACCGAAGACAAACCTCGCTTCAATGGGTGTCTATATTTTTAATTGGAAAACCCTGGAGAAATATTTGACTGAGGATGAACAGAATCCTGATTCTTCCAACGACTTCGGGAAAGATATTATTCCAGCCATGATTGAGGATGAAAAGAATGTATTTGCCTACTCATTCAGCGGCTACTGGAAAGATGTCGGTACTCTACAAAGCTTATGGGAAGCAAACATGGACCTTCTTGATGATGATCCAACGTTAATTCTGAACGATCCGGCATGGAAAATTTATTCTGTAAACCCTAATCAGCCACCGCAATATATAGCACCACAGGCGAAAGTGACACGATCGTTAGTCAATGAAGGTTGCGTCGTGTACGGTGAAGTATACCGTTCAGTCCTTTTCTATGGTGTGCATGTTGGGCTAGGGAGTAAGATCAAGAATTCAATCATTATGCCAAATGTGAAAATCGGAGCGAATGTGACGATCGAAAATGCGATCGTTGAAAGCGGTACCGTGGTTGAAGATGGGATGACACTTGGTTCTGGAGATGGTTCCATTTCATTGATTGCAGACGGCGAAATTGTATCGGTACCAAAATAGGATAGGAGGAGATAACGATGAAAAAAGTAGTAGGAGTTATTAATCTTGTTGATGAAAAAAACACCTTAAGTGAGTTAACGAATCATCGGAGCTTTGCCTCTGTTCCTTTCGCAGGCCGGTATCGATTAATTGATTTTTCATTATCAAATATGACAAATGCGGGCATCAATACAGTGGCTGTGTTCACACGTGAGAAATATCGCTCTCTGTTTGACCACCTTGGATCAGGAAGAGAATGGGATCTTGATCGTCATCAAGGGGGACTATTCTTCCAACCACCAGCGGACGAAGAGCGGAAGAAGACCGGAGATATTCATTCTTTTTATGAGAACGTTTCTTTCTTTAAAAGAAGTCTTTCTGATTATGTTTTAGTGACGAATGGTCAACTTGTTTGGAACGTGGACTTTGATCATGTAATCCGTGACCACGAACAACAAAACGCGGATATTACTGTCGTCTATAAACCTTGTGATGATCCATACACGAGTGGTGATAACTATAACGTTCTGTATACAAATGATGATGAACGTGTTGATCGATTGAACCTGGGTGTAGAGCCATTACCTGGAGATAATGTCTACTTAAATACATTTCTTTTAAAATCATCTTTACTCATTTCTATTGTAGAAGAAAGCATAAAGTCTGGTAAATACGATTCGATAAATGAAGCAATTGCTGGGAGCTTAGATCGCTATCACGTACATGCTCATCACTTTGGTGGATATGTCACTTTCATCGATAGTATTGAAAGCTATTACCGATATAGTATGGAGATGCTCGACCCTAACGTGACTCAGGAGTTATTCTATAACACTGGCCCAATTTACACGAAAGTCAAACATGAATCACCTGCAAAATACCTTGAGAGTTCAAGCGTGTCCAATTCACTAATCGCGAATGGGTGTACGATCTCAGGAAGTGTAGAGAACAGCATTTTATTTAGAGGAATTAGAGTTGGAAAAGGTGCCGTTATTCGAAACAGCATTATTATGCAAAAGTGTGAAATCGGTGAAGGAGCGGTTATTGAAAACGTAATCCTTGATAAAGACGTTTCAGTTTCACCTGGTGAAAAAGTCACATCTGAAGATCAACCACGTGTCATTGCAAAATCCACGGTCATCTAGTAGGAGGAACTTGAAATGAATGTATTATTTGCAGCATCTGAAGGCCATCCGTTTATTAAAACAGGTGGTCTTGGGGATGTGATTGGTGCCCTTCCGAAGGGACTTAAGAAGCAGGGAGCGAACGTATCCGTTATTTTGCCGAAATATGAAGATATGAATGAGTCCTTTAAGCGTAAGTTAGAGCATAAGGAAACAATTACTGTTTCTGTCGGCTGGCGTGATAAATATTGTGGGATTGAAATGCTCAAACATGATGGAATCACTTATTATTTCATTGACAATGAATACTATTTTAAACGCAGTGGTAGCTATGGGTATGACGATGATGGTGAACGTTTCTCTTTTTTCTGTAAAGCTGTGTTAGAAGCCATTCCTTATCTAGATGAACACCCTGATATCATTCACTGTCATGATTGGCAAACAGGCATGATTCCAGTATTAAAGAAAGCACATTATCGGAATCATCCTTACTATGAGTCCATCAAGGTCGTATACACCATTCATAATTTGCGCTACCAAGGCGTTTTTCCCAAATCGATCCTCCACGATCTGTTGGATTTAAGTGAACTCCATTTCACGAACGAGGGTGTCGAATTTCATGGTAACGTTAATTTTATGAAAGGCGGGCTAGTTTATTCAGATTATATTACGACAGTCAGCCCTTCGTATGCAGATGAAATCAAACAGCCCTATTTCGGAGAATATTTAGATGGAATCATGAGGAAAAGAGAAGGTGATTTTGTTGGCATCATAAATGGAATCGACACCGATCTTTATGATCCAGCTACTGATACTGCTCTTTCATACACGTTTCATGCAACGCACTTATTAAAGGAAAAAAACAAAACCGATCTTCAGAAAAAAATTGGTCTTCAAGTTGGGGAAGGGATTCCGGTTCTTGCAATCATTACCCGTCTTGTAGAACAAAAGGGGATTGATCTATTCTTCAGAGTACTTCCTGAGATCATGGATCAGAACGTTCAAGTGGTTGTTCTGGGTACAGGGGATGAACATTATGAGCATATGCTTCGTGAAGCAGAAGCACGATATCCTGGTCGGTTCTCAGCGAACATTTATTTTGACGATGGCTTTGCTCGTCAGCTCTATGCAGCTTCTGATGTCTTTCTTATGCCATCACAGTTCGAACCTTGTGGCATCAGCCAATTGATCGCACTTAGGTATGGTAGTTTACCAATTGTTCGAGAAACAGGTGGATTGAAAGATACGGTTGCCCCTTATAATCAGTACACTGGTGAAGGGCATGGTTTTAGTTTTGCTAACTACAATGCTCATGAGATGTTAGATACGATCAAGCTAGCTCTTAATCTTTATCACCACGATGAAATCACATGGCGGAAATTAGTGACAAGAGCCATGAAGCTAGATTATTCATGGGAAGCTTCTTCAGCTAAGTACTTGGAATTATATCAAAACCTATTAAAATAATGGATAATGATTCCGATAATAAAAGCAGGGGAAGGATTCCCCTGCTTTTTAACTATGTTTCTGTCTTAACATGATGATTTTTAGCTTATTACTGCCGTACTTCAGGATAAATGGTAGAACCGAACAGATCTTTAAACTTAAAATCAGAAGGATATTCAGCCAAAATGTGAGGAGAGATCACCTATGCTTGCTTGTACAAAGTGCCAGACCATTCCAGAGATTCATTCATCTGGTTATTTAGAAATATATACCGGTGTACCACAGCTCATGCAGAGTTTACAACATCTCCTACAGCAACCTGAAACAGATCATCCGGTTACTGTTCGATATAAGGATTCGGATGAATTGAGAACCCTTTGTGAAAAAATTCATACTGCGTTTAACAAAGCGGCAAGAGAAATGTTTTATTGCTCAACCTTATCTGATCCAGTCGATAAAGGAGCAACAGCTATCTCATTTCCTCAATTTCACTCACGCGTTCAGCGTCCGGATTACATAGAAATCATGAAGAGCTCGTTGTTTACAAATCATATGCAGCCGATTATTTCATTACGTGATAACGAAATTTCAGGATATGAATTTCTTATGCGTCCATCAGACCAGGACTACCCTTTCTATCCTTATGAACTTTTTGAAATGGCAAGAGAGTCTGGTCTTCAATCCTTTCTTGATAGTGCAACGCGAATATCTTCGATTCGCGTCGGTGCGGAATTTCTTCCAAAAGGAATGAAACGCTTCATTAATTTTCTTCCTTCCTCGATTTATGATCCAGCCCATTGTTTGCGTACGACATTTCGGGCAGTGGAGGAATATCAAGTTGATCCAAATGATCTCGTATTTGAAGTCGTAGAAACTGAAAAAATTGAAGAAGTTGATCACCTTAAAAAGATTTTTCACACTTATAAGCAAGAGGGAATGAAGATGGCGCTAGATGATGTCGGGACAGGGTATGCAACGCAAGAAATGCTTCTCCAATTAAAACCTGATTACGCCAAAATTGATCGAAGTTCGATCTCATTCTGTGATCAAGATCCTGACAAGCAAAAGAAATTGCTAGAACTCGTTGGTTTAGCAAGAGAAGAAGGGATTACACTTCTTGCAGAAGGAATTGAGCGTAAAGAAGAAGCGGATTTCTGTCGAGAATCAGGAATGACGTTTGGGCAGGGGTATTATTTTGGTAGACCTGCTGAGCGACCAACAACGCTTAAGATGTCATAATTTCAAAAGAAGGGGATGCCCTTCTTTTTCTTATGGAAATTTAGCTCAAAAACCGCTATGCTTACGAAAGAAGAATTTATTGAGGTGACTAGATGTTAACTTTTTACCAACGCTATGCACGAACCGCTTTTGATATTGGTCTCATTGTATTAACCGTTTTTCTAATCATGCTAGTATCCAGTTTCTTATTTGATATTGCTGCACCAATTATTGTAGGCTATGTTATTTTTCTAATTATTGAACCGTTCGCTCGTTTTTTAAATCGCAAAGGAATGGGGAAAACAGCAGCCACAACGATTTCAACTCTTGTATTCGTTCTGATTGTAGTTAGTGTTGTTTTTCTGGCAGGAGCTATTTTTGTTCTTCAACTGCAAAATTTAATTGGTTTAATACCAGGGTATGTCGCTGAGTTCCAGGATCAGATTATGAGCTATGTACATTGGGGACAGCTTCAGTTAAACGCTCTGCCACCAGATGTTTTAGCGAAAGCACAGGATTTCTCACTGACTCTAGTAGAGAAAGCTTCGTTTATGTTAACGGCGTTCTTAAATAGTGTTTTTGCTTTCGTCACGTCAATTCCGACATTGGTTATTAATTTCATCGTTGGCATCGTTCTCGCCTATTTTTTGAGCATTGAAATTGAAATGTGGAAGAGAATTGCAGAGAAGCGTACCCCAAATACATTCAAAACGGCGTATTACTTCCTTAAAGAGAATGTCTTGAGTGGAATTGGTTCTTACTTAAAAGCACAAGTGAAGCTGATCACAATTACCTTCGTTCTCGTTCTTTGTGGACTTTGGATACTGCGAGTTGATAATGCGTTTACACTTGCGCTTTTGTCAGCATTTTTTGATATCTTACCACTACTTGGGGTATCAGCTATCTTTGTGCCCTGGGCGATCTATCTGTTTGCTGTAGGACAATCCTCACTAGCGATCTCATTATTAATTTTACTTGCCGTTGTGATGCTTGTGAGGCAAATTATGGAGCCAAAGATTACAGGAGATTCTCTTGGGGTTTCAGCTTTTACGATTTTATCATTTATGATCATTTCGCTTTCACTTTTTGGAATAGCAGGTGTTATCTTGTCACCGATTTTGCTCATTTTAATTAAAGCTCTTTATGATCACGGTTATTTAAGTAAGTGGATTCATCTTCCGAGTGAAGAATTCACAGATAAGAACGAACGCAGGTAGGAAGGAAGAACGATTGTGAAAAAAACCGGAATCTTGATTCTGTTAACCATCATGATAAGCGTAAGTATCGGGGTTCTACTTCAAAAAAGCCCAGATTCATTTACATCGCCATTGAAAAAGTCGCAGGTCCCTGAAGAGTATATGGATGTATATAAAGAAGCGGCTGAAGAATACGGTGTACAGTGGGAGCTACTTGCTGCTGTTCACCGCGTGGAGACAAAATTCTCGACAATGTCAACACTTGAGAGTCCAAAAGGGGCAATTGGACATTATCAGTTTATGCCACTTACATGGATTGGGTGGAGCTATGGAGGCAGCCGACTAGGTGAGTTAGATAAAGATGATCTGGTTGATATAACTGATCCCGAATTGATCGCGAAGTATGGAGGCTATGGAAAAGACGGTGACGGAGATGGAAAGGCCGATCCGTATAATTTGACTGATGCAGCTTATACGGCAGCGAGCTACCTTGCTGCAAATGGAGCAGACGAGGGAAGGATTAAGAGTGCCTTATATGCCTATAACCAGAGTGATGAGTATGTGGAAGAGGTTCTATCCTTTTATAATGAATATAAAGAAAACGCAACAGTGGTAAAGATTGACCCTTGATACACTGGAATGGTCGTGAATCCTGACATATGATAAAATCACGGATAGAAGGGGGAGATTGCATGAAGATTGTTTCAATCGAACCGACACCAAGTCCGAATTCGATGAAAATTAATTTGAATCAAGAACTACCAGCTGGGGATACACGTCAATATAAACAAGATACTGATTTGACTGATTCGCCTGATTATATCCAGAAATTAATGTCAGTCCCAGGCGTGAAAGGTTTATATCATGTAATGGATTTCATCGCGCTAGAACGAAATGCTAGATATGCCTGGGAAGACATTCTACCTGGTGCGAGAGAAGCCTTTGGACAGGAAATGGAAGAGGCTACACCTTCAGATAAGGCTTCTGTTGAAGATTTTGGTGAAGTGAAAGTATTTATTCAGATGTTTCGAGATATTCCGATGCAGGTGAAGCTCGAAGAAGGGGATTCGGAACATCGGTTTGGTCTACCTGACCGCTTTATGGAGGCAGCTATGAAAGCTTCTTCAGCTTCTGACAATATGGTAATGGAGCGGGAATGGAAAGAACAAAATGCAAGGTACGGACCAGTATCTGATATCGGAACTGAAGTGACGGAAGAAATTTCGGCTACTTATCATGATGAACGTCTTGATGAGCTTGTAAAGGCAGCATTCGATCCAGAACGGAAAAACGAAACGAACAAATTAGAAAAGAAGAAAGTAACACTCGCTATGCTAGATGCTTCAGATTGGAAATCGAGGTATGCTGCTCTTGATCGGATGGATCCTGAGCTAACAGATTTACCTGTTTTAGAGAAAGCACTTTCTGACGAGAAAGCTTCCGTTCGAAGACTTGCTGCTGTTTATCTTGGCATGATTGAATCGAAAGAAGTTCTGCCACTTCTATTTCAAGCTTTGCGAGATAAGTCCGTAACAGTAAGGCGAACAGCAGGAGATTGTATGTCTGATCTAGGATTTGTTGAAGCGATTCCCGAAATGATCGAATCGTTAAGCGATCCGAATAAGCTTGTTCGCTGGAGAGCTGCGATGTATTTATATGAAGTTGGTGACGAGTCAGCAATACCTGCGCTCGAAGAAGCTACAAATGACCCTGAATTTGAAGTGAAGATGCAAGCAGGAATGGCGTTAGAACGTATTAAAGGCGGAGAAGAGGCAAAAGGATCCGTCTGGCATCAAATGACTCAAGCAAGGAAGTCTAATTAAAAACAGGAGGTCTATCATATGAATCCATATGAAGAATACATGCGCCAGATGGCACAGCCGATGCGTGATGAATTAACATCAGCTGGCTTTGAAGAACTAACAACACCTGAAGAGGTGGCGAGCTTTATTACGGAAACCAAAGGGACATCCCTCGTTTTTATTAATTCCGTTTGTGGTTGCGCGGCTGGTCTCGCTCGACCTGCAGCACGTGAAGCGATTGAGAACAACAAAAGACCGGAACATCTTGTAACTGTATTTGCTGGCCAGGATCGCGAAGCAACAGGTAAAATGCGTGAATATCTTGAAGGGTACGAGCCATCTTCGCCATCCATCGCACTTTTAAAAGACGGTCAGGTTCTTCATTTCATTCCAAGAGAAAAGATCGAAGACCATGAAGTGGAAGAAATTGTTGAGAACTTAACAGGCGCTTTTGAACAATATTGTTAATGACAAACTCCACTCATTCGAGTGGAGTTTTGTCTCTTACGATTAGGAGGTAATAGAATGGAGCATATTTTCGAATTACAAGGTAGTTGGAAAGGCGGTCTTAGCGGAGAAGGAAAGGTTAAGACGGATCATTTAACCACGGATGTTTCAATCCCTGTGTCAATGGGAGGGAGTGAAAAAGGAACAAACCCTGATGAATTATTATTAAGTTCATCGGCTGCATGTTATTTTATGACGATCGGTTTGTATCTAGAGCGGAACAAAATCCCTTTTGAAGATATCAAAATTTCCTCGAAGTTAACGGTAAGTGAAGAAGGTCGACTACATGTTGAATCGATTCATCACTACCCAGTTATTTATCTTGCTGATGAACCGGATGAAGCGAAGGTGGAACAAATCCATTCGATTGCACACCGTGCTGAAGATGGATGCATGATTACGAGAGCAATCAAAGGAAATGTCAACGTTGTTGTGGAGCCGTCAATTAAAAAAGTGTGATGTTTTTCACTGTTTCTTGCAAGTCAATTGGTTATCATTGTGAAGCTGTCCGATTTTATGAAACAGTCTAATCGATTGCCGATTCAAGCTACACTATTTGCATTTCGGAAGAATTTTATTATAATAAGGTTTTGGAACGGTCGAAAGTGTAGCATGATGGAAACAGTGAAATAAAGGAGATACAAGTATGGATAACGAATACCGCGTATTATTGTTTTATAAATATGTTCAAATTGAAAATCCTGAAGAATACGTCGAAGAGCATCTTAACTTCTGTAAAGAAAACAATTTGAAAGGGCGCATTCTTATTGCTGAAGAGGGGATCAACGGAACGCTTTCAGGGACGATCGAAGATACTGAGAAGTATATCGAGATGATGCATGCTGATGAGAGGTTTACCGATTTGTTCTTCAAAATCGATGAAGCCGCGGAACAGCCTTTTAAAAAGATGCATGTCCGCTATCGATCTGAGCTAGTCACACTTCGACTTGAAGATGATCATAGTCCTAATGAGGTCGGAGGAAAGCACTTGAAGCCGGCAGAATGGCGTGAAGCTATGCAGCAAGATGATGTGATCATTCTTGATACACGTAATGATTATGAGTATGATCTTGGACACTTTAGAGGTGCAATTAAACCTGATATTAAGAATTTCCGCGATTTACCTGAATGGGTGCAAGAAAATTTAGCCGACCAGAAGGAAAAGAAGATTCTGACTTATTGCACAGGGGGTATCCGCTGTGAGAAATTCACTGGTTGGTTAGTTAATCAAGGGTTTGAAGATGTAAATCAGCTTGATGGTGGAATCGTCACCTATGGTAAGGACGAAGAAACAAAAGGTGAACTCTGGGATGGCCAGTGTTATGTGTTTGATGGTAGAATCTCAGTTCCAATCAATCAAAAAGATCATGTCGTTGTAGGAAGAGATTATTTTACTGGAGAGCCATGTGAACGTTACGTTAATTGTGCAAGCCCTGAATGTAATAAGCAAATTATTACATCAGAGGAGAACGAACACAAATATTTACGTGGGTGTACACATGAATGCAGGACATCTCCGCGAAATCGATATGTTGCTGAACACGGTTTAACAAAAGAAGAAGTTGAGGACCGTTTGCAGAAACTGATGCAAGAGCATATTCAACAAGAAGTATAGAAATGACAAAAGCTAGCTGTCGATCCCCGACAGCTAGCTTTTATCGTATCGTATTTTATTTACCTTGAGCAGGTGGTCTACACGAGAAAGGCGATGTCCCTCGATCTTCTCAAGAAATTCATGAAGTGTTAATTCCATTTGACAAAGTGCTTGAAATAAATCTTGATGGCGAACTGCTTTGTTTTCAGATGATAGAGAGAGGTACCCTGTTAACAAACCTGGTAATTCAGATGAAAGCATTCGTTTCACAACATGGCGTTCTTCAAGATCTAGTGGCTCAAGTTCAGGTAGAATCTTTCGAAATAACTTCATTAATCGAGTTGACCTTGATTGTATAACGCCGTTGATTTCTGAATGTGTCATGATCCTTTGCAACTTTTCGAGTTGTTCAAGTAGAATTGGATCGATTCCATTTGTTTGCGCGGAATCTGCCTCCAGCGTACCAAGTAGAGCGTGATCTAACAGTTTCATTCTCTGGAAAATCCCTGTAAAGAAAGGGGAACGTTTAATATTCCTTTTTATAATTCTCCCTCTATCATTAATTAGAATAGTCCCTTGTTTGCATTTGCCGCCATCTCTTTTGGCGAGCATTTGCCTCTCCCATTGAATAAAAAACTTCTTAGGCTTTGATGTTCGGTTTTTCTGGCTATCGTAACCAGAAAAAAGGATCAAGTTTCGCTTTATTTTTAAATAGATCGTGAACCCTTGTTCCGAGCGTTTCCATTTCTGTGGTTTGTCTGCGGTTGGATCTAGTTTATCAATAAATTCATCTAAAAGCTGTTCAGCGTATGAGAGGAAGCTAGTTGAACCTGTATCTTGGAGAAGTGAAGCTTCCACCGTCTTGAATTGCGGTGGTAATAGCTTTTCAAGCCACTGAGATTCAGGAGAATCGAAAAGCCCCATACCCTTTACCCCCTGTCATTATAGTCGATCGGCTGCATCAGAAAGCTGTTTCTGTCGCTGTGTCGAACTGTCTAATTTTAATTTCATTTCTTTATTGAGTTGGTCCATCTCGGTGATGAATTTCTTCCCGCTATCAATAATGCGAACGTTCGATTTCTCTGTAATATCGATCGCTTCGAAGACGTCATTATAGGCTTTTCGGAAGGATTCGATTGCAATCGCTGGTTTCTCAAGCGTTTTGACCGTTTCTTCCGTATTATGTTTCAGCATCTCAGCATTTCGAAGTAGCATGGATTCTGTAGCTTCATTCACATTTTGAACGGCAGTGATCACTTTTTGTTGGTTACCGAGGGCGAGTTGAATCGATGCCGTTACGGTTATGATGTTCTTTGTCATCGTTACAGCATTGAAAATCGCTTCTTCTAGCTTCTCGTTATTCTCCATGATCAAATCGACGGAGGCCATGGATTGTCTAAGAACCATGACTGCTTGAGACATATTCTTAACACGGCTTACGACTTTTTGCTGCGCTTTTTGGATTGGAAGAGGGTTTTCCTTCCATTGATCTTTTGATGCTTCTTCATCCAGCATACTCATGAGCGTTTGCCCTAAATCCATCTGCTCTTCAAGACCTACAATGCGTTCTCTCGCCACATCTTTTAGTTCTTTGAGCATGACATTGTCTTCCTGTAGTTTATCTTTACCAGTAAGAAGGGATTCAACGATCACTTCTACTTGAGATTCAACTGTTTTGTACTTTTTGGCATACTGTTCGACCTCATTGCGTCCCATGACACGATTGACAAGTTTGTTAAATTTACTTTTCCTAAGATGAGTAGGCTCGAGTTCAGAGACGTGTTCTCTTAGCTTGTGGAGATTATCTGGGAGGTCATTGTTTGGTTGGTCAATCATCCCTTTAACGGGACGCTTCAATGCTTCCAAAGATTCACCTGCATTACGCTGTGCATCTTCTCCAAGCCCTGATAGTGACTGTAATATTTTATCGGTATCATCTTCATGGTAGAAGCTTTGGATAATTTCAGCTGCTTTTTCGCGTTGTGCATTTCCTTGTTCAGGTTGATTACTCATATATGTCACTCCTTCTCGAGAATGATTTAGTAAGTCATAACATTTACCATTCTATACGAATAGATTTCGTGAAAAGTTTCAAAACACCTTCAGCAATTCAATTCCCCTGAACGTCGATCGACAAACTTTTTTAGAATGTGTTCAAAAGATAGGGTAAGAAATTCGAATCTCTTATTTACTTCTATGTTTTTGAAGCTCTTCATTAAGCGAAATGGTTGAAAGAACGTGGGGGCGGTGGTATGTTTTATACGGATTTAATCGAAAATGATGAATAGGATGTGATGTTTGATGAGGAACGTCAAGGTATACACACAACCCGCATGTCCTCCATGTGAATTTGTGAAAAATTATTTTCAAGTGCATGAAATACAGTACGAATTACTAAATATTAAGGAAAATGCTTCTGCTCGTAATGAGCTTATTAACAAACATGAATCCATGTCGACACCAACGATCGTCATCGATGGAGAAGTCATTATCGGATTTGATAAAGAACGAATCGATGAACTTCTTGAAATTACTACATGATTTGATGACTTCGAATGGAAATATAGAAAGAAGGTGCTCGAAATGATCGAGAAATTTATTCGCAACGAGCGTGACAATCATCTAGTAACTTTGGCGATGAAACATCGTTCTGAGCTCAGTGAACAGGCAAATCTCATAGATGAAGAAGCAACGATCCCTACGTTCATTATTGACAGTATGAAGGCATCAGGATTCACGTCGCTTCCTGTACCGGAAGATGCTGGTGGCCGGGATCTTTCGTTGTATGAACTAGTTTTAGTTCAAGAGGAGCTTGGAAAAGGAGAAGGGGCTGCTGCCTTATCTATTGGCTGGCATCTTGGTATTCTTAAAGATTTACGAGACCGTCGCCCCTGGAATGATGACGTATACAAGGAATTATGCAGAGACGTATTAAATGGGACACTGATTAATCGGGCTCAAACGGAAGAAGAGACGGGTGATCCGACTCGTGGTGGTTTGCCTACAACCATTGCTACCAAGGTGGAAAGTGGCTACCGGTTAACTGGTAGAAAAACGTTTACAACGTTAAGTCAACACCTTGATCAAGTCATTGTGAAAGCGACATATGAAGGCGTTCCAGCAGATTTTTTAGTCCAGATGAATCAAAGTGGGATAACGATTGATCAAACATGGGATACCCTCGGTATGAGGGGGACAAGAAGTGATGACCTTATCCTTCAAGATGTTTTTGTTCCAGAGCAAGGACTCCTTGAAACGTATGACAAAGAGCGGAAGACATCGTCTCTTCCTCCAGCATGGCTTCTTCATATTCCCGCTGTATATCTTGGGATTGCTGAATCTGCAAGGCAAGAGGCGCTGCGTTTTGTTGCTTCTTACCAGCCAAACAGTCTGGATATACCTTTGAAGGACGTGCCACACATTCAAGACAAATTCGGTCGGATTTCACTGGCACTACTCACGGCCCGTCATTTCATCTATTCAGTTGCAGAACAGTGGGATCATTATCCTGATGAACGAATGGGTATGCAGGGACAATTATTTGCGGCTAAGCACCAGGCAGTAACAGCAGCGATGGAAGTTGTTGATTTATCGATGAGAATTGTTGGGGGAAGAAGCCTAATGAGGAAGAACAAATTAGAGCGTCTCTATCGTGATGTTCGAGCCGGTCTTCATAATCCTCCTAATGATGAGTTAACCTTACAAGTACTAGCAATGAGTCAATTTAAGGATTAAGAATGAATGCTCCTTCTAAATGGAAGGAGTTTCTTTCTGTTCGCATATATGGAAGAATGCCCTTCGGTTCCCTATTGCAGCCGTTCCGTTCATCCTCTATCCTTTAGTGCATGATTACGAGCGTTGTAGAAAGGATGGGGCGTATGAAGAAATCTCTATTGCTTTTTCTTATGAGTAGTATATTTTTTACGTTGTTTTCGGCTCAATCTCATCATGCAGAGGCCGTTACGATGATGAAGGCGGCACCAACATTTACAGAAGAAAAACAAATGACGAAGAAACAGACGGTTTCGGAACCTGAAACGAAACAGGACGTAGCTTTATTGCTAAATCTTCCTGTTCAACATATGAAAGATGTGAAACAAGTTACGAAAGATCAGTTATCTGTCTCTACCTATTCTGTTCAAGAAATTGAGATGCTTGCGAAATTAGTTCATGGTGAAGCACGAGGAGAATCATTTGAAGGGAAAGTAGCGGTCGCTTCAGTGACAAAGAACAGAGTCCTTTCATCAAAATTTCCTAACTCGATTAAAAAAGTCATTTTCGAAAGTGGAGCCTACACAGCTGTATCGGATGGTCAGTATAATCAACAACCCGGGAAAGAATCATACCGTGCTGTTTATACCGCTTTATCTGGTGAAGACCCTAGTTCTGGTGCTTTGTTCTATTACAATCCCCAAACAGCGACAGACAACTGGATTCGAAGCAGACATATCATTAAAAAAATAGGGAAACATGTCTTCACAAGGTAAAATTCTCCTTTTAACCGGGAATTGTATGATATCATCGACGTGTATAGAAACAGTTTGATGAAGGAGTGAAGCAATGATGTCAGCAGAAAAAACATTTAAATCAGGAGAAATTGTGACAGCAGGATACAAGACGGGAAGATATATCGGGGAAATTGTAGATATTAAGTCGCCTAAAGCTGTCGTAAAGGTTCTAGCTGTTATGAAGCATCCCACACAGGGTGATCTTCATAATCCAAAACAATTGGATGTACCTCTCTTTCACCAGCGAAAAGCACTTGCAGAGTTTGAAAAAGCCAATGTTCCAATGACTGCTATTAACCATTATGAAGGTAGTGTGCCAGGTTATAACGAATCACTTAAAGAAGCGCTGGATACCCAGTCTGCTGAATTAAAGCATGAAGGTGGCCGATGGGCAGAAGCTTCATTAACTGAACTAGAAAAGTTAAAAGATGATTATTTTCCTTCAAGATAACCTTCTTTACATCAACTCATAATTCGGGTAAGATATAATATTGATTTAGGGTCTGAATCGGACACCTGGATTTAAGAAGACGTAAAAGGGTGGTTTTTGATTTGCAATCAGAAGCTTCAGCATATCAAGTGCTGTTATATTATCAGTATGTCGAAATAGAAGATCCATCTTATTTTGCTAAAAAGCATCTAAAGTTCTGCAACTCTCTTGGGTTAAAAGGAAGAGTACTTGTAGGTGTTGAAGGCATCAATGGTACCGTTTCGGGTACAGTCGAAGGTACGGAACAATACATGCAAGAGCTCAAGCAAGACCCTCGTTTTGAGAATATGGCGTTTAAGATTGACAAAGTAAATGACCATACGTTCAAAAAGATGCACGTTCGAGCACGGGATGAAATTGTTTCTCTCAAACTTGAGGAAGATATTAACCCTAAAGAAGTTACAGGGAATTATCTCGAGCCGAAGGAATTCATGGAAGCATTAGAAGATGATGATGTTATCGTGATTGATGCTAGAAATGATTATGAATATGATATTGGGCATTTTCGTAACGCCATTCGTCCGGATATTAAGGCATTTCGTGACTTACCTGAATGGATTGAGCAGAATCTTGCGGATCAGAAAGATAAAAAGGTTCTGACGTATTGCACAGGTGGTATTCGTTGTGAAAAGTTTTCTGGCTATCTTATGAAAAAAGGATTTTCTGATGTTTCTCAACTTCACGGTGGAATCGTTACTTATGGGAAGGATTCGGAAGTTCAGGGAAAATATTTTGATGGGAAATGCTTTGTTTTTGACGATCGCCTCTCAGTGACTGTCAATCGCACAGATGAAGATAAAATAATTGGGAAATGCTATCATTGTGAAACGCCTGCTGACACGTATATCAATTGTGCCAATGTAGCGTGTGACAGGCTTCATATTGTTTGCGATTCATGTAAGGGAACACATAATCAATATTGCTCATCATCTTGTGAAGAGCACGAATTAAGTCATCAATAATTAGTCGCGCAGCGTAACTCGCTGCGCTTTTTTTGCAAGATCGAAGAGAAAGGAGTTCATTTGTTATGTGTCTTATTGCGTTAGCGCTAGACGCTCATGAAAATTATCCATTCATTCTCATTGCCAACAGAGATGAATTCTATAAACGTCCTACGAAGGAAGCTGGATTTTGGGAGGATCAACCTGAAATTCTTGGTGGACGAGATCTACAAGCAATGGGAACCTGGCTAGGTATCACAAAAACGGGTCACATTGCGGCGCTCACAAATTACCGTGAACCTGGTGAAGCTCCTAAATCAAGGTCAAGAGGGAATCTGCCGACACAGTATTTATCTGCAAATCACCATGCAGAACATTATATGAAGTCGGTAAGGGAGAAAAAAGATGCGTATAATGGATTTAATTTAATCGCAGGAACTTTCCATGAATTGTATTATTATTCGAATCGACAGGAACAGATCACACGCATTCAAAAAGGAATTCACGCTGTTAGTAATCATCTTTTGAACACAAGTTGGCCGAAGGTAGATCGGATTAAATGCGAGTTATCGAAATATCTCGCTGATCATCAAGAATTAGATACAGACGAGTTATTTCAACTGCTATCATTTTCTGAGCCAGAACCAGATTCTAAATTACCTCATACTGGTGTTCCAATCGAATGGGAGAGGATGCTTTCACCAATCTACATTTCTTCTGATACATACGGAACAAGAGCACAGACTGTGATTACAGTGACGAAAGAAGGGTTAGTGACATTTGCAGAACGTACGGCTAAAAAAGAAGGTATTAATTTTTTCCAATTTATCCTGAATCCTTCATAATCTTCTTCCCTCCCGAATACATTATGTTTTACCTGTTCCTTTTCAAAATTGAAAGCAAACAGTAGGAAAGACCTAGTTTATATCTTTTGAACAAGGGTAATGATGAACTATTACTCATGAGGAGGGGTTTTTTTGAAACGAAAGCGTCACTATGTAGAAGATCAGCTTTTGAGGGAATCATCTGAAATGAAAGAGTACCGCAAATATGATTCTAATATGGTGACCAGGAAAAGGCCGCGACTCCGTCAAAATAAAAAGAGAAAACCACTCGTACAATCACCAGTATAAGCGAGGAATTCCTCGCTTTTTATTTTGGGAAAAAGGGTTGCATTTGTTTAAGGTGGATGATAAGATAAATCTTGTCTTCGCAAAACGTATTTAAAATAATGTGTTGACGAAACTATATATATTATTATATAATATGGAAGTCGCTGTTTAATGGAGGATTAGCTCAGCTGGGAGAGCATCTGCCTTACAAGCAGAGGGTCGGCGGTTCGAGCCCGTCATCCTCCACCATTTTATTTTAGCGATTAGCCGGCCTAGCTCAATTGGTAGAGCAACTGATTTGTAATCAGTAGGTTGGGGGTTCAAGTCCTCTGGCCGGCACCACACACGCGGGTGTGGCGGAATTGGCAGACGCGCTAGACTTAGGATCTAGTGTCTTACGACGTGGGGGTTCAAGTCCCTTCACCCGCACCATATAATTTGCGCCCGTAGCTCAATTGGATAGAGCGTCTGACTACGGATCAGAAGGTTAGGGATTCGACTTCTCTCGGGCGCACCATACATATACTTTATTTGGGGCCTTAGCTCAGCTGGGAGAGCGCCTGCCTTGCACGCAGGAGGTCAGCGGTTCGATCCCGCTAGGCTCCACCAAATACTTCGGAGGAATACCCAAGTCTGGCTGAAGGGATCGGTCTTGAAAACCGACAGGGGCTTCATCGCCCGCGGGGGTTCGAATCCCTCTTCCTCCTCCATTTTTGCGGGTGTAGTTTAGTGGTAAAACCTCAGCCTTCCAAGCTGATGTCGTGGGTTCGATCCCCATCACCCGCTCCATTTTTATTGGCCCGTTGGTCAAGCGGTTAAGACACCGCCCTTTCACGGCGGTATCACGGGTTCGATTCCCGTACGGGTCACCAACGATCATTAAATTAAATATTTTTTATAAACAGGCATTCTCATAGAGATGCTTTTTTTGTTGCTTTCTTATCGGTACATCTCTAAGTGATACAGCATACATTGGCTGTATCAGGAGAGGGGATAGACCGTATGTATTATGAAGAGCATGAGCATATTGAATATCATTACGACTATGATGATCAAAGTCGTCAGCAGCGTGTCATGGCGCCAACTTCTAGCCCGCCTTCTTCGCCGCCTCCTAGGCCACAGTCCGCGCAAGCTGGAACTTTTGCTATAGATCCAGGATCGATTAGAAGATGTATGTACCGCTTCACTTATATTTGGATGAGAGGTGGCAACTCATTCTGGTTTTGGCCGGTATTTGTCGGTCGTACATCTGTATCAGGATTTCGCTGGACAGGAAGAAGATGGGTTTACACGGGCATTAGTCTAAACAGGATCGACATGTTCACCTGTTAAATGAGAGAAGCGCTTTCAAAAAGCGCTCTTTTCATGTAGTTCACTTTATGAAAAATTGAGGAAACATCTGGCTTTTTTGACTCGTTCATGCGAAAATAAAGAGAACTATTGAACTGTGAAAGTCAGGTGCGAACAATGAAATTTCCTTTATGGATGAGAAAGTTATTCGTTGCGTTTGTCGCCGTTATTACGCTTGGAACAGTCGTTCCAACTGGTTACCTTGCAGATGACAAAACGGAGCCATCTAAGACGTATCAGGAGGAAAGTCATCTTCTGATTGAGCCGCGGGACGAGCCTTCTGATTTATCTAATCATTTAAGTAAAGAAGAACTTGATTGGCCTTTTCTTGCAGAGTATGTTCCCTCTTCTGAACTCATCTCAGGCTTTGTTTCCTATGCTGGTGTTCAATCAGAAGAAATTGGGTTTGCAAAGTTTGGACAAACGATCTCAAATCGTGTGGGAACAGAGTATAAAGACGCTATTGTTCCTAAGATGACAGAAGCGATTGCTTCATCGATTGAGGAACTAGATGAAGCAACCATTCGATCACTTCGATTGACGGACAATCCCTCAAGTGGTTATGGCGAACGTATTTTAAACGTCTATAATGAGCAAACAGGTGAAGATCTATTGCGATTTCATGTCAGAAGAGATCACCCGCCACAGGACGGTTACTGGTTTAATTTTCATTATCATGATGCATCTGATAATTTTGAAGAGCATTATGAAGTGGGTAAAATATATTGGGATAAAAACACTCCGCCTAAGTGGCTCTCATAAGAGAGGTGCGCGGGGTGTTTTTGGTTGGAGATTAAGGAGGATTACATCGTAGATGGAACTTGTACAGTGCATTAGAGATGTGTTTGAAGAAGAATCTATGATAGGTTCAGAAAGTGATTTGGATAGAAAATTATTTAAAGAAGGAAATTTCTATCCCGTATATCGCGATGAACATGATAGTTGGATTACAGTTGATGAAGAGGGAGAGCAGCATATCATTGCTAGTGGATCCACACTTGTTGAAGATTTCTGGTTTACTTTTCGTTTTCGAATCGCATAACAAAACGCCGCTCACATGAGCGGCGTTTTGTTATTTCTTTTTAGGGCGAGCATTTTGCGGCCCTCTTTTTTTATTCATGAGAAGGGCATCTTCGCCGTCTTTACTTCCCTGCATTCCTGATTTAGGGTCATAACCGTTTCGATTCTTCATCTTAAGTGCCTCCTTTGTTCCAACATATGGGGCAGTCCCCAACCGATGGAAGTTTCACTTTATAGGTCACTCGTTATGATGCCCGAATTAATCTAAAACATTGGATTTTCTTCGATAAATTGATACACGTTATCGACGAGCTCATCAGAAGTCTCGCCTGTGACGCGTTCGCCGTTTACCAGACAATACATATCCTGGCTACATAGTGTACAGTGGCCAAGGCATGAATATTCAAGTACATCAAGATCTGTATCTTTTTCAAGTGTTTCCATTGCTTTATGTGAACCGCTTGAAAGGTTGCTCATGCAGAATTCTACAATTGGATTCATCTTACATTCACCTCAGGTTTTCTTACTAATAATTGACTGACTCTATTCTACCAAGAAGGTACGAATATGAACAACCATTTGCATAAGATAGTAAAAGATACTGGCCGTACTCCATACAATTTGTAAGAGGAGGGTTTATTTCTTTGAATTTAGGAAAAATAACATAATGAAGTCGATAGAGGAGGGTCATTATGCATAAAGCAGTTATTGTGGGAACAGGACCAGCAGGTTTAACAGCAGCTATTTACCTTGCAAGAGCGAATATGGAGCCGCTCGTGATCGAAGGGCCGGAACCAGGTGGTCAGCTTACGTTAACAACTGATGTCGAGAATTTCCCTGGATTTCCAGATGGCGTACTTGGACCTGAATTAATGGAGAATATGAAGAAGCAAGCACTTCGCTTTGGGGCTACGATTGAGCGCGGATGGGTGAAGGACATTGATTTTACAGAGCGTCCATATAAGATTTCAACCGATACACTAGGTGATATCGTCGCAGAATCAGTCTTGATTTCAACCGGTGCCTCTGCAAAGCTCCTCGGTATTCCAGGGGAAACTGAGAATATGGGTAGAGGCGTTAGTACATGCGCGACATGTGATGGATTTTTCTTTCGAGGCAAAAAAATAGTTGTGATCGGTGGAGGAGACTCCGCGATGGAAGAAGCCACATTCTTAACGAAATTCGCATCTGAAGTTACAATTCTTCATCGAAGAAATGAGCTTCGTGCATCGAAGATTATGCAGGAACGAGCACGCTCAAATGAGAAAATTAGCTGGAAACTCAATGCTTCGCCTGTCGAAGTGGTAGCAGCTAACAATAAGGTAAGCGGCATTAAAGTGAAAAATAGTGATACAGGAGCAGCGGAAATCGTAGAAACAGATGGCATATTCGTAGCCATCGGACATCGACCTAATACGGATTTCCTTAAAGGAAAGTTACAAATGGATGATAAAGGCTATATTAAGGTTGAGCCTGGTACGACAAGAACGAATATTCCAGGGGTTTTTGCCTGTGGAGATGTACAGGACTTCACATATCGACAGGCTATTACTGCTGCAGGAACTGGATGTATGGCAGCAATGGATTGCGAACGATTTCTTGAAGGAAATGCTTTTATCGATTGGAGTATGTAAGACGAAAAGCGGAGGGAATCCCTCCGCTTTTTATTATTCAATATCTAAGTAGTTCGCATGATTTCTGATTCGATCTGCTTTCGGGATGATGATTTCAAGAACTCCATTCTGATATTTACCTTTAACGTTCTTCATAGAAAAGTGATGAGGGAGTTTGATCGTCCGACTAGTACTTGAGTAGGATCGTTCTTGTTTGTGGTATTTTTGCTTATCATTTCTGGATTCCTTGAATTCATTGGACTCGATCGATATTCGTAATCCGTCGCCAAGCGGTTCTACTTTGATTTGATCTTTCGAGACCCCAGGTATTTCCGCTTCAACGATAAAGGCAGCCTCTGTTTCATAAAGGTCTACACGAAACGACTGTACTGGTAAAAAGTTCGAAAAGGGTTCTTTAAAAAAATCATCAAATGTATTCATCCAGTTCTGTATTGTAGGGTCTTGAAATAGTTTTGGCAGTTTATCGCCTTTCCCCATCTCGCTTCATCCTTTCCTTAATTTCTGATATACAATATGACAGGGATGACAGAACGTTCCAAATGCCTATTATTAACAAGGCTTTGAGCAGTTACGATAGAAGATACTTCATGTTACAATGGTTTTTAGAGAATTGAAGGAGGAGACCTATGAAGACTTATTTACAATTATGCGAAGAAATTTTACATAACGGGACAAAGAAATCTGATCGGACAGGCACAGGAACGATAAGCGTGTTCGGGCATCAGATGAGGTTTGATTTACAGGAAGGCTTTCCTGCATTAACGACGAAAAAACTTCACTTACGATCGATCATTCATGAGCTACTCTGGTTTTTAAAAGGCGAAACCAACGTGAAGTATCTTCAAGATAACGGTGTTCGTATTTGGAATGAATGGGCGGATGAAGAGGGGGAGCTCGGTCCCGTCTATGGACATCAGTGGCGCTCTTGGACTGGAGCTGATGGCACGACTGTCGATCAGATCGCAAAAGTAGTGGAACAAATTAAAACGAATCCCGACTCAAGGAGAATGATTGTCACAGCTTGGAATCCTTCTCAAGTCGATGATATGGCTCTTCCACCGTGTCATTGTCTATTTCAATTCTACGTAGCAGATGGAAAACTCTCGTGCCAACTCTATCAGCGTTCAGCTGATGTTTTCCTTGGTGTACCGTTCAACATAGCTTCTTACGCGCTACTCACTATGATGATGGCGCAGGTATGTGATCTTGAGCCAGGTGAGTTTATTCATACACTCGGTGATGCTCACATTTATAATAACCATATCGAACAGGTCCAGCTACAGCTCACTCGTGAAACGAGATCATTGCCGAAGATGAACATCAACCCTGAAGTGACATCGATCTTTGATTTCTCATATGAAGATTTTGAGTTAACAGAATATGATCCTCATCCGCATATTAAAGGAGAGGTTTCTGTATGATTTCCTTTCTACTTGCGATGGATGAGCAGAATTTAATCGGCCAAAACAATGACCTGCCCTGGCATTTGCCGGCAGATCTTGCTTACTTCAAAAGAATGACTACAGGCAAATCGATCGTCATGGGAAGAAAAACGTTTGAATCTATAGGAAAAGCTCTTCCCGGACGAGAGAACTACATCATTACAAAAAGTGAGCTTGAGTTAGAGAACGTCACGGTGTTTTCTTCTATCGATGCGTTTCTTGAACGATCTCGTCGTGAAGAAAAAGAATGGTTCGTGATTGGCGGGGCTGAAATATTTCGTCAGATGTTCCCACATGCAGATCGACTATATATTACTGAAATCCATGAGACATTCGAAGGCGACACTTACTTCCCAACTTTCTCGAAAGAGGAGTGGCAGGAAAGTTCAAGAGAAAATCATACAAAGGATGAGAAAAATAAGTATGATTTTGATTTTGTAAGATACGACCGAAAATAAGAAGAACCCCCGGCATAATATTGCCGGGGGTTTACTTGTGAGATGCACACATACGAAATCACTGCCTAATTCACACTGATAATAAATCCGAAATAAATATTTCAGCTCAAAAAAGCTGTGATTTCGGGTGTGAATTCAAATAACTTTTCAATTGGTTATTTATGTTGAAATGAAAGGTGAACTGAGAAGATTCCTTCGAGAAAAGGGCAGTTATCTGGAAGACTCAGTTTGAGGTAATTATTGTAAACTTTCAGTATCATCAACAAAGCTAAAAATAATAGGTACAATCACGCCAAAAAGGGTCCCATTCTTCAAAAACCGATGAAGGACCTTTTTTCATGATTTCAGGCTGGTTATGCACCAGCCCCTTTTGTTTTTTTATGTGATATCCCTATCTGCTTCGTTGCGAAGGGATCCATTACTTGTTTTCTAGCAAAGAAAAATAATAACAAAGCGACAAAAAACTCAGATAGCGGTAATGCTAACCAAACGCCTACTATGCCAAATAATTGTGGCAGAATAAGTAGAAAAGCTAGTAAAAATACAAAGCTCCTTAAAATGACAATCCAAATAGATGAACGAATGGCACCAATAGATTGGAAGTAAGTCATGTAAATAAAATTTATTCCCATAAACAAATAGGCAATAAAGAATAGGCGTATGCCCTGTACTGCAATGGACTTTATTTCTTCAGATTCTAATCCAAATAATGAAGTTAGCATTGGTGCGGCTAACATACCAATCGTAAAAAGAGTTGCACCGAGCGCAAAAGCTACTTTTTCCCCAACCTGAACGCTTTTAATAATGCGATTAGTTTCACCAGCACCATAATAGTAACTAATCATTGGTTGAAGAGTGGATTCAATTCCAAAAAAGGCTAAAAACATAAAGCCGTGTAAATAGTTGATTACAGAGAAGGCAGCTACGCCATCTGTCCCTAGTAAATATACGACAGAAAGGTTGTATCCTGCAATTAATACTAATGCTCCCATCTCAGCAAGAAAACTAGGGAAGCCAATTGAAAAAATACTACTCAACTTTCGCCATGTCCATTTGAAGGATAATGTTCTCAGCGTTGAATGTGGACTTATAAAGTGAATGAGTAAAACGAATAACCCTAATGATTCACCAATGATTGTGGCAATCGCTGCCCCTTTAACGCCAAGATGCAGTATGAAAATCATGTAGTAATTAAGTCCAATGTTTGAAAGGGCGGAAACAGCGAGTGCAATCATTGAAAGACGTGGGTTACCATCGTTTCGAATGAAAATACTTAGCATGTTTTGGAGTCCCATGATGCCACCAAATAGAAACATGATTGATAAATAATCTACGACAAAAGGCAACGTATCGTCATTTGCTCCAAGTATTTTGGAAATGAATTCTACGTTCCAAACTCCAACACCACCTATTAACACGAGAAGGAACAGAGTAGTAAAGAATGCTAGGGAGAAAACACTTCTTGCTTGAACTTTATTACCTTCACCTAAATGCATAGAATAAACTGTCCCACCGCCAATTCCAATCCATAAGGAAATAGAAATAATCATTGAGAACACTGGAACAGCAAGGTTTACACTAGCAAGCGCGGTGGAACCTACTCCGTTACCTACAAAGATACCGTCAATCAAAATGTTGATTGACATCAGCATCAATCCTAAAAGGGAAGGGAAAAAATATTTAAAAAAGACTATATTGACTGGTTTATTCATTAATGAATGATGACTTTTTTGCATGTTCGATTCCTCCTAGATGATACTATAGAGGGAATTTTAAACCTTCAAGTAACTTGAGAGTCAATTGTTAAGTTCGAATTTATCTATTGGAATTTGAATAAGCGTTACATAGTCTTCTGAATTTCGGATAACCGATTCATCTAGAACAGCGACTTCAACTGGGGAACGTACGATCTGATAACCATCTTCTTTTATTTTTTTTAGAAGGAAATGATACGATTCTCTTATTTGTTCATACGGACCTTTGTGAGGAAAGCAAGCGTACCATCCTTCCTCAAGCATATTTCCGTTATTTTTTCGTTGATCTTCTTGGATGAGTTCAAACACAGCTATATATTTGATTGGTCCTTTTTCGTACATGCTTCTTATGTCAACAATTGTTCCAATATCACCTGCAAAATAGCCATCATAAGTTAGAGAGGTATTTGAGAGAAGTTCTAGATCTTTTAAATAAATTTCCTCAGATTCACTTGCTAAATCGATAGGCTTGTCGTGATAAATATATGAGATCGGTCGCTTCAGAAAATAACGGTACTCTACTGTTAAGTTGTTCCTTAGATGTAAACCTTCTTTAATGGTTGATATTTTATTTTCGATTTTGTCAGCAATGCGTTCTAATCTGTTGATTTCTAATTTTACTTCTTTATGTTTGGTCATTAATAATTCCTGTGAGTTTTCTGGTGTTCTTTGATTAATTTGTTGTTGAATATCTTTTAGGCTAAAACCGTTTTTCTTCAAAAAAATAATCGTATCCAGAACCACAAATTGCTCAATGGTATAATATCGATAATGATTATCTGGGGAAGTGAACTTCGGTGTAAATAAGCCGATTTCATCATAATACCTAAGAGTTGATGGTGCGATTTTGAATAGTTTGGATAGTTCTCCAACGCGAAATTGAGTTTTCATTGGTCTCTCCTTTTAGGGTAGTTAATAATAGATCAATGTTATGTAAGCTTAGACGAACAGAAGCCTTTGTCCACCTCAAAAACACCATCGATATTAGTACATGTTTTAAGTGTACCACTGCAAAGGTGTTTTCAATTATTGGAGTCTATTTGTCATGTGCAGAATATTCTATTTGAAATGCTCGATGGCAATTTTGTAAACATCTGCCCCTGTTTCAAGTAATGTATGCGCTTTCTGATATTTTCTGCATTGATTAGTGAAAGTCGTTGATTTAATGTTGTTCGTATCACCTTTTGATCGATCTGATCGGCTGCTTCGCTTAAAAGGTTGTGCTGCTCGATCATATCTTCAGTCTGAAACATGGAGCGAGTGAACGGAAGTTTCCATACGAATGCTGCACTCTTATCTTGTAGAAGTGTAAATCAATTGGTTGATCAGTTTCTACAATTGAGCAAATTGACATTGGGCTTAATTTTGAGCGGTTGTATGTGAAATGAAAAGACAAATTATCTATGAAAGAGAATATAACGCTAATGTATAACTGTCTGTACAGAAAGATTAGTGTTAACAAAACTAACACTTAACGATATTCCCAAAAATCGGAGCCATTCTTTAATAAAGATGATTGTTTTTTTACTCATGGGACATTTAAGTTGAGAATGTCTTAAGGTGTTACAATTATGCTTGGAAAAAGTAGTAGCTAGGAGGAAACAAAATTGGATATTGAACAAAAGTTATATCAAACTGCAAAAGAACTGCTTGTAAAAAGATACCCAACTGGCTGGGGTGGGGCAGCAGCAATGTACACTAACGAGGGTGAAATATTAACGAGTGTTGCTCCAGAGGTCATAAATGCTTCAACAGAGTTATGTATTGAAACAGGTGCGATTTTGGAAGCTCATAAACTAAATACAAAAATTACTCATTCGATTTGTGTTGTGAGAGAAGATAAAGATGAAGAATTTAAGGTATTAACTCCTTGTGGTGTCTGTCAGGAAAGGTTGTTTTACTGGGGAAGAGATGTAAGGGTAGCAGTTTCTTCAAATGACGAAAAACCATTACTTTTTAAAACACTAGAAGAAGTTCAGCCTTACCATTGGTCTAAAGCTTACAAAGTTGAAGAGTTATTCGACTAAAATTACGTTAGTTACCTTTCTGCACAAAATATCTCGATTTCGAGTATTACTGTATCTCGGAGCAATAATAAAAAAGCACAATGTAAAAATTTGAGGTGAGTAAGATGTTATATTATTTTAGGTTTTTCTTATTCATGATCGTTGGTATTTCATTATGGAAAGAGTTGTTTTCATCTTTTAACGAATCAATTGTAGATATAATAGTTTTCTCTATTTGTGCAACATTTTTCAAATGGTTAATTGAAGTAACATGGGAAAGAAAACCAGGTAATACGGATTAAAATTGAAATCAAATTTTCGTTAATCTCGGAGCGATTGTTCAAAATATCGATAGTTTTTTAACTGACGGAGCAGTTTATTTGTGGAAGTATTTGTTATGATAATGATATTTTCGAAAAAATCGAGGTGATTTTTAATTGATAAACGATATGGAAAATGAAAAGTTTTCAGGTATTAAGAAGGTAGATGTTATAGATGATAATTTAGGCGTGACCTTTCCTATGCTAGTTTTGTACCCAACTGAAACGCCTGAAAAAGAAGAGAGCATAGGACCATATAAATTAGATGTTTCAATTGATGCAAACCTTCAAGATAAAGCGTATCCATTAGTCGTCATCTCTCATGGTACTGGTGGAACTCCACTTGTATATAGAAAGCTAGCTAGGAATTTAGCAAAAAGTGGATTTATAGTAGCGATGCCTGAGCATCCATTTAATAATGTAAATGACAATCAGTTAGAAAATACAGCAACAATATTAGAAAGTAGACCTAAAAATATAACTCAAGCCATTGACTGGTTTTATAACGACAAACTATTTAAAGATCATGTAAATTTTGATGAAATTTCGATTGTTGGACACTCAATGGGTGGTTATACCGCAATAGCAGTGACGGGAGGAACACCAACTACTCTTCCATGGGAAACGGAGAATCAAATACCTAGAAAAATTGATGTAGAAGTTGATGAACGAATAAATAAAGTGATTTTATTAGCACCTGCTTTGGGGTGGTTTAGGAGTGAAGGGTCATTTGAGAAAGTTAAAATACCAATTTTAATGATGACAGGTGAAAGAGATGAAATCACTCCTTCTTTTCATGCTGAATTTTTATTGAAAGGGATTGTAAAACCTGAACAAGTTGTGCACAAAGTTATAGAAAACGGTGGACACTTCTCCTTTTTGAGTCCTTTCCCAACAAATATGAAATCCCCCTCATTTCCTCCATCCCAAGACCCTGAAGGATTTAATAGAGAGCTTTTCCATCAAAACTTAAAATCTGAAGTATTAAATTTCCTATTAAGTTGACGAGTTCCGTAAGTTTAAGATCTGCTTCAATATATAGAAATCAAGTCTTGAGGTATATCGGAGCGAATCTGGAATAATTCCATAGAATGAGATCTCTTATTATATTGATAATTACAGTAGCGATTAACTATCTAAGTTAGTCGCTTTTTGGTAAGGTGGAAAGGAATGGAAAGTGTAGGGTTGAAAGCGTGTTGTTTTACTATTAATCACTCTATATTAATAAAGGAGCAGAGACAAATGGGAAAAATTAAAGTTGGTTTGCTTTTTGGAGGGAAATCTTCAGAACATGAAGTTTCTTTACAGTCTGCCAAAAATATTATGGAAGCCATTGATCACGATAAATATGATGTCACACTCATTGGTATAGATAAACAAGGCAATTGGCATCTGAATAACCATACTAAATATCTAGTTAATGAGCATGATCCGAAACGAATCGAACTAAATAAAACACATAAAAATATCGCTGTCGTTCCTGGGAGAGGGAATAATCAAATCCTAAATATTGATAGTTCTGAGACCTTCAAACAATTAGACGTTATCTTTCCAATTTTGCATGGACCATTAGGAGAAGACGGCAGTGTTCAGGGAATGTTACGTATGGCTAATATTCCTTATGTTGGAGCCAATGTTCTTAGTTCTGCTATCTGTATGGATAAAGATATAGCTAAGAAACTGTTAGTTGCTTCAGGTTTCAATGTTGCTAATTGGTTGTCAGTAAAAAAATCTAATAAAAATTATCCTACATATGAGGAAGTGAAAGCAGAACTTGGAATTCCGTTTTTTATTAAACCGGCTAATCAAGGGTCATCAGTAGGCGTTAGTAAAGTTAAAAGTGAAGAAGAATACATAGTAGGATTAAAGAGAGCGATGCTTTACGATCATAAAGTATTGTTAGAAGAAAACATTGTAGGTCGAGAAGTCGAATGTGCTGTTTTAGGCAATGAAGCACCGGTTGCCTCTTTACCAGGCGAAATTCTCCCGAATGGTGATTTTTATTCTTATGAGACTAAGTATATTGATGAAAATGGAGCAGTATTGAAGATACCGGCTGATTTAAGTGAAGATCAAGAGAGAATGATACAAGAACAGTCCATTATAGCGTTTGAAGCGTTAGAGTGTCAGGGGTTAGCACGTGTAGATTATTTCCTAAAGGAAAATGGCGAGCTTATTATCAATGAAGTCAATACATTGCCTGGTTTCACAAGAATCAGTATGTATCCTAAGCTATGGGAGGTTAGTGGTGTCACCTACCCTAACCTAATTGAGAGATTAATTGAATTGGCTATCGATCGCAACAAAAAGGACTATGCACTTAAGAACTCAGTAGACTAAGTTTTAGCTCTACAGAATTAAATTGTAATGATAAGAATCAATATTTTAAGATCGTGTATACCGTAATATCGGAGCGATAGCGAAGTATTGTCTATCGATTAATTATCACTCAAATTTTAGGTAGGGGGATGTTATGAGTTTTTGGACTTGGATAGCAATTGTTATAGTTTTAATTAGTGGAATAGTTGCTGCTAATTCTGCAAATAAAAAGACTGATAGGAAAAATATAGTTGCACTTATTTGGTTTATCATTGCAGTAATATTATTTTTTATTTGGTGGTTTACACGGTGATTTTGTAGAGTAAACAAAAAACTACTTAGAATAGAGAGATACTTGAGACATCTAGATACTGGGCATCCAGAATCTCGGAGCTTATCTGTAATAAGATAAGCTCTTTTATATATGAAGTAAAGATTGAGTTCTGTGTGCTGATTTGAAATAATTGGTATTAGGTTGTGGAGAAGGATTGTGAGAATGCTAAAAAGAGTTTTCTTAATTACATAAGTGCAAGCACTATTATAAATGTATCTTTAAGGGGTTTCCAAGTGTTTAAAAGCAAGATAACCTTCATTATGGCAGCTTTAGCTATTACTTTGATAGGTTGTTTTCAGGTTGAAGAAGCAACATTTATTGAAGGAGAGATAACTAAAATCAACAAAGAAAGTGGGGAAATGGAAATCGAAGTCGAATCTTGGTCAACTGTTAGCGATGCAGAATCTTCTAGCAAGCCATATATATTTAAAGAGATGCCAGATTCACGAACTATACGAGTTTCCAATCCAGATAAATATGATGAAGGGAAAAAAGTACAGGTGAAAGTTATCAAAAATTATGAAGAAGATGTGTGGGATTTAGATAGGTTAAAATTTGAAGTAGAAAAGGTAGCTTAGAATATTAATCTATTGGCAGTATTATCTGAGAGTCCTGAAGAAATGTCGAGATTAAGTCTTCCGTTTGAAGATAGGTTTTAACTTAAGACAGAAGGATTCGTTATTTACCATCTTCCAGTATCTCGGAGCAATTGTTGAATAGGATTATTTTCCTCACATAAGTTTATTTACGAAAGGGTGTATAACAATGTCTAATCCATATGATTGTATAACTGACTTTATTTTCGTTGAAACTGAAGTATTTGCAGCTGACGTCATATTAGTACCCGGTGCTAATCATCCACAGCTAATGGAAAAGGCTTCATTTCTATATAAGGATGGAATGGCTCCATACATCCTTCCATCAGGGGGATACAAACCCCATCTAGGTACATCTGAGTGGGAGTATCTAAGAAACATTGGTATTATAAACGGGGTACCTAACGAAGCTATCCTTAGAGAAGACGAAGCACAGCATACTCTAGAAAATGCACATTTTTCTTTAGAAGTATTACAGAGTAAAGGTATTAAATATGAAAAGGTTATCATTGTGTGTAAAGCAGGACATTCTCGAAGAGTATTGCTTTGTTATCAGGATGTATTTCCAAAGAACACTAATTTTATGGTTTCTCCAGTAGAAGATCGATTCGGTATTACTAAGGAGAATTGGTTTACCACGGAATATGGTATAAGCCGGGTCATGACTGAGGTAGAGAAGATTGGTAAATACTTTGGAGGTTTTATTCCGAAATGGGTTGGAAGATAATATCTTGATACTGAGTCTTCTAGAAATTCGGAGCAATTGCTTAATAAAAAGGAAGCGGTCTATTTAGGTTTAGAAAAAGTTTCGTGAATTAGTCTTAGGATGAACCAAGATAGAATAATAGGGGGCAATATGAAAAAAGTAATAAAAATAGTTGCCATCATCGTTTCAAGTATACTTTTTCTTCTTTTATTACTCTTAATAGGAGGAATTAAATACATTCACAGTGAAGTCGAAGAAACTGCGGGAGAGCCCGTAACGTATTTTCAAGCAGTGAAAACTATACTAAACTTGGACTATGATGGTGAATTAGAGAGAAAAGCAAAAACGTCAAAAGATATGCAAAGCTATCAAAATGTTTCTGTCTACATTGATAAAAAGGATAATGACTTAGTTCCACTTATTGAGGATACAATTGATTGGGCTAAGACCAAAAACCAAGAAATTTTAGGTGATATAAAGGGTAGAGATATAGATGTAATCTTTTTTAGTAATGAAAATGCTTTTAAAAAAAATTCCACTTTGGATAGTGTGTCTGGTTATTATGACCCTTTCGGTTTTTACATAGGTATCAAAGTAGATGACAAGGAGGGGGTACTAAACGGAAAAGAAACTCCACTCTACTTTTTTCAAAAAAGTATTTTGCACGAATTTACCCATTATACTTTTGATAGTAAAGTTGAAGGCACCAAAACTCCAATGAACCAATATCCTTTATGGTTTCAAGAAGGCGTTGCTGATTACATAGCAAATGATCGAACCATTGTCGAAGCGAGTGATTTTGAATTCGTAACTTATGACCAACTTAGGAGTTACGAACAATGGAAAACCGCCAGAAAACAAAGTGGCACAGATGTCTATGACCAAAGTTATTTCACTATCAAATTTCTGATAGATAAGAAGGGTGAAAAAGTCATTGAAGATATAATTGATGCTACCAGCACTTCTGGTAATTTTAATAAAAGTTTCGAAGAGGTCACAGGACTTCGTTATGACACGCTGCTTAAGAAGTTAAAAATAACGTTAGAGAACTAATTGGTGTGAAAGTAACAACATAATAGAGTGGAACTACCTTCTTCAATTAAATCGGAGCTTATCTGTAGTAGGATAGGCTTTTTTAATATGAAAGAAAAAATTGAGTTGTTCTGAATGGTTTGAAATAATTGGTATTAAAGGTCGGGGCAGGATTGTTGAGGCTTGAATTCGAGACAATAGAGATTTTAAACAAAATAGAATTCTGTGTAGGCTTCTATTCGATTAATTATTTATAGAGGAAGCAGTACTGTATTAAGCTCTCACTATTTTGGATGAGGTAGTAATATTCGTTTATTCGCACGGTGGAAAAGGAGGGGGAGAAAATGAAGGATAACATTATAGAGTTCTTGTTTAACTCCAAAAAGTATAAAAAGTTGAAAATGAGCATTCATTTCATTTTTTTAATTATTTATTCCGTTGTTTATTTTAAGGCAGACGTTTCCCAAATCTTTCTGTTTTTTATTGTTGTATTGTTAATACTTTTACTTTTTATGTTACTTCAGACATTTTGGTATCATCCGAAAAAGAATGTTAAGACAACTATAAAGGATAGGGTATTAATTTGTTCAACTTTAGTTTTGTTAGTTTATTCTTCTATTAGTTTTTATCAATTATAGGGGGCAGCTCAATAATATTGAATTGAGTCCATTGTTCTGTTAAATCGGAGCATATTATCTGTCATAAGATAAGCTCTTATTTTATGAAATAAAAGATTGTTTAGTATGCCCTGCCTAGATTTAATTTTAGGAGTGAAGTTAGTAATGCCAATATCTACTTACTATCAAGAACTTCGCAATAAGATAAAAATGACCTTATCTTTACCCCAAGTGTCGCTGCGATTATATGAAACAATAAAAATGAAGTTCTGTACCAATATCCAGGAGACGGGGATATCTGGAGTCTTCCTGCTGGTGCAAATGAACCTAGCGAAGCCTCTGCTCAAGCTGTAGTACGAGAGGTATGGGAAGAGACCGGATTATCAGTAAGACCTCAAAATTTATTAGGAGTATTTGGAGGTAAAGATTTTCGTTTTACTTATGCTAAGGGAGATAAAGTGGAATACAATGTATTTGTATGTGAAGGCAAAATTTTAGGAGGAGCATTAAGTCCTATTGATGGTGAATCTGTAGATCTACAGTTTTTTAGCAATGAGGATAAACCTAAACTTGCTCTACCTTTTCCAGAAGAATTATTCTATAAGACTCCTTCGAATAATGTTTACTTTCAATGGAAAGAAGGTTGGCTTGAAATTAAATGAGTAGAGATCTTTTACTCCACAAACTCGGAGCGATTGTTTTATAGGTAATCGAAATTAGCTTGATCAAAAAGAGGTCATTTTAGGGGGGAGAAATTTGAGTAATGGTCAAAAGATAAATGTCGAAGGAACCGAGCATTACTACAAGTATGTTGCTATGTCTGACTCTAGCCCAACGGTCGTTTTTGAGTCAGGTTATGGATGGGCATTAGACAATTGGCAATCTGTTAGAAAAGAAGTATCTACTTTTGCAAAGATGTTTTTTTTATGACAGAGAAGGCATAGGGAAAAGGGATAATAGTCATAAACCAAAACATAGTTGGCAAATTGTCGATAATCTTAGAAACCTACTCAAATCTGCAGATATCAAGCCTCCATACATATTAGTAGGACATTCTTTTGGTGGAGTAAATGTTCGACTTTATGCTAGTAGGTACCCTGAAGAGGTAACAGGACTAATTCTAATAGATTCAGTTCACCAAGATCAAAATAATGAAATGGGACCTCTGTTTACTGAGGCAGTAAAGAATGAATACTTAGGGCAATTCTTAGTAGAAACTTCGCTTAATGAATTTGAAGAAAGTCTAGAACAAGTTCGTGGAAGTAAACTCAAAACCATTCCCGTTATCGTGCTTACAGGAGGAACGCAATCTCATCATACGAGTAAATCCTTTGATGCCTGGATGAGATTTCAAATTGACCTTTCGTATCTAACTAAAGCAAATATATTGTGGTTAAAGAGGCTGGCCACGCCATCCACATCGAGAGGCCGAAACCTGTCATAAATGCCATTAGAGAAATGGTTAAGATGATTACTTATTAATCATATTTTCTCATTAGAATTCTTAACCACCTGTTTAAAAACAATAAAGGAGAGGATCCTTTGACGCATTTAGAAGAAAGAATGAGAGAAAAAAGGTGGATGCTATTAAATAAAGAAGTTATTCATGGTGCTCATGCAGGTAGTATATTTAGAATTGAAGTTTTAGATGATAAGAATCAAAGAGGATCCTATATCTATAAGGAATTTGCAGCTGATCGAAATAATGAAGTAGATATCTATGAAAAACTAAAACCACCTATTAAGCAGTTTAGCAAATTAGTACAAGTATGGAATACAACTCCACAGGCCATTTTTATGCATGACCTGGAGTCACCAATAAAAGACACGTATGAAAGTTTATCTTTAACAGATAGGAAGAAGGTAATCAGAGGTATCTTACAGAGGTTATCAGACCTACATAATACAAGTTCGAACCTATTTACCGCTGAGTTACCTATTCACCAGATAAGCTCTGAATGGCGCAATTGGTGTCTAGAAGAAATGCAAAAGTTGTGTGTTCGCCACCATTGGGCAAAGTCTGAGTGGATCCAAACAATAAATGATACATATGACAAACTGTCTTTAAGTAATTTTGAAGTGAGAATCCCTTTGGTCTTAACTCATGGAGATCCACATTTAGAAAATATATTCCATTATGAGGATCAGTTTTGGTTTATTGATTGGGAATGGACAGCAATCGGTTCACCACTTAGAGATATAACGATTTTGTTGCAGGATATTTACGACATAGAGTTAATTCATTTCGTAATTAAGGCATATTGGAAACTTTTGAAGGAAAAACAGCTTAATGTTGTAGAAGAAGATTACATGAAAGACTTTAACTATCTTTATATAGACCATACAACCATGATGCTAGCTTGGGAAATACACAAGTATTTTCAAGGTTTTACAGATGAAAATAGCATAGAAAAAATCACTGAATTTAAAGTAGGAGAAATTAAAAGGATAGCAAACGAGGAGAAAGGCTTATTCCATTAAATCGGAGCGATTATTCAATAACTAAGTGAATCTTTTTTAGCTCCCATATTAACAATAAGCTTTACCATAGCATCTAAATAATAAATTTTCTGCTATTGAAATGAAAGGATGTTTTGAAATGAATTCAAGAAAGCAAAATGAGGATGAACGTTCCAAAAAAGAAAAAGCAGTGTCTTTTCTACAACTTGTTGCTTCAGGAGAAGTTAGGGAAGCGTATCGCAGTTATATAGGTCCTAGTTTCTGCCATCACAATCCTTTTTTTCGTGGAGATGCAGATTCACTTATGTTAGCGATGGAAGAGAATGCATCAAAGAACCCTGACAAAACTTTTCAGGTTAAACATGCTATTGAAGAGGGAGATAGCGTTGTCGTTCACTCACACATAAAACAAAATCAAGAAGATCTAGGAGTGGCGGTTGTACATATCTTTCGTTTTCAAGATAATCAAATTGTTGAATTGTGGGATGTAGGTCAACCGATACCTCAAAAATCCACTAATGAGAATGGCGTTTTTTAATGTTCTCTAGTATTTTTGGAAGCAGATTCATTGGTGGATTAGCTTGTGTACAACAGTAGAGCTCTATACATTACTTCTCAAACAGACAAAGTCCCAATCATACAAGGTATTCTGAAGTCGAGTCTTCCTCATATAATCGTCTATTCTTTGTAACTAAACGGGTTAGGAAACTTTAAATAAAATGAAGCTCAGGGCAGATTTAACACTCTCCTCGATAATCAAATTAAAAGGAGCGTTTGCTGCACTATAGCTATCTCTTATTGAGCTAACTGAGCAGGAGAATATTGGAGTACCTAATTTCTTTTCTTCAATATAAAATACCTCTAAACATATCACGCCAATTGATAAAAATGGGATTGGGCTAGTTATTTCAATAGACCTAAAGCTAACGGAGGCATTAGTAACAAAAATATGCGAATATATCTCGAAATCAAGTCTTCCAATATCTCGGAGCGTTTGTTTAATAAATATAAGCGCTCTATGCAAGTTTAGAGCAAGTTTTGAAGTGACGGAAACAACTAAACTAAGAACCCCCTTGGAGGTGTAAAAATGAAGGTCAAGCGAATTGTTGCAAATATTGAAACACAGGACATTTCCAAAGCAAAACACTTTTACGAGAAAATACTAGGACTTCATCAAATAATGGAACTTGGATTTATTGCAACCTACGGGTCTAATGAGAACATGGCCACTCAAATCAGTTTTTCATCTGAGGGAGGGTCTGGCACACCAGTCCCTGATTTGTCGATTGAAGTTGATGATCTCGATGATGTGCTCGCACGCATAAAAGATGTTGGAGTTCCAATTGAGTATGGACCAACTATAGAGCCATGGGGGGTTCGGCGTTTTTATGTCAGGGATCCGTTCGGGAAACTCCTCAATATTTTAACTCATTTATAAATGAATCAGGCACACTTAAGGGCATACCCATTTGAATGCTGCTGATAACTACTATGTTAGTAATTCCAGAGTAGGGAGCGTTAGTTTAAAATCTGCTTTAATATTTAGAAATCAAGTTTTCCGCAATCTCGGAGCTTATCTGTAATAAGATAGGCTCCTCTAACGTGAAATTAAAGATTGAGTTGTTCTCAATAATTTGAAATAATCGATACCAAAGATATAGTAAGGGTTATTGAATAAGCAATGGGGAGGTTTTATTAAGGTGGATATTTCTGAATAGTTAAGCTCTGGCAGGTTGAAAAGGCTTTCTTGTTGAAACCTAGACATCTGAAATTCATTAAATTGGAGGAAATACGATGGCAGAAGTTTTGTTGTTACACCATGTTTTAGGCCGAACGAAGGGGATTGAAGCAATCGCCGATCAACTTAGAGATGCGGGGCATACTGTGCACGTTCCAGATTTATTTGACGGCCACTTGTTTTCCTCGCTGGAGGAAGGCTTGGAATTCGCTAAGGAAATCGGATTTGAAGAAGTGAGGGCGCGCGGCGTTCGGGCAGCCAGCGAACTTTCACGCGATGTCGTCTATGCTGGTTTTTCACTCGGTGTCCCAGCAGCACAGCAGCTCGCTCAAACTCGTGAATCCGCCAGAGGCGCGCTGTTTTTTCATGCCTGCCTTCCAACCTCAGCCTTCAAATCTCAGTGGCCAGCCGACTTGCCTGTGCAAATTCACGCCATGAGCGCAGATCCTTTTTTCGTTGAAGACGGCGACATCATTGCTGCCCGTGAGCTTGTGGCGTCGGCAAATCAAGCTGAACTTTTTCTGTACGAAGGCAAGGAACATCTTTTCACCGACAACAGTTTACCGTCATACGATGCTGATGCGACGAAACTTGTGATCGAGCGGGTTCTCGACTTTCTCGCATAGTTAATATTGAAAAAATTTCACCAGGGCAGAGAAGTCAATTTAAAGAAAGCCTCCTCCGATAAGAAAGATTTGCTTGCTTCTTACCATGACTTGCAAGTGCCTGACAGAGATATACTTTAAAAGATATTCCATGGCTTCTAACACGTAAAATTTCAAAATCAATTCTTCAAGAATTTTCGAAGCGATTATTTAATAAAAGCATATCTAAATATTTCTTTTAGTCAGTTTGATAAGACTTCGAGATATCCAGAAAAAATACCGCAAAAAAACCATCTAAAAAAGTGACGATTACCAACAAGGTAATCGTTTTTTATTTACTTATCACATCTTCAGGAAATACTTTCCAACCAATGATGCGTCATCTATAATGTGATGGGGAGTGTTTACATTAATACTAAAATACATGTGTGGCATACCGGTTCGGTTTATATAGATCGTTCTTTAGCATTCAAGGAGAAAACTTGGCACCCTATGCCGTATTCGGGGTGGCTAAGGAAAATGGCAAATAAATCATGGTTTCCAGTGTCAGTCTACTTAATTGAACACCCGAAAGGAAATGTGCTCATTGATACAGGCTGGCATGAAGAAATAAGATTGAATTCTAAAAAACATCTTGGTTGGCTATCACACTCTATGTTTAAGGGCAGGCTACCTCATGGTGAATCAGTGAAAGAACGACTTAATAATAAGAAATTATCCCTAAAAGATCTTGACTATGTCATTCTAACTCACTTGCATTCTGATCATGTAAGTGGAGTCAAGCATGTTACTGAAGCTAAAAGTATATTAACGAGTGAAGTAGAATGGCGCGCCGCACAAAAAGGTATAGGCTATGTAAAAAACATGTGGAAGGGTGTTTCAGTAAAGACTTTTAAATTCCAAGATATTCCCTACGGTCCTTTTAAAAAAGGATACGATTTGTTTGGTGACGGATCTGTATTATTAGTGTTTACTCCTGGACATAGCAAAGGTCAAGTGTCAGTATTAATATCTACAAAAAAGGGATGGATTCTCTTGGCAAGTGATGTAGGTTATGCAGAAAAGTCTTGGAAGGATAATATTTTACCAGGTATAACAGTTAGTAAGAAAGATGCTTATAAATCGCTTATGTGGATAAAAGAGTTTTCGCAAAGGAAGGATTGTAGGTTTGTACTAGCTAACCATGACCCTGAAGTAAATGAGGGAGAAATAAATTAATGGGGTTGAATAATTATGAATAAAGATATTAATCAAGAGACAGAGAAGCTAAGGTACTTAATACTCGCTCTTCAAAGACAAGGTAATAGAATGTTAAATGATCAATTATCTCATTTAGAACTGACCTCATCTAAAGCAGAGGTGCTAAGAGTGCTTGAATCATACGAACCATTGTCTGTAAAAGAAATAGGAAATTTATTAGTTTGTGAAACTGGTAGCCCATCTAGATTGATAAAAAACATGGTACAAGATAACTTAGTTGAGAGTATAATAAATCCGTCAGATAGCAGAGCAAAGCTTCTAAAGATGACTCAAAAAGGGAATTGCAAGGTGAAAGAAGTTAAAAATATTGAGAATCAGTTGTATTTGAACTTTCTTGAAATTCTAAGTGAAGAAGAGATCACTCAAACCAACCTTGTTTTATCGAAACTTTTAAAAAATATATCGACTTCGGATAGATTAGAAAAACGTAATCTTATTTAAACAATCATAACCAAACCTGTGTATCCTGAAATTAAGTCTTCAAATATCTCGTAGCTATTCAATAGGAAGATTCCTATGAGTGCTAAGGATGATGTTGAAGTTACTCGCTTTAAAAGGACATAAACAACCAATTAATAATAAAGGGGGATACCTTATGTTTTCAGATGTTAGAATCAAAATGAAGAAAAAGAATAAGTTACTATTTTCTCGTGATAGCCTTTGTTTGCAAGAATTGAAAGAACTTATTCAATTGCAAAATCATAGAACTCTCGTCATGTGGGCGTTAGATTGCGCAGCGTTACCTTTAGAGAAATTTGAAGAAAAATATCCTGGAGAGAAGAGACCCAGAGAATGTCTAGAGCTCTGCGAGGATTGGTCAAGAGGTAAAATTAAAATGCCCGTAGCAAAGAGGGCTATCTTAAATTCACATGCTGTTGCAAAAGAAATTGAAGATATAGAATATGGAACTTTATGCCAAGCTATTGGTCATGCTGGTGCTACTGTACATGTGGAAACACATGCCCTAGGATTACCCATTTATGAATTGACGTCATTAGTCAATAAATACGGTAAGGATGACTTCCAAGATCCAATAACTGAAAAGATAGATTACTACTATACTCGCCTTCTACATTGGGAAGAAAATACCGATAACCTAGGACGAAATTGGGCAGATTTTCTAATGCATGATTCCAAACCTAATAAAGAAAGATTATTGAGTGAGAAGAGGGATTAAAATCAATAATTCTCAATTTCAAGTTTTCAACTAACTCGGAGCTTATCTGCAATAAGATAGGCTTCTTTTTAATTTGAATTAAAAGATTGAGTTATGTGAGTTCGTTTGAAATAATTGGTAATAGAGAGTTGTTGATAAAGGAGAAGGTAGGGAGCTGAGATTAAATTGAAAAAACTCGTAGATTCTGAGTGGAGGTTTAGTGTGATGGTTCTAGGGGCACTTCTGGGAACTTTTATTGGAATTTCTTTTGGGAGACATGAACTTAACCCAACATTTGCGATAGGGTACCTAGCTGTTTGGGTATTAGTGGTGGTTATTAATGCGAATTACGGGCTCTATAAGAGAAGTAAAAATAGAGAGACGTAGAACTAGAATCAGGAGAAAAGAAAAGTGAAGTGAAGCGAAGTCGAAAATTTTGATAGAAGAGAGTTTTTAAATGAATTTACTTACTATAATTAGTTCAAATCATATGTTTCAGCAATCTCGAAGAAATTCTCGAACATTTAATTAAAACTACTGAATAAGTAAAGGAAGCGATGTTTTGAAATTATACGGTGATTTCACTAAAGAAGATTGGTTAAATGCCCTCAATATAAAAGAAGATGCAATTCCAAAATCTTTTATATTACATGGTCAATGGGATCATGAGTGGAACCTTTCTACCTGGAAAGGTATCTTAAGACAAGAACAATGGATCCCAAGTTGGAATGCTATAGTTGGTGAATATAACTTTAATAAAGTTGGTTTTGCTAATGTTTTCGGTGGTCCGATAGCTGCAGCGATTGCACATCGTTTCGCGGTTCTTGGAACCGAAACCTTTATTCAAACTGGATATTTCGGTGGATTATCTCATGAGGTTCAATATGGAGATATTTTAATTGTAACCGCTGCTGAGATGGAGGATGGCGTTTCCCAATGGTATGTTCCCAAAAAGAAAACTGTGTTAGCAAATCAACAGCTTGTAGATGAAGCAGTTAAATACTGTGAGGACAAAGGGTATAAATACATTGAGGGATCAATATTCACAACTGGAGCAATTATGGTGGAAACAAGCGAAATGGTTAAACGATGGGCAGACAAAGGTCATTTGGGAGTGGACATGGAGACCGCTACAACATTTTCAATAGCGGAAAAGTTTAATAAAAGAGCAATTAGCCTACTAAATTTATCTGACCATATAATTAAAGGCGATACATTTTATGCTAGTAATGAAGAAAGAGATAACATTGAAGATAATACAGACGAAAAAATCAGAGACTTAGCTTTGCACCTTTCAAATCTTTAATCTTAAAGAGAGTGTTAATGTTTAACAATCTCGGAGCGTTTACTTAATAAAAAGTAAATGCTTTATGTAGGTTTAGGAGCAGGTTAGTGATAGAAGAAGATATTAAAACAGAGAGGAGTGGTAAAATGGCAATTGTGATAGGGTATGTAATTGCATTTATAGGTGTGTATGTAGCTCTTCTGCTAAGCATAGATAAACCAAAAAATAAAAAATATAAGGTATGGGGCATTGCTCTTATGGTACCAATTTCACCAGCTTTAGCTTTTGCATTTGGGTTAACCTATGCAGTCATTGTAGGAAGTGGTTGGGCAGGATTGATAATGTGGTATATTTTCCCCTTTATTTTCACAATAGGGCTCGTTATGTTATTGGTTGGTATTTTCAAGAAAGAAAAAACAGAGATAGTTTGATTAGGCATTTTTTCGTTTGCACTCACTATATTGACTTTTTCAATTTCCCTTTTTGCACTTGAACTAATGTTATTAAGCTTAGAAAATTTCAAGTACATGTATACCGAAATTATAACAATTGGCGGCATTGCCTTTCTACTTTTTTTCCAATTAGATTCGTTCTTCTCAAAATTGAAAATAGATAGATGAGCACAACTTAAATGCATCGATTTTCCGTAATTTCGGAGCGTTTGTGCAATAAAAAGCAAGCGTCCAATGTAGGGGTGATGTAGGATTGTGAAGTTATGCTTATTGAAAGGATTAATTTATGAAAAGTAAGGATTACAGCAAACGAAATATCATTCAGTGGATTGGATTTGGGGTTGTAATGCTTTCTATGGTTATAAGAGTAGTTTTATTTCTATCAGGAATAGCTCGGGAGTTAGAATACAGTACAATTAATACCATAACTTGGACAGGGCTTACGATTGGTATTATTTTATTATTGGTTTCTTACTTGTTTCCAAAAGAGACCTAAACTATAACTACGTATTTCAACTAAATCGGAGCGAAAGCTGCATAGTGGCTATCGCTTATTATGTTAACGTCAGGTTACTTTAATAGTTTTTTTAGAGGAGGTATCTAGATGGGGAAGTATATAAAAATATTTTTTGGGGTATTAGTTATTAGCTTTATTATCTTTTTACAGGGCAATGGATTTTTTGATGGTGGAAACCATTTAGAAACAACAATTTTATCTGTTGGTGCAGCAGTTGTTTTCCTTCTATCATATGTAATTGCACAAGTACATTACCTTATTGATTTAATGAAGACGAAATAACTATTTGTTCCTAAAGAAATTATACATATGGCAACATCTATTCAAAGTCCAGCAAATTTAGATAAAGACTTACCTCAAAATGGTTTTTAATGGTTTGTAAAAGATCTACCTGTAAAGAAAACTGAAATAGGTGAAAATGTGTCTGGAGGTTCTTTTCAAATCCTTGGTTATACTGGTGTAACCTTATTAGTAATTCCAGAAGAAAATTTGGTTGCAGTTCGTATGTTTAATAGCTTTGGCTCTCCTGAAGGCTTCGATTACTTATCTGATGTTAGGTCTTTTGGAAATACAGTTGTTGACTGTCTTGAAAAAGTAGAGATCTCGATTCCGAGTCTTCCTGTATCTCGGAGCATTTCTACCATAAAAGTAAGTCATAAAACGGGGGAAGTAATGGAACAATATAGCAAACAACTTAAAAGCATTTCGAGGTATATTAATGACTTATTGAATGACCAAGGGGGAGTTGGTTTAAGTGTTGCTATTGTAAAAGAGTCACAAACCATTTACTCAGAAGGTTTTGGTGCCTCACAGATTAATCCTGAGCAGCTCCCTATTGATGGTGAAACTAGAATGAGTATTCAGAGTATTTCTAAGAACTTTGTGGCTCTTTCTATTATGCAGCTGGTTGAGGAAAACGTCGTTTCTTTGGATGATGCGGTAGTGAAATTTTTGCCATACTTCAGAACGAAGGATAAACGCCAGAGTGATACAATTACTATACGTCATATATTGTCCCATACAGCAGGGTTTCCGTCCTCCTTAGGGATAGCCAACATGATCGCTCCAAACGTAAAAGAAATATTTTCAGATACACCAACTGAATTTCAAGAAGCGCTAGAATATTATAATCTTACTGAAGAAGAGGTTAGAAGAGTTAGGACCAGAGAAGATGTAACAAGGTGGTTTGAAAAAGTTGAGCTGGATTATCCAGTAGGTAATGGATGGAATTATTGTACAGATTCCTATGTGATACTAGCTGACTTGATCGAGAAAGTTACGGGTTACGAATGGGAAACATATCTTCAAGAAAAAATTCTTACTCCACTGAATATGAGTCGAACGAATAGTGATGCACTCATAGTTGAAAAGGATATGAACAGTGCCAGGTACTATCTAGGTGAGGGTAAGGTAGAAACACCATTTCCTATAAATCCAATTTCAGCTCCAATCGGTTATTTGTATTCAACTGCAAATGACTTCGGGAAGTATTTGATTCTCCATTTGAATAAAGAGTCAACTATTTTAAGATCAGACTTAATTGAAGAAATGCAAAAACCTATTCACCTTGTAAGCGATGAATGGAAATTCGGCAGTGATGTAAGAAGCTATGGTCTTGCATGGTTTGTAGACACATATAAGGGATACAGAATTGTTGAACATGGTGGTGGTCAATTAGCTGTAAGATCGTTAATGACAATGGTTCCTGAACTTGATTTGGGAGTGGTTGTGTTATTGAACTTTGATGGGACTATGCATCATGAAATTTGTGATAAAATCATAGATGCTTTTATTGAACACTAATTTTATATCTCGATTTCAGGTCTTCAACTAAACGGTGCTTTTCTTGAACAAGGGTAGGTTTTTTTATTCTTATTTGTGAGAAATAGCATTGAACTCATGAGCAGTTAATTTCCACAAACATGAGAGATAAAACAGATAGAAATAGGTATTGTTTTAGGGAGGTAAAACATGGAATATCGTTCACCGAAAGGGGCGTCTTTGAAGTTGAAACAATCGCCAAAAGATACCATAGCAGCTGGTCATCGTCATACTGTAGGTCTTAAAAAGGACGGCACGGTTAGTGCTACAGGTGATAATAAATATGGTCAATGTGATGTTAGCGATTGGAAAAATATTTTAGGGATCGCTACCGGGAACGTGCATATGGCGAATAATACGGGGAATGCTCATACAATTGGTCTTAAATCTGATAGTACGGTGTCGGCTGTAGGTTGGAATAAGCACAACCAATGTGATGTAAACGACTGGTGCGATATTGTGTCGGTAGCAGCAGGGTGGCGTCATTCAATTGGTCTTAAATTGGATGGCTCTGTGATGGCACAGGGTCGAAATAAAGAAGGTCAATGCAATGTAAGTGGCTGGCAAGGTATTGTGGCGGTATCGGGTGGTGACTGGCATACTATCGGACTTAAAATAGATGGAACAGTGGTGGGAGCAGGAAATAATAGACACTGGCAATGTAATGTAGGCGACTGGCAAGAGATAGTGGAGGTTGCGGCGGGTTATCTTCATTCGGTCGGTCTTAAATCAAATGGAACGGTAGTCGGAATAGGTTTGAATAAACATGGCCAATGTGATGTGAGCAGATGGGATAATATTGTAGCAATTGCGGCGGGTAGTAAACATACGATAGGTCTTAAATCAGACGGCACGGTAGTGGCTATAGGATGGAATGAGTATGGCCAATGTAATGTAACTGATTGGTGCGATATTGTAGCGGTAGCAGCAGGCTGTGCTCATACCGTCGGTCTTAAATCGGATGGAACGGTGGTGGCTGAAGGCGACAATAAATACGGCCAATGTGATGTTAGCACCTGGCGAAACATCCAACCGCCCTACTAATAGTTTTAGGGTATAAAGCCCTTCGATGTCTTAATCGCAAGTCTTCCACAAACTCGGAGTTTATCTGTAGTAGGATGGGCTCCATTTATATGAAATTAAAGATTGAGTTGTTTGCATTATTTTGAAATAATTGGCATTAAGAAGGTTGCAAAATTTTTGTAATTAGGGTTTGGAGGTTCTCATTATCAATGCAATTAGAGAGATCATTGCTTCAAAGTGGTTTGGTTATCCTTTGATTTTTGGTTTGCTTTTTGGGGCATATTCTAAATATGGGGTAATTAAGATCGTTTTATCTACTATTTTGGTAGCATTATTAATTTCTATGTTGGTTTACAATTATAAGCACAATAGCTTATATAATTTAATTACGAAAAAAGAAAAAATCTAAGTAGATAGTTGTAATCTTATGAAGCAATAACCGTATTCATATTTTACAAACTCGGAGCGTTTGCTTTATAAAAGTAAGCGCTCTTTATAGGTTTTGGGTAGGATAGTGGTAAACACAGTTTTGTGGTTTTTGAATCCTTTTATCTTGAATCAAATGTCAGTAGAAGATAAGCAAGACGTTGATGGTAGTTGAAGAAAAATATTATATATCTAGATATTAAGTCTTCCATAAAATCGGAGCAATTATTGATTAACTAAGGGAGGAACCACATTTTTGACTGTGGTTCCTCTTTTCTCCATGTGAAATTATCTTGATTTTAGTTCTTCATGAATCTCGGAGCAATTCAAGAATAATCTATGCCTAATAGACAAGTAATAAATAGGTGTTATATCTGGAAACACTATAGAATTAGCGTTAGAGGATACATTAAGAAACTTCGTTAGTGAATTAAACGATAAGAGGACAACCCAATCTGATGAATTAACAGATGAAGATTTTGCTTGGGCAGATCCGCACGATTTTTAGTTGCGAACGTGTAGCTTTAATCTGAAAAATGGTCAGTATATTTATAGGAGATAGGTGTTTTATATGAAAATTTTGCAAAAGCAGTGGATAAGAAGTTTACTTTTTGTGTTCGTTTTATCTTCTCTGTTGCTTGGAGATAAGATCCTTTTATTTATCCTTGGGTTATTGTTATTGGGTCTAATAGAGATCTATGTTTATAAAGGTAAAAAGAAATCTAATTAGTGAATTATATATCTTACAATTTAAGGATTCTAGTTCAGAAAAAATCCAATGTTATATTACTTTCATATCGAATCTTCCATTAAATCGGAGCAATTCATTCAAAGTGGTTTGCTCCCTTTTAATTAAGTGGCTGAAGGTATTGAAGAGACGGGGCAGTTTTCTTCAATATTGAAGAACGAATGGAACATCAAAATGCTCGAAATTGTAATCAATGTACGCAATTATAGAAAGGGGTAAGACAAACGGATATTCAAGTGCTTATTTCATTGTTCTCGAAGAAATAGATACAAACGTTCTTCTATTATATCGGAGCGTTCCTCAAACAGGGGAATCGCTTCTTTTTTGTTGAATTATGGGAAAGTATGGTTAGGACAAAATATTGAAGGTATGAGATGGAAATATATCAATTCAATAAAGAAAATGGAAATAAAATCATACAGATCGCTTCTAAGCTCAATATTATTCACATTATATAAACACAAAAAAGTACTTGTATTGGGTGTATGCATTTAGAGGAGAACGGAATAATTGGTGAACATCATGCATTAGTCCCACTACTTTTATTAATAGTAGAAGGCGAGGGGAAAGTAAGAGGAAAAGAAGAAAACTTTATCTCTTTTAAAAGTGGTGAGGCTGTTTATTGGGAAAAGGATGAATGGCATGAAATCAATACAGAAGATGGCTTAACTGTGATGGAGATAGAAAGCGAAGTGTTAGATCCAACAGCAATGACGTTATCAAATTAGTAACTTTAAGACAGTATCCTGGTGCGAACGTCCTACCCGGCTATTTTATGAATAACCTTATAATACGAAGGGGGCGTTCGTTTAAAATATACACAAATCGAAATTTTATAAACTGGGATTATTCTTTGTGTGGGTAATGTCAAAACTAAGCTTCAACAGGCATATGTTAAAATCAATATAGAGTTCGTGTAAACTATCGATCAGGAATGTTTAATAAAGAGACAGGAAAAATGGTGCAAAGATATCAAAGAGAAGGGTGGAAAATATGAGAGATTACAGATGGGTTTTTTTATTTTGCGGGTTGATGATGATTAGCATTGGCATTAGTCAAAATAGCAAATTGTTTATATTAGGTGGAACTTTATTTTTTTTAGCTTCCATAGTCAAGTTCGTTAAGAGAAATCAAAAATAATCTTCAGGAAAATTATCAGAAGCATTTAATTACTATTTTAAAAGGACTAGTGTAGGGCAGCTCAAGGAAGTAGATTTAATAGATGTTTCAAATAGATATGAGGCACCAATACTCTATTCAAAAGAATTGATTGGGTAAGTGTTTGGTTATTCCATATAATCGAAGCTTGGGCTGGATGAAAGGGCAAGCACTCTATCCATTCGTCGAGCAGTATTACATAAGCTAGAATCGAGTTGAAAATAGTGCCAACTGCATGTATATTACTCATAATACAAATTATCTCCAATTCGGGTCCTCCGCTATCAAAAAGTACATGATTTATTAATGTTTTAAAGTTATACTTCATCACTTATAAGTTAAACCTACATAATTGTGCATGAAAGGTCGGATAGAAACATTCTACTCCTGATACTCTTTAGATAAAGGAGGTCATATAAATGGGTTCGCTTAAAGACATGAATAAGGCTTTAAAATATATTGAAGAAAATCTTACTAGTGATATTGACTATAAAGAGGTAGCGAGACTTGCTCTCTGTTCAGAATATCATTTTAGAAGAATGTTCTCCTTTCTTGCAGGTATTTCACTATCAGAATACATCCGTAGGAGACGGCTTACTTTTGCAGCATTTGATCTAAAAGATAGCAGTGCAAAGGTTATTGACATTGCAGTGAAATACGGTTACAACTCATCAGATTCTTTTGCACGTGCTTTTCAAAATTTGCATGGCACGACCCCATCAGAAGCCAGAAAAAATGTCCATTCACTTAAAGCTTACCCAAGGATGACCTTCCAATTATCAGTTAAAGGAGGAAATGAAATGAACTATCGAATCGTAGAAAAAGAGGCATTTCGCATCGTTGGTATTAAGAAACGGGTTCCTATTATTTTCAACGGGGTTAATTCGGATATTGCTTCTATGTGGAAAAGTCTAGATGGTGAAGCGATCAATCAACTCAAAAAAATTTCCAACGTCGAACCTTTGGGACTGCTTAGTGCATCTACAAATTTCTCTGAAGGACGGATGGAGGAAAAAGGTGAGCTTGATCATTATATTGGGGCGGCAACAACTAAAACGTGTCCTGATAACCTAACAAAGCTTGAAGTTCCTGCTCTATCCTGGGCAGTATTTGAGGCAATAGGACCATTTCCAGATACGCTACAAGATGTATGGGGACGCATTTATTCTGAATGGTTTCCATCCTCAATCTATGAACAAGTAGCAGGTCCAGAACTCCTCTGGAATGAGAATAAAGATGTAGCTTCACAAACTTTTAAAAGTGAAATATGGATACCGGTTTTAAAAAAGTAATAATAATGGATTAGAAAGATAGCAGCTAATTCTAAAATCGAGGAGCTTTAATTGTATAAATATAGAGTGAATAAAAGCCCCACCTCAATCCCTTAGGGATTGAGGTGGGGCTAATTTTTTGGCTAACACCCATACAAATCATATAACATATTCAAGTAAATTTTCCCTAGCCATCGCATCATTTTTACTATGGATTAATTTGACAGGACTGTTGTAAAATTATAATAATAGTGTAAAATTACACTAAAGATGAATTTGGAAACAGGGTGATGTGAATGAATAAAGAAGAAGTAATGAAATTGGTATCAAATAGGCTAAGGTTAATCAGGCAAGAGGAGGGTTACTCACAAGAAATCATGGCAGAGGTTTTAGGGACCTCAAAGAAAACACTCGTTCAGATCGAGAAGAATAGGGTTCTTGCAAGCTGGACGATAACTGTCGCCACATGCTCTCTGTTTAGTGAAAGTGAAGTGTTGCAAAATGTCCTGGGTGATGAGCCAATTGAAGTCATTAAGTTGCTCGCTCACAAGAAAATCGAATGTCGCGTAGACAAAACGATGGGTGGTAAGGTCTGGTGGAAAGAAGTTGAGAACAAAGGGAGTTACGTTTTACAGCAGAATGTCATTAGCCAGCATTATCGAATACTCGATGACGATCATTTTCGCTGGTATAGCTCGTTTGATCGAGATGAAGCAATCAAGAGGTTTGGAGAATTGATTCGAGATTAGTTCTTGTATGAAGGAGATGATCTAATGAAGACAACTCTTCAGGCAATTCTATTAATTCCGTTATTCTGTATTTTTGGTTTTACCTTCTGGTTAACATCTTGGACAGCAAGTTATTTGCCTTACTCTGATGACTGGAAAGATCATGTTGTTTTCACACCTGCATCAACTGACGATCCATCACAAATATACATGGTGGATATGTACTTATATGCTTCTCGTATCTCGCCATTCTTAACGATTGTCTGTACGCTCTCTTTTATTGTGATTGTTGTTGTTCTATTTTTGTTTATAAAAGCATTTTGGGAAATGAAATTAAGCAAAAAAACCAAAGAGGTTTAAGCCATATTATATCTGGAGGAAACTGAATGGAAACATAAATATGTTGAGTGGCATGAGCATCTGAGCATTTTTGAAGATGTAACTCCTAAAGAATTATGTGTGATCAAAAGATCTTAATAATGTATTTCGGAGCAATTATTGAATAACTACGGGAACACCACCATGATGGCGTTCTCTTTTTTTTGCTTTAATAACAATGAGCTATTGCGGATATTTTCAGTAAAAATTAAAAAAATAGTACACAAAACCGATATTATGTTATATATTTATAACATAAAGTTAATTATTTCTAACAAAAGGAGGTAAGAAAGTTGAATTCAAAAACAGCGTTGATTCTTGTTTCTATTCTGTCAGCATCACTTGTTGCAGGTCTCCTATTTCAGATATTCACGGTATTCAGTAATGATGCGATGACGACTTCTGATTTAATCTTAACAATTACGACCATGGGGGTCATGCTCCTACTTATACCCATCTTTCTACGGTTATGGAAGAATATTAAAGAGGGTATCCCTCACGATGATGAACTTTCTCAGAAGATGAAATTGTTCGCAGCAGGATATTCTTATTTTTCTTCGCTTATTATCTGGCTAGTCCTATTTGCTTTCCATAAGCACATTCAACAGGATGATCTACTGATGTTAGGTCTCTCTGGTATGATCGTCAGCTTTGGAATCAACTGGTTATTAGTTAGAAGGAAAGGATTTCAGTAATGAACACAAGAATGAAAGAATTGCGAGCAGCTCTTAAACTAACACAGGCAGAACTCGCAAAACGTGTAAACGTTCGAAGAGAAACAATTGTGTTTCTCGAAAAAGGGGAATACAATCCATCACTAAAACTCGCTGCCAAAATTGCAAGACAGTTAAATTCAGGGATTGAGGATGTGTTCATTCTAGATGAGGATGATTTGATATAAGTGCCTTAAATAGAATAAACTTTTGAAAAGGCATCGTAGAACGATAGCTTCCTTAGGGTTATTTATCTACCCTGACCAATAAGTCTTAATTCAAATGAGCGACGAATTTCTACCGATTCGTACGCTCTATTTTTGTTTTGATCATTGCGACACAAATATTCGGATTGAGATGATAGGGAATTTCATTGATTGTTATTTGGCTAAATATGGTAAACTTGTTTTTGGATACAATATTAAAGTTGTTCAATAACTCGGAGCGTTTGCTTAATAAAAAGTAAGTGAGCTATGAGAGGGAGCACCGGCAAATTGTAAGATGATTTTTCTCAACCTGATTTATTATCCTACTTAGATGAAGTGGTTTAATTCTCATATCTGTTAAACTTAAACACCTTTATTTGCAAGAAAATGCCACCGATGATAACAGCCCTTAAAATTGGATGAACATTAGTTAATCCGACAAAAGCAAAAAATGTTAAGCACATGAAGAGCACTACAAAAATCGAGAAAAATAGGTTTTTATTGCTCAATCAATCACTTCCTAATTTGAATTTTCGATTATGTATAAACGAGTAATAACAAATTTTTAAGTAATCTCTTGGTTAGGATTTTAAATAGGTTATACCCTTATTTTCAAGTTCAAGCACTAATATTTAACATATTGGAAGTAACCACTAAGTTTAATTAAGCTAATATAATTTGATGTATTGTTCCAGAAAATCGAAGAGATTGTCTAATATGAAATATCTCTATTTCACTAACTGATCAGGTTAATTCAATAAGTGTATGATGAAAAGGAACAATTTGATTTACTAGGGATAAGCAAAGGAGAGGTGAATTATGAATAGTTCATTTATTGAACAAGTCCATTATATTAGAATACCTGTAAAAGATTTAGAACAGTCTTCACTATGGTATAGAGATGTATTAGGACTCAAGTTATTAACTATTACTGAGGAACCAGTTGCGATAATAAAAGTAAATGAAGGACCTTTTTTACTTGTGTTAGTACCTTCTAGAGATGAAACTTTTGCACATTTTACAATTGATGATGAACAAGCATTTAGCATTGGCTTTACAAGTCAAGAATTATCTAAATTTCATCAACATTTAATCGATCATCAAGTTAAGGTGGATGATATAAAAGAAGATAATGGTCATGCATATTTCCATTTTTATGACCCGAATGGTAATAAACTTCAAGTACACTGGTAATCTTATAATAAATTTCCCTACTGGATTAACGATTGCGTTAGTTAAAGACCTTTTTGAAGTTATCTTGATTTTGAGTCTTCCACTTAATCGGAGCCATTCTGCAATAGCAAAATAGCAATGTAACCTATTCGTTGAAGAACGATTGTCAAGGATACGAGGTGTGATAAGGAGTGCTGATGACTGATACATTTTGATGTAGACGCTCTAGAAGAGTCATACTATTTTTTGAGAGGATGAAGACTTATTATTGGCGATAAGGTAACATGCTTTAATTGTGGAAGAGAATTAAAAAAAGAAGAGAAGATGGCAATTATTACTTATCCTAAAGAACTAAATGGTTATGCTCATCTAAAATATTGGGCTACTGACCGAATCATATATTGTTCAGACTGCTTTAGTGAATTCAATTAGTATGAATAATTGACGTCGTTCACACAGCTTATCTGTAAAAAATCAACAAGGAGAATCCAATGCGTGAAAAAAAGCTCTCTCTTTTTTTTTTATATTCACAATTTTCGGGGTTATCGTTTCTTTATCCTTTGTATTTGGACAAGAGGATAGATATGCAAAACAATTCGCGGAAGAGTTCTATGATTGCTCTTTTCCTACAAAGACAGTATTAATTGAGAGAGGATACGATTATGACTACATATATGGGGGTGGACCTAGCGGCAATGGAGGCTATCCAACAGTTGTCGCTTACATGAAGTTATCATCCACACTCAGCGAGAAAGAATTATTCCATTACTACAATCGACAGGATCTCGAAGTATATTTTGATTGGTGGGTTGAAGTAGAAGAGGGTAAAAAGTGGTATGAGGGTGTCACTCCAACATTAAAAAAGTTGAGTGATGAGGCAAATAACGAAAAACCGATAAACGTGATCATTCAAAAAAGAAGCTCTTTAGTTACTCCTTACGGGGAGATCGTTTATTAACGTTTCGTATAGTTGAATTTTAATTCAAGGTATAAAAACCAATGAAAATTACTGCTGCAAACAATGCAAAAGAACTTGGAGGTTATCCAAGTTCTTTTTGGGTTGAGTTCAAATGCGAATCGTCTTACGATTTATGACAAATTTCTTTCTCGGTCGCTACATGTTTTCACGTTTTCGGGAAGGTAAAACCTTCTCCAAACACATCTCTTACATCATGGACCACCACAAAGGCTTTCTCATCAACTTGTTGAATCATTTTTTTAAGAAGAAATAGTTCCTGCTTGTTAATGACGACATAGAGAATGTCCTTAGATTCCTTCGAGTAATGGCCGTGTGCATTAATAACGGTTACGCCACGGTCCATTTCATCGCTTACTTTCTCTGCAATTCCCAATGTGTTTTGAGAAATGATTGTTACGGCTTTTCTTGTATCAAAGCCATCGATCAAGTAATCAAGTATTTTTGTACTAATATAGATGGATATTCCCGTGTACATTGTATTCTCTATCCCGATCACGACGGAGGATGCAATCACGACGAGAATATCGAAGACAAACATCGATGTACTTACACTCCAACCAAAATGTTGATTGAGCATTCGAGCTACGATCGTAGATCCTCCAGTTGTTCCTCCTGAACGGAGGACAAGCCCAAGTCCAATTCCGATGAAAACACCGGCAAAAACAGTTCCGAGCATGATATCGAGAGGGTGTCCCATGCCTTCTGTCAATTGAATGAACAAAGAGGTAAACAAGATGGCGATCATTGTATACCATGTCACGCGTTTATTCAGTACTTGATAACCGATTGCTAAAAGAACGCCATTCATAACGAAATTCGTTATACCAGGGGACCAATCCCAAAGATAATATAAGATCATTGATATTCCTGTTACGCCACCTTCACCCAGTTCATTCGGGATGGCAAACAAATTGACGCCCAGCGCAAAGAACAGGGAACCAATAATGATTAATGTGATTTCCTTGCCTGTGTGGTTCATGTTATCACTCCGTTCTATTCCTGAATACGTAGGATAATATATCACAGAGAATGAGGGTGAACAAGATTGTAGAACAATGTTGTTCAATGGAAATGGGATTTTCTCTATTCTTATGTTAATATAATGGAAAAGAGAGTATGGGCGGGTCAAAAGTTATGCGCAAAGAAACGGTTGAACAAAAGGTTTATCACTTAATTAAAAATGCCATTCTCAATCGCCAAATTGCTCCTGGTAACCAATTGTTTGAAAGTGCGATCGCTGCAAAAGTAAAAGCAAGCAGAACACCGATAAGAAGTGCGATCATGAAGTTGGAAGCGGAGGGATTAGTGAACGTTATACCAAATAAAGGTGCGTTTATCATTCAGCCTACGATCGATGAGATGATTCAAGCTTTCGAAATGAGGAAAGTACTTGAAGAAATGGCGGTTCGTGAAGGGTATGCAAAGGTTGATGTGGATAAAATAGTTCTACTCAGAAGATATACAGAGGGAATGAGAGAAGCATATAAGCAAAGAAACATCGTATTTTATCATGAGATGAACACTGCTTTCCATCTGGTCATGGCGAAAGCAAGCGGCAATGGCTATTTGATTGACTTTTTGAAGAAAATATTAAATCAGATCACAATTTATATGGTGCTTTATGATAAATTTACCGGTAATGAGGAAGTTGATATTCTCGAGCATGAAGAGCTGATTCAGATCATTGAAGAAAAAAACGAGGGTGCGTTTCTTACGTTTCTCCAACGTCACCTGAATAGTAGTTTAACTAAGTTGCATGAGGACAAGCTGAATTATCAGTCCCTTTCAAAACTGTTTTAACATAAATAAAGCCGCCTAACCTAATAGGCGGCTCTTTTGAATTGATTGGTCGTCTTACTCAGCTGGTCGTGGCCCTGCATCCAATCCTGAACTTTCAACGGTCATGGCAGGCTTTACTTCGCAATCACCGTTTACTCGAACCTGACACGATAAGCGAAGGTTATCTTCCACACCCTTTTTCTTGAACGCTTCTTTTTCAATGTCAGTTAGTTCTCCGAATTCGCCTTCAACAACTTCAACTCGGCAAGTTGTGCATTTTGCATTTCCGCCACAGCGGTGTAAAATCTGTACTCCATTGTCTTCAAGAGCAAGTGTAAGCTTTGTTCCCTCTTGAACATCAAATGCTCCATGATCTTGTACTGTTACTTTAGCCAAAGAAATTCCTCCTCTTAGAAAATGTTCCCTATACACCATCTATCATATCTGAAAAACAGATTGGTTTGTAGTAGACAATTCAATTTGTAAAAAATCGTCGAATGATGTGTAAAGAACGGTAGGTGGGGTAAAGAGGTAGTAGTAAAGATTAACTAGGAGGATGAACATGGGAAAAAAGTACTTTACGATTGAAGAAGCGAATCGTCTATTGCCTGTGTTAAAGAACGAACTTGCCGGTCTTAAGCGCTTGAAAATTCAATTCAATGAGCACTACGAACAAATTGATCAACATAAGAAGACGCTTCTTTATCGACATAAAACAAAAGTGGATGAAGACATCATTTTCAAGAAAGAAGCGAGAATGGAATTTATGGAATTAGAAGCTCAGACGTTTATAACGAATCTGTTAGCACTTGGTGTCGAAATAAAAAGTGTGGACGAAGGCTTGATCGATTTTCCCGCATTGATCGATGGCAAAGAAATCTTATTGTGTTGGAAAGAAGGCGAAGAAGAAGTTTCGTATTACCACTCTGATCTTGGGGGCTTTGCTAAGAGGGAGCCGATTCAAAATCTCATGAAAGAAGGAGAGCAGGGCTGACAATGTGCAGCCTTTTTTTGTCCAGTAAAAATAATTTCACATACCGTATTTTGAATAGATTTTAAACACTAGTCAAAACTAAGAATTAGTGGAGGTGAGTACATGAAGAACCCAAAACAAAATCAAAAGCATGAAACAGAAATGGCTAGTGAGCTTGCGGCAGATCAAAATAATAACAAAAAGCATAAAAAAAACAAGCACCAGAAAAAGAACGCTTAACGAAAAGGAGCTCTTAATTGAGCTTCTTTTTTTTGGTTTCGAATTCTGTCTCATTTGTAGAATAGTTCCTTTCTTCGCTTAAAACGGTTAAAATAGAAAGCAGACTATAGAGAGAAAAGGATGAGTATCATGAGCTTGCTTCAAGCTGAGTTAATTACAAAATCGTACGGAGAGAAAACGCTATTTGATGGAATATCTTTTTCCCTTGAAGAGAAGCAAAGAATCGGGTTAATCGGTGTGAATGGAACTGGGAAATCATCATTGCTCAAAATTCTTGCAGGAATTGAATCGATGGATAGCGGCAAGCTACATCATGCCAATCACTTCCATGTAGAATACTTGCCGCAAGATCCTGTTTTCAACGAGAAGAAGTCAATTCTTGATACTGTATTTGATAGTGATGTCCCCCTATTTAATACGGTGCGAAATTACGAACAAGCGCTCCAGAATGTAATGAATCATCCAGAGCGTGAATCTTATCAGGATAAGTTGCTTCATGCTCAAGAAGAAATGGATCGACTTCAGGCATGGGATTTTAGTACCCAGGCCAAGACGATTCTAACAAAATTAGGACTTCACCAATTTGATGTCATGGTAGACGAGCTCTCTGGGGGACAACAGAAACGAGTAGCACTCGCCAAGGCATTTATTAATCCTGCTGATTTATTAATTCTAGATGAACCGACAAACCATATCGATAATGAAACGGTGGAGTGGTTAGAGCAATATCTTGCCAGTTATTCCGGTACCCTGTTACTCGTTACACATGATCGTTATTTCCTTAATCGTGTGACGAACAAAATTTTCGAACTAGACAAAGGGCGGTTATTCGAATATGTAGGAAATTACGCAACTTTTCTTGAGCAAAAAGCGATGAGAGAAGAACGCGAAGTTAAGGAAGAAGATAAGCATAATAAATTATTAAAGAGCGAGATCGAATGGCTCAAAAAAGGTGCAAAAGCAAGGACAACGAAGCAGAAAGCTCGAAAACAGAGAATTGAGAAGATGAAAGAAGCACCGGGTCGCAGTACAGAAGGTAATGTTGATATGGCTTTAGGTGCTAGTCGACTTGGTAAAAAGGTCATTGAAGCGAACGATATTTCCAAAAAGATCAACGGAAAGAAGCTTGCGAGTGAATTCAGTTATCTCGTTCTTCCACAGGATCGAATTGGCATTATCGGACCGAATGGTTCAGGTAAGACAACCCTTCTTAATATGCTTGCTGGCCGAACTGCTCCGGATACAGGTTCTGTTGAAATAGGTGTGACGGTTAAAGCTGGATTCTACACACAGCAAAACGAAGGACTCGACGAATCACAACGAGTCATTGAGTATATACGAGAAGGTGGAGAAGAAGTTCGCTTACGTAAAGGAGGCACTGTCTCAGCTTCACAAATGCTTGAGCGTTTTTTATTTTCTCCTGACATGCAGTGGACTTTTATCTCCAGACTATCCGGCGGAGAAAAGAGACGCTTGTATTTACTTCGCATTCTAATGGAAGAGCCAAATGTTCTCTTTCTTGATGAACCGACAAATGATTTGGATGTACAGACGCTCGCTGTATTGGAAGATTATTTATCAGAATTTCCTGGAGCCGTCATTACGGTTTCCCATGACCGCTACTTCCTGGATAAAGTAGCACAACAATTATTTGTGTTTAATGGAGAAGGAGAAATTAACCATTATTATGGGGCGTATTCAGACTACATGGAAGTCGTTCAAAGAGAGAAAGAGCTAGAAGCGGAAGAGAAAAAACAGATCGCATCAAAACCCGAAGCTTCTCAGGGGCAATCACGACCTGCCAAGCTGTCTTACAATGAAAAGAAAGAATGGGAAACGATACAAGAAACGATCGAAAAGATTGAACAGCGTATTGAAGATGTGAAGAATGAAATAACAGAGTCTGGAAGCGATTTTTCGAAAGTTGATGAACTATATAAAGAAGAGCAGGCACTAACAATGGAGCTAGAAGAAAAAATTGAACGTTGGTCTGAGCTTTCTGAAAAAATGGAATAACGAAAAATCCCGTCTACTCAGGCGGGATTTTTTTGTCTTTGTCAGAGACGCATGTTGATTTTTGGATTTGATTACGAGAATTATGTAATAAAACTTCATGTTGATTTTAGAATATTTTGAGAAACGAAGTAAATAGTGGTATAATTATTCAGAAAGTTAAGAATCGAGAGAGAAAGGAGAGTATTCGTGAAGTTTTATTTATCGGTAGATATGGAAGGAATCACAGGACTTATCGATGACACATTCGTTGACTCTAGTAAGCGAAATTATCTGCGTGGGCAAGAAATGATGACGAAAGAAACGAATCACGTGATTGAATCAGCTTTTCAAAATGGCTGTACGGATATTACAGTCAATGATAGTCATTCAAAAATGAACAACTTGCTTTTTGAGAAGCTTCATCCTGAAGCGAAACTTGTGTCAGGTGATGTTAAACCATTTTCAATGGTACAGGGGTTAGATGAGTCATATGACGGTATGGGATTGATCGGTTATCACGCACGTGCTTCAATGCCTGGAGTGATGTCTCATTCGATGATCTCAGGAGTTAGAAATTTTTACATAAACGATCATACTGTTGGAGAGCTTGGGATGAATGCTTACGTTGCAGGATACTTTGGCGTGCCCGTTTGGTTCGTGGCCGGAGACGACCAGGCAGCGATGGAAGCAAAGGAGCTTATTCCAAATGTTACAACAGCAGCAGTGAAAGAAACGATTTCTCGTTCATCGGCACTTGTGATGTCACCACTAAAATCAGGAGTACTGCTTCGAGAGCAAATGGAAAGGGCAATTGAAAATCGACGCCAAGTTGAACCATTAATTCCACCAAAAACCCCTGTCTTCCGCATTGAATTTGCTAATTATGGACAGGCAGAGTGGGCGAGTCTCATGCCTGGTGCAGAATTTGAAAAAGGCACGACTGTCAAGTTTCAAGCAGAGAATATGCTTGAAGCCTACAAGGCGATGCTTGTCATGACGGAATTAGCAACTAGAACAACATTTAGCTAGAAAGTGGGGATGCCTGTGGCGAAATACATCTTGAATCGTTTATTCGCCATGGTGATTACATTGTGGATTATCGTAACCATTACGTTTTTCTTAATGCATGCGGTTCCGGGATCACCATTTAACCAGGAAAGAAACACCAGTGAAGCAGTACAGCAAAATCTTGAAGCACATTATCATTTAGATGAACCTGTCTTTATTCAATACGCCATTTATATTAAGTCACTGGCAACGCTCGATTTTGGACCATCGATCAAGCAATCTTCAACTTCTGTCAATGAAATGATTGGAAGAGGATTTCCGGTATCAGCTGAGCTTGGTATTACATCACTTGTGATCGCGATTATTTCAGGAATGATTCTAGGAATTATGGCTGCGCTTAAGCACAATGGAGCAATTGATTACATAGCAATGACGCTTGCTGTTATCGGTATATCGGTACCTAACTTTATTATGGCAACGCTACTCATTCAGCAGCTAGCCGTCACATGGGAGTTATTCCCTGTTGCCACCTGGGCGACACCGCTACATATGGTCCTTCCTTCAATCGCACTTGCGACAGGTCCAATGGCGATTATCGCTCGATTGACACGATCGAGCATGATTGAAGTGTTAAATCAAGATTATATTCTAACAGCGCGTGCAAAAGGAATGACAACATTTCAAATCGTAATGAAACATGCGATGCGGAATGCACTACTTCCAGTTATCACGATCCTTGGAACACTCGTTGCAGGTGTTTTGACTGGTAGCTTTGTTATCGAGAAGATATTTGCGATACCAGGTATGGGCAAATATTTCATTAATGGCATTAATGATCGGGATTATCCTGTCATTATGGGTACGACGGTATTTTACAGCGCCTTTCTTATTCTTATGCTCTTTATTGTAGACATTGCCTACGGGATACTAGATCCGAGAATCAAGCTGCATAAGAGGGGGGATTAAGGTGGGGTTACCGAAATATAAAGAAAGAAATGTACAGGCACCTGAAGATTTATTCGTTCCACTTCAGGAACCTTCATACAATGCGGAAATGATCGCAAAACCGAGTATTTCTTATTGGAAAGACGCCTGGCTCCGTCTTTCAAAAAACAAACTGTCAATGGCGGGACTCGTCATGTTGATTTTACTAGTATTAATGGCTATTTTCGGTCCGATGCTAACCCCGTACTCTTATGCCCATCAAGTCCTCACTGATGGGAATTTACCACCTTCATCTGAGCACTGGTTCGGCACCGATAATCTTGGGCGTGATATGTTTACTAGAACGTGGAATGGTGCCAGAATATCCTTATTTGTCGGCTTTATGGCTGCAATCATCGATTTCGTAATCGGTGTGGCATATGGAGGGTTTTCAGGCTACAAAGGTGGAAAGACTGACAATTTCATGATGAGAATTATTGAAATTCTGTACGGTCTTCCATATTTATTGATGGTCATCCTACTCATGGTGGTGATGGGACCGGGTCTATTCACCATTATTATCGCTTTAACAGTAACCGGATGGGTTGGGATGGCGAGAATAGTCCGAGGACAAGTACTGCAGTTGAAAAATTCTGAACATGTACTCGCTTCGCGAACGTTTGGAGCAAGTGCTGGTCGAGTGATTCGTAAGAACCTGTTGCCAAATACAATGGGGCCCATCATTGTCCAAATGACGCTAACCGTCCCTACGGCTATTTTTGCTGAAGCTTTCTTAAGTTTCCTGGGACTTGGTGTCCAGGCACCTGTTGCAAGTTGGGGCGTAATGGCAAATGATGGATTGTCAGTTATTTTATCAGGAGACTGGTGGAGATTGTTCTTTCCTGCCTTCTTCATTTCATTAACGATGTTTGCGTTTAATGTACTTGGAGATGGGTTGCAGGATGCGCTAGATCCTAAACTTCGTAAATAAAGCTTTTCAGGATGAGCTTTACTTAAGTAATAAGTAAATGAGGGGGAGATTTTTTGAAGAAAATCGCTACATTAATGATGTCATTATTACTTCTAATCGGGATCGTAGGCTGTACAACAACTGAAAATAGCTCTTCAGAATCCAATTCTGGAAGCGGTGATGCAAAGCAAGAAGATGGCATGAAAGTATTGAAATTAAATAATGGTAGTGAACCAACATCATTCGATCCACCGATTGGCTTTGATAGCGTATCTTGGAATGCGCTAAACAATCTGATGGAAGGGTTAACACGCTTAGATAAAGACGATCAACCTCAGCCAGCAGCAGCCGAAGATTGGGACCTTTCAGACGATGGAAAGACCTATACGTTCCATCTTCGAGAAGATGCCAAATGGTCAAACGGTGAACCAGTTACAGCCGAAGATTTTGAATTTGCTTGGAAGCGTCTGGCGAATCCAGATACGGCTTCACCTGCAGCATTTTTAGCTTACTTTATCAAAGGTGCTGAGGCTTATAACACTGGAGAAGGTTCAGAAGAGGACATGATGGTTAAAGCAGTGGATGAGACAACGCTAGAAGTAACACTAGAAAGTCCTGTGTCTTACTTCCCGAGCATCATTTCTAACCCGGCATTCTTCCCGGTCCATAAAGCTACAGTTGAAGAAAATCCAGAATGGCATACGGAAGCTGATACTTATGTGAGTAATGGACCATTCAAGCTCACGAAATGGGAGCATGACTCTGAATTTGTATTTAGTAAGAACGAAAATTACTGGGATGCTGCTAATGTGAAAATAGACGAAGTTGACTGGGCAATGGTCGATGACACGAATACCGAATATCAAATGTATAAGACGGGTGAACTTCATACGTCAGATGTTCCTGCCGACTTAAGTGAAGAATTATTCAGTAACGGTAAGGCTCAAGTAGAGGATCAATCCGGAACATACTTCTATCGCTTTAATTTAGAAATGGAGCCATTCCAGAATAAGAACATTCGTAAAGCGTTTGCAATGGCCGTGGATCAACAGAAAATCGTAGACTTTGTTACGAAAAACAAAGAAAAACCAGCACACGGTTTTGTAGCCTACGGATTTAAAGATCCTGCTGGTGAAGATTTTAGAGAAGTTGGTGGTGATCTTCTAACACCAGATGCTGACAAAGCGAAAGAATTACTTGAAAAAGGAATGGAAGAAGAAGGGTATGATAAGCTTCCAGCTGTGACATTAACTTATAATACGAGTGATGATCATAAGAAAATCGCTGAAACGCTTCAACAGATGTATAAAGAAGTTCTCGGTGTTGATATAGAACTTGCGAATCAAGAATGGAACGTTTTCTCTGATGAGCAGAAGCAATTGAATTTACAATTCTCTCGGAGTTCATTCCTTGCAGACTATGCCGATCCGATTAACTTCCTTGAAAGTTTCCAGACAGGACATTCAATGAACCGTACGGGATGGAGCAATGAAGAATATGATAGCTTGATTCAACAAGCAAAAGAAGAAACAGATGACGCGAAGCGTTTTGAATTAATGCATGAAGCTGAAGCGCTATTATTTGATGAAATGCCAATCTTCCCGCTCCATTTCTATAACCAGGTATATCTTCAAAATGAAGATGTAACGGGAATTGTTCGTCACCCAGTAGGATATATGGAACTGAAGTGGGCAACAATTAAGTAATCCCAAGAGAGTCCGGTAGGTTGACCGGGCTCTCTTTTTTTATGCTGCGAATCACTGTAGCAATTTTTAAGCAAGACTGTCGACATATCATGGAAAATATTAGTGCTTAAATATCCTTGTTTCCTTTAGAAACAAGGAAATGCGACTTTTATCCTGAAAGAGGCTATAGTTCTATGCCGATCACTGATAGAATAGTAGTTGGATGAAAACGAATCACCTGCGATAGATAAATGAAACGTAGTATCGGAGACAAAACGATAAACTGTTAAACAATCAGGATTACTGTCTTGATATAAAGGAGAAAACAGCTATGAGAATAAACGCGATTGAAAGTTTTATCGTATCTGTTCCATTAAAAAAACCGTTTAAAACTGCACTTCGTACCGTCACTGATGCTGAAGCAGTCGTTGTGAAAATTACTGCTGGAGAGTTTATCGGATGGGGAGAAGCGCCACCTACAGTGGTGATTACGGGTGAAAGCCTGACTAGTATCGAATCGGCCATTCAAAATGTGATTAAACCAAAACTTATCGGGATGGATTTAACATCATACGAGTCGGTTTTTCATATGTTAAACCACGCTCTAGTTGGAAACACCAGTGCAAAAGCAGCTATTGATATGGCACTCTATGATCTCATTGCAAGAAATAGTATGCTGCCTCTCTATCAATTTCTAGGAGGATATCGGACCGAGTTTGAAACGGACTATACCGTGAGTGTGAATTCACCTGAGGAAATGGGTGATGACGCCGTTCAATACATAAAAGATGGTTTTACTATTTTGAAAGTGAAGGTTGGAAAAGATACGATTCAACAGGATGTGAATCGGATTAAAGAAATTAGAAAACGTATTCAGAATAATGCCCTTATTAGACTTGATGCGAATCAGGGCTGGAAACCGAAAGAAGCGATCTTCGCCATCCGACAGATGGAGGATGCTGGACTTAATATTGAATTAGTAGAGCAACCAGTATTAGCCAGCGATGTCGAAGGGCTCAAAAAGGTAACCGATGCTGTACATACACCGATTATGGCAGACGAAAGTGTTTTCTCACCGCAAGACGCACTTAACGTGATCCGTATGCGTGCAAGTGATCTAATTAATATAAAGCTTATGAAAGCTGGAGGTATCCATCAGGCTCTTAAAATTAATGCATTAGCTGAAAGTGCCGGGATGGAATGTATGGTAGGAAGTATGATTGAATCGAGAGTTGGTATTACTGCAGCAGCTCATTTTGCTGCCAGTCAAAAGAATGTCACACGATTTGATTTCGATGCTCCTCTTATGCTTAAGAATGATCTAGTAAGCGGTGGTGTGACCTATTCAAGAAATAGAATGATTTTGAGCGAAGAGCATGGCCTTGGTATACGCCAAGTGAAACAGGGAGGGATTACAATTGGAATTGACTAGAAAAACAATCGCAGTGACAGCAGCAACGTTATGGACATCACCCGAAAAGGCTCGATCGATCGATCGATTTGCATTAACAAATCCTGTTGATCTTGAAGTATGGCTTGACCCACAGACCTACTCAGAACGACTTGAGTTATGTGATCACAACCATGTGCAATCACAAGTGCTATATGGCGAAGAAGTTCTAATTCTTGATAAAAGAGGGAACTGGTCTTACGTTCTTGTACCATCACAACCGTCTTCTAAAGATGAGAGAGGATATCCTGGTTGGATTCCCAGCGTACAGCTTGTCAGAGAATCTGCCAGCCGAATCTGAATATCAAGTAGCAATAGTGAAACATGATGCGTCGCTACTAATGCTGGATGGAGGAAAACGGCTCGGACTAAGTTATCAAACTATTCTTCCGTTGCTAGAAGAACGGGAAACAGACTATCTGGTATGGACTCCGGATGGTCAAGGACTTGTGATGAAAGAGGATGCAAGGATACAACCTGAATCCAGGAGCTTTGGTACAGGCGAACAACTTGTACAAGAGGCAGAACGATTTATTGGTCTCCTCTATCTATGGGGAGGTATGTCTTCTTATGGATATGATTGTTCAGGCTTTAGCTATAATATGGCAAGGGCCATTGGCTGTAGGATTCCAAGAGATGCCCATGATCAATTACGTTATGGAACACAAGTACAGAAAAACGAATGGGAAAAAGGAGATTTGCTCTTTTTCGCCTATGAAAAGGGAAAAGGGTCGGTTCACCATGTTGGCATCTATTACGGCAACGGAAAAATGATTCATTCTCCAAGCACAGGAAGATATATCGAAATTACACCTCTAAAAGGAACGTTATACGAAGAAGAACTGTGCGGTGTTTGCAGATATTGGGGGGAGAAGTGATGCACATCGGACAGATCTCAGAAAAGATTCTAGATTGTTTTGTTAGTCTTGAAGGCAATCAATCGATTTATGTAATGACCCCACAGGGAGAGATTTCTCTTAATGAAGAGCAACCCGTTTCATCGGCAAGCATTATTAAACTGGGAGTCATGATAGAAGCCTTAAGACAAGTAGATCATCATTCCCTTCAGTTGGATGACATTGTAACAATTGAATCTCATAACATAGTATCTGGAGCGGGCGTCGTATCATTACTATCAAAAAAATTGGACTGGACACTAGAGGATCTATTGAAGCTGATGATCATATCTTCTGATAATACAGCTACGAACCAACTGATCGATTTACTTGGTGAAGTGAATATTAACCATACGATGAAATGTGCAGGTGCCTTTCATTCAAAGCTTATGCGAAAGATGATGGACCATAAAGCTCTGAAAGCAGGCATGGATAACATGATGAGCGGAAAAGACACTTATCTATTGTTGAGAGAATTAGTTAGCGGTCATCTGCTATCACAGTCATCGATGGAATGGGGTGATGAACGTTCTTTTTCAGCAACAGTTCAAAGATAAGTTTCCAGCGAAAATTTCAAAATTAGAGGACGGCATTCTTGCCCATAAGACGGGTGAGCTTCCTGGCGTTGAGCATGATTCGGGTATATTGTTTACACCGGAAGGACCGATCATATATGCTTTTCTCACTGCTGGATTAATTGAAAATCGATATGGTCGAGAAGCGATCGCGAATGCCGGCCGCCTCTTGTATGATTTCTACATGAACTGATAAGTAAACTCATGGATTGGTCATCAACCAAAAGAAGCAAAATCAAAAAAGGTACAGAGTTATTTTAGAGATAACCATACGAAAGAACAACTCAATTCACACCATAAAACACATCCGAATTAATTTGGATGTGTTTTGTGATTGTATCAAGGGTGAAAAGCATTTCACAACTTTAAATAGTTAGAAAGTGAGCTTGATTTCCATGGCGGATGTAGCGGACTTTTAAGCAAATTATTTATGTTGACATAGTGAGAAGATGAAAAGGAGTTATTCCATAATGAGCAAGCGATTGTGGAGGAATCAGTTTCGAGATAACAGACAGTTTGAAATAGATTAGATTCATGCTATTTGTATAATGCACGGTCATTTGGTAGAGGAGAATGAGGGGAATTGGTGAAGTTCTAATAGAGGTCTTATAGCAATGAAACCAAAATAAGCCGTTCAATGATGCTATTGCCTATAAATGAAATATCGATGAAAGGATTATGGAAATGGGGGGAGTAATTGAAAATCTAATCGTAAATCCTGATCCATCCTAACGTAACTTGTATGCTGTAGGATGGTTTTTTTAAAAGAGTCCTCAAATATTCCTTTATATTTGATAGTCTAAAAGATTAGAATAAACCGAGACTTCCTTTATAGTACATACCGATTTTATTCTTTTTTAGACAAGTCCCTAGAATGGCGGTAGGTTTATTGGCATACTTTTGAGATTTTGATTCATTTATTGTGTAACATATTCCATATCGCTGATCTGTGTGGTATTTTTCACCAATATCAGCAGTGAATGCTTGGATAAGATGACCATGGAGTAAAATTGTTCGCTTTATTGATAAATGGGCAGAAAAGGACGTTCCCACATATAAAATAAATAAGGCAATAATGGCAATCATTAGACCTCGTATGTTTTTATTCATTTTTTTCAACTCCTCAATTTATTAATCGGCTTAGTAATTGAATTAAAACATATTATTTATTTTATTAACATATGGAAATGGCAGCTTCCCATGGAATATTAAAGTATGGATTTGGAAAATTAAAGCTACATAGGAAAATTAATGAGGTGAAAGGAATGGTAAGAAGAATACGTGTAGCCTTCTTGAAATAAATGGTTGTGAAGAATATTTGAGAAGGCTATCTTACTAATAGGAGATGAATGAACGATGAAACAAAATAAATATGATGATTCTAATTTCTTTTCCGCCTACGAGCAAATGCCGCGATCTGTTAAAGGGCTTGAAGGTGCAGGGGAATGGCATATATTAAAAGAAATGATACCCAATCTAGAAGATAAACATGTACTTGATCTAGGTTGCGGTTTCGGCTGGCATTGCCGATATGCTCGTCATCAGCAAGCAAGTTCCGTCATTGGTGTCGATCTATCTGAAAATATGCTTCAAAAAGCTCGTGAATTGACCAATGATCCTCTAATTTCGTATATAAAAATGCCCATTGAAGACATCCGTTTTCAGAACTCGCAATTTGATGTGGTCATCAGTTCGCTGGCTTTTCATTATATTAAGTCGTTTAAGTCAATCTGTGAAAAAGTTTATGACTGTCTAAAACCTGGGGGTATTTTCGTTTTCTCAGTTGAACATCCAATGTTCACTTCTCGAAGCGAACAAGATTGGTATTTTGATGAAAAGGGAAATCGCCTCCATTGGCCAGTTGATAACTACCAAATGGAAGGTGTACGTGAAGCAACATTCCTAACCGAGAATGTTACAAAATATCATCGTACCATTTCAACGTATTTAAGTGATTTAATTGGCACTGGCTTTATGATAGAGGGAGTAAATGAATCATTTCTTTCTGATGAGATGTTGAAAAAATCGCCTGAAATGAAAGATGAGAACCGCCGACCAATGTTTTTAATGATTTCAGCAGAAAAGAAACAGAGTTAATGGTATGTTTGAAAAGTACGGTGGGGAAAGAAAATATTGAAAAGGCATTCAAGAAAAGAAGAGCCATACGTTATTATTCCTGCATCACAAGTGCTCTAAAATGCCCTTTAACGAACGGACGTAATTTCTCAAATGGGAATTGCGTCTTTCTATTATAGAAACAGATTGAGTAAGCGGTTGCGTTTTGGAATAATTGGAAGTAGACAAGGATGGTAACGTTCTGGAATGAGTATGATTTTTTAGTTGAAAATGAATTTGCAAAAGGAGCTGAGAATAATCAAATATCTATTTTTGGATTTCCAGAATAATGAATACATACCAAACAAGGTCCAATGGAAACCTGAGGAAGGATTATTTCACATAAAGGAATATGAAGTGAGCTTTCCGACTGCTGAATATAAAAATCGGGATGCGACACTGTGGCGATATAAGGAAGCTTTGCCTTTTGAAAATACTGCAAGTGCTTCAAATTTAACACTTGGCGAAGGAATGACACCACTTGTAAGGTTAGATCCAAATGAACCTCATCTTCTAATGAAAATGGATTATCTGATGCCTACCGGTTCATTTAAGGATAGAGGTGCTGCGGTGTTAATAGCAAAAGCGCTAGAACTGGGAGTCACTTCAGTTATAGCTGATAGTAGTGGAAATGCGGGTACATCTATCGCAGCTTACTGTTCAAGAGCCAATATTAAGTGTCACATTTATGTCCCTTCTTCAACTGCCCCAAAAAAGTTAGCTCAAATAGAGGCTTACGGTGCAAAAGTCATGAAAATTTCTGGGACACGTGAAGAAACAGCGCAAGAAGCGAAAAGGGCAGTGGAAAATGAAAAAGCATTTTATGCTAGCCACGTCTATAATCCCTATTTCTATGAAGGTACAAAAACGATTGCTTTTGAAATATGGGAGCAACTTCATTTTCAGGTGCCTGATAAGCTGGTCCTTCCTGTAGGAAATGGGAGTCTTCTTTTAGGCGCGTATCGTGGTTTTAAGAACCTTAGAGATGCTGGAGTTACAACCAAACTGCCGCAAATCGTGGCGGTTCAATCTGAGGGCTGTTCTCCCATTGCGCGCGCTTTTAGAAACGATGAAAACGTCTCTCCTGTTGAAAACGTGGGTACTTTAGCCGAAGGAATAGCAATTGCAAACCCAGCAAGAGGGGATCAAGTTCTTCAAGCTATTCGAGATACTAAAGGAACAATTTATATTGCACCGGAGGAAGATATTGAGCCAGCTAAGAAAGAATTGTCATTGAAAGGATTTTTTGTAGAGCCGACTACTGCTGCTACTTACGCTGCTTTCAAAAAATATAAAAACAAATTAGTGAAACCAAATGAAGTCATTGTAATGACTTTATGTGGATCGGGGTTAAAGAAGTAATTTTTGAAACCTTATCTTCAAGGATCGAGGAGCAATTCTAGAAGATTTGTATATGATAGAGACCTCTTGCTGCTTTGTAGCAAGCGAACACTTTCCAGTAACAAGATAGATGTAACTATTCGCTGATAATGACTAAGTGGTGAATACAATGCTACAATCGCTGTGGGCTTATGAATGTATTTGACAGCACCAATTCGTTAACTGTTGTTCTATTATGGTTTAACCTGTTGATAGGTATCGATAATACCTAGATGTACTGGTAACTAATAGATTCATAGATAGAGAAACTCTAACACTCTTAGAATAGAAGGTATAATCGTTAAGAGTGAAGTGAGATATATGGTGTAGAAGATACCGTTTTAAGTTATGAAGTGAAATTCAAAGATGAAATTTTTAACAAAATAGGGGGAGTCACTATGAGAACGAAGCCAAAGGCTATTTTCTTAGATATGGATGGTACGATATTGAATCATAATAACAAGGTCAGTGGATTTACGAAACAAATTATTGATGAGTTACGAGATAACGGAATATACGTTTTTATTGCAACAGGAAGAGCCTTGGATGAAATAAACGAACTTGTACCGGATGGGTTTCAAGTGGATGGAATCATCTCTTCAAATGGTATGGCTGGGTATGTTGGGGGAAAGGTCTTATTTGAGCATTCACTCGATCTTGAGTTAGTTGAAAATATAATTGAAAAAGCGAGAGAACATAAAGTTTATTATGAACTCTTCCCATATGGAGCTGGCCGTGTAGCTTTAAAACAGGATCGTCTATTTATGGAAGATGAAATTAGAAATCCAAAGCCAGAAAGTGTGGGACTTAATGAATGGCTTTCACGGCAACAAGCGATTGAAGAAGCCATCAACTGGAAAGGTCAGATCGAAGGAAATAAATTTTCCAAATTCTATTTCTTTGCTAGAACGAAAGAACATATCAATCGATGGAAAGATGAGCTAGAAAAAATAAAGCAAGACATCGATTTTACAACTTCGATATCTTCAGATCATAATGTCGAGGTAATGGTAGCAAATGTGAATAAAGCCACCGGTATTAAGGAAATGTTACACTATTTTAATTTGTCGGATGAAGAAACGCTGGCGATTGGTGATAGTAACAACGATTTACCAATGTTTCAGTTTGTTGATTATGCAGTAGCAATGAATAATGCATCAGACCAAGTAAAAGAAATCGTCGACGATGTGACGGAATATACGTGTGATGATGATGGCGTTTATCATTATTTGAAGTCGACAATAGTGCCAGTTTCTATAAAAAATACATGATCATATAATTGAAATGGCTTGAGCTAAAGAAGGGAAAGGTTATTCAAATATTTTACTCCGTTAAAGGAAAGCTTCTCTAGAATAACGAAATTAAAAGAGCTTGGAAGGGCATTTGCGCCTCCAAGCTCTATTTTTTTGTGATTTTATAAGTGATTTCACGGTTTGCAATTCTGAAGAATAATTGTTGCTAAAAATGTGACTTTGATTCTCTTTGTTTTGAAAAGGTGCATGTGTTAATCCGATTTGCCTCAAGGTCCAATTGTCACAGCTGTTCCGATTGGAATGGTCCTAGCAAGTTCTTCCACATCCCGGTTATGCATTCGAATGCACCCTTTTGATACATATTTTCCAATTGAAGAAGGGTCATTCGTACCGTGTATACCGTAATGTACCTTAGATATACTCATCCACATTGTTCCAAATGGTCCACCCGGGTTAGGCGCTTTATTGATAATAATATAATTTCCGGTTGGCGTATCATGAAGCATACGTCCTACTCCTACAGGGTATATCTTCATCAGTGTTCCGTTTTGATACAGTGATAAGGTTCGGTTTGTTAGGGATATATAAATGGTGTAAGGAAGTTTAGTAGGATCTGGGTACCCTGGTATCGTGATAAGCTGACCTGGAAAAATAAGATTCGGATCGGGAATGGCATTGGCTTGAATTAAAGAAGACACGCTAATACGATAATCACCTGCAATAGAAGAGAGTGTTTCTCCTGATTTGACAACGTGCTGCACGAGCATACCCCCTTGAAAAACGAAATAGAATGAAGGGAATGAGAGAATTGAATGTAATCATTTTATCTGATACTCATATGCCACGAATGGCTAAGAAGCTTCCGAAACCTCTACTGGAGGAAATGAAATCCGCGGATTTACTCATTCACGTGGGAGACTGGCAGACAAAAGACGTTTATGAAGAATTGAAACAGTATGCTCCTGTTACAGGAGTTTATGGAAACGTCGACGAATCTTTTTTCTATAACGAGTTCGAAAAGAAAATAATTTTGGAACTAGAAGGCCATCGCATCGGTATCACACATGGAGATGGGAAAGGAAAAACCACTGAGAAGAGAGCACTTGATCAATTTCAAGGTGAAGAAGTAGACCTAATCTTATTTGGGCATTCTCACATCCCGCTCCATAAAGAATATGACGGTAGAATCATTTTTAATCCGGGATCTCCAACTGATAAAAGAAGACAGCCTCAGTACTCTTTCGGCAAAATGGTACTTCATCATGGCGAACCGATTAAAATCGAACATCTTTTCTTTACTGAAAAATAGACAATGTTTAACTCTTGTGCATAAATTGTTGAACATAAACAGCTTAATATGTATAATGTTTGTATAACATATGTGCGTAGTGGCATAGGCGGATGGAAGGGGTAATAACCATGGCAACAAGCAAAAAAATCATTGTAATTGGAGCAGGTCCAGGAGGTTTAACAGCCGCTATGCTTTTAGCTAGCAAGGGACACTCTGTTACAGTATATGAAAAGCAGTCATTTGTCGGAGGCAGGACATCAGGGTTTGAACGCGATGGTTACCGTTTTGACAGAGGACCGACCTTTCTAAATATGCCGCATATTTTAGAAGAGATGTTTGAAGAAGCTGGACGTAACGCGCATGATTATCTCGACCTCATTGAGATTGATCCGATGTATGAATTGAAATTTGACGATGTTTCTTTCTATCCGACACGAGATCGAGATGAGATGGTTAGAAGGATTGAAGAAACTTTTCCAGGAGATGGAGAAGGTTACAGGCGCTTCATGAAAGAAGAGAAAGAAAAGTTTGAAGCGCTTATGCCAATTCTACAAAATAAACACGATTCTCTTCTTGATTATGGGCGTTGGCGTTTTGTGAAAGCATTGCCGAAGCTCACTGTAACAGATAGTGTTTACAAGCGCTTAGCTCATTACTTTGATGATGAACGGCTAAGACTTTCTTTCACATTCCAGGCTAAGTACCTTGGAATGTCGCCATGGGAATGCCCAGGAGCATTTACAATTCTTTCGTATATGGAACATGCGTATGGTATCTTCCACCCGATTGGTGGATTGAATCAGATTCCAGAAGCTATGGCGAAAGTGATTATCGAAGAGGGTGGGCATATCCATACAGGAAGAGGAGTGAAACAGCTTTTACTCGACGGCAAAACGGTAAAAGGCGTTGAGCTTGAAGATGGCACAATAGATCATGCTGATGAAGTGATCATTAATGCGGACTTTGCGCACGCTGTCAACCATTTAATTCCATCAGGATCTGTCAAAAAATACACCCCTGAAAAAATGGAGAAGAAGAAATATTCTTGTTCTGCTTTTATGCTTTATCTAGGTGTCGACAAAAAGTTTGAATTACCACATCACTCGATCGTATTTTCATCCGATTATAAGAAGAATGTGGAAGAGCTTACGCACCAAAAAATTCTTTCAGATGATCCTTCCATTTATATTCAAAATGCATCTGTAACAGATGAAACACTTGCACCTAAAGGTAAATCATCAATCTATATTCTTGCCCCGGTTCCAAATAATTTCAGTTTGATTGATTGGGAGAAAAACAAAGGTGATTTCAGAAGATTGGTATTGGACCAGTTAGAGCGTCGCACTGGATTTAAGGACCTCGAAGAACATATTGAAGTGGAAGAAATGTATACACCGACCGATTGGGAAATGGATATGAACGTCTATAAAGGAGCGACTTTTAATCTTGCTCACAATCTTCCACAAATGATGTATTTCAGACCGCCAAATCAATTTAAAGAACTGAATCACTGCTGGCTAGTCGGTGGTGGCACACACCCTGGTAGCGGCTTACCAACGATTATGGAATCAGCTCGGATTACAAGTAGAATGCTGCATGAGCAGCCAGAACTTGTGAGGAATTCAACATGACAATAGGAATAGTCGGTGCTGGTATTGGTGGGATGCTTTCAGCGTTAATGCTGAAGCAAAAAGGATATGATGTGGAAATTCACGAGAAAGCTTCATCACTTGGTGGCAGACTCGCATTTGTTGAAAGAGATGGCTTCAAGATTGACAAAGGTCCTACCATCGTCTTGTTGCCAGAGATGATCTATGAGTTTCTGAATAAAGCGGGCATTCCGCGTGATGAAATTGAGATGGTTCGGTGCGATCCACTTTATCGTATGATTTATCCAGATGGTACAACCTTTACGAAAACGAGTGATATTGAAAAGCAACTTGAAGAGATCAGTGCCGTTTTTCCAGGTGAGGAAGAGCATTTTCTCACGTATTTAAATGATATGAGAGATCGGTTTGCGAAAGGAAAAGCAGCATTTCTTGAGCAGTCCTTTGTGAATAGAAAAGATTTCTTTACACTAAGTAATTTGAAGTTGCTTCTTGAACTGAAAGCCTATCAGTCTGTTCGTTCCCAGGTCTCCCACTATTTTATGAACACGAGGATGCAGGAGGCTTTTGCCCTTCAGACGCTCTATATCGGAGGCGAGCCTTCCGCTTCACCAGCGCTTTATTCTCTCGTTCCTTTTAGTGAATATGAGCATGGCATCTGGTATTTGAAGGGAGGATACGCAAGTCTTGTAGCGGTGTTAGAGAAGCATCTCAAACTTCAAAATGTCACGACGCATATGGAGTCTTCAGTTGAAGAGCTGTTGATCGAAGGGGAAAGCTGCAAAGGAATTCGTACTTCTAATGGCGAACATTATTATGATAAAGTGGTGTATAATGGAGATTTTCCAATGATCCAAAACCTAATGAAAGATAGTAAACCACCTAGAAAAAAATATAGGGCATCATCTGGTTGTCTTCTGCTTTATATGGGTCTCGATCGTATTTATGAAGAGGCAGACGTCCATCAATTTTTCATGTCAGATGACTTTACATCACATATGAAAGATGTTTTCCGAAGTGGTAAACTCACTGATCAACCTGCTATTTATACATTTCATCCTTCGCTTATTGACGCTTCGCTTGCACCCGAAGGAAAGGGAGTCTTATACGTCTTGATTCCAGTTCCTTCCGGTGAATCTGTTGATTGGAATGAAAAAGAAGAGGTCGCACAGCGAATGATTCAACTTCTTGAAGATCGAGGATTTCCAGGTTTAAAAGATGCGATTGAATGGTTGGAAATCCGAACTCCTGTCGATGCAGAAGTAGAAGGGTTATTTCAAGGTGGGAGCTTTGGAATTGCTCCAACACTTAAACAATCTGGCGCCTTCAGACCACAAGTTAAACCATTTAAATACGATAATCTTTATGCTGTAGGTGCTTCCATTCATCCCGGAGGTGGGATACCGATCGTCATGCAGGGAGCAGATCTTCTTGTGAAAGAAATCGAAAGGGTGTGAGCGAAAGATGCTTGAACAAGCCTATGCACACTGTGAAGCCATAATTAAACATCACTCTAAAACGTTTTACAAAGCTTTCTCTTTATTGCCTCCAAAGAAGCGGAAAGCAGTCTGGGCAGTTTATGGTTTTTGCAGACAGGTCGATGACATCATAGACGAAGGTTCAGATCCCGAAGCGCAATTAACAGTCTTTCGCACTGAATTTGCCTCATTTCTTGCTGGTCATACACCAAATGCAGATCCGATGTGGCTTGCCCTTGAGGATGTATTTAGGAAGTTTCCAATGGATCCTCAAGCCTTTCATGATATGATCGCCGGTCAGGAGATGGATTTATATAAAACGCGTTATTATACGATTGAAGAACTTGAACATTACTCTTACCACGTCGCGAGTACAGTTGGGTTAATGCTATTGCCTATTCTGGCACCAAAAAAAGTAGACGAGCTGAGAGAGAGTGCAGTAGCGTTAGGTCTTGGAATGCAAATCACAAATATTTTAAGAGACGTATCTGAAGATCTTGATCGCGAAAGAATTTATCTTCCTATCGATGAGATGGTTGCTTCTCACTATATGGTTGAGGATTTGTTAAATCGAAGACTTACAAAAGAATTTATCGAAGTTTGGGAACGTCTGGCAGCTCGTGCTGAAGCTCACTATGATCGCGCTTTTTCAGACATGCATCATTACCCAATTGATGCACGTCTACCTGTGAAAAGCTCTGCTGTCTTTTACAAAGCGATCCTCCAATCGATTAGAAAGAAAGATTACAATATTTTTGAACAGCGTGCCTATGTATCCGATCAGGAGAAAGAAGACTTACTGTCTGCAATGGCTGGTAATTAACAAAACGCGCCACTCGATTTCTCGAGAGGCGCGTTTTGTTATAAAAAAAAATTATGGACGGAGTGGAAAATTCGTTGAGAAAGTATTGTGAAAATGGAATTCATTTGAAATAATTGTAATCGTAGAACATCTAATTGAAGTATGCTCAAGGGTAGGGATAATGAGCATATAAATGATTGATTATTCATATCGGAACTAGAAGCACATCCATTATGATCATAGCAATTTGCTAAAAAGGATCGAATAGCTAACGGGAAGAAATCATCTCTAGATAAAAATTTCGATAACGAGATATAAAAAGGGACTGACATGATGGGAAACAGGGAGTATGGATTAAGTTTTCAATTATATGAAGCAAGGAAAGAAAGAAATGCAGACGTAACTATTGTACTCTATCATGGATGGGGCGGTTCTATAGAAAATTATCGTGATATGGCTAGTGTATTAGCGGATAAAGGCTTTACAGTCATAATTCCGGAACTAACTTATCATAATTCGAGAAATCCTATTAACCATTTTCAAAAACACGTGGTGCAAACTTATTTTTGGAAAACAATTGGTGAGAGCATTGATGAATTTCACGAATTGATGGAAGTAGCTAGCTTAATAAACGAAAAAACCATCGTTGTTGGTAGTTCGATGGGAGGATTTATTGCTAATGGGATTTTTGCTATGCACCCGGACCTTAAGGGGTTGGTCAATGTTAATGGATCAGGATCCTTTGTATTATCTGAAAATCTCTTCCGTGAGCAAGATCAGCGAAGTGAATTAACTTCAAGTGAGAAAGATTATTTGGATCACTATGATCCTATTTTAAAAGGTTGTGGCGATGGGGCCACTCTTCTCATTCACGGAGCAAACGATCAAACTGTTTCAATGCGTGGGCAAAAAGACTACTACGATCATTTAATACATACTCGTGGCAAGATAAATAGCAAACTTATAATCTTTGAAAATGTAAATCATGAATTTACACCAACAATGGAAGAAGAGTTATTACATTGGTTAGGTAAAATGTGAGAGATGGATGTGAACAAATGAACTTGATAACGGTTCCGACCTTGATTGACTTGGATGAAATTGTGCGACTTGATTCAGAAGTGATTGGTCATGAGGGAAGAAGAGAAGCCATAAGGAAAGCGATCGAAGAGCAAATGTGTCTCATACATAAGAGAAACGGAGTGGTAACTGGCTTCCTCCTTTATCATACAGCTTTTTTTGATAACGCTTTTATTTCATTCGTAATCGTACGTCATAATGAAAGACGGAATGGTATTGCGAGGTCGCTCGTTCAATCGTTTGAAAAGGTGTCACCAACTTCAAAAATCTTTTCATCAACTAATCTCTCAAATGAAATCATGCATCACTTTTTTTATTCAAACGACTATGTAAAGTGTGGTTCGATCGATCATCTTGATGAAGGAGATCCAGAAATCATTTACTTTAAGCAGCTATTGAAAGAATAAAGGAGCGGACAATGAAGAAGCTACCTATGACCGTGCAAAATTGTTTAAGAGATTATCAAGCACTACTAAATGAATCCCTACCTGGAATGGTCCAAGGAATTTATGTACATGGTTCCATTGCATTGGATGCGTACATCCCGGGAAAAAGCGATGTGGATTTTCTAACAATATTAAATAGAGAGTGTACAAACAAGGACTTAGAGCGATTAAGTAACCTTCATAGAAAAATTGAGAAGAAGTACGATGCCCCTTTGCTAGACGGTGGATATATAAGGTGGGAGGGGGTTTATGACAATCATTCTTTTAAGTTGTCACCCTACTTTAACGATGGAGAACTCCAATTAAGTCATTTCTATAATCCCATCACAGCATGGATTCTCCAAACAAAAGGAATCACGATCACGGGACCAGATATACAATCAGCTCCATTGGCGATCACTTCACAGCAGCTGATTGCTTATGTAGCGAGAAATATGAATGAATACTGGGCGGTAAGAACGAAGGAAGTAGAAGATGCGAGGAATCACTTTCTAGGATTACGAGACGATGAGATTGATGCTGAAATTGAATGGTGTGTCCTTGGGTTGTTACGTCAGTATTATACACTTCGAGAACAAAAGATTATTTCAAAAGCTGGTGCGGGTCATTATGGACTGAAGCATGTGGATGCCAAGTGGCATTCACTCATCACTTATGCATTAACGGTTAGGAATAAGTCATCAGCTTTTCGATCGATTCCAAAGCATGAACGGGTTGCATTATTGATCGGATTTAACAAGGATTTGATTCAAAGCTCTTTAGGAGAGACGCATTATACAAAGGTGGGTAAGGAATTTGATTACAATTACGAAGGATAAAGTGGTTCTTAGTGAAGCGACCTGGGATGATATTAATGAACTTTACTATTGGAAGTATGAAGAAGAAGAACAGGAAGCAAAGAAGTGGAACGGGCCATATATTGCAGAGAAGAAAGAAACAAAAGAAGAGTATAGGAGAGAGTGGACGGAACATAATGAAATTCACCCTGGGGTTCCGGGTACACTTGTCATTTTAGCGGGTGATAAAGTAATTGGATATGTTGGTTCGTACTGGGTGGATAAATATACAAACTGGCTTGAAACTGGAATTGTTATTTATGATAAAAATTACTGGAACGGTGGCTATGGAACAGAAGCTTATAAGACATGGATTGATTTTCTTTTTCGTTCAACCGATCTTCACAGAATTGGAATGTCTACCTGGTCGGGGAATGTACGTATGATGAAGGTAGCCGAGAAGATTGGAATGAGAGAAGAAGCGAGAATTAGGCAGGCGCGAATGGTAAATGGACAGTATTATGATGCGATTAAGATGGGGATGCTAAGGAGTGAATGGGAGTCGCTTGAAAACTCTTCATTATGATTGCTGAAGGTTCCGTTTCAGCCTATCATATGGGATGATAAAGAAAGCTATAAAAGAATCTATCTTTTGGGGGACAACATGAAAACATTAACTTATACCCGATTATTAAATGAAACGATTTCCATATATGATGAGAGTGGGAGTTTAAAAGCCTATCAGTATATGAAAGAAAACGCCGATCAAGTAGATGGAAACGAGGCACAGCTTTATAATTTCAAATATGCATTAGCAGCTGCTTCTGGACTTGAGGATGTAGCTCTTTCTGAGATGAAAGAAGCTGTCATTGACCATGGATACTGGTATGCCTATGACTATTTAGAGTCGGACGAGGATTTGAATGCGATCCGCAAATATGACGATTTTAAGGAAATGGTTCAGATTTGTAAAAGAAGAGAAGAAGAAGCGATGTTAGCCTCCATTCCAGAGTTGATGGTGGTAGATACCAAACAGGACAGTGACCAAATCATAGTAGCCCTTCATGGTGATCAGGAGAATGCAGAAATGACGTCTAGATCCTGGCAACGCGCTTCTACAAAAGGGTATACTTTGGCATTTCCTCAGTCTTCTCAAATTCAATTCTCGGATGCTTATGAGTGGGAGGATGTGGACAAGGGGGTAGAGGAACTAGCTCACCACGTGCAAAATCTTAAAGAGCAAAAGAACCTACTTGGAAATGATATGATACTAGCTGGTTTCTCTGCCGGTTGTCGTGTGGCGCTGAAAGCTTTGATCGATAACCGTGTATCTATCGATAACTTTATTTTTGTAGCACCCTGGTTACCTGAGATCGAGGAATGGAGTCCGTTGTTGGCTCCTTTGAAAGAGAACGGTTTAAAAGGATATATCATGTGCGGAGATCAAGACGAAGATTGTCTTGAAGGATCAAAGAAGTTGTCTGAAATATTAACAAGTAACGAAATTCCTCATGAATTAAAAATTATTAAGAACCTTGATCATGAATACCCTGAAGAATTTAATGAGTGGTTGCATCGCGCGCTCAAATACTTGAATACCTAATGATTGATTCATTTTCTGCAGATTAAAATGCCGCTGTTTAACAAAGGTCACATGGAGGTTATACGATGAAAGAACAAGTGGGGAAATGTACCATTTGTCAGAAACCCATTTATTGTTTAGGTGGTTTTCTCGACGGTAAACTTTCGGATGAGGGGTCACTTTGTTGCTTCTTCTGTAGTAAACAGGAAGATACGGAAAACAATCATAACAACTAGCTAGAGAGGGGAAGCTGAATGGTCATCTATCTCTTGAAAAATTGGCTTCCTTTTGCAGGTGGTGCAATGCTTACTATTATCGTAAGCGATCTATGGCAACAGAAGGAAATTAGCTGGAACGTAATTATTTCGTTTAGTATAGGGAGTTTGTTAGCTTTAATGGGGAAGTGGTATTTCAAAAGGGGGAAGGAAAAGTGAAGCTGACTGGGGGTAACCAGTATGTAAGAGCGATAAAGTTGAAAACAAACTTGATCGACTCGTATAAATCCTTTCCGTTCCATTTACCAGCGGTTGAGTCTCTAAAGGAAGAGCTTTCTTTTCATCCTAATGTGACTTATCTTGTAGGGGAGAATGGCATGGGAAAATCAACCTTGCTGGAAGGAATTGCAGTTTCACTTGGCTTTAATCCAGAAGGCGGTACTCAGAATTTTAATTTCTCAAGCTATGATTCACACTCTGATTTAGCCGATTATTTATCGCTCGCAAAGGGCTTTCACAAACCAAGCAATCAGTTCTTTTTTAGAGCAGAAACGTATTATAACGTTGCAACAAACATAGAGGAATTGGATCGTGATCCGCTTGGTGGGGGGAAGATTATCGATTCTTTTGGTGGTACTTCACTACATCAGCAGTCTCATGGTGAATCCTTCTTTTCTGCATTCATGTATCGATTTGGGGGGGATGGATTGTTTATTCTAGATGAGCCTGAAGCAGCGCTCTCGCCGATCAGGCAATTATCAATGTTAACACGGATTCATGACCTCGTGAATGAAGGATCACAATTCATCATTTCGACTCACTCTCCCATCCTTATGGCTTATCCTGATGCTCGAATGCTTCAGTTAACGAAAGCTGGTATTTCTGATTCGACTTTGGAAGATACGGAACATTACAAGATCATGAAGCAATTCTTTGAGGATAAAGACAGGCTGTTACATCATTTGTTTCAGTAAGGAAATGAAGAAAAGCAGGAGGGATTTTCTCCTGCTTTTTGTATGCAATGCTTTTATGTATCAAGCTTAATAATTCGTTCTGCAACATTGTTACCACTGATCACAACCATAGGAGAACCACCGCCTGGATGTGTGCTTCCACCTGCAAAATAAAGATTCGAAATATCTTTTGATTGATTGGAAGGGCGAAGAAAGCTATTTTTGACAGAGTTTGATGATATTCCATAAAGAGCACCTTTGAACGCATGGAAACGCTTCTTAATTTCATCTGGACCAATCACTTTTTCTTTAATCAGGTGTTTACGAATAGGAATGCCATGTGCTTCTAATTTGTCATAAATTTTGGTTTTATACTCCTTTTCTGACATCTTTTTCCTTTTATCGGAGATTGGAGGTGCATTCACAAGGATAAACAGGTTATCGCCATCTGGTGAAATAGAGGGATCGGTATACGAGGAGTTGGATATATAAATCGTAGGATCCTCTGGCCATTCCCCTTTGAAAAGTGTTTTGAATTCATGCATATAGTTCTGAGAGAAGTATACCTGATGATGACAAAGATCAGGAAGACGTGTCGACAATCCTGCCATAATAACAAAAGCGGAAATGGAAGGTGAAGAGCGCTCTATTTTCTTATCATTCATTGAAGGACGATCTCGTTCATCAACGAGTGAAGGATACGTTGCTAGCAAGTCTCCGTTAATGATGACATCGTCAACGGGGAAATTTACACCTTCCATTGTTTCGATCGTAGTTGCTCTCTTGTTTTCAATATGTATTTTCTTCACCTGGGTATTAAAGTGGAACTGAACTCCGAGCTGTTTGGATGCTTGCTCCATTCCTTCTGCAATCTTTGTATTGCCGCCTTTCACATAGTAGACCCCCTGCACCATTTCGAGGTAGCCGATCATTGCAAAAGTTGCCGGCGACAAGTATGGGGAAGAACCAATATATGTTGAGTAACGATTGAATGCTTTTAATAGAAGAGGGTGTTTGAAGAACCGCTCATGGAAATGATTCATTTTCTCGAGAGGTCTTACCTGTCGCACAGCGTTAAACAAACTTGGCGAAAGGTAATCTTCCAAGGACGTAAACATTCTTGGGAAAAATGATGTCTTCGATAAATAATAAAGCCGTTCGATTTCAGCAAGGTACTCTTTATAATGATTCCACGCGTATGTGTCGAGTACCATGAGTTGCTCTTTCATATACGCCTCATCTGTGCTCATGATGAAGGAATCGCCATTATGATCCACGTTACGAGTATGGTGATCGAGCTTGATCCATTGAAAAAAGTCACGAGGGTTCAGATTAGCTTCTTCAAAGACACGATCAAATACTTCAGGCATCGTCATGGTGTTCGGACCGAAATCAAAATGATAAGAGCCAAGATTGACAGGCATCATTTTCCCACCAGCATAGGCATTTTTTTCAAATACATGGACATTGTAACCCTTATTTGCAAGCTTAACTGCAGCCGATAATCCTCCGAGCCCTGCTCCGATAATACCAATTGTTTTCATGAGTAAGTACGTCCTTTCCATACATATCCTTTTTGATTTAGTCCAGTACGCATCGAGTGTATGAGCAGGATCATAAAGGCTGCGGCACTGAAAGGTATCAAAAGAGAAAGAGCCATGCTTTGCTTTGTGCGAACGTCAACCCATGCTTTTTGCAAAATAATCACTAGATAGGGATAAAACAAGCCAGGTTGAAATGCTCCTGTGACAAGGTGAAAGAGGCCGAAAAGCAATAAAACAAAGGGTCCTACATAGAACGCGCCATAAAAGAAAAACAGCATGCAAACGAGAAATCTTGAACGACCGAGTCCTGGGAAGAGGTTTTTTGTGAACCCATTCCAAACTTCTGCATTTGAATGATACATGTAACAAGTTGTTGCGCTTGTCACATTAGCAAGCAAAGCTCGATGTCCCTTTTTCTTAAATCTTCTCGTGAGATCGACGTCATCAAGCAGGGTATTATAAATGGCTTTGTGCCCGCCAATTTGTTTGTACGTCTCTTTGTTCATCATCATAAATGCTCCGTGGGCAGCAGTGAAGGAAGGAAATAACGTCCAGTTTGCTGGTGCGAGCGGAAGGTGAAAATGAACAACAAAATGTTGCAATGGAACGAGCAGTTTTTCAAGCCATCGTGTGACCGGAAAAGCAGGGAATCCTGTCAGCAATGCTGCTTTCCGCTTTGTCATGAGAGATAATGAAGCTTGAATGGTATCTGGTGCAAGCCTTAAGTCAGCGTCGTTAAACAGAAGATAATCCCCTTTTGCTAATTCACTTAGTTGGTGGCATGCAAATACTTTACCAGTCCAGCCGTTAGGAAGTTCTAATCCCTGAACAACGTTAAAGCGCGAATCGCTTTTTGTTGTTTGAAGAAGCAACTTCAGTGTGTTATCAGTTGAATGATCATCAAGTAGGATGATTTCAATATTCGCGTACGTTAACTGTTTTAAGCTTTGAACAAGGTCCTTAACATTTTGCTCTTCATCACGAAGAGGGATAAGGATGGAAACAAGTCCATCCTCATCCCTCGTCAATTTCGTATCTGATAGACGTGGCATAAACAACGAGTTGATGATCGTCCAGATTAGAAAGCCGACAAGAATGCATGTATAGATTGTTAGCATCAGATGACCACCTCTTCTGCAGAAGCCATTTCCCTTTGCTTCGTGCTTGTTCTGTATGCTGCGAGCAGGAGATACGAAGGGATTCCAGTGATAAAGAAAGCAAGCCAAAGGCCATCGAGTAGAGCGAGAAAGATAAACATTCCCATTACCATTCCGAAGAGAGCAGCCATCCGATGTTTCCAAACTAGGAAGCTTTTTTTATTCGGAACTTTATTGCGAACATACAAAGGATACAAGAGAGTATGGAAGAAAAGAGATACCCAAAACCATCCCGAAAAGTTTTGGAGTGGCACGCGATAATAGAAACTGTCGCCTTCCCACCCCCAGTAGCCTTTTACCAAATAAGCAACGGGATCTATGATTAAATCAATCAGTACGGCGATCAATGCACCCGCAATCGCGTAAGAAATCCACTTAGCAAATGCGTTTTTCATCGGTGGCACTAGTTCCATCGAAAGAACATGTGTTACCGCAACGACCATCATCCAGGCAAATCCGATCCCGATAGGCACTCCGGCAAATTTCATGCCAAAATCTCCAGAATAATCATATTGACCAAAGATCCAACCATAATGAACACCCAGTCCTTCTGCAATCATACTGAACACAAAAATAAATACAGATATGAAAAATCCTTTTTGGGTGCCGAACGTTTTTAGGAAATAGATTCCTCCAAGAAGCCCACATAGGATAAGAAAAAAGGCATTTGCCCATTCTAGTATCGGCGGAAGAAGGTCGAATCCTACGAGGATTAACCCACAACCGTACCAGAAAACAAATAATTTAAAGACCAAGTTGTCCCATTTCATCATGTTGCGAAGATCCTTTCTCAGCCAGTTTGTTCGTCCTTCAATTTCTGATCTTCAGCAATCAAGTCAGCGGTTAATTGGCCAGATAACGTCACCATTGGAACCCCGCCTCCAGGATGGGTAGAGCCGCCTACGAAATACAGGTTGTCTACGAGAGAGCTTCTTGAAGGGATTTTAAATCCTCCGTTAACTTTACGATCAGTCGCTACCCCATAGATTGATCCACCGTTTGATCCATATAGATCTCGGATATCATCTGGAATGAACTGATATTCAAACTCAATTGATTCGCGAAGTCCAGTCATTCCCATCCGCTCCAACTTATCGAGCACAATTTCACGATATTTTCCGCGATACTCTTCAAAGCTTTCACCAGGCTGAAGGGGTGGCACATGGGTTAGAACAAATAGGTTTTCTTTACCAGCTGGTGCTTGTGAAGGATCAGATTTCGAAGAGATGCCAATGTAAACGGTAGGGTCATCAGCTGGAATTCCTTCATCAAAGATTTGTTTGAATTCACGTTCAGGGTCTTTCGAGAAAAAGAAGTTATGGTGTTGAAGGTGGTCAAATGTTTTGTTGACGCCGAGTAACAAAACAAGGCCGGATACTGTCGGCGTATATTTTTTCAACTCATTCTTTACTTTCTCAGCACCAGGCTCACCTTTCAGAAGTGTTTCATGAGCAGGTATGCCCTCAAGGTTACTAACGACTAAGTCAGCTTCCATCGTATGTCCACTCGCGAGTTTAACGCCAGCAGCTTTCTTGTTAACGGTGAGAATTTCAGATACTTCAGTATTGACCTCTACGTCGACACCAAGCTCATCGAGCAGCTTAAGCATTCCTTCTGCAATTTTGTACATTCCACCTTCCACATAATAAATGCCAAGACCAAGTTGAACATAGACGAGCTGTGAAAGAATGGCAGGAGAGTTGTATGGTGAGGATCCAATATACATCACAAAGAAATTAAATAATTGCTGTAGATGCTTATCATCTAAATATTTTTCTGTTGCCTGGTTCATCGATTTCATTGGATTCATTGTGAGAAGATCTTTAAATGTGTGTAGTTTCTGTAAATCTTGAATGCCAGATAGGCTCTTTTTGTAGAAACTTTTCAGGCTTAAATCAAACATTGTTTTACAATAATCCAAATAGGAGAGGAAATTGGAATAATCTTTTTCTGAGCGCTTATGAACTTCAGAAAGCATAACAGCGATATCGCTCGTTACATCTATCTGAGCGCCATCTTCGAAGAACGTACGCCACTGTGGTTCAATTCGTTTAATCGTCATATAATCGCTTACATTGCGATTAGCACTATTAAACAGTTTCTCCAGTACCCACGGCATTGTTAAGATCGAAGGACCTGTGTCAAATTTAAATCCCTGACCAGAGCGTTTATTCAACTTACCACCGGCACGTTCGTTCTTTTCAAGGACTGTAACATCATGCCCATCCGCTGCCAGACGTATTGCTGCTGAAAGTCCTCCGAGTCCGGCTCCGATTACGATCGTCTTTTTGCCCATTCCTTCTCCTCCTTTTTAATTTTAGTCCTGTTAGTTACGATTGTTGAAGTCTTGTTTGTGGCGATCATTCACCAACCTAAACACCGACCGTTAACAGAAGCTAACTTTAAAGTGATTCGTCGACTTTTATACACTGTAATTGTATAGTGTAGGTATAACCTTTGTAAAGGAATCATAACGTTGTTACAGTATTTGATAGGTGGACTTGATAGGACTTTTTCCTAATTTAATCCAATGTAAACTAATTTAGAAACGGGGGATGTGTTTGCAAGTTATCCAATTACCAATCGTAGGATTAATCGTAGTGAATATTTTTGCCTGGTTAATCATCCACGTTTCTATCTCTTATATTTGCCTTCGATTACCAGATCCCTTTTATGAATCTAAAAAAACAATAGGGAAAGGGAATAGAAGGGAATTGTTCGTGTATGAAAAATTAAGAATAAAGAAATGGAAAACGATCCTTCCCGATGGAGGAGATGTTTTTAAAGGAGGATTTCGTAAAAAAGAACTTAAGAAACTCACATCATCTTATATTCATAAATTTATTCTCGAAACGAGGAGAGCAGAGTTTACCCATTGGATTCTAATTCCTCCTTCGTTCTTATTCTTTTTATGGAATTCACCTATTGTCGGGTGGCTAATGATTGGGTATGCTTTAATTGTTAATGTTCCTTTTATTATGATTCAGAGATATAATCGCCTAAGGTTTAAGCCATTGCTAATAAAACAAATGAAAAAAGAGCAGCGCAGGGGGACTTCCATTGGAACACTCAGAATTTGATCAAACAGAACGACGTAAAAATGAACACATCGACATTTGCTTGAACGAGGATGTCGAAGCGGGAGGCTTAACGACGGGTTTAGAACGTTATCGTTTCAAGCATAACCCGTTACCTGAAATCGATTACGGGGAAGTCGATATATCGACGAATTTTCTTCAAAAAAAATTAAGGACTCCTTTTTTAATCAGCTCGATGACAGGTGGAACAGAACGTGCATGGGAGATTAATAAGCGATTGGCTAAAGCGGCTGAAGCAAATGGATGGGCACTAGGTGTAGGATCGATGCGAGCTGCTATTCAAGAATCTAGGTCGAGTTATTCGTTTGATGTTCGAAAGCACGCACCGACGATTCCAGTACTGGCAAATATTGGTGCTGTACAGTTGAATTATGGTTTTACAGTCGAAGAATGCAAGAGGGCAATCGACCTTATACAAGCGGACGCATTGATTCTTCATTTAAATCCACTACAAGAAGTCTTTCAACCTGAAGGAGATACAAATTTTAGTGATTTGTTGTTCAATATCCGTGAGGTAGCAAGAGCGATTCCTGTTCCGCTAGGCATTAAAGAAGTAGGCATGGGAATTGATGCAAAGAGTGCTCAGCGTTTGCTAGCTGCTGGAGCAAGCTTTATCGACGTCGCGGGTGCTGGCGGAACTTCTTGGATTCGGGTTGAAAGCTATCGTTCGCATCAGTCGATGAGACAACAGGCTGCTGAAGCTTTTCAGGATTGGGGGAACCCAACAGCCGACTGCATTCTCGATGTTCGAAAACAGCACCCTGATGTTCCGATGATCGCAAGTGGGGGACTGAAAAACGGTGTAGATGCAGCGAAGTCCATAGCGCTTGGAGCGGATGTTGCAGGGTTTGGTAGAGCTTTACTTGAAAGTGCAGTGGACGACAGTGAAGAAGCACTCTCAGATCAGCTGAAGCGGATTGAATTTGAATTGCGTACAGCGATGTTTGGAATAGGTGCTTCTTCCATTAACAGATTAAAATACAATAGTGCATTGCGAAAGAAGTAGCCAGGGTATATACCCTGGCTTTTTTGTATAGAGCTTCCTCTTGAGAGCAGACTACTTCTGAAGGGGGGGAAGCAATTTGGAGTGGTTATCGATTCTACCATTTGTTGTTGTAATCATCGTTGCAATGAAAACGAAGCTGGTTATTCCTGGTTTAACAGCTGGTTTGTTAACTGCTTCCTTTATATACAAACCAGGTTTAATTACTGGTCTTCAGCAGTTTTATGAATTTATTATGAGTGGATTGAAAGATCAGAATAATATTAAAATTGTACTTTTCCTTTATATGTTTACAGGGCTGATCGGGTTAATGAAATACACAGGAGGAATTAAGGGGTTTGTTAAAGCTGCTTCATCAAAGATCAGCTCAAAGAACGGTGCTCTTTTCCTAACATGGATTTCAACTCTTGGTACTTTTAGCGCACCAAGTTTTCGTATCGTCACCGTAGCACCAATTATGAAAGCACTCTTAAACAAAGTTAAAATCACGCCACAAGAGCTCGGATTTGTGATCGAAACAACAGCAACTCCTGTTATCGTACTAATGCCTATCGCAACAGCTTTTGTCGGATATATGTCATCTGTTGTTCAGCTTTCAATCAAAGCTGAGGGAATTGAAGGTGACGGCTACCGGCTTTTTCTCCAAAGCATTCCTTATAACTTCTTTTCCATTAGTATTATTCTCATTGGCTTTTATTTAAGTTTCTTTCATCACCGTAAGAAAGCGTCCATAGAAGCAGGGAATCCAGAGAAAAAGCTTGATGATCAATGGGAAGACTGTCATCCAGCAGTAGCAAAGAACCTTCCATCAAAACCGCTTAATTTGTTGGTCCCTCTCGGCGGCGTCATTATTCTAACTTTGCTTCTTACATATTGGAGCGGATATGAGAAAGGTTACACTTCTCCTATAACAGCTTTTATTGAAGCTGATGTACTTGATGCTATGGTATTCGCACTGCTTACAACTGTTCTGTTAACGTTTGCTTTCTACTTGTTTCAACGGTTTTCATTGAAGGAACTCGTTACCTTTTTTATTGAAGGAGGTAACGATATGATGCCTGTCATTGTGTTGCTTACGATTGTGTGGGGGCTTGCCTCATCTTCAGATGCACTTGGTTTCTCAACCTTTGTTACCTCTAATTTAGACTGGATTCCATCATTATTTGTGCCACCGGTTTTATTTCTTGTTGGGGCATTTATCTCCTATTTTATCGGTTCATCTTGGGGAACCTGGGGGATTCTAATGCCGCTTGGTATTTCACTGGGGGCATCAACAGGTACTGATTTACCGCTTGTGATTGGAGCGGTATTTGCAAGCGGAACGTTTGGAGCATTTTCTTCACCTTTAAGTGATAATACAAACACGATCGCTAGAATCCTACAACTTAATCCCATGACGTATGCAAAATTTAAGCTCGGACCTGCGTTACTTGGCGCGGGAATGGCAGCTGTAGGTTATATGATTGTCTCTTTTGTGATTTAGGCTATAAATGAGTTCATTTCTATTGACATCTGTTTTAAAACCATTTAGTATTGACCTTAACTTAATAATCCTTTGTTAAAAGGATCTTCTTATTTCGAGAGGTGGAGGGACTGGCCCTTTGATACCTCGGCAACGGACCCCTGATCAATACGATCAGGAGAACCGTGCCAATTCCTGCGACGAAAGTCGGAAAATAAGAAGAGGCTCGGTATATCCAAACCCTCTTCTGTTCGGGCAGATGAGGGTTTTTTGTATGTATCCTTCATCTGGTAATTTTATTGGTAGAGGAAGTGAACAAGATTGCATACACTAATGGATAATGAAGCAAGAAAACAACAGCTTATTAAGACCCTTCTTTCAAAAGGAATTTACAAGAAGGGAAACAAACAGCTTTATATGTTGACATTAAATGAACTGGAAAGCATATATGCTCGATCAGCAACATCAACTAATGGGATAGGAAATGGAGTGGTCACAGTGGAGCAAGCAACATTTGCAGCAGGGTGCTTTTGGGGAGTAGAAGCACTATTTCAACAATTAAACGGAGTTATTTCGACTACTACAGGCTTTACTGGTGGCGAGACCATTAATCCAACGTATGAAGATGTTTATACAGAGTTAACAGGTCATGCAGAGTCTGTTCGAGTGGACTACAATCCTGCATTGATTTCATACGAGGAATTAGTAGAAGTGTTTTTCGAAAATCATAATCCAACAACATTGAACCGACAAGGTGAAGATGTCGGTTCACGCTATCGTTCAGCAATCTTCTACCATTCGGAAGAACAAGCGCTAACAGCGGAAGTCGCTAAGAACAGGTTAGAGGCTTCAGGTCGATTTAAGAAATCAATTGTCACTCAAATTGTTCCAGTCACGTCATTCTATCGTGCAGATGATTATCACCAGGACTATCTCGCTAAGCGCGGTCAATCTTCTTGCAAAATTTCATAAAAAAAGAGGCTTTTCTTTATCTAAAGAAAAGCCTCTTTTTTATATAGAGATGTCAATTAGCATGATTTACACCAATGTGATCCAAATAAATAGCTCCGGATTCAGAAGCATTAAATTGAAAGCTAAGTGAAGCTAATTTCGCTGGATCGAATGCCCGGTTATTATCTGTAAAGCGGGACATTGGAATATTAAATGTCTGCAATACAGGTTCTGTCGGTTCGCCATATCTTCCTTTTTCAAAGAAAATTGTTTTTGTATGCTGAATAGGTAATACACCCTGCATCGGCATGACATCACTCAACTTTACGCTGGCGGTTTCTCCATCTGTGGTAGTGACGGTTATCGTGAAGTCAATCGGTTTCTGATTTTCAAAATCTGATGTGTTTGCTGCTGTAAATGTTAAAGCACTATTGTCAGTATAAGCGAAAGGTTCCTGTAATGGCTTTGTGAAATTCAAGGTATAGTGACCGTTCTTGGAATACGATTGATTCCATTTGAGGAATACACCGTGATTGTCTCTTACTTTATCCCTGCGGAATTCGAGTTCACCTTCATACCATTGCAATAAGCTGCCGGCCGTAATATCAATATAGGGGGAGGATGCGGTTGTCGGATCGACGTCCTCCTCATAGTTACTATAGATGTTGTAAGAAGGATCCTCGTATTTACTTATATACGTAGTGTCTGGTAACCAATCAAGCGCATAGCGATAATCCTCAAACATTCGCCGGTAGGCATCCTCTTTGTGCAGAGTAGCTTCTAGAAAGCCAGCTACATAGGTTTTGGCAATTTGTCGTTGCTCTTGCCCATCGAGCATAGGTTCTTTGTTTAATAGTAATGTGAAAGGGAAATACGTATCGTTCTCACCCCATGTTGTATTGAATTGACCATGATTCGCTCGATCAACATAGAGTGCAGATTTAATCACCGTATCATTACCTGTTAAATGGACTCCATTAAACTGGCGGTCACCTTCAAATTCTGATAAATCACTGTCGTATGAACCTTGCAGTAAGAGGTAGTTTACATCATCAACTTCAATTTTTCGATCTGAGAGTGTCTGATAGTCTGTTGGTGCAAGGGCAATAACCGTCTGAATGTTGTAATGGAAATCAAATGACATGCTTGCATTGTTTGGATAGCGATCTAGTTCGTTGAACTTCGCTGCTAGAATTGCAGCTTGTCCTCCTCTAGAGTGACCAATCAATGCGATCTGATTCAGATCCACTTTCCCATAAAAAGGATTGTCTTTCTGATTGGATAAAGCTTCAATTTCTTCGATATGTTGAAGCAATAGCCATGCTCGTCCATTGATATCTCCAGCCACTCCGCCAGACCATGAGGAATTCAGGAAGTTTTCGTCCACGGAAATTGCTGTAAACCCTCTGCTTGCGAGTAATTCTCCAAGGTAATTGTATCCTTCATCTGAGAAGTCTTCCATCTTGTGATTCCCGTGTACGATAAGGACGAGTGGGAAGGTTCCTTTCCCTTCAGGCATCCAAACACGACCATTTAGTGGAACGTTTGTATCTTTGAAGCCCCAGAACCATTCTCGCTCTTTCGACCATTCGCCAATCATTGCGGATGCATTGACGGGCATTGTCTTAAGGTCGACGTTTTCTCCGAATTCTTTACGTTGCTTATCCGTCCCACTACCATATGTAAATGATTTTACAGAATAAGAGCCAGGTTCTGCAGGATTAGAAGTCTTTAGAGATTTCGATTCGACTGCAACTTGAAGTCTAGAATCTTCCCAACCCGGAACAAACATCCAATAAAAAAAAGCAGCTGCTAAAGTGAGTCCAAATACTAACATCACGATCGACAATGGTTTTTTAAATCCTTTTACAAGGGGATAACCTAGTAACCCACCACCGACAGCGCCAACTCCAATTAAAGTATAAGCAAGGGGGAGAATATTATCGAGTGCTCGAAACTGATCTAGCGTATAAATAATCGCACTCGAAGAAACGATGATTGCTCCTATAAAAAGAGCAGGTAGTTTCATTAACCAGCTCACGACGATCGTTGCGATCTTTACCATAATCAACGTTCCTGGCAAAGCGATGAGTAAGAAGATAAGAGCATCTGCTATTTTGCCAAGCCCTGTGTGAAAATCAAAGCCAATTGAAAAAATGAGCACCATCGTCATCACGATAGCGCCATAAGAAGCACCTTTCCATATGGCATTAAGGAAAGAGTGAACCGGTTTTTGAATTCGTGTGCTTAGCTTGTTGAAAAACGTTGTTTGGTGTGTTTCTTTACGGGATTTCACGTATTCTGGTTCGTGTTCCACACTGATCCTCCATTCCTTTTCATTCTTTTCTTATTATACCAAAGAGAGGTAGAAGACGAGGAGGTTCTATAAAGGATTCGATTAAATTATAAAGTGATGAACCGAAGAAACGAAGTTATCTTTTGAATCGTGTTCATAGGATTGTCAAATTAACGGAAGCTTAAGGTTTGATTCTGATGTTCATTATCCTATACAATAAAGGTGATCGAAAATGTGAATTATTTCACAAACATAAGTTCTTCAAGATGATAAAGGTGGAGATCATGTGCAAAACAAATTAAAAGGTTACGCAGCATCACATAAATGGACACAAATTTTGATGGTTTTACTATCGCTCATTAGTGGGGGAGCCGTGATTGCACAGGCCTATCTTGTTGTGAGGATTGTCACGATGGCTTTCATTGAAAAAGCATTATTCCAAGAGATAATTCCTTATTTAGCTTTCCTGTTAATTGTGCTCATAACTAGACCCATACTTTCTCATATAATGGGGAAAGCCGGTGTAAGCATGGCAGCGACCGTAAAGCAAAAAGTACGTGAAGCACTACTGCAAAAGTTCTCTGGAAACCCGATGTTAACTTCTTATCAAGGACAATCTGGGCAAAAAGTCAGTATTCTACTCGACGCAGTAGATGAAATTGATTCGTATTACAGTAAATATATACCACAAGTCATCCAAACCGCTATTATCCCATTCTTTATTTTAGTCGCCGTATCGACACAGCATCTGGCAACAGGCGGTATCATGATCATCACGGCACCATTCATTCCCATTTTCTATATCATTATTGGGATTCGAACACAAAAGAAATCGGATGAACAACTTGAGCAAATGACTATTTTCTCCGGCCGATTTCTTGACACCATTCAAGGGCTTACAACATTAAAACTGTTCCATCAAGCAAAGAAATACAAAGAAGTGATAAAGGAGAGCAGCTTAAGCTATCGTGATGCGACTCTTGAAGTTCTTAAAGTCGCTTTTGTATCATCATTAATGCTTGAACTGATTTCGATGTTAAGCATTGGGATAATAGCACTTGAAATCGGTTTGCGTTTGATTGTTTTTAACACCATGTCTTTCACTACAGCATTCTTCATTCTAATGCTCACACCTGAATTCTATCTTTCACTAAAAGATCTTGGTAGTGCTTTTCATACGGGAAGAGGAAGTATGAGTGCGATGAACAAGGTGAGCGAGGAGCTCGATTTGAAGACTCCTAAAGGGCAGTGGGGGGAGTTACCATTGGAGTTAGACGAAAACCCACCAGCGATTGATTTAAGAGATATTTCGTTTAAGTACCAAGAAAGTCATTTTTCATTAAAGCCTCTCAGTACAACGATTGATCCTTATCAGAAAGTTGCCGTAGTTGGAAAAAGCGGATCGGGGAAATCAACATTTCTTCATCTTATCGGCGGACTGCTTCCACCAGATCATGGCAAAATGGTAGTTAACGATATTCCGCTTGCTCGATATAAAGAAGCATCCTGGTTTGAGCATGTTAGTTATATTTCCCAAAGTCCTTATTTGTTTACTGGATCGATTGCTGAAAATATTTCGATTGGAACAAGAAGAGCATCGCGAGAAGAGATTGAAGAAGCAGCGGAAAAAGCTGGCATCTCAACATTTATAACTTCTTTGAAAGAAGGATACGACACGTGGATCGGAGAAGGTGGACGTGGATTGTCAGGCGGTGAAAAACAGCGCATAGCATTGGCTCGTGCTTTTTTGAATCACCCTAAAATCGTCTTATTTGATGAACCAACAACCGGACTAGATTTATATACTGAGAAAGTGCTTCAATCTTCAATTGAAGAACTTTCAAAAGCGGCTACCGTTATTACGGTGGCCCACCGGCTGCATACCATCAGAAAAGCAGACAAGATTCTTGTCCTGGAAGAGGGAGAACTTGTTGCTGAAGGGACAGATGAAAACCTATTCTTTGAAAGTCCATTATATCGCCAGATGGTTTCTGTACAGAATGAAGAGGTGATGGTATGAAAGACTTAACAATCGTTATGCGAGAAATGATTTCAGAAAGAAAGGATATTCTCCTTACAATTTTGTTCGGCTTTCTTGCGGGCATTACCGCTGTCGCTTTGTTTGCTTCAAGTGGGTATTTGATTTCGAAAGCAGCGCTATCGTTGCCGGTGTTTGCACTAGCGATTTTAACCGCAGTCGTCAAATTATTTGGACTTGCTAGAGCTGCTAGTCGATATTTTGAGCGATTGTACTCTCACAGAGCTACATTTACAATACTGAGTAACATGCGTGTTTCATTTTATGAGAAATTAGAGCCTCTTGCTCCAAGACTATTCCAACAGCATCGAAGTGGTGAATTGCTTGGAAGGATCGTTGGAGATATTGATCGTCTTCAACATTTTTATTTGCGCGTAATGTACCCACCTATTGTATTTATATTGATTTTTCTCGTTACCATCTGGTTCACGATGTCTTACTCGATCAGCATTGCTATCCTTCTTCTATTCGGGGTTGTGCTAACCGGACTAGTGTTACCAACATTGTTTTCGCTTCGCCTTCGGAAGACCGATAGGACAGTACGAAATCGAAGAGGCGCCTTATCGGCAGATGTCGCTGAGTTTTTCTATGGATTTCGTGATTTGAAAGTGATGAAGCAGCTGGAAGAGAAAAGGAGTAATCTTGAATCCATTTCCCGTTCTTATACCGAAGCGCAGAAGGTAGAAGGAAATGTTGAATCATTTCAAAGATCCATCACATCGTTTGTGTCTCTCTTAGTGACATGGGGAGTGATTGCACTTGGGTCTTATCTCGTTACGATAGGAGAACTCGACGGAGTTTTCCTTGCCATGCTCGTCATGATTTCTTTAACGGCCTTCGAGAATGCTGCCCCACTGGCGGTAGTTCCTACCTATTTTCAAGATAGCTCTATCGCGGCGAGCAGACTATCGAGCGTTGTAGTTAATAGGGAAACTACGGACCGGAAAGAGCTCGATCCGTTACCTGACCATCAACCGCTTAGCTTGACTGCGACGGAACTATCCTTTACGTATCCCGGAGAATCAAGGGCAGCACTCCGAAATATGACAGTTCATATACCAGCTGGAAAAAAAACAGCCATCGTTGGACCAAGTGGCTCAGGAAAGTCTACCTTCTTGCAACTTTTATTGAAGTTTTACCTGGCAGAGAGCGGCATCGAGGTAGACAAACGATCCATCCACTCACTCTCTGAAGAAGAAATCTGGGACAAGACGAATGTTGTGTTGCAGGAAAATCATTTTTTCTATGGCACAATTCGAGAAAATCTTCTTCTTGCTGGAGAAACCTTAACGGATGAAGCACTCATTTGCGCTCTTGAAATCGTTCAGCTTCACCAGTTACCACTCGATTACACCATTCTTGAAAGAGGTGAAAACCTCTCAGGAGGTGAAAAACAGCGCCTCGCTATGGCGAGAGCTATACTTAAACAAAAGCGAGTCTGGCTTTTGGACGAGCCAACTTCTTCAGTGGATGTCCTAACTGAACGGGCGATTTTTAATCATCTATTTCATCTCGCGGAAGATGATACCGTCCTTCTGATCAGTCATCGTTTAAATAATCTTGAACAAATGGATCAGATTATCGTAATGGACGAAGGAAGCATCGTGGAATCTGGTTCATATCATGAATTGATGAAAAAGAAAGGCTATTTCTTTGATATGAGGCAAATAGAGAAAAGTGTTCTCGTTTGAGTATGAATAAAGAGCAGGATTCCCTTCAGATAGTAGAAGTACTGTCTCGGAAGGAATTCTGTTTTTTTGTTTGAATTCAATTTAAAAAAGTTCGCATTAAAAGGAAGGGAATAGATTCTTTTTATGGAATTTTATAGGAGTGTTCATCAAAAGGAGGAATTCAGTTGTTAAACAATGTGTGCGTCCTAACAGTCAAAGTCAATAATATGAGAGATGCTTTACCATTTTATACTGACATTCTGGATTTTAAGGTGTCAAAAACCTACAGTGACAAAATTGTTAGCCTCGTTCATGAAAGCATCCCGATTGTATTAGAAGAATCTTCGCCAACTGAAAAGGTTTCAGCAAACCAGGTTCTACTCGGTATCAATTCTGAGGATATTGAAGTCGATTTCAAGAAATTGAAAGAAAGAGGAGCCAACCTGCTTTTTAATGAGCCAGAACCATGCCCGCCAGGTCGCTATTTTGTTATCGAAGATCCATCTGGAAACCAAATTGAAATCGTTGAATTTTCAAACCAGGACCAATAGGGTTTCGCATAAGAAAAGAGTTTGCTTTTCGAACAAGTACGCAATTTACATTAAATTCCATAGTGGTTTTACTCATTGATTCATTACCATACCTTCTATTTAGTATGAAATCTCAGCACCATGTCATAACCAAATCACTGAAGAGCACTACCGACTTACTTCTGTTTCATAAAACAAATGGTTTCGATGAACAGGCGATTATGTTTCCCCTTCTGGTTTTACACCTTCTTCCTGTTGTATACATTTATAATTATTTACTTCTGTCATTTGAAGCAGAAAACAACTTTATGTGGACCTTGCAAGCGGGAAAGGATTAATTAGGTGCCGTATTCTCTTAGTACATATTTTTGGGAATTTGATGTTCATGGCTTTATGATGTCATTTATGAGAACGGTGTTTTGAATCCAGAGATTGTTACTGACGCATTATGTATGGTGTTTATACCTTCATTTATCTTATATACTGCCAGTTACTACATCATATGTTATTCAGTCTAATCATTTTGATATGAAAATAAAGAAAGTACTGGTAATCAACATAAGTAGTTCAGTTTTGGAGTACAAAAACACTATTTGTACCCTTAAATGAACTGCTTTTTTCGTACGAAATTGCTTACTAATCTGAACCCTAATTTGCAAGGTAAATAGCAGCTTAAACCGTCAGACTCATTGGAAGAATTATGGTGGAATAAAGTAGAGGTAATATTCCATAAAAGGGCAGTGTTTCTTGAAGACTCAGTTTCGAGATATACAGACAGTTTGAAACTAAATTAGATTAATGTTGTATGTTTAATGTAGGAAGAATGAGTTCAGGTGTAGAAGTTTTGATATAGGTGTTACTGACTCGTTTATGAGCAATGGAAACCAAAATAATTCCTTCAATGATGAAGAATGAAGGGAGTATGAAATAATGAAGAAAAAGAAGAAACTCATAAATTCTGAATGGAGATTGAGTGTGATGGCTCTAGCGGTATTCATCGGAGGAAGTATTGGAAGTCAACTCGTATTTCTGCCTGATGTGCCCTATCTACCTCCTATATATGGGTGGTTAACCGGTTCTGTATTAATGGTCGCCGCTAATGTGATTTACGTCCTATATAAGAGAAAGAAAAATAACAGGGCGGGCAACGAGAACTAAAACCACCGATAAGTCTGCACCAAGTAGATAAAATGCAACGAATATGGCTTTTTAGATGAATTTACTTACTATGATTATCTCAAATCCACCTATAAAACAATATCGGAGCTTATCTGTAATAAGATAGGCTCATTTATGTTTGAAGTAAAGATTGAGTTTTGTGTGCATATTTGAAATAATTGGTATTCCGTGATTAAAGTAGTTTAATTGATCAAAGATTAAAGAGGTAATGTATGAGTCTGAAGACAAAGGTTTTCTTTCTGATTCTTTTACCACTTTTATTAATAACTTTGAGTATATTAAAGTTTTCTGGAAACCTAAATGAAACAACAGGTTTAATAGTAGTTTTACTATGTGCTCTATCAGGGTTAGTGGTTAATAGATTGAATAAGAAATATAAAAACAATAAATAAACTCAAATGGAAATTTTCTTTATTAGACAATCTCGGAGCGATTCACTTATAAGAGAATCATCTCTTTTTTAATTTAGGACAGTAAAGTTGAATTAGGATAAGGGATACAACAATTATATAAAGAGAGGATGAACAAACCTATTAAAAAAATTATTATCATACTAGGTGGTTTCATTCTAATCGTTATATTGGCAAATATACCGAATATACTGGCTCATGCTAAATTATATTCATTCGAAAATAACAAGAAAGTTGAAATTGAGACAAAAGTTGTAACGTTCAATGAAATATTCGATATTTTGACTCAACAAAGAGAATTGGAAGAGGAGTTAAAAAACTCTACAAAATATTCTTTGATCGGCGTTGAGGTAAGAAAAGGTATTGATGAGGCATCAGATTACGAAAGATATTTAGCAGAGAACAAGCAAATCAAGTCTATAAAAATTAAAATTCCTATAACAACATACAAAGACAATGATAAAACAATTGAATTTATATCAGGTAAAGGTGAAATGTTAGATATATTCAAGAACAGTAAATGAAAAGATTTATTTGAAAGTATAATCAGAATATCGATTAAGAAGACTTTGAGCTTCGATAGTTTGCAACATTCCTTCTTAAACAATCGGAGCTTTTCTTTAACAAATCACGATTATTTAATTCATGTTATCTGCTTATTAGGTAAAATGATAATATATTATATGAATCGTTATTGTACCCAAAACTACAAACCATTTCCTATAGAGGGAAGTGGTTTATAATAATTTTTCTTTGGCAATATTCTTTCTGTTAGGGGAAGGTGTTAATTAAAAATGCTGAAGAAAATCTGTCCCAACTGATAATTTTGTAGCTTTTATTCAGCTTTTTTGATTTTCTTAAAAAGTTTTGTCATACCAAAGGCTAAATAAATCATTGCCACACTTAACAAAAATGAAATGAACAAATTCATCCCATTATGCAATCTAATCAGGCCGGTGATCATTGAAAAGTAATCGTATATTTCGAAAATGAATGCCCCGAAAATGGAATAAATGTAAAAGCTTTTTTCATTGTTTGTGCAATATTGATATAATAGCATAAATGTAACAGGGTAGAGTACTGCTGTAACAGAAAAACCCTGTGGAAGAAAAGGCGCAAGACTATGTGGATAGTTAAAGTAATTATTTGAAGATAGAAAAGAACCAACATTATACCAGATAATATGCAGTGAATAACCAAAAAAGGATATCTCAAAGAGCCTTTTCCTGTCTATACAAATATACAATATAATAAGAGGAACAATTAATACCGTCAAATTATACCAAAAATACCATGTGCTCATATCCGAATATAAATTCCAATGATCTGTGAGCAGCTGGCCAAGTTTATTTTTTTCTTCTATAATTTTTGAATAAAGTTCTTTTTCACTCATGTTCTCCACCCGCTTTTAAATAAGTATCCATAGTTATACGCACTGAGGCAGGTTTTATACGACATTTCAAGTTTGTGCCCTTTTTTCTATTAGTTTCATTTGTGTATGCTGCAATCTGGGCGTAATTCTGCAATATCATATCTACGCAAACGGTGAAGAACCATCTTCATTAATCGGGCGTAATTCCGCACTAAGGAATTACGTCTTTTCTTTAAAGAAAAGGTTGAGTAAGTGATGCGATTTTGAAATAATTGGAATTAAATAGAAGGAAACAGTTGAGGGAGAGTCAAACACCAAAAAAACTATTTACTCAATGCGGAGGTTAATATGAATAACTGGGAGAGACGCATACTACAAACTTCACGTGGGGAATTTGAAGTGTTTATTAAAGGTGAAGGGGAGCCAATCTGTGTTACCCACCACTACTCTGAATTTAATGAAACTGGCGACTATTTTGCTAATACCTTTACTAAGACTCATCAGGTGATTTTAGTTAATCTTAGAGAAACTGGAGCATCTGAAAAAGCAGTAGAACCTTATCAGTTAAGTTTCTTAGAAACCATTTTCGATTTGGAAGCAATCCGTGAAAATTTTCGGTTTGAAAAATGGGGTTTTGCTGGGCACTCAACAGGCGGAATGCTAGGAATCATCTATGGAATCTATAATTCAGAACACTTGAAGTACAATATCATTGGTGGTGCGGCAGCAAGAGAATATATGACATTCTCAAAAGATTGTATTTATAATTTAGAACACCCTGAATTTCAACGAATGCAGGAATTAAATGAAACTTTAAAGCTTTCCAATTTACCCTTAGAAAAAAGAAATGAACTAAAAGTTGAACGAACAAAGATGTCTTTATTTGCTCCTAAAAGATATAATGAATTTTTCTCACTGAATATTAGTAAGGATATGTCTGCTACTCGAATGAATTTCTTTAATCGTGAATTACAGATTTATGATGTCACTAGAAAACTAGGATTTATATCAGTCCCTACTTTATTAATTTGTGGTAGATATGATGTCCAGTGTCCATTAATGTATTCCATTGAAATGGAAGAAGGTATTCCTAATTCGAAATTGGTCGTTTTTGAAAAAAGTAACCATTACCGATTCTTAGAAGAAGCAGAGCGATTTACCGAAGTGCTTGATTTATTTTTAAAGGAAAACCAACTCTTAATCAATTAACGGAGCTCTACTGATTTGTCATTGTTTCAAGTCTTCAACAATCTCGGTATAGTCATACGTTAAGTGTCGCTTAGGTGTTTATTTTTTTAGCTGCTATTATAGGATTTGTTATAAGGATATTATTACCGCACCCATTTGGAATTATTTGTTGATGATGGTGATTTATTGAATTCGTGTAAAAGGTAAAAGGAGCTTAAAGTTAATAACTGAATGTAAGTTGTTCTACTATTATTATTGGAGGTCAATACATGAGTATTAAATGTATAGTAAATGAGAATTTTTTGGGGGATAACATCAGTGATCTACTTGAGTGGCGTTGTGAACCGCAATCGTGGTTCTTAGATAAGGAATCTTCTCAACTAGTCTTCATATCAGATGAGAAAACCGATTATTGGCAGAACACACATTATGGGTTCCGTGCTGACAATGGACATTTTTTATATGCAAAAACAAACAGTAATTTTAGAATGACAACAAAGGTCAAGGCATTATCGAATAATAAATATGACCAGGCAGGTTTAATGATACGATTTTCTGAAGACGTGTGGGTCAAAACTTCTATTGAATACATACCAGGTGGGTCAAGTAAGCTTGGGGCCGTTGTTACGAATAGAGGATATTCAGATTGGTCCACTCAATATGTGGATGAACAAGACATCGAATTATTTTACCGGATCTCAAAAATCGGTCAGAACTGTTATGTCGATTTTTCAAGAGATGGAGAGAGTTGGAATCAAATTCGAATTGCACATTTAGACTACCCCGAGGATGAGGAGATCTTGGCTGGGGTTTATGCGTGTAGTCCTCAAGGAAAAGGCCAAGAAGCTCGTTTTGACTTTGTTAAAATCGAAGAACTTGGGGATGATCCTGCCGTGGCTTACTTATAAATTAAAGCTTTGTTTAAGGAAAAGTAGATGAGGGCTTTCGCGCTCATTTTTTATTGATTGGATCAATTGAGTAGATTTTGTTGCTCGGAATTTTAAAATCAACGCAATAATATTTCGAAATCAAGTCTTATAGAAACTTGGAGCTTATCTTTAATATAGATAGGATTCGAGTTAGTGAAAAAATTGTTTTAAAGGTTTGGAATGAATTATTTAACTCAATTTAAAGGAGAAATATTTTGAATAGATCTCATTTAAGTAAACTGATTTTAGATGGTGAGTTCGAAGAAGCTAGATTAATAAAAGATGAAATGAATTTCTACGAATTTGCAGACCAGGTCATGCAGTTAGCATTTGAAGAAGAAAATCTTATCGTTTACACATTCATATCTTATCTTCTAACTAAAAAAGAGGAAGGTGAATTACACCGAATAGCATGTAACCTAATGTGTCATGCATATAAAAGTTACACAGGAGCTTATATATCCGGATTATATCATGCGAGAAAAGCCATAGAATGTGCTCCTGATCATATTGCTTATAGAGAGATGCTCTTATTCTTTAGAGCTCTACCATATAAACTGATTTCAGACCAAGAGATAATAGAAATAACGGAGCACATCCTGAATATAGATCCTGAGAATGAAGCCGTAAAGACCTTTCAAATTTACGAAAATAAGTAATTTTCGCCTTTTTATAAAGTTAACTTGAGACCAAGTCTTCAATAAACTCGGAGCTTATCTGTAATAAGATAGGCTCCTTTCGATGTGTCAAAAAGTATGAGTTATTAATATTAACTGTGTTGTGACAACGGTATGATTGAAACTATTTTTAATTAAAATCGTATCATTATTATTGGGTGTATACAAAAAATGGTTATGAATAATTATGATGATGGAAAATGCTACTATTGAAGCTGATCTTATGGGGGGGAACAAGTATGGGGATGTTATTTTTTCTGTTGATAGTTGGCACAGCGTTCTTCTTATCTACAAAATACTTTATCAAATCAGAAAGAAATGCTAAAAACCTGTTATTTGGATCTGCAAGCGAATCTTCTATGTATGTAACCTGTAACAAATGTGGACAAAAGAATAAAAGGACTTCTTTAGAAAGTAATCAATGTTCTAATTGTCATACTTATTTTTGAGGTTCCTTCGTATAAATTGTTGCTTTTCAACAAAAAAACTCGTTCTATTATCTCGGAGCAATAATAAAAGACTACGACAAACATTTCGTCTATTAGCAGTGCTGTAAAACTAACCAAAACGGGGGGATACGGTGAATTATTAAAGAAAACCGGATAGATGAAGCGATTCAGTATACTGAGTCGCTTTTTACATTTTTTTACATTTTTTTGGTGTGGTACAATAAGGGAAAATCATGCAAGGGGGGAGGTTTTTGCCAGTGAGAACGTTAACATATCTGCTTTTTTTATGCTGTATGATCATATTAGGAGGGTGTCAATTGGAAAATGAGAAAAGCGGTGTAAATCCAGAACAAATAGCAGCAAGCGATCTTCCCGATACAAAAGCGCTTCAAGACGACTTTACAAAAGATTTTATCGCTTCCACAAAACAAACCGAAAAAGGGTCCTACACCTATGTGTCGGCAACAAAGGACTACAAAATGAACTTTCCAGTCAACGCAACGATCGGAAAGCAGGGATACTCCCATCCTGATGACTCGTTTGAACAATTCACATTTGGATTTAAGGCTGCTGATTACGCCATCGGTGTCACCATAGAGTATCAAAATTTTCTGGACGCTAAAAACACAGAAGAGAGTTTAGACCTTCTTAAAACGCGTATCGAGGAAGAGATTACGTTAAACGAACGCGCTGACGAATCAAAAACAAGTTATTATTCACTCTTTCACACAGCGGAAGGCGACAAAGGATATGTGGCATTCGTGCAAAATAAGGAGGGCTCAGGAGGAATCTTTGTCTTTGTTCAGCTTCAATGCGTAGATGAGTGCGCTTCGCATGAAGAGATGGAAAAATGGTTCGTGGATTGGCTTGATTCCATTACGTTTACCTCCGCCAAAGAAGGTGACGATGCATGACGTTTCAATTCGATTCTCGAACGCTCCGTCTTCGTTTGATACAATTGGAATATCAAAACCTGTCGCCTGATGTGTTGATTGAAAAAATCAAACGCATTTATTTAGAAGAAGTTGGCGAACCATTGGTCGGAGACCTTGCTGTTTTCAATTCTTCCGATTCCGTTCAGTTAAAAAATAACCCATCCGGTTACAACGGAACGGCTATCGCGTTTACACCGAAAGGGGAAATGCCGGAACTGTATGTTATCTCCCAAGGGACGACCGATATAATCGATTGGGAATACAACCTTACCGGCATTTTTGCAGGAAAATCAAATGCGCAAGCCGCGAGCGCTGTTCGCTTTTTAAACGAATCAGTTGAGAAACTCACGCCAGGTGACGATCCTAAAATTATCGGCTTTTCCCATTCGCTTGCTCACAATAACAATGCGGTTGCCCAGTTAACCTACGGCGTTTTTGACGACGTCTATAGTGTCAACGGAGCCCCTCCGAGCGTGTATCAGCTTTATAATGCCGATTACAATTTTCGCCTTGCGGTTAATCGTGAATTTGACGTATTACCAAACAATACCGAAGTGGTTTATAACCTTCCAGTCGGACCACTAAAAACGTTCGCCAAAACATACTATAGCGACCGTGGAGCTAACATTCACTCCGATATTTCACTTGACGATCCTCTTTACGGGATAAGCGATGCACGAGGCTTCATTCAAGTAGGATCCACTGATTTTATCGATACCAACCCAGATTACGGTGGCGTTCGCCTGTTGCTAGAAAAAGTCCCTGATCCGACCATCAAAGCGTTTCAAGAGCTTGCGGTTCAGTACGCGGTCATGACCAATGAAAAAGGGAGGGCAAACGCGATTGAGTCTATGACAGGAATCAACTCGGCGTTTTTAAAAGATGGGAAAGTGGACAAAAGTGCCGTGTTCGCAAGCGTTGCGTCCCTTGAAATTGTTGATATGCTTCAAGATGTCGAAAAAAAGATGGAACCTCTTATTGAACGTTTATCACTTGTCACGTCTCACGCAGATGTCATCGGTCAATCACTTTATGAACATGAGTACATTACGAAAGAAGAACAGGAATTGCTTATGAAAGAATTGGCACAAGTCGATGCCTCACTCCACGCCATACAGGATACGTATACGGATCTTCTGCATAAAGGACCGGGCGGAATCACGACACCAGGACTTGTTCTTTATGAAAGCCTTGATGATGTGTTGGCGTTAGTTGATGAAGTCAAAACGTTAATAGATAGCGGAAAGGCTCTTCAATCGACATTTGGAGACCTTGCAGATACGATCGTCACGAGCCATAGCATCGGTGAAATGCTCGAAGCTCTGTCAAGCAAAAAACGAATGTACATTCAAAACGGAGGGACAACGGAACTGGTCCTTAGGGGAAGTCAAAATGGCACTCCGATCCAAGTAAACCTTTCGGCAACGCTATCCATGTATGAAAAAGGAATGAAAGCGATCGAAGAAAAACAAACAGCATTGCAGCAATTTGAAGTGCTCGTTGAACTGGAACTTTCTAATACTTATCAGGAAGAGCGTTCTCGCACCCTTTATCGCATTTCTGAAATGGAAACGAACCCTCAAAACGAACGTACGCTTTTACGCAGCGTGGTTTATGCACCACGGAATTCCGCAAAAATCGAGTCGGTTGTCGTTCACGACCACCTGTCGCCACTTCGGCATTGCGATTTTACAGATGCTTATTTTCACCTTTACGGACATATTCAAGAAAGCCTTGCCTTTTTGCATCGCTTTCGACAGGGGATCGAAGAATTTTTTAAAGAAGATGAGAGCATTGCTATGATGTTTCGAGCAGTTTTAAAATAATGAGGAAAGGGTGAGTTGATGAAAGAAACGGCGGCTACGCGTGAAACCGTGACGTTTTCTGCGAGAATCCTGCCAGAAGTAAATCATTTGGATAAGATTAACGTTTTACACCAAGCCATCGAACAAATCGAATCGTATGACGCTCAGTTCAATGCTGCTATCGAACAAGTCATTGTTGGAGAACAACAAACTGGAGAATGGGCGAAAACTATGAGAGAAACAACAGATTCGCTGACAAAAAAAGCAAACGCACTAACCACTGATCTGAAAGACCAGGTGCAAAAAAGCGTTGTTTCCTTCGACCGACAAGTCGATGATATGAAAACGCAGAAAATTACCATGAACTATTCGGTATCGAGGTCCGCTTTTTAGATTCGAATTTTTCTTTTCCCTTTTTTGTTGTTTTTCTTAATCGGTTCTGCTGTTTCCTTCGGTTTACCCCCTTTTGTTGAAGAGGATGACATTTCCCTAAAGGTCATCATCCCGACAATCCCTCAATTGTTAAAACACCGACTGCTTAAGATTCGACCTGTTTTGTGAGAAAGAGTAATACACTGATCGAACTATTTATGATTCCAAGCCAAAAGACGCTTTCTCGGTGTATTCTAAAGAGAATATTTGGGTCTGGATAAGCATTATTGCAGTATTGTCATTTATCGCCGAAGAAATAGTTACCTTTATGATGTTACTTTTAATCTTGCTAACTCTGAACGAAATTAGAGCAATTTTAAGCAATTTTTATGATGATTGGTAGAAAAATAACTAACTAAAGATGCTTATTCCTTTATACTTGTCAGGCCGTTAAGGACTATATTGAATTTATTTTTAGTTAAGATCTTCTGTTAAATCGGAGCGATAACTGCAATTTTGCTATCGCTTATAGTGCTCACAGAGCAGTTTTTTTATCTTATATTTATCTACAATGCAGTAAGGGTGATTTTATGATTGGTTTATTTTTTATGTATTTTCTTATTATGTTTCTGATTGCTAGATTGATTAGCCTGTCTGGAAATATAGGATGGTTACCCACAATAAGAACGACAATCAGAAAGGATGCAAAGATAGCAGCAATTTTATCTTTATGTTTTGTGATTTTTCTTTAGCTAACGGATAAGGTAGATCAATATTTACTTCAAAATAACTCGGGATTGAGTTCCAACATTTTAGGAGCAATAGCTGAGGAAGTAAATTAGTGAAGAAAGGTAGGAGGTTATTTGGGTAGTGCAACTATAACTTTTATTTTCACTTTAATTGTTGTATCGGTTATTAATTTTATCGGACAAAAATTAATAGTTAATAAAGGGAAGGTTTGAAATAAAAGATTAAGTTAGGTGGGAGGGTTTGTTGAGCTACGTCTTTGAGGACTTACCAACCCGAGTCTTGATTCGACAATGAAACGCATCTGCAATTCATTTAAGCATCTAATTGCACAGAAATGAAAAAACGACGAGCTCTAATAAGAGCTAGCCGGTGTTTTCATTTTTTGTTGAAAACTTTTAAAACGATCAACAAACAAAGTCCTACACCTATGGTCGATACAACAAACCTTACATATGAATTTGAAGTAATATTAATAGTAAAGGCTAAAACAACTGCATAAACCACGATTAACAAAATAAAATATAGGCTACTTTTCATTATAACCTCCTTTTATGGAGTTTCTACGTATAAAATTAAGTAGCCATAATAATACTTTGAAATGATAGATTCAGTTCCAATAACAACCGAAATTAATATAGTTGAAAAACGCTTCACCTGCAAACACCGCTCAAGTTACCGTGAGTGCTGGGAACATAATAGTGATCATTATACCAATCAAAGTAACTTCAACTCCAGTAATGAAACCATTTGTTGAGTTATGAAACAGAACTTGGTAGGAGAGCTAGAATAAGCTAAATGACTAAAAACATTTTATCGAAACACGAAGTATTCTAATTAATAATTAAACATTAGACCATGTTGATAGAACAGAGTGACAAAGTGATCATCAAGCAGGGAGTTGTTCGACCTTCTTCAATTAAATCGGAGCTTATCTGCAATAAAGATAGCCTTCTTTTTGTGAATTTGTAATCGAAACAGATGCTCATCTAGTGATACATAAAAGTATTTACATTTTATATATTCAGGAGTAAACTATGTCTCAGTTGTATAAATCAACCGTTTCTTAATCTTAAATCGCTTAAACCTATTATGGTGCGGGGGACCCAATTTTCATGCAGTTTACTGCTTGGGGTGAATCCTATGGAAGCATAGGTAGGGCTACTCTTATAGCCCGAATCCGACAGCTAACTCCGTAAGCGTTATGAGGGAAGACGATGAAACTTGTGTTCGAATATAAAGATCACAGGCTAATTTGTCTGTGGTCTTTTTTGCGCAGAATTATTCATCATTTTTTATGGGATGGACAGATTAAGAGCATAGTGGGATTACAGTTGAGAGGAGAAGACATTATGAAAAAAAGTTTTGCAATTATTGGACTTGGCCGATTTGGAGGAACGCTTTGTAAAGAGTTGAACAGAAGAAGTGTGGAAGTACTTGGGTTAGATAAAGATAGCCATCGAGTAAATGAATACTCAAATTATGCCACGCAAGCGATTGTATTAGATGCAACAGTCGAAGGGAATTTACAGCGAATTGGTATACGTAATTTTGATCATGTTTTTGTTTCCCACGGAGATGATCTCCAATCCAGTATCTTAACAACCATGCTTTTAAAAGAAATGGGCGTTAAGAAGGTTTGGGTGAAAGCAAAAAATGATTATCACCATAAAGTTCTTGAAAAAATAGGTGCTGATCACATTATTCATCCAGAGAGTGAAATGGCGAAGCGTATTGCTCATCATGTCGTCTCTGAAAAAATCATCGATTACGTAGAGCTATCTGACGAGTATAGTATTATAGAAGTTATTGCAACCCAGAAAATATCCGGGAAATCGTTAAGTAAACTGGATATCAGGGGAAGGTTTGGTGTTACAGTTGTAGCGATTAAGAAAAAAGATAAAAAAATCCTAGTATCCCCACCTGCTGAGTCGACGATTGATAAAGAGGATGTCTTAGTCGTTATTGGGAATAACGAAAATCTTGAACGATTTGAACAGGCAGGGGTTTAACCGATGATTAGAAATCGGTTTGCTTTAAAGTTTATTAAACTTAGCCCGCCCCAAGTACTTATCTTTGTTTTCGTAGTCCTGATTTTTGTTGGAACGGGATTATTGAAATTGCCTTTTTCTACTACAGGGGGGATCACCTGGGTTGATGCGTTGTTCACAGCCACATCAGCCATGACGGTAACAGGATTAGTGGTGGTCGATACCGGAGAAGCATTTACGCTATTTGGAGAAATCGTCATTGTCTCGTTAATCCAGCTTGGCGGCCTCGGAATCATGACTTTTGCGGTGTTAATCTTCATGGTGCTGGGACGTAAAATTGGCATGAAACACCGTTTACTGGTGCAACAAGCAACCAACCAAACCTCTATTGGCGGGGTTGTAAAATTAGTGAAAAACATTTTGATTTTCTCTTTGGCAGTTGAAACGATAGGTTTTATTTTTCTTGCAGCTCGGTGGATACCTGAAATGGGTTGGCGGGCTGGAGCTTATGCAAGTTTTTTTCATTCTATTTCTGCTTTTAATAATGCTGGTTTTTCCATCTGGTCTAATAGTTTAATGGATTATGTTGGGGATCCCATTGTTAACATTGTCATTTCATTTCTATTTATTGTCGGAGGAATTGGGTTTACTGTTCTAAACGATCTTATTCGGAGCAAAACCTTTCGAGAAATGGCCCTTCACTCTAAAGTAATGTTGACAGGGACGGTTGTTATTAATCTAATCGCCATGTTCACGTTTTTTATTTTAGAGTATCACAATCCCCAAACGCTAGCTAATTTGTCACTTGGTGATAAGTTATGGGGTTCATATTTCCAGGCCGTTACGACAAGAACGGCAGGGTTTAATAGTGTTGATATTAGTGGGATTGGAATTGATACTGCTTTCTTTATGTTTGTTTTAATGTTTATCGGGGCAGGTAGCACTTCTACTGGGGGGGGAATCAAGTTAACGACAGCTTTCGTGATTATTATGGCTGTCATTACCTTTCTTCGTGGAAAAAGTGATCCCGTTATTTATGGAAGAACAATAAGAAAACATATCGTATTAAAAGCGCTTGCGATTACAATTATTAGTATCATGATTGTGTATTCGACCATTTTTGTTCTCGTTTTGACAGAAGATCGTACATTTATTGAAATTGCTTTTGAAGTCATTTCTGCTTTTGGTACAGTCGGATTATCGATGGGTATAACAGGTGATTTGTCCAAAATAGGAAGAATTGCGATTATCTTTATCATGTTTTTAGGGAAACTTGGCCCACTCACTCTTGCTTTTTCATTAGCACAACCAGACCGAACCAACATACGTTATCCTGATGAAGATCTGTTTACTGGATAAATAGCAGAAATTGAACAGATTACCTTGTTCTGTTATCTCGGAGCTTATCTGTAATATGATAGGCTCCTTTTAGCGAAAAAAAGATTTGAGTTAGTTACACCAATTTGAAATAATTGGTATTAAGGATATCCATTTTACATATGTTAATTGTCTCTTATCGTTGCAGTTTTGCTATGTTTAGTTTGTAATTTGTTTTGATTTAAAAGTCACTGTAGTCATGCGTGACTTTTAAATCAATACAATACATGAATTGGAATGGCTTGTCTTTAAACATACATAAAATGATTGAAGGTGTCTGGTTGATTAAAATAACGAAGAAAAGAATATGGAAGACATTCTTAATACTTTACATAGTATGTATCTTATCAATGAGAAGAGAAGAACACATCTTTTTAAACACTATTCCTGAACATGTCTGGTTCCCTATCTTTAATATCATTTCTATTGGATTACTCATTGTTTTTTACAATAGAGTCTTTAAAGGAGCCCGATCCAAACGTTCAAAACAGAAAGAAGGAATCATTGTTTTTTCGATTATTTTTATCAGTATGCTTTCTTTTTCTTTCAATTACGTATTCAATCAATCTGAATATTATAGATTCAAAATAAATAAATCCTCTAACCCGATGATAGTAGGTATTAAATATAATTCGCCTACTTTTAGAGATAACCAAATTGTTTTTTATGAAAAAACTGAATTCGTATCATACAAACTGATCAGAGAAGCTTCCTTGGATAACGCATATTCAGTGAGTAGAAATCTAAAATTAGGCGATTATCAGGTAGATCTGATAAATAGTGACACACCGAAAATGGTTTTTGGTAATGGAGACTTTTACTATATTAGATATTAACTTCATTTTTTAGAATGAAAGATGTTTATGAATGGCTAATAAAGTAGCAGGGTTATTACTTATAGGCTTTTCTTTTTTAATATCAGTTAAAGATGCGTCCTGTTAAAGTAATGCAAGTGTCCTATTGGCACCAATAATATTAATCTTAATACCTGTTCTAATAGGTGTTTACATCATCAATAAGAAATAATCTTATTCAACAATCTCGGAGCTTATCTATAATAAGATAGGCTCCTTTTAGAGTGTGAAGAAAAGATTGAGTTATTTGCACGAGTTTGAAATAATTGGTATTGCGAATGCTTTTATACTGACAAATTATAATGCTTTGAGCCAATTATGATTTGTTAACTAACGCTATAAATCGTTTATAGGTTATAGCGAAATCATAGATAATCAAATTCACCGTGTTACCATTTCTGATGAATCTTCCGCCCAGTTACTATACGTATGTGAGATGATGGCTCTTTCTGTTTATACGAATAAGAAATCACCATTAAAAAATGTAACAGAATTAAAAGGGCTTCCGGGAATACAAAAGGAAATTAACAACTTACAAACATTCATTCATATGGCTTGACTTAGCTTGATAGGTCTAGAAGTTTGTGCTAGGCAGGGAAGGTTTCTCCCTGTCTTTTTTGTGTTATATATTATATTTTATCGTCAATTTTTAGAAGGTAGCTGTGATCACAAACTGAAATGATTTTCTATCGTAAAAGAGGTAACTAATATGAAAAGGGAGGAAAGAAGAGTAGTTCAGCATGAAATTGAGTGATGAAGAATACTTTGAATTCGAGATGTTTTAATTGCTTTTATATCATTTGACATGTAAAGTGATGATAGGAAGGGATATGATTTTCTTGAGAAAAAATACACTTGGTTCACTGATTTGGTTGCGTATTGCTCGTTTTACACATCAAAGTAATTTATTATCGAATGATTTCTTAAAACAGTATGGTATAACGGTTGCACAGTTTGATGTATTAAATCAGGTTTCATTCTATCAACCGATCACGCAAAGTCAGCTGGCTGTTAAAGTAACCGTTTCAGAAGGTGGAATTTCACGTATGCTCACTCGACTTGAGCAAGAGGGCTATATACATCGAAAGCAGGAATGGAAAACTAAATGGATTGCCCTTACTTCAAAGGGAGAAGATAAAATGCATGAAGTTTTTGAACACCAACTTACTTTCCAAACGTCCATTGTCAATGAGTGTTTGACAGAGGAAGAGCAGAAGAAACTATATAAGCTCATGACGAAGTTACAAAATCATACTGAAAATAGAATGGATAGTTAAGAGTCGTACTACTAATCCCTGTAATGTTAATTTTAAACTATCACTTGATTAGTAAACTGAAAAGGAGGAATGAGTCATGCATATCATATCAGGACATCACCACATCTCGATGATTACAAAAAATGCAAGTCAAAATAATCACTTTTATCGACATGTACTTGGTTTACGTCGTGTCAAAATGACAGTAAACCAAGATGATCCATCAATGTACCACTTATTTTATGGAGATAAAACAGGTAGCCCAGGTACAGAATTATCATTTTTTGAGATCCCTTTAGTAGGTAATACATATCGCGGTACAAATGCGATAACGAGAATCGGATTACTGGTCCCTACAGAGGAAAGTCTATTATTTTGGAAAGCACGTTTTGAGGAACATAATGTACTACATGGAGAGATCACGACTTATGCAACTCATACAGCTTTGAAATTTGAAGATATGGAAGGTTTACAGATGGTATTGCTTGTTTCTAACGGAGCAAAAGTAGGGCATTGGGAAGGATGGGATAAATCCGAGATTCCGGTGGAACACCAAATTCAAGGAATGGGTTCTGTGGAAATGAAGGTACGAAGACTTGATGAACTCAGGGATACACTGACAGAAATGTTCGGCTATACAGAGATAAGTCGAACGGATCATGAAGCTATTTTTCAATCTATCAAAGGAGAGGTTTTTGGTGAAATCATTGTAAGGCAAGTAGACGGTCCAACAGAAAGGCCAGGTCGTGGAAGTATTCATCATTTGGCCATTCGTGTAAAAAACGAAGAGGAGCTTAGCTTTTGGGAAAGGCAAGTACGAGCGCGTGGCTTCCAATCATCTGGCATAGTAGATCGCTTTTACTTTAAGAGCTTATATTTCCGTGAATCAAACGGAATTTTATTTGAAATTGCAACAGATGGTCCGGGTTTTACGGTTGACGGAGAGATAGAACAGTTAGGAGAAAATCTTGATTTACCACCATTCTTAGAAGAACGTCGTAAAGAAATTGAAGAAAAGCTGAACCCCATTGAGGAGCATGAATGAACCAACGAACAGTATTACTAAAAAATTGAATGTCTTGGAGGAAAATAATATGAATCATCTTAAAGGTATGCACCACGTAACAGCTATCACAAGTAGCGCAGAAAAGAACTATGAATTTTTTACTTATGTATTAGGGATGCGTTTAGTTAAAAAAACAGTCAATCAAGATGATATTCAAACCTATCATTTATTTTTTGCCGATGATAAAGGTAGTGCAGGCACTGACATGACGTTCTTTGACTTCCCAGGTATCCAGAAAGGTACACACGGCACAAATGAAATATATAAAACGTCTTTCCGTGTCCCAACTGATGCAGCATTAGAATATTGGGTGAAACGTTTTGATGAATATGATGTAAAGCATGAAGGTATTACAAAACTATTCGATAAAAAGGTATTATCCTTCGTCGACTTTGACGACCAGCAATACATGCTTATTTCAGATGAGTACAATGAAGGAGTAGCTTCAGGAGTACCCTGGCAAAAAGGTCCTGTGCCACTTGAATTCGCGATTACTGGTCTTGGTCCCATACATGTTCGAATTGCGCAGTTCGATTATTTTAAAGAAGTATTAGAAAAAGTTATGCTGTTCCGTGAAATTGCAAAAGACAAGACCATTCACTTATTTGAAGTAGGTGAAGGTGGTAACGGTGCACAAGTGATCGTGGAGCATTGTACTGATTTGCCACAGGGACAACAGGGATATGGTACGGTCCACCATGCAGCGTTCCGAGTAGAAGATACCGCTGTATTGCATGAATGGATTGAACGCATGAACAGTTTTGGTCTTCCTACATCAGGTTATGTAGATCGTTTCTTTTTTGAATCCTTATATTCTCGTGTTGCAAATGGTATATTATTCGAACTTGCAACAGATGGTCCAGGTTTTATGGGAGACGAATCTTATGAAACACTTGGAGAAAAATTATCCTTGCCTCCATTTTTAGAGCCTAAACGTGCAGAGATAGAAAAATCGGTTCGCCCAATTGATACGGTGCGAAGTACGAAGACATTCATTAAGGAATAAAGGATATGGTGAAGTTTATCTAAAATGATTACTAATTTAGAAAATAGGCCGGCAAGAAACAATACATTATTCGGAATTGCAGCTCAGGTATTTGGATGATATTTGATATTCCATAATCTCGGAGCTTTATTGAAATAAGCAAGAAATAAAAGAATGCCACAACTTCACCCCGTTCGGGGTGAGGTTGTGGCTATTTTCATACAAAACCTTATGTGGTTTGCTTCGATATTTAATTGAAGAAATTAAAGTTTGAGATTAAGAAGCTGAACAGTTTATTCAAAGAAGCCGTTCCTATATATCAAAATTACTCTTTTTGTTTTCTATAAAGTTCGAATCCTATTTTACTTAAGGCACTTTCAAGATTAGATTCAACCTGGAAGTTATTTATATCTACTTGAGAGCGAATGGCTTGCATTGCAATGTCTGGGCGAAGACCTGTTAATATTGGATGAATACCTACCAAATCCATTAAATTTACGATTCTCAATAGGTAAGTTACTATTTCATCATTCATTTGAGTAATACCAGATAAATCAATTAGGATATGATCCAAAGACAATCCTTGGCTTTTGGCTAATGTTAGTTCCATAATCCTTTCTACTCTGTTTAAATCAATATTCCCAATAATGGGTAAAATTGCTACCCCCTTTGTAATAGGAACTAGCGGAGCCGACAAGTCTTCTATTTGCTTATTAGCCTCATCTAATTCTAATACATAGGAGAGTAATGAACTCATTGTTTCAAACAATCTATTGTGCCGTTCTGATAGTTGGAAAGGTTCTATGTCCAACCCACATATAGTCCCATAATTTCTTCCATCTTCATAATAAATTGGTATGCCTACGAAGCTACCACTCCCCAATTTCTCGGTAACTGTTAGAGTTCTGGTTAACTCATTTTGAGTAATATCGGGAATAATCAGTACATTTTTTCCATGATCCACACTCAGCTTACAAAAAGTCTCTTCAAAAGGTGAGTTATCACCTTCTGTTAACAACGTATCTTTTTTATTTATTACCTTAATAATTTCATTAGTACATTTATCATTTTTAGCAATAAATAGCGTATTAATGTCTAATATTTCACTGATAGAATGTAAAATACTTTCAGCAGCTTCATCGAAGTTTTTAAATCTATGGATTGAATGGTTACTATAGTCAGACCACGAGTTCATTATAAGCCTCCTTTCGAAAAAAACACACTATCTTTATTGTTTACCCTATTACAAAAGTATTATAACCTATAAGTTCAAATTAACCAGCTAAAAGTATATCATACATTCATTTATTAACGGATGATACAATTAATGAGATGTGTATGCAAGATGACCATATAAAAAAGCGATGATTTTATACTTAAGAATTGCAAATCCGTGCCATACTGCTTCCTCTAATAAAGGGACTTACTTTTTTGGGAAGTTCTTTAGTGGAGATTATAGTAGAACGATACAAGATGCAAGAAGCGCATTAGCACCAAGTGATTCAAATAGTGAACACCCTTATAAAAAAATTCTAACGGAAACCCAGGGAAAAGACCATGAATAGTTAAAGTTATAAGGATGAGCTAAATTTAGAAGTTAGCCGATCTTCTGTATAATCGGAGCGATTTTTTAATAAAGAAATCGCTCCTCTTTATGAGTTTATAGCCTTATCTGGAATTAGAGGTTCTTGATTAACTTGATAGAGCCGGGGTTCTAAAAATTGAATCGAAGTAGTTTTATACTCGGGTTCATCAAACAAATTCGTCAAAAGGACGTGTTAATTTTGCGTGCATTACTGGTCATTGATGTACAAAATGTACTTGTGGAAAAGGTGGATTTTCGTCAGGAAAAAGAACGTATCAAAAAGCTAATCAATGAGTTTATGCAAAATGAGGAACCGGTCATCTTCATACGACACACGGATCCTGAAGGACCGATGGCAGACGGATCAAAAGGGGCAGAAATTGATCCTGATCTTGTGAAGTATGCCGATCACACCATTGAAAAACATACAGAGAGCGCATTTTATAAGACTAACCTTGATACGTTGCTATGTTCCTATGAGGTCGACCAAATTTTTATAACCGGGTTTAATACGGAATTTTGCTGCCTATTCACCGCTATTGCGGGCTACGACAGGGGGTATAAAGTCAAGTTTATTGAAAATGCCGTATCTACCGTTCACAATGAAGAAAATTACCAAATGCCTGGGCTAAACATCCGTGAATTTGTGGGAACAGTTCTACATTGGTCACATGAAATTAAAGTAACGGATTACGAGGAATATGCTGAGAAAAACGATGCTAACAATCATCAGTAATAAGGCAATTCCATAGAATTGAAATAAGTACGTTAATCGATTATAGGTTCTTTTTTGATCTTTTTAAAAGTTATTACGATGTAGTGTAATAGAAGAATTAATTTTAAGTGAGCCAATTCAAAGGTTAAAGGGAATTCATCAAGGTGGAGCAAGTTACTTAGTTAATGGAAAGTGGAATGTAACTCGTTTTGACCACTCAATAGGTGTCATGTTGTTAATAAGAAAACTTGGTGGAACAGTCGAAGAGCAGATTGCAGGGTTAATGTATGATGTTTCCCACACAGCATTTTCTCATGTAATTGATTTCGTATTTGAAAATAAGGAAGAAGACTATCATGAAAAAATATATAGTTCAGTTATTGAAAACTCTGTAATCCCATCAATTTTAGGCAAGTATGATTACAATTATGAGGATATTTTGTTTGAGGATACTAATTGGACATTGTTGGAACAGCCAGCACCAGAATTATGTGCAGATAGAGTAGATTATACTCTTCGTGATATGTATGTGTACGGAAATATCTCGTTAGACGAAGTAACTCGCTTTTTGCAGAACTTAACCGTTGTCGAAGGGAAAATGTATCTTCAAAACATTGAAATAGCTGAATGGTTTGTCAAAACGTATTACAAAGAAGTAATTGACTTCTTTATGGATCCGTTAAATATCTATGGCTATGATATGCTTGCTAAGACTTTGAAACTATCTTTAGAAAAGAATATATTAAACCCTAATGATTTTCTTGGTAAAGATGACGAATTAATAAATAAAATAAAATCATCAGAAGATAAGGAGTTACTTGGTTTTTTAAGAAAACTCAATCCAAATGTGAAAGTAAAAGAGGATAGAGAAAATTATCATTTACATCGAAAAAACAAAATTCGCATGATTGACCCTTCTATTTTAAAGGATGGAGAATTAAAGCGAGTGTCAGAACTATCAGAAAAAGTAAAGATTATGAACAATACAGCATATAAGAAAGCGAAAAAAGGGATGTATGTAAGAATACTCTCTAACTAAGTTAGTATTAGATATTCTTCAACTATCGGGTGTTTATCTGTAATAAGATAAGCTCCTTTTAACTGGAATTAAAGATTGAGTTATGCGGATTTATTTGAAATAATTGGTATTAGAATTTTGGGCAGTTTTTTGGACGACTTGAACTCGAGATAATTAGGATCTTAATATTACTTTGAGTAAAAGAACCTAGTCAGAAGTTTCACTCCGTTAAAGGGAAGTTCTGGAAATAACATATTTGATCTTATTAGAGGGAGATTTTATGATTATTATTAAAAAAGCTATCCAAAAAGATGTAGAAGGAATTTCTGAAGTATGTTCCGAAGGTTATAGAGATACTTATGCGGAAACTTATTCAAAACAATACATAGAGAGAATAATAGAAGAATTTTATAATCATGATAGAATTTTAGGTGAAATCAATAATCCAGGAAAAGGTTGGGGTGGTTGGTTTGTTGCTCTAGATGGTAAGCAAGTTGTAGGAGCTATAGGTGGCGGTATGATTAGCACTACTGAGGGGGAAATATTTGTTCTCTACTTAAACCCTAGCAGAAAAAGGGAAGGTATCGGGTCTAAATTACTAAATATATTAACAAATGTTCAAAAAAGTAAAGGTGCATTAACACAATGGGTTTCAGTATCAAAAGATAATCAAAAAGGAATTCCTTTTTATGAAGCTGTTGGTTTCAAACCTCAATTGGAACAAGCAAGTTATCAAAATCAAGATGACGAAGAGTACACCTCCCTAAGATATGAAAGAACAATTTGAAATTTTTTTGTCATAATTAAGTAAAAGATTTATTGTCATAAACGAATGAAAACTCATTATTGTACTAGGAGCTTAACTAATGATACTAGATAACGAGAACGGGCTATTACTTATGCGTAATGATCATTTAGGTGAGCGGATTTGGAGAAGTGATGAATGTTATAAATTAATCTTTTCTCCATTCGGGAGAGGATGTTTTCAAACAAATCATGGTGATATCTCCATTGGTAAAGGAGAATTTCTAATATTTAACCCATATGAAGATCATAAACAACTTTGGGCTACAAAAGAGAAATTTCTCGTGGAGATAAAGCCGTCTTTGCTACAAGATGCAGCTGATCGATTGGGAATTACAGCAGCATCCCCTGAATTTTCTATGCTTTCATATAAGCATCTTCAAGTAAGACAATGGACGACTTTTGTTAGGGATTTCTTATCGCTAAATGAAGGAGCTGAATCAGTTACCAATCAGTTTTTTCTAGATAACAGTTTGACCCAGCTTTCCATTATGATGCTTCAATATGGTGCAGGGTCTCACCAAATTGACTTTCCAAGTATCAGTAGTAAAGCTACAATTAATGATGTTACAAATGCCCTTAAAGAAAGCTTTAGCGATGACTGGACACTAGACGAGATGGCTATGGTTGCAAAACTAAATAAATATCAATTTGCTCACCTTTTTAAAGAGGAGCTAGGTCTCTCTCCTTATTCTTGGTTGCAACTTTATCGTCTATTACGAAGTCAACATTCCTTATTAAATTCCAATGACCAAATTCTTTCGATAGCCCTAAATCATGGGTTTAAAAGTGTCTCTTCCTATAACCAGTTATTTAAGAAAATTTATCGGAAGACGCCAACAGAATTTCGCAGGATTTACGGTTTTAATAAGTAAAACTCCAATGCTTAGAATGACAATGAGTAAACCACTACCAATCATTAAATGTTGAATTGAAATATACATAACTAAGAATCCATATATGCCTAAGGACAGGGTGTTGGAAAAATACAGTAAGACGGCATTTGAGCTAAACGCCCGACCCATTTTCTCTTCTGGCACAAGTGTCTGAAGAAGATAAACGCGTGCTAGTCCAGAAATAGGCAGACCTATCCCTACTATAGCGCAACCAATAAAGAAATGCTTAATATCATATAAGAGTCCGTAGTATGTAATTCCTGTACCCCAAATCAACGCTCCAATTAAGTAGAGGCGAAGAGTCATTCTTTTTATCAAATATGGCAAAACGATATTTGTCAAAATAACAACGCCACCAAATACTCCTTGTAAAATGCTATATAATTCTTCACTTTGTAAACTCATTTCTGATAATGCAAGCAAAAGTCCTACTTCCCACACCCAGGTGTTGAAAAAAACCGTAACAAAAGTGAAGAGAAATAGTTGTCTGACAGTAGAGTGAGCCTTCGCCCAGGAGGTAAAATCGAGAATTGAGCGATAGACACCTTTAATCGTTTTATTAACGATTGGTTTAGGATCATTCAGGTGTATTTTACTGATGAAAAAGGCACTAACTGCGTAGGTTATTGCATCTAAGGTGAAAAAGTGTATAGCACCAAAGGTGTTTAATAACCATACAGTGATAAATGGACTCAGGACTGTTACTCCTCGAGTCAATGTATCATATAAACTGTTCGCATTCGTTCGTTCCTCTTCCGTCGTTATAGAAGGTAGAACAGATCGATGGGTTGGGTTGAAGAAACATCCTATACTCTGGATGAGAAAGCTCACGATTAATAGATATGCGTAAGTAAGAGCATCCAAATAATGCAAACACACGATTGAAAAAATGAATGGGATGCGAGCTAGGTCCAGATAGACTAATAATTTTTTCTTAGGTAACCAATCAGCTATAACGCCACCCATTAATCCAAATAGAAGATATGGTAAGGTCTCAGCCATAGCCATTCCTGTAGTGTGAAGATTGGAACCGGTTAAATCGTACGCTAAAAATAAAAAAGCCATTCCGGAAAGAACATCGCCAAGTCGAGAGACTCCTCCAGCAAGTAAGTAATAACGTATATTTTTGTTTTCCCATAATTTTTTGTACATACTGATCACCTCATCACTATTTTAAGAAGAAATGAAGTCAACGTCTGTGTGATTATTGTTATAAATAAACACAATATTTCTATAGAGTAGCAAATTAGAATAAGTATTCGACAATCTCGGAGTGTTAGCGTAATAAAAAGTAAGCGCTCTATGTAGGGTTAGGGCAGGTTGGTTGAAGACTCAGTTTCGAGATAATATAAAATATGAAACGCATTTCTTAGATCACACGTAAATATAGTAATCAAAATAAAGGTTAGGAGGAAGCTGTGTGAAAGATTATTGGGAGGAATGGTCACAAAAAGTCAACATAATTAGTCACTAGCGTTGCGTTAATATAGTATGAAAATTCAGTGATCTACCGTTTAGCAGTTGAAATAAAAAAGAGAACATCCACAAGAAAGGACTGTATATAATATTCTATGAAGTGCAGAAATTATCATAGATGGATCTTTGACAGTTTCTCAATTAGTAGAAGCTATCTTATATGATTAGAATATTAATTTAGTGATTGCTGATTATCTTGAAATCGAGTCTTCCTGCTTCGGGGCAATAGCTGCACAAGGCCATCGCCTATTGTACTAAGGGCCGTTTAGTTGAGCCAAAACATAACTGTAATAAATGGAAGTACTACATTAAAAATCACCTATCACTTTTACTTAGTAAAAGTGATAGGTGATTTTAGTTTTTATTTATCCAGTAGTTTCTGCTAAGTCTGCCTTCAATTCTTTAAACCATTTTAAGTTCACTAAATGGTGAGAACGAGAATTTTCGTTCATACGACGAAAATAATCAATTTTACCAGGTAATTCTTTGGTGGTAGCTAGGTATTCATCGAGAAGAGTAAGTCTGGCTTCAGTTTGATCAATTTGGGATTGGATTAGTTCTAATAATTTACTTTTATCAAATTCATTTGCAAAGAGTAATGCTCCATAGAATGGTAATTTTACATATTCGGATTTAGTTCCATATTTGGCCATTAATTTTTCGAATTCGTCTATTCCTAAAGACGTGATTTTAAAGGTGTGAATTTCACGACCGTTGTTTGGTCTTATTCGGTGTGTTTGTCCAATCAAACCTTTTTCTTCAAGTTGTTGCAAATTGTAATAAAATGATCCTTTAGTAAAGTTAACAATATATTTATAATGTCGTTTTTCCATTAAACTTAATAGTTCGTATCCATGAGCGCCAGGGTTTTGAATAAGTAAGCCAAGGATTAGTAAGGGTATCAAGGTTGCATCACCTTCGTCATTTGTTCTTCAAATTCAACGTAGGTAATTTTACCAAGAGCCAAATTCATACTGTGAATATAAATTTGTTCAGCTTTCGAATAGTTATGGTTATTTTTAAGTGATTGATTTTCGTCTGAAAGAGGCTCAAAGATATGACACTCTTTCGAAAATGCTTCGAAGTAGCGATAACCGAATTTTCGTTGGGAAACGGCGTTCAAATGAATACCATCCGGATTGGCAGTTAGCCCTTCTGCCGATACAAAATAACAATTTTGCTTCTCATAAGCGAATCGACGTAATTGTCGGTTGATTTCTTGAAACTCTGATGAGTACTTTCCGAGACCTGTTTTTCCTAGATATTCACCAAGCTCCCCAATGATTAATGGGACATTTTGAAGCTTTAATTCTTTACGTAAAGTTTCAATGATAAGAGATAACTTTTCATAATACGTTTCATGTAGAGAATTATTGCTATCACTTTCGCCTTGATGCCAAAGTATGCCACATATTTCACTAGTTTCAAGAGCAAATCGAGCTTCAGACAAAGCATGTTGAAAAAGAGTACCTTGCGGATGCCAATCGTTCAAGGAGCTGCCACCTTCCGCACAAGGGATCAAACCAATTTCTTCATCCGGGTTGGCTTTCGACCATGCCTCTGCAAAAGATGCTGCTAGACTCACACCAGAAATAGGGCGGTCATAATTAATCGGCTCTGTCATCATTTGCCACTGACCGTTGCGAAGCATTTTTATTTTTTCATTATAGATAGCTTCTACATCATGCAAGAATCCACGACCTGCCATATTTGATTGCCCTAACATCAAAAAAGATTTTATCATTTAATTTTCATTCCTTTACATAATAGTCTAATTAGACCTCGCTATCATAAAGTCTAATTAGACTATTGTCAACTCGCTATCACTAGTAAATTTTAATATAGTACTGTTAGTGGAAAAGATTAAAGAGATTAAATAACAGGTGTGTTAGTAAAAGATATTTCGAAGTCAAGTCTTCCGTTTAATCGGAGCTTTCATTGAATAAGACATACGACAAAGTGAAACAGGAGCTTGGGTTATTTGGGTTCCTGCTTTTTTATGTTCCTATTTTTCAGTGCCAGATTTTGACCTCGTTTTTCTAGCTAAATTACCCCCGTATTAACACCCAAAATTACGACCGAACAATAATTATTGTGCAGCTCCAATTTGGGGCGCAATTTCGTGTGCATTTTCAGCTAAAAAGTTATTAAAATCCTATCACATCAATGAAAGAAGAGGATCAAATTGACCTGTAATTTTATACCCAATTAGATATGCATTTTCACTTTTTGTACTCCAAAACTGAACTACTTATAATCAACACCTGTACTTTCTTTATCTATGAATGAAATGGAAAAGATGAAAGACGTGCTACCATATACGATCAGGTGTACGATATACTTATAGAGAAATGGTATCATTTTCAGAGAGGAATGTTTTGATTGGCAGCAGTATGTATTATCGCGGAAAAACCAGATCAGGGGACGCGTCTAGCTGCCCCCTATCCAACAGAGAAAAAGCAGGGATATATCTACATAAAACCAAATCCGGATTTTCCGGAAGGGGCATATATGACGTGGGCGGTTGGCCACTTATGTGAGCTTGTACCGCCAGAAACTTACGAAACATCATGGAAGAAGTGGTCTCTTCAAACACTTCCTATGATTCCGAAACAATTTCAATATCAAGTGACAAAAGGGAAATGGAAACAGTTCAAAATCATTCAGGAGCTTGTTACTAAGAAAGAAGTCGGTTCCATTATTCACGCAGGAGATGCTGGACGAGAAGGTGAACTTATCGTGCGTACGATCCTGAACCAGGCAGGATGTAAAAAGCCGATGAAACGGCTCTGGATATCTTCTTTGACCGAGCGTGCAGTCAAAGAAGGATTCAGAGCACTTCTGGACGAACAGGAAACTCGGAACCTCTATTACGAAGCGTATGCAAGATCGTGTGCCGATTGGGTCGTTGGTATCAATGCTTCACGAGTCTATACCCTTCTTTTTAAACAAAAAGGTGTCGAGGATGTTTTTTCAGCAGGTAGGGTTCAAACGCCAACGCTCGCATTAGTGGTTCAGAGAGAGAAAGAAATTGCGAATTTTAAATCCGAACCTTTCTGGGAAGTCAAAGGGAAATTTGATTATAACGGGAAAATTATCGTAGGGAAATGGATCAAGGATGATCAAACTCGCGTTGACTCGCCAGACATGGCAATGGCGATCGCACAGTTTTGCGAGAAGAAGGATTGCCTTGCGAGTGATGTCAAGAAGGAGAGAAAGCAATACAAACCTCCATTTCTTTATCAACTATCCTCCCTTCAATCAACAGCAAACAAGAGGTATAAATTTTCACCGAAAAAGACACTTGATATCGCTCAAAAGCTCTACACGAAGGGGAATATTTCTTATCCGCGAAGTGATTCTAGTTTTGTTACAAAAGATGAGGCAGCAGAGTTTCCTTCAATCTTAACAAAATTGCAGAAGCAGCAGGCGTATAAAGAATTCTTTCCACTAAAGCGTGATTCACTTCTAAATGATAAGCGGTATGTGAACCCAGCGAAAGTTAGCGATCACTATGCTATTATTCCAACTGAGCAGGTTCCAAACCTTGATAAATTATCCGGTGATGAAGCCAAGATTTATGATTTGATAGCAAGAAGCCTTCTAGCTGCACATGAAGAAGTGGCGATCGTCGACTACACGACACTGATAACGATGGTTGACGATCGTGCAGCATTTCAGTCAAAAGGACAGGTACGGATTCAGGAGGGGTGGCAGCGGATCATTTCATCGAGTCAAAAGGATGAAGAGCTACCCGCTATTGATAAAGGAGAGCAAGGAAAAGTACTATCTGCGGAAGTCACCGAAGGAAAAACGCAGCCACCCAAACGCTTTACGGAAGGGCAGCTAATCACGATGATGAAAACTGCAGGAAAGCATTTGGATGATGAATCGCTTGAGAAGATTTTGAAGGATACGGAAGGCTTAGGAACGGAAGCCACAAGAGCGGGCATCATTACGATGTTGAAGGACCGTAAATACATCGATGTTGTGAAGAACCAGGTATTTGCTACTGAAAAAGGGATGCTTCTCATTGATTCCATAGGAGATGCTGTTCTTTCAAGTCCAGAAATGACAGCAAAGTGGGAACAACGATTGAAGCAAATTGGAAGTGGTGAGGCATCACCACAGATGTTTATGGAATCAGTTAAGAAACTCGCTGCAAAACTAACTTCCGATGCAATTGAAGCTTCTGGAACCTGGGATTTGAAGGATGTGAAAATTGAAGCATCTACCGTATCCAAAAAAGCACTAGGGAAGAAAATCGGACTATGTCCACTGTGTCGATCAGAAGTGATTGATAAAGGAAAACTATATGGTTGTAGTAGCTATTCAAAAACAAAATGTCCGTTCACCATCTCAAAAAGAATCCTTGGAAAACCCATTTCCCAAACGAATGCTAAAAAACTTCTAACCGACGGAAAAACGAGTGTTATTAAAGGATTAAAAAGCAAAAAAGGGACCTTTGATGCCGCGTTAGTCTGGCATTCAGCCGATAAAAAGATTTCGTTTGAGTTTGATAAAAAATAGATTTACGCATGCTCTAACTTTAGAGCATGCGTTTTTATTGTGTAAAAGTTTGAAAATAACGAAAAAATCGGTTGTATATATATACTACAATATGTATAATCATTCAATAAGACGAGAAAGAGGGAGTGGAAAGAGTGAAAGCAAGTATTGTAGGTGCTAGCGGATATAGCGGGCTTGAATTAATCCGCTTATTGCTTAGTCATCCTGAAGTAAATATAAATACAATCGTATCTCCATCCAACGTTGGATCTAACGTACATGATGTTTTCCCACATCTCACGAAAATACAGGTAAGTCAATTTGAAGCTCTTGATGCTGAGGAGCTTGCGGAAGAATCAGATGTCATCTTCTTCGCAACACCAGCTGGCATCAGTAGTCAAACTGTTCCGACACTGCTTAAGAAGGGTGTTCCAATGATCGATCTATCCGGAGACTTCCGGTTAAAGGAAGGGCAACTATACGAGAAATGGTATAACCATTCATCTCCACCTGCTGAAGCTTTAACACAAGCAGTATATGGATTATCGGAATACTACTCAGATGATATTGCAACTGCCAATTTAATTGCCAACCCTGGATGCTATCCTACAGCTACGCTGCTTGGCATTCTTCCGATCATTCAAGAAGGATTGGCAGATCCTTCCTCAATAATTATTGATGGAAAATCTGGCCTTTCAGGGGCAGGACGAAAAATGAGTCTTGCAGCCCATTACTCTGAAGTAAATGAGAATGTCTCCGCATATAAACTGGGGAAACATCAGCATATTCCTGAAATCGAACAAATCATTTCAAGTCAAATCGATCAAGACATTAACGTATCGTTTTCTACTCACCTAATCCCGCTTACAAGAGGAATGATGTGTAGCATGTATGTCAATTTACATGAGGAAATATCAGAAGCTGAAGTGATTGAACTCTACCAATCAAAGTATGAAAATCAACCATTTATCCGTGTGATGCCTGAAGGGAAATGGCCATCAACGAAAGGCGTATCGGGTTCAAATTATTGTGACATTGGGCTATCAGTTGATCCTAGAACAAAACGCTTAACGGTCATCTCGGTGATTGATAATTTGATGAAAGGTGCCGCTGGTCAAGCAGTTCAAAATATGAATCTACGATTTGGTTTCCCCGAGGCAGCTGGGCTTGCATTATCTCCAGTTTTTCCATAAATCTAGCAAACGAAAGGGTTGAATGTATTGGCAACATCTACTGTGAGTGAGGAACTTTTTTCAATCGTAAATGATGGCACGGTTACTTCCCCTAAAGGATTTGAAGCAGGTGGCTTTCATGCAGGATTGAAACGAAAGCGAAAGGATCTAGGGTGGATTAAATCCTTTGTACCAGCGAATGCTGCGGGTGTATTTACAATGAATACGTTCCAGGCACCGCCTTTAAAAGTAACGAAAGAAAGTTTAGTAGGTGGAAGGATTCAAGGAATAATAGTTAATTCAGGAAATGCCAACGCTTTTACAGGAAAGAAAGGTCTCGAGGACGCGTATGAAATGCGTAAGCAATTCGCGAAAGTGATGGGACTGAATGAATCTGAAACAGCTGTTACATCCACTGGAGTCATAGGTGAATATTTACCGATGCAAGCCATTACAGATGGTATCCAACAGATACCAGATTATAGAGGGAAAACGAGTGGAACTGATTTTGCTGAAGCGATTGTCACAACGGATACGATAACGAAGCAGGTAGCTGTGACATGTCAAATCGATGGAAAGCGTATTACCATAGGTGGCGCAGCGAAAGGCTCAGGTATGATCAAGCCAAATATGGCAACGATGCTAGCCTTTGTGACAACAGATGCCAAAGTAGAAAATACCGCTCTACAATCAGCGCTAAGCTCTGTCACTGACACGACTTACAATATGATCACTGTAGACGGTGAAACGAGTACAAATGATATGGTGCTTCTTCTAGCGAACGGTCAGGCAGAGAATGAAGAGTTATCAGAAAGTCATCCTGAGTGGGAATCGTTCATAAGCGCCCTTGAGCATGTTTGCCAGAAGTTGGCTAAATTAATCGCAAAAGATGGCGAAGGAGCTACAAAACTCGTCGAAGTTCACGTCAACGGTGCACAAACAGAAAATGGGGCCAAAGCAATTGCAAAATCTGTTGTTGGTTCAAGTCTAGTGAAAACAGCGATTTATGGAACGGATGCAAACTGGGGAAGAATTGTCTGTGCCATCGGGTACAGCGGTGAATCTGTCGAAGAAGATTCTCTTTCCATCTCCCTTGGTCAGATTAAAGTAGTTGATCATGGAATCACAACGGAATTTAGTGAGGAAAAAGCAAAAACGTATTTAGAAAATGAGGACATTCATATCTATATTGATCTTCATAAAGGTAACGAAGCAGCAACGGCATGGGGGTGTGATCTTTCGTATGACTATGTCAGAATCAACGCCTCCTATCGAACCTAACAGCAAGTATTTCGTCATTAAATGCGGTGGGAGTATTTTAAACCAACTTCCAGACGAATTCTTTGTTGATCTTGTGACGTTAAATCAACAAGGGTATCACCCCATACTCGTTCATGGTGGTGGTCCTGAAATCTCGAGCATGCTTACTAAGCTTTCGATTCAGACAACATTTGTGGATGGCCTGAGAGTGACAACGGATGAGATGGTCGATACAGTCGAAATGGTTCTTAGCGGCAAAATTAATAAGCAGCTCGTGAGGAAAATCCACAGTGCTGGAGCGAGAGCGATCGGCATCAGTGGTGTGGATGGGAAAATGTTTACATGCAAACAAGCCGCAGAAGGACTTGGAAGAGTTGGGGAAGTCACTCATGTAGATAAATTCTTAATTGAACAGCTCACTCAAGCTGGGTACATACCAGTTATCTCACCAATCAGCATGGATGAATCTGGAAATTCTCTTAACATCAATGGAGATGATGCCGCCTCAGCCGTTGCCAAGGCGTTGCATGCAGACATTTGTCTCGTAAGTGATACGCCTGGTGTCTATGAAGCAATCGAAGGAGAAAAGATCGTTTTCAGAACGTTAGATGAAAGAAAGATAACAAGTTTAATAGCAGAAGGCAAGATTATGGGAGGAATGATCCCGAAAGTGAAAGGAGCGCTTGCCTCTCTATCTGATGAAGTTGCATCTGTCATTATTCTTGATGGTAGAGAAAAGAATGCTCTGCTAAGAGCCGTTGCTAATGAACCTATTGGAACACGGATTGTTCGAAAGGAGATCGAAAATGTCACTAACTAAAACGTCTCAAACAAGCATCATGAAAACGTATAATCGACTTCCAATCACTGCGGTGAAGGGTGAAGGAAGCTTTCTCTATGATGAAGATGGCAAGAAGTATCTTGATTTTACATCAGGAATTGCTACCTGTAATCTAGGTCATCAACCTGAAGTGATCAAAACGGCCGTTACGGAACAGCTTGATCTTCTCTGGCATTGTTCCAATTTATATCACATTCCAAAACAACAGGAGCTTGCCGACGTTCTGACAGAACAAAGCTGTTTTGATCAAGCATTCTTCTGTAATAGTGGCACTGAAGCGAACGAAGCCGCTATTAAACTCGTTCGAAAATGGAGCGGTAGAGAAACGATTGCAACATTTACGAAGTCTTTCCATGGGAGAACGATTGGATCCCTTTCCGCCACTGCTCAAACAAACCTTCAAGAAGGGTTTGGATCTATGTTATCAGGTTTTGAATACTTTCCTTATAATGATTTTGAAAGTTTATCAAAAATCGAGGAACTAAAACCAGCAGCTGTCATGTTTGAACTCGTCCAGGGAGAAGGCGGCGTTAGACCAGCAGATCAAGAATGGATCTCGCAGCTTGATTCGATTTGCAAATCCCATAACATACTCCTTGTTGTTGATGAAGTACAAACCGGCATTGGGCGCACCGGAACGCTATTTGCTCATGAGCAATATGGATTCGAGCCGGATATTATGACGCTTGCGAAAGGACTTGGGTCTGGCTTCCCGATTGGTGCCATGCTAGCGAAGGAGGGTATCGCATCTTCATTTGGTCCAGGTACTCACGGGAGTACATTTGGAGGGAACCCGCTTGCTTCTGCTGCTGCAACTGAAACAGTAAAAGAGATCGCTTTATTACTTAACAATGCTCAAGATATGGGAGAGTTTTTACTATCTGAATTGAAGAATTTAGCGATGAAATACAAATTCATTAAAGAAGTGAGAGGACTAGGTTTACTTTTAGGGATTGAAGTAACAGACGCCGCGCCATTTGTTAGTCAGCTGAGAGAAAAGGAGGTCCTCGTTTTGAGTGCAGGACCTACCGTCATTCGTATTCTTCCACCACTAAATGTGAGTAAGAAAGAAGCGAAGCTATTTTTGGAGAAGCTAACCGACGTCTTTAATTCAGCAGAAGAGGAGGTCCAGGCATGAAAAAGGGCTATCTTGTATTAGAAAACGGAGCAGTGTTTGAAGGCGATCTAATAGGAGCTATAGAAGCTTCCGGTGAAGTGGTTTTCAATACAAGCATGACCGGTTATCAAGAGATTGTAACGGATCCTTCTTATGCTGGGCAAATCATTGTATTTTGCTACCCACAAATCGGTAACTACGGAGTAAATGAATTAGACCATGAAAGTGATCATCTTCATCTTCGTGGCGTAGTAACTGGAGAACAGTGTGAGGAACCGAGTCATTATTTAGCAACTGGTTCCTTTTCAAATGATTTGTTGCAAAATGATATTCCTTCTTTAACAGGTGTAGACACAAGAGCACTCGTTAAAATGTTACGCAACCATGGAACAATGAAAGGGAAAATCATGGCCGAAATTCCTGCTAATAACGTTGAATGGAAATCAGAGAAATCCTTTGTTCCAACTGTTTCAGTAAAAGAAATGACCTATTATGCTGGTGATGGACCACACATCGTGTTGATGGATTATGGGTATAAAAAGTCAATCCTCTCGTCCCTGCAATCTCTTGGTTGTGCTGTAACGGTCGTACCGTTTAATACAGCATTTAAGAAGGTTGTCGATTTAGAACCAGATGGTGTGGTGTTAAGTAATGGGCCAGGAGATCCTGAAGCAATGTCCACATACTTCGAGACGATCCGGCAAATAAGTGAAACATATCCAGTGTTCGGGATTTGTCTCGGTCATCAGCTTCTCGCACTTGCGCACGGGGCATCGACTCGAAAGCTTACGTTCGGTCATAGAGGATCGAATCACCCGGTGAAGCATATGGAAACGGGTAAAGTATACATCACCTCCCAAAATCATGGATATGAAGTGGTAAAGGAAAGTTTAGAAAAAACGGGCTTCACCCTTACATTCACGAACTTAAATGATGGGACAGTTGAAGGTTTGAAACACGAACATTACAACATTCAATCGGTGCAGTTCCATCCCGAAGCTCATGCGGGACCTTCCGATACAGCCTTTTTATTCAATGGTTTTATGCACCAGATTACAAGAACAGGAGACCAGCATTATGCCTTTACGTAAAGAATTAAAAAAAGTTGTGATTTTAGGATCTGGCCCAATTGTAATTGGTCAGGCAGCGGAATTTGATTATGCTGGCACGCAGGCGTGTCTAGCGCTTAAAGAAGAGGGGATTGAGGTTGTCTTAATTAATAGCAATCCTGCCACCATTATGACGGATTCATCGATTGCGGATCATGTCTATATGGAACCGATGACGCTTTCTTATGTAGAGGAAATCCTCAAAAAAGAAATGCCTGATGGCATCATTGGCACGCTAGGAGGTCAAACAGGATTAAATCTTGTCGTGGAGCTTTATGAGAAGGGCATTCTAGAGAAATTAAATGTGGAGCTACTTGGAACATCTGTTGAATCCATTCAAAATGGGGAAGACCGTGAAAAGTTTAGACAACTGATGCTTGATATCGGGGAACCCGTTCCTGAATCGAAAATTGCGGTGACAAGGGAAGAGGCGCTTACATTTGCAGGAGAGATTGGCTATCCGATCATGGTTCGTCCAGCCTATACCATGGGAGGCGAAGGGGGAGGATTTGCAGCGGATGACAGCGCCTTGCTAGAAATTGTTGATCGTGGTCTCTCCTTAAGCCCGATTCACCAGGTGCTTATTGAAAAAAGCATGATCGGTTGGAAAGAAATCGAATATGAAGTGATGCGGGACGAAAACGATACGTGCATGATCGTATGTAACATGGAAAACATGGATCCTGTTGGGATTCATACGGGTGATTCGATTGTAGTTGCGCCATCTCAGACGCTAAATGATTACCAGTACCAGATGCTACGGAACGTCTCGTTGAAAGTAATTCGTGCCCTTGATGTTATTGGAGGCTGTAACATTCAAATTGGATTAAATCCTGAATCAAACGATTATAACATCATTGAGGTGAATCCACGTGTAAGTCGGTCCTCTGCATTGGCTTCTAAAGCAACAGGTTATCCGATTGCCCGTATGGCTGCCAAATGTGCGATCGGCTATACGCTAGATGAGCTCCCTAACCCGATTACAGGAAATACTTTTGCAGCGTTTGAACCTGCTCTTGACTATCTCGTTGTTAAAATACCGAGATTTCCATTTGATAAATTCCCAGAAGGTGATCGCGTACTTGGAACGCAGATGAAAGCTACGGGGGAAGTGATGGCAATTGATCGAAGTTTTGAAGGAGCTTTAAACAAAGCCATTCGCTCATTAGAGAGTGGTCACCACTCGTTAACAGACGGTTTTTACGAAAAGATCAGTCATGAGTATTTAAATGAGCAGCTACTGACGCCCACAGATGAAAGACTTTTTTTCATTGGTGAAGCTTTTCGAAGAGGGTATTCAGTAGAGGAGATTAAAGAGCTTACCGCAATTGATAGCTGGTTCCTTCATAAAGTAAAGCGTGTTGTTGAAGCAGAAATGAAGATTGTGGATCAAACCGAGCTTACTCATGAATTGTTGAAGCAAGTAAAGCAACTGAATGTCAGTGATGCCTTTATTGCTGAGGCAACTGGAAAGACGATTGATTCTGTTTTGGAGATGAGTAAAAAGGCAGGTATTAACAGGGGCATGAAGCAGGTTGATACGTGTGCAGGTGAATTTGAAGCCGTCACTCCTTATTTCTATTCTACTTATTTAGGAAGGGATGAAGTGGAGGGACTCAATGATCCTGGGATCCTCGTTCTTGGTTCAGGTCCAATTCGAATCGGTCAAGGTGTTGAATTTGACTATTGTTCTGTTCACGCGGCACAAGCGGTGAAAAAGTTAGGATATCGTGCGGTGGTTATGAATAATAATCCGGAAACAGTGAGTACAGATTACAGCGTTGCGGATCGCCTCTATTTTGAACCGCTTTCGCTTGAAGATGTTCTTGCAGTCATTGAGAAAGAACATATTATTGGTGTGGCAGTTCAGTTTGGTGGGCAAACCGCCGTTAACTTAGCGGAAGAGTTGCATGATCGTGGCGTTCCGATCCTCGGTACACCTGTTGAGAATATTAATAAAGTGGAGGACCGTGATCAGTTCTATCAAATGTTGGATTCTCTTTCGATTCCTTACATTGAAGGAAAGATGGCTTATCAGCCAGAAGAAATGGAGGAGCTTGCAGGAAAATTAGGTTTCCCAATCATTGTAAGACCTTCCTATGTCATTGGTGGGCAAAACATGTTTATCTTCCGTCATATGAATGAACTGAAACGATACACTGAAAAATTAGAAGGTAGTTCAAAGAAAATGTGGCCATTCCTTCTGGATCGATTTGTGGAAGGGATCGAATGTGAAGTCGATGTGATCTGTGACGGGGAATCCATTGCGATTCCAGGGATTATGGAGCACCTAGAACGAGCAGGGGTTCATTCGGGTGATAGCACAGCGATTTATCCACCTCTTTCCATTACAAAAAAGCAGAAACAAACGATTACACGATATGCTGAAAAGCTATCACAAGCGCTCGAATGTCGGGGCTTAATGAATATACAATTTGTTATTGATCATGATGTGATTTATGTTCTTGAAATCAATCCACGCTCTTCAAGAACCGTTCCAGTCATTAGCAAAGTTACGAATGTACCTATGGTAGAGTGGGCGATTAAGGCGCAGTTACAATCAGGGTCATTAGAAGCAACTGGTCTATTAGAAGAAAAGCCATATTACACAGTGAAGTTTCCTATTTTCTCAAATGGAAAGTTAAAAAACGTTGATCATGTTCTTGGACCAGAGATGAAGTCAACAGGAGAAGTCCTTGCCATAGCTGAAACAGCGGAAGATGCCTTAAGAAAAGCGGTTTTATCAACTTGGAATCCTAATAAGCCACCATCGTCGATTCTATGTTCTATTAGTGAAGAACATAAGGAAGCAGCTTGTAATGCTTTAATGAAGCTTAAGCATAAAGGTGTCACCATTTACGCAACACCAGGTACAGCTGAATTTCTAAATGAAAAGGGGATCCAATCGTTCGCTGTTCGAAAAGATTTGCAAGAAGTAGAGACGCTTATGAAAGACGATCTTAGTGCGGTGATATCGATTCCAACGACCGGAAGAGAAAAAGAACGTTCAGGTTTTCAGATACGAGCGCTGGCTACACGTTATAAAATCCCTTGTTTTACACATATTGACACGCTTCAGCTAATGGATTTAGATGGCTTAAAAACGCTTGAAGTGAACAGTCTACAAAATTGGCACCAAATGAAACAAACTACAATCGGATAGGAAGGATGATTTGATGATTCAATCAGTACAGCAATCACAAAATGAAATCGGAGAAGGAATGAAGGGGAAAGATTTTCTTACGATCGATCAACTTAGCAGTGAGGAAATTTACTATCTTTTGAAGGAAGCTGAACAGTTGAAAAAGTTTCAAAAGGAAGGGATTCCACATGAAGAGTTAAAAGGGAAAGTCCTAGGTATGATCTTCGAAAAGTCATCAACAAGAACCCGTGTATCTTTTGAAGTAGCGATGCTTCAGCTTGGAGGTCATGCGTTGTTTCTAAGCTCAAAAGACATCCAGCTTGGAAGAGGAGAGACAGTTGAAGACACGGCAAATGTGCTAGCAGGTTACCTTGATGGAGTGATGATTCGTACCTTTGGTCATGAGACGATTGAGCGTTTTGCTAAGGCATCATCCGTTCCCGTTATTAATGGACTAACGGATACACACCATCCGGCTCAAATTCTCGCTGATTTATTAACGATTATCGAGCATAAAGGTGAGCTTAATGGCTTGAAAGTCGCTTACTTCGGTGATGGAAACAATGTGGCACATTCATTGATCGAAGGTGCAGCGAAAGTTGGCATGCATTTTGTAATTGCTTGTCCTTCAGGATATGAACCTGATGAAGTGATCTTAGCGAAAGCAAACGAAGTGGCTAAAGAAAATGGTTCGTTCATCCAAGTGACCTGCGATCCACTTGAAGCAGCAAAAGGTGCAGATGTTCTCATTACAGATGTGTGGGCCAGTATGGGGCAAGAAGACGAGCAAGTGGAGCGTGAGGGCGTATTCGAACCTTACCAGGTAAATAAGGAGTTATGCATAAACGCTCACGAAAATTACATCTTTATGCATTGCCTTCCAGCACATAGAGGAGAAGAGGTTACAGCGGACATTATCGATGGTCCTCATTCAGTTGTATACCAGGAAGCAGAGAACCGTCTCCACGCTCAAAAAGCGCTTTTGAAACTTTTATTAAAAAGTTAAATTTTTTTCGTGCATTTTGAATAAATATACGTTATCATATATATTAATACAAAACGTAAGGAGTGGATGACATGGCAAAAGAGAAAATCATTCTTGCATATTCCGGAGGTCTTGATACCTCCATTTCGATAAAGTGGTTAGAAGAAAAATACGGATATGAAGTTATTGCGCTTGGACTTGATGTAGGGGAAGGGAAGGATCTCGAAACGATCAAGGATAAGGCGCTTAAAGTTGGCGCCTCGAAAGCCTATATGATTGAAGCGAAAGAACTTCTTGCTGAGAACTACCTATTACCTGCATTAAAAGCAAATGCATTATACGAAGGGAAATATCCGCTATCCTCTGCACTGTCACGTCCCCTCATTTCGAAGCTTCTAGTAGAAGCAGCTGAACGTGAAGGAGCTACAGCAGTCGCACACGGTTGTACTGGGAAAGGGAATGATCAGGTTCGCTTTGAAGTATCGATTCAAGCGTTGAATCCGGACTTGAAAGTGATCGCGCCGGTACGTGAATGGGGAATGACGCGTGATGAACAGATCGCATATGCCGAAGAGAAAGGAATTCCCGTTCCTGTTAAATTAGATAACCCATTTTCGATCGATGCGAACATCTGGGGCCGTGCTTGTGAAGCGGGCGTTCTTGAAGACCCGTGGGCTGAAGCTCCTGAAGCAGCTTTTGACTGGACAGCACCGATTCATCTTACGCCAGATGAGCCTGAATATCTCGAAATTGATTTTGAAGAAGGGTGCCCAACCGCACTCAATGGTGAAAAGATGGGGTTAGTTGATCTTATAGAGAAGTTAAATGAAATCGGTGGTGTACATGGCATCGGTCGTATCGATCACATTGAGAATCGTCTTGTAGGGATTAAATCTAGAGAAGTGTATGAAAATCCTGGCGCGCTAATTTTGATCAATGCCCATAAAGAGTTGGAATTCTTAACGCATACGCGTGAAGTATCACAGTTCAAAACCACGATTGATCAGCAGCTGTCAAAACTTATTTATGATGGTCTCTGGTATTCACCGCTTCGTCAGGCACTTGAAGGTTTCATTAACGAAACTCAGAAAGTAGTAAGTGGTAAAATTCGTCTTAAACTCCATAAAGGTACGAACACGGTAGTTGGACGTAAGTCAGATAACTCCCTCTATAATGAACAACTTGCGACGTATTTAAAAGGAGACCTTTTTGATCACGAAGCAGCGGTTGGTTTCATTAAATTATGGGGATTACCGACGAAAGTAAATGCAGAAGTGCATAAAAAGCAAAAAGTTCATCAATAAGGAGATGTTAGTGTGTCTAAGCTTTGGGGAGGACGCTTTACGAAAGATACGAATAGGCTTGTAGAAGAATATACAGCTTCGATCCAGTATGACGTAGAACTAGCAGAGGAAGATATCGAAGGGAGTCTGGCCCATGTTCAGATGCTTGGTGAATGTGGCGTGATCAGTTCTGAGGATATGGAAGAAATTAAACGCGGACTGAATATAGTCCTTAAAAATATCCAATCAGGAGAGTTCAACTATGATGTCGCTCAGGAAGATATTCATATGAATATCGAGAAGGCGCTGATAGAGGAAATAGGACCAGTCGGTGGAAAGCTCCATACCGGTAGAAGTCGTAACGACCAGGTTGCGACTGACATGCATATGTACCTCACGAAAAAGGTGAAGCTTTTTATTTCACATATTGAAGTCGTTCAACAAGCCATTTTGAAACAGGCCGAGACTCATGTGGAGACAGTTTTACCCGGTTATACGCATCTGCAGCGAGCACAACCGGTCTCATTTGCACATCATATGCTTGCTTATTTCTGGATGTTTGAGCGTGATAAAGGAAGATTTCAGGATAGTTTAAAACGTACGAATATGTCTCCACTTGGGGCTGGTGCACTGGCTGGAACAACGTTTCCGATTGATCGTCATCGTTCTGCTGAGTTGCTCGGTTTCGATGCTGTTTACCCAAATAGTATGGATGCGGTGAGTGATCGTGATTTTATTCTTGAGTTTCTATCGAACGCCTCGATGCTTATGATGCATATGTCTCGCTTATCTGAGGAAATGGTGATCTGGAGCAGTCAAGAATTTCAGTTTATTGAACTGGATGATTCGTTCTGCACAGGTTCAAGTATCATGCCTCAGAAGAAAAATCCGGATGTTCCTGAATTGCTGCGTGCCAAAACGGGAAGAGTATACGGAAATTTATTCAGTTTATTAACCGTTCTTAAAGGTTTGCCTCTTGCCTATAACAAAGACATGCAAGAAGATAAAGAGGGGATGTTCGATACAGCGAAGACGCTTGACGGCGCACTCCAACTTCTTGCCCCTATGATTGAGACAATGATGGTAAAAACGGAAAATATGAAGCAAGCGGTGAATGAGGATTATTCAAATGCGACCGATATTGCTGATTATTTAGTGAACAAAGGGATGACGTTTCGGGAATCACATGAAATGATCGGGAAGATTGTTCTGTACAGTATTCAGCATCAGAAGTATTTGCTTGATTTGACACTAGATGAGTATAAAGACTTTACCCCATTATTTGAAGAAGATGTATTCGACATCTTAAAACCTGCGAACGTCATGAATGCAAGAAAAAGCTATGGGGGAACTTCGCCTGAGCAAATTGCTATTCAGATTGAACTGGCACATGAGCATGTTCAGTTAGCATAAACGAATAGAGGGCCCTATCCGTAGGATAAGACCCTCATGAAGAAGGAAGTTATTAGCTTATGCTAAACAAGCGGTGGGGTAGAACGGTGAATTGTCTTTTGGAGACACCTCTTTCTATCGAAAGTTGTTAGAGCCTTGTTTTACCAACTGAGTAGTTCAACGCGACCATCTCCTTGACGATGCCGTTTATCCTTATTCACTTTTGTTCTTCCCTCTTCACTAATTATGATGGCCACTTACGCCTCATGATATACATGCCTGCTTCCTTTCTTTCGGATTTTTTTCTGGAGAATAGGATTAAATGAAAGGAAGAGTTAGATGGGCCGAGAAAAAGCATTTGGTCACAAGAAAAAGGATGAAACGGGTGAGACCAAAGTTTGCAGATCAGACGAAGTTTCTTCATGAAGTATCAACTTCCCATAAAATGATCCGTAATGATGAACGAGAAGGGTGAAGTAAGTTTCCTGCTATTGCAGGGAGCTTTTTATTTTTCATTCAACCTAAGCTTGCTTTCTTGAGCTTCATTTCCATCTCCAGTAAACTAAAAGGTAGATGAATGGAAAAGGGGACTTTAAAATGGATTCAGTTGGCCTTGTATTAGAAGGCGGAGGTATGAGAGGCGTTTACACAGCGGGAGTTTTGGAGTATATGATGGAACATGACTTATATTTCCCTTACGTAATTGGTGTATCTGCGGGTGCATGTAATGCCGCATCATACCTTTCAAGACAAAATGGAAGAAACCGTACAGTGCTAATAGATTATGTAAACCATCCAGATTACATCTCATACAAAAATTTATTTCGCAAAAAACAGCTTTTTGGGATGGATTTAATCTTTAATGAAATTCCTTCGACACATGTACCTTTTGACTTTGATAAGTTTCACGATGCCACGGAACAATTTGTAATTGGTACAACTGATATTTCAACAGGTGAACCTTATTATTTTAATAAGAAAGATGATGGGGAACAAATTCTATCGATATTAAGAGCATCGAGCTCACTGCCGTTTATGGCACCACCTGTTCAAATTAACAATCGTTTTCACTTGGATGGTGGCATTACCGATCCTATTCCAGTCTACAAATCAGAAGCGGATGGTAATCACAGTCATGTTGTCATTTTGACTCGTAATGAGGGCTATCGAAAGCAGAAATCAAGGTTATCTTGGATGATTCAACGTCTTTACCGTAAAAATCCTATTCTAGCAAAAGCAATCACATCTCGATACATTCATTACAATCAAACACTTGATCATATTGAAGCAAATCGTGAAGATTACTTTATCATTCAACCTTCCACACCACTTGAAGTAGCGAGAATCGAAAAATCTCAAATGCGATTAACGTCTTTATATAATCAAGGGTATCAAGATATGAAAATGCGTCATAATGAGCTTGAAACTTGGCTTGAAAAGAGGGCTTTAGCGAAAGAAACTGTTTGAATGTGTGATCATATGTTTAAGGATATAGCTAACTTGGGAACAGTTCTTCAACACTATGTAGGAGGTCTTTCAAGTGAAAAGCTATCAAAATTATATTAATGGTGAATTTATAAATAATCACTCTGAAGAAACGGTCGACGTTATCAATCCAGCTACAGAAGAAATGATTTCACGAATCCCGAAAAGTGATGAAAAAGATGTGCAGCGTGCAATTGAAGCCGCCAAAGCTTCTCAAAGAGATTGGGAAAAGAAACCATCAATTGAACGAGCTGAATACTTATACAAAATTGCAGATAAGGTAGAAGAGAAAAAAGAAACGTTTATTAACATGTTAACTGAAGAAAATGGAAAAACAGTTGACGCATCAAAGGCAGAAGTGGAAATAACGATTGACTATTTCCGCTATATGGCCGGTTGGGCAAGAAGATACGAAGGGGAAGTACTTCCAAGTGATCGACCTAATGAGAACATTCTTGTTTTCAAAAAACCGATTGGAATTGTTGGTGGAATTGTTCCATGGAACTTCCCGATGTTTATTTTCGCTCGAAAAGTGGCCCCTGCATTTGTAACAGGCTGTCCGATTATTATTAAACCAAGTCAGTTTACTCCGAATACGGCGTGCGAGTTAGCAAACATTATCCATGGCATTGGTGTACCTAAAGGCGTATTTAACTTAGTTACCGGTAAAGGTTCAGATATCGGCACGCCTCTTGCATCGTCGCCTGATGTTCAGATGATTAGCTTAACTGGTAGTTATCCTGCTGGTTCAAAAGTAATGGAAGCCGCAGCTAAAAACATCACCAAAGTAAATCTTGAGCTTGGCGGTAAAGCGCCAGCCATCGTTACAAAACATGCGAATGTTGATCTTGCGGTAGAGAAGATTACAACTTCCCGTATTACGAACAATGGTCAGGCGTGTACAAATGCCGAACGTGTCTATGTCCATGAGGATGTTGCAGAAGACTTCATTTCGAAAATTACCGAGACGTTCAAGAATACGAAAGTCGGAGATTCTCTTAATGAAGAAGGCTGTGATATTGGACCACTTGCAAACAAACAGCAAATTGATTCTGTTGAAGAAATGGTAAATAATGCAGTGAAAGCTGGAGCTGTTGTGAAAACAGGTGGGAATCGTGTAGACCGTGACAAAGGCTTTTTCTTTGAACCAACAGTGCTCACAGATGTTTCTCAGGAAATGAATGTGATTCAGGAAGAAATATTTGGTCCAGTTTTACCAATTGTAGTGTATAGTGACTTTGATAAAGTTCTAGAAATGGCAAATGATACTCATTATGGACTTTCTTCATCGATCTTTAGTGACAACATGCATGAAGTCATGAAAGCATCGAACGTTTTAAGATACGGTGAAACGTATGTCAATCGCGAGAACTTTGAGGCAGTTCAAGGCTTCCATGCTGGTATGGGCCAATCTGGTATCGGTGGTGCAGATGGAAAACATGGATTAAACGAGTATCTTAAAACACATGTGATCTACATGGAATACGATCAAGATATCAATTAACGAAACCGGGCATATGCCCGGTTTTCTAATGTTTGAAGAAACGTCACAAGTGAGCGTATAATAGAAGAGGCATACTACACATTTATATAAGAGAAAAGAGGGAGAATATGTTTGATTCTCGTATCATAGAGTTTTCCGAGAAACTCGTCCAGTATTCAACAAACGTTCAGCCTGGTGAACACGTGTTAATTGAGGCATTCGATGTGAATAATTCACTCGTTCGCAGTATCGTTAAAGAAGTACATAAAGCAGGGGCCTTCCCGCATGTTAATCTGCGTGACAATCAGGTTCTTCGTGGGCTGTTGATGAATGCAACTGAGGAACAAATGAATCAATGGGCTGAGATTGATTTGAATCAAATGGAGAAAATGGATGCTTATATCGGTATTCGTGGTTCATCGAACATTAATGAGCTTTCTGACGTTCCGGATGCGAAGATGGCTCTTTACAATCAAATTTATAAGACAAAAGTCCACAGCACTCAACGTGTTAAACATACAAAATGGGTTGTTATGAGATATCCGAATGAATCCATGGCACAGCTTTCAAGTATGAGTACAGAGGCATTTGAAGATTTCTATTTTGATGTTTGTACAATGGATTATGCAAAAATGAGTGAATCAATGGATGCTCTCGTTGACCGAATGAACCAGGCTGATTCTGTACGAATTGTTTCGCCAGATACCAATTTGAGCTTTTCGATCAAAGATATTCCAGCGGTGAAATGTGCTGGTGAGCGTAATATCCCAGATGGTGAGGTTTTTACTGCTCCTGTAAAAGACAGTGTTAATGGTGTGATCACGTATAATACACCATCCCCATATAATGGCTTTGTTTTTGAAGATGTACAGCTTACTTTTGAAAATGGTAAAATCATTGACGCAGAAGCGAATGACACTGAACGGTTAAACCAGATTCTTAATACTGATGAAGGCGCTCGTTTTATTGGAGAATTTGCAATTGGCGTCAATCCGTTTATTCGTGAACCGATGAAGGATATTCTTTTTGATGAAAAAATTGATGGATCCTTCCATTTTACTCCTGGACAAGCATACGACGACGCCCCTAATGGCAATGATTCCTCTGTTCATTGGGACCTCGTATTGATTCAACGCCCAGAATATGGTGGAGGAGAAATCTGGTTTGATGATGAATTAATTCGTAAGGATGGAAAATTTGTCCCTGAAGCACTTCAAGCATTGAATCCTGAAAATTTAAAGTAAATGGTAAAAGCGCATCCACGTGATGCGCTTTTTTTGTACGAATGACCAATCACAATCTACTATGGTTGAATATAAATAAAGAAAACTACTTAAGACAGGAAGTGCCTTCCAATGGAAATACATTGTGATGGATGTACGAAGGAGATGAGGGACTGGGAAACCATTCATATGGTGAAGTTCGATAAATGGTATTTTGGACATTTTAATTGTTTATTGAACTTAAAAAAGAAATTAAATCTAAATAGACCGATTAAATGGGATAAACTTGAAGGAAAAAAAGATAATCAGAAAGACTCGGACGGTAAAACAGCTCCTTAGATTGAGGGATAAGAAAAGACGCTACATTTTGTAGCGTCTTTTCTTATGGAAGTTTTAGTTCGTATTTCAATTTATATGAAAGAAATCCTCGAATGGGTCGTTTGTAATGATAAATACTTATACGTCAGACATTGACTCAGCCTATCCGTCACTTCACTCAATGACAAAGTTGATGGTTCACCAAATATATTTCCATCACCCAATAACTAAACGCTCCTTTTCTTGTTAAAAGGAGCGTTTAGTTGTTTAAGACCTTTAACTGTAACCAATATAGAATGTGATGAATATTGTAGATCAACTTTATAGTGAGGTGAGTCTATGTTCTATTCAAATCCTTCCCCCCTTTATACAGCTATTGGCGACTCTATTACGCTTGGTACAGGTACTATTCTTTTTTCGCCTACCTTTGTCGATTTTTATTCAGACGAGTTAGCATACTGTACAGAAAGAGGGATTGGAACGCGAGTGTTTGCAGAAAATGGTGCTACGACTCAAGAAGTAAGATGCTGGCTTTCTACTAAGAAAATTCCTTTAAGGAATACAAGTGTGGTTACGTTAACTGTGGGTGGAAATGATTTGATCGATGCTGCAGAGCTTTATGATAAAACGGGTGACATGGTCGTTCTACAAGATGCGCTCCAAAAGTGTTGCGAGAATTTAACTTGGATCGTTGAGGACTTAACTGCTTCACTCAGTAATCATCTAGATCACTATATGATTAGAGTCGTTAATTTGTACAATCCTTTTCCCGAACTGTCATTTTCTACTTACTGGATTCGTGCTTTTAATCGTCACATTGATAACTGTACGAGAGGTGAAAAAGTGAAAGTTGCAGATGTTTTTTCTCTTTTTGAGGGAAGAGAAGCTGAATTATTATCAGAAGATGGCTTTCATCCCAATACGTTTGGACACAAAGTAATCGCGAATGCACTTGTGAAAACAGGAATCAGCAAGGAAGTGTTTAATTTAAATTAAGCAAGGGTGAAAATTGATGTTATCCAGATTAATAATTATTTCGGGGAGGAACATATGGTACAACAATCTAATCAATTAACTGAGTTACGAGAAACGCTAATTCATTCTTTTGAATCTATTCGAACGATGACTAATACATTAGTCAAACCACTAGAAACTGAGGATTTCACTATACAGTCGATTCCAGATGTAAGTCCTCCAAAATGGCACATGGCACACACTACTTGGTTTTTTGAAACGTTCATTCTTAAAGAATATAAAGACAACTATCGTTCTTTTCATGAAGAATTTAATTATTTATTCAATTCTTATTATGAAAGTGTCGGTCGCTATTTCCCAAGAGGTTCGAGAGGACTTTTAAGCCGTCCGAGTATAGTTAAGGTGAGACAGTATCGGAAAGATATCGATGAAGAAATGACAATGCTCATTCAGGAATTAGATAAATCGAAGTTATTTGAAGTAGCAGACTTAATCAAAATAGGGTTGAATCATGAACAGCAGCATCAAGAACTCCTTATGACTGACATTAAATATAATTTTTCAATTAACCCATTAAATCCTGTTTACCGACAATCTGAAAGGAGTGATAGCGCGAAGGCTACTCCACTTGAATGGGTCTCTTTTGAAGGTGGTCTTGTTGAAACAGGGATCAGTGAGGACGAAGGGTTTTCTTTTGATAATGAACGCCCGGTACATAAGGTATGGCTAGATCCATTCAAACTTGCCACTAGAACAATTACCAATAGAGAGTACCTTGAATTTATCGAAGATGGTGGATATAAGCGTGCTGAATTCTGGTTATCTGATGGTTGGTCAATTGTAAAAAGTGAGAACTGGAAAGCCCCTTTGCACTGGGAGGAAAGGGGTGGAGCATGGTTTAACTTCACTCTCCATGGATTGCTACCAGTAAATAAGGAAGAGGCTGTCACTCACATTAGCTATTATGAAGCAGAAGCTTACGCAAGCTGGGCAGGTAAAAGACTCCCATCTGAAGAAGAATGGGAAGTCGCAGTAAGAGAGCAACCTATTGTTGGAAACTTTGTTGAAGATGGTTTTTATCATCCTATCGCTTCAATAAAAGATGAAGAAGGGCAAATAAAGAAAGCGTATGGAGATGTTTGGGAATGGACGAAAAGTCCTTATATGCCTTATCCGGGAAATAAACCACTCGACGGTGCGCTTGGAGAGTACAATGCTAAATTCATGAGTAGTCAAATGATAGTAAGAGGTGGATCATGTGTTACCTCTCAATCTCATATACGCCCGACCTATCGAAATTTTTTTGGTCCTGATAAACGTTGGCAATATACCGGGATTCGTCTAGCAGAGGACGGTAAATGATCAGGACTAATATAGCTTTCGTATCATTGACCAGTTAACTGATCACGTAAATCGTTACGTATGCAGAGTAGAAAAAGTTGTTTAGTCTTTTTTTACCTTCCAATGAAGTAACGCAATTCTCCTTACAGACAGAAAGTGATGTTTTCGATATAATGGCAGCACAGGTTAATTTAAAGGAGAGATATACATGAAGAACATCGAAAGCAACGAGTCCTATCAAACATTTATTAACGATGAAAACGTATCGATTTTAAAATATGAAGCAAATTGGTGCCCTGACTGTAAACGCCTTGATTTTTTCATAAATGATATCATCAGTGAGCATACTGATAAGACGTGGGCACAAATCGACATCGAACAGTTTCCTGACATAACTGAAGAGAATGATGTCATGGGAATACCAAGTTTACTAGTGTATAAATCTGGTGAAAAAATTGGTCATCTACATAGTGCCAATACGAAAAACCCAGATCAAGTAAAAGAATATTTAAGTCAATTTAAATAAGAGAAGGCTGCTGAGCAGCCTTCTCTTATTTAGTTAGGACATATTCAATCGTACCATCAGTTAACGAATGGACATATGCAATTGAATAGCCAATGGATAAATAGATTGAGAGCGTTTCACTACACAACGGATGAAGAGGTTCTGTAGGAGCGTGGATACTTTTATAGAAACCGGATACTTCGTTAGTAGCAGGATTGCAACGAATTAATACAACGTACTTACCACTCCACGCTGTTCCAATGTTTGAACTCTGCATTTGAAATCTTCCTTTATTAAGTTATTCGAAGGTGATATCAATAGCGTATGTGAAAAGTAAGCTTATGTTAGAAAAAATATTTTCAGAAAAATCAATAAATATTTTGAATTTTTCGAGAAGTTCTGATATATTTATAGCATATCCTGTCATTATTCAATTGAAAAAGTGATAATTCCTTACTAGTTGTAGTATTTTTAAAGATTTGGTCGGAGTGTGTCATTTCTGAACTCTCCAGAAAAAGGCAAACCATCCTAAAGGGTGGGACGCAAAGACACAGGTCTAATGTTGGATTTCCAACGATGACGGCTGGTCCTCCTGGATAAACCCCTAAAGGAGGAGAAAAGAATGGCCATGGCAAAAATAATGCCACAAAAAGGACTTGATCAAGAATGGGTTATTCTTATGAGGGCTGCCAGAGAACTTGGACTTCAGAAAGAAGAGATACGAGCGTACTTAAGTGAATACAAAAAAACGCCAACTACGAGTGTACATAAATAATGAAACGATCTATAAGATCGTTTTTTTTTGATTTAGCATACATTGATGAATTTATTACAGAATCCGCATATATCAAAAAACAATGCAAAAGCTATAATGGAAGCTGTTTTGTTTCGAACCATGATCAAACGATCATACCAGTTTGAACTGATTTTCCTTGACTTTAGGTATTTGTTTTTTGTATCATATGTCTTATCAATTGCATACATAATCACAACAACTATGAAGGACGAATAGTAACCAGATAAACCTTACTCTTAGCGATTTGGGGATAGTGAAAGCCCAAAGAAGGTCTGGTGAAACGGCAGTCTGGAGTTATTCTTCTTAAAGTGGATGCACTTTCTGGCATCAACTAGGGTGGAACCGCGGGTGCATGAGCTCTCGTCCCTGGACATTTCTTGTCCATGGATCGAGAGCTTTTTATATTGATAGAGAATGAATAAAAGGAGAGAATGACATGAGCATATCAATGGAACAAATTGTATCTGTATCTAAACACAGAGGATTTATTTTCCCTGGCTCTGATATCTATGGTGGGCTTGCGAATACATGGGATTACGGCCCACTTGGTGTCGAACTTAAAAATAACATTAAAGGTGCATGGTGGAAGAAGTTCGTCCAAGAATCCCCCTATAACAGTGGTTTAGACGCGGCGATCTTAATGAATCCAAAAACGTGGGAAGCTTCAGGACATTTAGGTAACTTTAATGATCCATTAATCGATTGCAAAAGCTGTAAAACACGTCATCGTGCTGATAAATTAATTGAAGATGCGCTGTCTACTGATGAAGATGACATGATTGCAGATGGCCTTTCATTTGAAGAAATGGAACGTTTGATGAAAGACAACCATATTACTTGTCCAGAATGTGGCAGTGAGGATTTTACAGAAATCCGTCAGTTTGACCTTATGTTCAAAACCCATCAAGGTGTTACCAAATCAAGCACAAGTGAAATCTATCTCCGTCCAGAAACAGCGCAGGGAATATTCGTTAACTTCAAGAATGTCCAACGTTCAATGCGTAAGAAAGTACCTTTTGGTATTGCTCAAATCGGTAAAAGTTTCCGTAATGAAATTACGCCAGGTAACTTTACGTTCCGTACGCGTGAATTCGAACAGATGGAACTTGAATTCTTCTGTAAACCTGGTGATGAACTTGAATGGCATGACTATTGGAAGAAATATTGTAAAGACTGGCTCCTTAATCTCGGTGTGAGTGAAGATAGCATTCGACTACGTGAGCATGCAGAAGATGAGTTATCTCATTATAGTAATGCGACAACTGATATTGAGTATAAATTTCCGTTTGGTTGGGGTGAGCTTTGGGGCGTAGCATCCCGAACTGACTATGACTTGAAACAGCATATGAAACATTCCAATGAAGATTTTACTTACCACGACCAACAAACGGGTGAGAAATACATTCCTTATTGCATCGAGCCGTCTCTCGGAGCGGACAGAGTGACCCTTGCTTTCTTAATTGAAGCTTATGAAGAACAGGAGCTTGAGGACGGCACGTCAAGAAGTGTGATGCATTTCCATCCTGCAATCGCTCCATTTAAAGCAGCAGTATTCCCGCTTTCTAAGAAGCTTTCTGAAGAGGCGAGAGCGGTTCATGCGGAGCTGTCAAAATACTTCATGATCGACTATGATGAAGCTGGTTCAATCGGTAAGCGATACCGTCGTCATGATGAGATTGGGACACCTTATGCGATTACATTTGATTTTGATTCTGTTGAAGATCAACAAGTTACGATTCGTGATCGTGATACGATGGAACAGAAAAGAATGCCAATCTCTGATTTGAAGAGCTTTCTTGAAGAGAAAACTCAATTTTAATTGACTAAGCCGCTCGCTTCGAGCGGCTTTTATATACCTAAGACTATGGTCATGAACACGGCTTTGAGTCTGACTCATGTATGGGTTGTAAAGACTGATCGCTTTGAGCAAACATAAACATAGCCATACCTAAAGGAGCGGAGAAGATGAGAATTCTATGGGATTTTGATGGAACGCTGTTTGATACATATCCTGCTTTTACTAAAGTAATGAAACAACTAGTGCCATCACATATTAAAGAGGAAGATATACTAAAAGAATTAAAAGTTTCATTTCACCATGCAACTGAAGTATTTCAATTATCTGAAGAGCAGGTAATGGAATTTCGGGAATTGGATAATGCCCTTTCACCCAATGACAAGCCTCCTTTTGAAGGATTAGAAAATGTATTAAAAAGCGCTAAAATGAATGTGATCATGACCCATAAGCCCCGTGAAGAAGCCATAACGATTCTTAAGCATTTTAATATGGAGCATTATTTTGCTGAACTTGTAGCGGGTGATGATGGTTATCCTCGTAAACCTGATCCGGCTTCTTATCATTATCTTAACAACAAGTACAACCTGGATCTTGCAGTAGGAGATAGGGTTCTCGATATCCTTCCAGCGAAAGAAGTAGGAATGAAAACGTGTCTTTTTCAAAATAATTCCCCTGGTGCAGATATGTACGTTACAAATTACGATGATTTAGAGCAGATGTTATGGCCATCGAATTAAATGTACTTAACTTTGCAATATAGTTGAAGTTCTTCTTATCCATATGTGATAATACACATATGAAGTGTAAGGGAGATGGGAGCCGTGGATAAAAAACTTCGGTTTGTGCTAATTACGTTTTTACTTGGTGTTTTTCTAGGTGCACTCGATTCAGGAATTGTATCTCCTGCCTTAACGACGCTAATTGAGGAACTGGGGATCGATTTAAAATGGACGGTCTGGGTTGTGACCATTTACACGTTAGTCTATGCAGTAAGTATGCCAATAGTGGGGAAACTTGCTGACTTATTTGGCAGAAAGCGTATTTTTTTAACTGGTATTCTTTTATTTGCGATAGGTTCTCTTATTGCAGGATTAAGTCAGTCATTGCCATTTCTATTGACAGGAAGAGCGATTCAAGCTCTCGGTGGTGGGGGTATCATTCCAATCGCTAACGCTGTGATTGGAAGCAGTTTCCCTAAAGAGAAACGAGGGATGGCTCTAGGTCTAGTTGGAGCAATGTTTGGAATTGCTACGATACTTGGTCCAAATGTTGGTGGTTTCTTTGTCGCTCAGTTGAGCTGGAGATGGATTTTCTTAATTAATATCCCGATTGCACTAGTAATCATCATCATGGGGCTCAAATTACCAGATGATCGTACTGAAAGTAAAAAGCCTTCGCTCGATTGGGGAGGGGCATTCGTCCTTTCATTTGTGATTATCGCATTACTGCTAGGACTTACGAACCTTGATACGAACGAATTTATTGATTCACTTCAATCACTCCTAGTATGGCCACTACTTTTAATAAGCCTTTTACTCATTTATCCTCTTATTAAAGTAGAAAAAACGGCGAAAGATCCTATTATCAAAATAAGCTATTTTAAAGATCGGAATATTGTTCTGGCTCTTCTTATTTCAACGATTACTGGAATTGGAATAATCAGTATGATCTTTGTGCCTTCTTTTTCAGAGATAATGCTTTCGTTATCGAGAGGACAGGGAGGGTATGTTATGACGATTTTAGCAGTAGCATCGGGTTTTGCTGCGCCGATTGGTGGAGTGTTACTTGATAAATGGGGAGCAAAGCAGGTTGTGCTTCTGGGATTTTCTTTAAGTTTGCTAGGTTCACTCGTGTTTGTCTATATAGCTGAAGGGTGGGTTACGCTTTCTGTCGGTATGATTCTTTCCGGTATTGGGATTGGATTTACCATGGGAACACCGCTCAATTATATTATTCTAGAATTAACACCTGACCGCGAGGCTGGTGCTGCGCTCTCGCTCGTTAGCTTGTTCAGATCAGTCGGAACATCGCTAGGTCCTGTCATTCTAGCTGGATTCATCGCAACTTCTGGAGCTGCAACGTTTACCGGGAAAACGATGACTGATGTCGTTCGAAGTATGATTTTAAATGGATATGAACATATGTATCTTGCTAGCTCAGTTATCTTTCTAATCGGTCTTGTTTTAGGAGTCTTTCTCAAAATGCCTGCTAGGGCAGTTGAAAAGTAGCATGAATTGTTAAAGCAAGAAGAAGAGTAAAGTACTCTCCTTCTTGCTTTTTTTATTGCCCAAACCGGTTAAGAACTTCATAAAAGTGGGTAAGGAATTCAAAAAACTTCCTTTCAGAAGGAGCTAATTCTCTTCCTTCTGGAATAATAACGCCAACTGTCCTTGTAACGTTTGGTTCTGATAACTCGATTTTAACCGTTTCACCAGGAAGCTGCTCAGAAAGAGTGATTTCCGGAAGAAGACTAACACCTAGACCAGCTGCAACGAGCCCTTTAATCGTATCGATGTCTTCTCCTTCAAAAGCGATACGAGGTTTAAAGCCTACCTGTTGACAGGCTGATGTGACAAGGTGATGAAGAGCATAACCAGAGCTGAATAAAACAAACGGTTCATTCTTAAGCTGGCCAAGACGAAGCATGGGGTAATCAGCTAAGGCATGAGAAATGGGGAGGAGTGCAAGTAATTTCTCGGTGAAGAAAATATGACCCTCTACATCCGTACGATCTTTCGGGACCGGAGAGACAAATGCAATATCAATTTCCCCTTTGCTAACAGCATCTGTAAGGTCTTGAACGGATCCCTGTCTTAATTGAAACCCTACACTTGGATGTTCTTTACGAAACGCTGAAATAACCGTAGGTAACGTTTTGGCAGCCAAACTATTCGGAAAGCCAATTCGGATCGTTCCTGTATCAGGATTAAGAAATTCATAGACAGCTTGTTTTGCTCGTTCGATCTCAGAGATAGCTGTTTCGGCATGGTCCATGAAAATATGTCCCACTTGCGTTAGCTTAACATTCCTTCCTTCACGAATGAATAATTGAACTCCCAATTCAGACTCAAGGTTAGCAATTTGTCTGCTAACGGCAGATTGAGCCACATGGAGAGATGTTGCAGCGGCTGTTACGTGCTCTCTTTTTGCTACTTCCATAAAATAATAAAGTTGCCTTAGTTCCAAAGAAAACGACCCTTCCTATCATTCATATCAATAATAGATTAATTATATCTAAATTATATATTGAAAGCATTGGTTAAAGCAATGTACAATAAGTGTAGAATATTTAAACAATTTCGACGTTATGGCGTTAAAGCGAGAAACCATAATGAATTGGGATAAGAGCGAGGAGTGGGATTATGGATAGAACGAACTTTCCAGAAAAACAGGGATTATACGATCCAATTCATGAGCATGATGCTTGTGGCATCGGGCTGATCGCCAATATGAATAATGAGCCAGCACACGACATTATTAAAAAGGGAGTCTATATGCTGCGCCAGCTAGATCACCGCGGAGGTCAGGGAAGCGATCCTGACACAGGAGACGGTGCGGGTATCATGCTACAGATTCCACATGAATTTTTTGTTGAACATTCAGGTTTTAACCTTCCAAATAAAGGCGAGTACGGGGTAGGGATGATGTTTCTCCCTGTAGATAATCAGCTGAGACAGCGCGCGAAGCAAATTGTTGAAAAAGCGATCGAGGAAGCAGGTCAAGGGTTTATTGGCTGGAGAACGGTCCCTGTCGATGAGACAACAATCGGAGAAGCTGCATGTATTGCTCAGCCTGTCATCCGACAGGTCTTTATTAAGAAAAATAATATTTCTGCTGAAGAGTTTGAGCGCAAATTGTATGTTATTCGTAAAAAAGCTGAGAAGCAAGTCGCCCAGGATTCACAGCTCTCGAAGACAAAGTATTACGCAGCCAGTTTTTCTAAAGATACGATTGTATATAAAGGAATGTTAACACCAGAGCAGCTGGATCAGTTTTATCTTGATTTAAAAGACCCTAGTTTTAAATCTGCATTTTCTATGGTTCACTCTCGTTTTAGTACGAATACATTTCCAAGCTGGGACAGAGCGCATCCAAACCGCTACTTAATCCACAATGGTGAAATTAATACACTAAGAGGAAATGTAAACTGGATGAGAGCAAGAGAGGGAGTTCTGCAATCAAAGGTGTTCGGTGACGACATGAAAGATATCGCTCCAATCGTTAGACCGAATGGAAGCGATTCTTCTTCACTCGACAATTGTCTTGAATTCTTGAATCTTGCTGGTCGCTCGTTACCTCATGCAGCCATGATGATGATTCCAGAGCCGTGGGATCGCGATGTAACGATGTTGGATCCGAAAAAAGCGTTTTATGAATACCATAGTACATTAATGGAGCCGTGGGATGGCCCAACAGCCATTGCGTTTACAAATGGTCGTCAGATCGGTGCGATGCTAGATCGCAACGGATTGCGTCCTGCGCGCTACGTGATTACAAATGATGATACATTCATCCTTTCGTCTGAAGTAGGCGTTATTGAGATAGAAGAAGAGAATATCATTGAGAAAGGGCGACTTAGCCCTGGGAAGATGCTCCTACTTGACCTTGAACAAAAGCGATTAGTTTCTGATGAAGAGATTAAAGAGCAAATTGCTACGGAGCTTCCATATCGTGAATGGCTGAACCAAAACCTTATGAGCTTATCTACTGAGGCGAGTGCTGATCGTGAGGTCGATGAGAAAGAACTCGTTAAAACACAACGTGCTTTTGGATACACCTATGAGGAATTGACAAAGAACATTGCTCCGATGGTTACTGATAAAAAAGACCCGATCGGTTCAATGGGAAATGACGTGCCTCTTGCAGTTCTATCTGATCGTCCACAGCTTTTGTTTAACTATTTTAAGCAATTGTTTGCGCAGGTAACGAATCCTCCGATCGACTCAATTCGAGAAGAGTCTGTAACATCTACAATGACGTTGCTTGGACCTGAAGGGAATTTACTTGATACAGAACCAGGCAGTGCGAGAAGAATTCGTCTTGAAACACCGATTTTAACTGAAGAAAGAATGGAGGCTCTTAAAGCGTTAGATGAAGAAGAGTTTCATCCGGAAACGTTGAGTTTACTTTTTGATGCTGCGCGCGGAGAAACTGAAATGGAACATGCGCTATTAGCTTTATTCCGTAAAGCGGACCGAGCGATTAAAAACGGGAAAAGCATCCTTGTTCTTTCTGATCTAGGAGTGAATCATCAGAAAGCTGCTATTCCTTCACTTCTCGCTTTAAGCGGCCTTCATCATCACCTTATTAAGCGAGAAACTCGTACGAAAGTCAGCTTAATCGTTGAAACGGGCGAAGCGCGAGATGTTCATCAATTCGCTATGCTTGTAGGTTATGGAGCTGATGCAATTTATCCTTATGCTGCATATGACTCCATTGCATATATGATTCAAGATGGCACGATTGAAGGGTTTACTTATAAAGATGCCCTGGATAATTACATTGAAGCAGCCACTACGGGTATCGTAAAAGTAATGTCTAAAATGGGGATTTCCACGATTCAAAGCTATCGTGGTGCACAAATTTTTGAAGCGATCGGAGTTAGTAATGAGGTGATCGATCGTTACTTCACAGGTACAGCTACTCAAATTGATGGTATTCCGATTGATATTATCGCAACAGAAACTCTGATGAGGCATCACTTTGCTTATCATAATTCTGAATATAGTGATCTAACTCTTGAAACAGGAAGTGAATTGCAGTGGAGGAACGGAGGAGAACATCACTCTTTCAATCCAAAAACGATTCATACGCTTCAACATGCTGCTAGAAGCAACAATTACGAATTATATAAGAAGTTCTCCGGTATGGCTTTTGAAGAAAATTTAACCTACTTGCGACAGGCAATCGATTTTGGTTCGAATGATCCGATCTCTATTGATGAAGTTGAAAGTGTTGATTCTATTACACGTCGTTTTAAAACGGGTGCGATGAGTTATGGTGCGCTCAGTGGTGAAGCACACGAAGCACTCGCGATTGCCATGAACCGCATTGGTGGACGCAGCAATAGTGGCGAAGGCGGTGAAGACCCTTCCCGATTCACTCCTGATGAGAATGGTGATTTGCGTCGAAGTGCGATCAAGCAGGTTGCTTCAGGTCGTTTTGGAGTTTCAAGTTATTATCTAAGTAATGCAGATGAAATCCAAATCAAGATGGCGCAAGGAGCGAAACCCGGTGAAGGTGGGCAACTACCAGGAAAGAAGGTCTATCCTTGGATTGCGGACGTTCGTGGCTCAACACCAGGTGTTGGACTTATCTCACCACCTCCTCACCACGATATTTATTCGATTGAAGACCTTGCCCAGCTTATTCACGACTTGAAGAACGCAAATCCATCAGCTCGTATTAATGTCAAACTTGTTTCAAAAGCTGGTGTTGGAACAATTGCTGCTGGTGTAGCAAAAGGTCTGGCTGATGTCATTCTGATTAGTGGATACGAAGGTGGTACAGGAGCTTCACCTAGAACGAGTATCAAACATGCAGGATTACCTTGGGAGCTAGGTCTTGCTGAAACGCACCAGACACTGGTGCTTAATGATCTTCGTGATCGTGTTGTTCTTGAAGCTGACGGTAAAATGATGACGGGACGCGATGTTGTTATGGCTGCCATCCTTGGAGCTGAAGAATTTGGATTTTCTACAGCACCACTAGTTGTACTTGGCTGTATTTTGATGAGAGCTTGTCACCTGGATACATGTCCTGTTGGTGTAGCGACCCAAAACCCTGAGTTACGTAAGAAGTTTATTGGTAACCCTGATCACGTTGTAAACTACATGCAGTTTATCGCTCAAGAAGTGCGTGAAATCATGGCTGAACTTGGATTTAGAACAATTGAAGAAATGATCGGACGCACAGATGTGCTTAAAGTAAGTCGTCGTACGAAGGATCATTGGAAAGCTAGATATCTTGATCTGAAGCCGCTTCTTTATCAACCGCATATATCAGATGAAGTTGGTCGATTCAATCAACGGAAACAGGATCATAAGCTTGATGTTGCGCTAGATAACACATCAATTATTCCAGCTGCTCTTGGTGCACTTGAAAAGAAACAGCCTTTTGAAGGATCTTATACCATCCGAAATACGAATCGCGTTGCTGGCGCTCTTCTTGGACATGAAATTACGAAGCGCTACGGTGCCGAGGGGTTACCTGAAGATATGATTCGCTTGAACTTCAAGGGTTCAGCTGGTCAAAGCTTCGGAGCATTCGTACCGAATGGGGTAACGATGGAACTCGAAGGTGACGCGAATGACTATGTTGGAAAAGGATTATCAGGCGGCAAATTGATTATCCATCCTTCATCGAAAGCTGGATTTGTACGAGATGAAAATACGGTTATTGGGAACGTTGCTTTCTATGGAGCTACATCAGGTGAAGCTTACATTAGCGGCCTTGCAGGAGAGCGCTTTTGTGTAAGAAATAGTGGCGCCAAAGCCGTAGTTGAAGGTATCGGAGACAATGGGTGTGAATACATGACAGGTGGTCGTGTTGTTGTTCTCGGAAATACTGGGAAGAACTTTGCAGCTGGTATGTCTGGTGGAATTGCATACGTTCTATCTGATGATCAAGACGCGTTTGTTCGCAATGTGAACGCTGAAATGGTTCATATTGAATCACTTAGCAATTATGAAGAAATTCTCGAAGTAAAGCATCTTATTCAGCAGCATGCTTATTATACTGATAGTCCAAAAGCGATTCGTATCATACAAAATTGGAATGATTATGTAGGGAAGATCGTGAAAGTGATTCCAAAAGAATTTAAGCGAATTACAGAATCCTTAGAAGAATTGAAAGAAAAAGGCTATGAAGACGATGATGCAGCGTATGAAGTGTTCCAGCAGGCTAAGAACGGTCAAGTGAAGTCGCGTGAAGTCAGCGATCTGGAACCGGTATAAGGGGAGGTAATCGATTGGGTAAGCCAACAGGTTTTATAGACTATCCTAGAGAAAAAACACGTGAAAGAGATTTATCAACACGCTTGAAAGATTGGGAAGAGTATCAGCTTCCTCAATCAGAAGAAAAACTGAAGACGCAGGGGGCTCGCTGTATGGACTGCGGCACGCCCTTCTGCCACTCAGGCATTGAATTAAACGGAAGTGCATCGGGATGTCCGCTCTACAATCTTATTCCAGAATGGAATCACCTCGTTTATCAAGGGAAATGGAAAGAGGCGTTAGATCGTCTTCTTAAAACAAACAATTTTCCGGAATTTACAGGTAGAGTATGCCCGGCGCCATGTGAAGGAGCATGTGTAGCTGCGATTCCAGATGATGCTGTTGCTATTAAGAGCATCGAGAAGGAAATTATCGATCGTGGATTTGCAGAAGGCTGGATGACGGCTCGACCTCCAAAGAGTCGTACAGGGAAGAAAATCGCAATCGTAGGATCCGGTCCTGCAGGATTAGCTGCAGCGGATCAGCTGAACAAAGCTGGTCATACGGTTACGGTGTTTGAGCGCGATGATCGCATCGGCGGTCTCTTAATGTATGGAATTCCGAACATGAAGCTTGACAAAGATCTTGTTGAACGTCGTGTGAAACTTCTTGAAGATGAAGGGGTCACCTTCATTACGAATACTGAAATCGGTAAAGATGTCACACGTGAAGAACTTCGTGACAAACATAATGCTGTTATTCTTTGTACTGGTGCACAGAAGCACCGTGATCTTCCGATAGAAGGCCGCAAACTAGGCGGTATTCATTATGCTATGGATTATTTGAGAAAGAATACGAAAAGCTTGCTTGATTCACAACTGCAGGATAAGCAATATGTTTCAGCAGAAGGCAAGAATGTGATCGTTATAGGTGGCGGTGATACCGGAGCAGACTGTGTTGCAACGGCATTAAGACATGGATGTAAAAGTGTCCATCAGTTCGGTAAGCATCCCCAGTTGACAGCAGATCGCATGATAGATAACCCATGGCCAGAATTTCCAAAGGTCTTTACGCTTGACTATGCGTATGAAGAAGCCCAAGCCGAGAACGGTGAAGATCCACGACAATATTCCATCATGACAAAGAAGTTTGTTGGTGATGAGAATGGTGATTTGAAAGAACTGCATACGGTTACGATCGAAAAGCACGTTGATAAAAATGGCAATGTGTTTATGAAAGAGCTACCTGGAACAGAGCAAGTATGGCCAGTTGAGCTAGTGCTAATCGCTATCGGTTTTACTGGTCCAGAAGAAGGTGTTCTTGAACACTTTGAAGTGGAACAAGATAATCGCAAAAGGGCAAAGGCAGAATTTGAAGATTACCGTACGAATATAGATGGTGTCTTTGCAGCAGGGGATGTTCGCCGAGGACAGAGTCTGATCGTATGGGCAATCAATGAGGGGCGAGGCGTAGCTCGTGAGACCGATCGATATCTGATGAACAAAACTGTTATGCCGTAATAAAAATGAAAAAAGCACTCCTGACTAAGGAGTGCTTTTCGCTGTGTTAGGAAGACCGATCTTTCGTGTGGATGATGGCGAGCACAAGAGCAGAAAAACTGACCATTAGCGACAGGGCCTCAAATACGCTTAGCATCTCATCACTCCTTTACAGATAGAATGTCTCATATAGGGGTTGTCCTATACGTAAGAAACCAAATCAATTGACAGAAGAAAAAAGATTTAATACACTTAAATCAAATATCTCGAATTCAAGATATATGAATCGATCATTTGAAAACATTTTTAAGATTAGAATCAATCTGTTTCGGGAACCTTCTAAAATGGATGTAACAATGAAAAGGAGACTTGCAAATTATGAAGCATACGACAGGTATACATCATATTACAGCAATCGTAGGAAACCCACAGGAAAACGTAGACTTTTATAGCGGAGTATTAGGCCTTCGTCTAGTGAAAAAAACTGTGAATTTCGATGATCCGGGAACGTATCATCTTTATTTTGGAAATGAAGAAGGAGCGCCTGGTACCATAATGACATTCTTTCCATGGTCCAATGCGCATGACGGTGATATAGGTTCAGGTCAAGTAGGAGTTACGAGCTTTGTTGTGCCGGAAGGTAGTCTACCGTTCTGGAAGAAACGCCTAGATAAATTAAATATTGAGAATGGTGAAATGACGCGATTCGGAGAAAAAGTTCTTTCATTCGATGATCCACATGGTTTGCACCTTGAATTAGTGGAGCGTGAAGAAGGAGAGCGTAATACATGGAGCTTTGGTGGAGTTAGCACAAAGCAAGCGATCAAAGGCTTTGCTGGGGCAACACTACTAACAGGGCAGCCTGAGTCAACCATGAAAGTTCTTGAGGAAGTACTTGGTTTTATACGAGTGGCTGAGGAAGAAGACTTCGTTCGCTTTAAATCCAGTGATTCGATCGGAAATACGATTGATGTGAAGAAAACACCAATAGCTTCAGGGAAAATGGGGTCAGGCACTGTTCATCACATTGCGTTCCGCGCTAGTGACTTCCAAGATCACGAAGATTGGAGAAATTTATTAGAAGAGAAAGGGTATAACCCAACACCGGTTGTTGATCGTCAATACTTTAATGCGATTTATTTCCGTGAAGAAGGCGGTATACTATTTGAAATTGCAACCGATCCTCCAGGGTTTGCAAAAGATGAAGATCCAGATGAAATGGGTAAAAAGCTTCTTCTTCCACCATGGCTTGAAGAGAAACGTTCCCAAATCGAGAGTGTTCTTGAACCTGCAGATGCAAGAGTACTTGATGGTGATAAATAATGAAGCACATTTTTAAACAAGGAAAAAAAGATCTTCCAGTTTTATTATTACTGCATGGAACTGGTGGTACAGAAGAAGATTTGATCCCTATAGCAGAACTCATCGCTCCTGGTCATTCTATTCTAAGTGTAAGAGGAAACGTATCTGAAAATGGAATGCCTAGATTCTTTAAACGATTGGCTGAAGGCGTGTTTGATGAAGAAGATTTAATCGAACGTACAAAAGAGCTAGATGAGTTTATCGACGATTCAGCTGAAAATTACGGGTTTGATCGTAATAATGTTATTGCGATTGGTTACTCGAACGGAGCAAACATTGCGGGCAGCTTGCTATTTCATGATAAGAATGCATTAAAAGCTGCCATTCTTCACCACCCGATGGTTCCGCTTCGAAATCTCGATCTTCCAGACCTTTCGACTAAACACATTTTCATTGGTGCTGGTGAGAATGACCCCATTTGTTCTCCTGAAGAAACGAGAGAACTCGAGCAACTGTTTACTAATGCAGGAGCTAATGTAACGGTTCACTGGGAAAGATCGGGACATCAGTTAACAAGGGATGAAGTGGATAAAGCAGCAGAGTGGTTTAAGAAGAACGTCTAGTCTAGTATTAGCTAGCTGAATAAATTAAACAGCCGAGCTTGTTATTCTTTAGAATAACAAGCTCGGCTGTTTTCATGGCACTATATAATTATGCTATGCATGTGACTCAGATTCCTTCTTTTCATCACGGTCAATGACTGCAGCACCAATGATGTCGCCCAATACATTTGAAGCTGTACCAGCCATGCCAATTAGTACGTCAACACCAGCAATAAGAGCAACGATTTCTAAAGGAAGGTTAAACATCGTCAGCACAGCAGCTAATGTCACTAAACCTGCAGCAGGAATTCCAGCTGTTCCGATTGATAACAGCGTTCCGATAATGACGATTGTAATGAAGTCCATAACAGAAAAGTCTAATCCCGTTACGTTAGCTGCGAAGACAATCGAAACACCCATTCTTAGTGCTCCGCCATCTGAATTGAAGACAGCACCGATCGGAAGAGAAAAATGAGCGGTCTTTTCTGATATGCCAGCTTTTTTGGCAGAATCAATTGCCACTGGGAGCGAGGCAAGACTGCTTGAAGTGAAGAATGCTGTAAAGTAAGCATTTTTTGTTTGATAGAAAAAACGCTTAATATTAACTTTCGCGTATTTAAGAAATGACGTATAAATCAATGTCCACAACAAAAGAACTCCTAGATAGAAGACGCCTATGAAAGCGAACAAGGATTGAAACGTCTGCCAACCTTGATTTCCAAAAGAAGAAGCACTAATAGCGAATATCCCAATGGGTGCGTATAAGAGGATGCCTTGCAATAATAAGAAGAATAAGTCGTTAGAAGCAGAAAATAGACGGTAAAGTCTTTCTCCAGATTCACGAAGTTCGCTCTTCTCAGAATAGCGCATTTTTGCCATTGTTAATCCTATGATGACAGCAAGGAAAAGTATGCCCATTAACTGCCCTGAAGAAAATGTCTCAAAAAGATTGCTCGGAACAATATTTAAAAGAACGTCGGAAAATCCGGGGGTGTCTGGTTTATCGACCTGGGTATCAGGAAGTGTTAGTCCGGCTCCTGGATTGATCCATAATGCGAGTGTAACACCAATTAGAACAGCAGCTGCTGTCGTTAAACCATAGTAAACAAGGAGCTTTCCTCCAAGTCGTCCCAGGTGTTTCGGGTTCATCTGATTAATGGCAAGGACGACTGTGAGAAAGATCACCGGAACAGCAATTAGATTCAATAAGTTAATCAGAATCGTACCTAGTGGTTTAACTATTTCCATACTTGAACCAAAAAGAACTCCTGCACCAATTCCCAGCAAAAAGCCGAGGGTCATTTTTAGAATGAAGGAGGATTGTTTGTATAAATTCCAGATTTTTTGCATGTTTCACCTCTCTTTAAATAGTGGTAACAGTATAACAGGTAGATCGTAGAATGTTTAATGATTTAATTTTCAAATTCATTAGTCTTGTATAGTATTACCTTATAAAAATTCAAAAATTATGATATTCACTTCGCTTTGTCTGTATGTAATATGACTATAAATTAAGCTTTTAGTGGAAAAAATAATGCATATAGGACAAGGTAACGACCGGTAATATTCACTATCATGATATACTGATGATGCGAAAAAGAGGAGATAATGTTCATGATTTTCACAACGGCTGGTAGACCAACCGAGAGTCTAGTAAAGGAAGCTAGAAGACTATCGGATCACTATGATGGGATTTACATACCTAGGGGAAAACGATCTGTTCAACAGGTTATAGAAGAGTATCATGAACCTGTTTTGATTGTAGGTTTCGATCGGTTGTTTATGTATACCGATGATGCAGAGAAACCAGTTTTCTTCCATCCTAGTTCAGCTATGTTTCGCTGCAAAGCCCTTCTTAGAGGGCAGCATGATACGTTCGTCAATGCTAGTGGGCTCAAAGAAGGGATGAGCTTGCTAGACTGTACGGCCGGCCTTGGTTCTGACAGTATAGTTGCAAGTCTAGTAACTGGAGAAAAGGGATACGTTCAGGCACTTGAAGGTTCACAGCATGCGTTACTCCTTCAAGAGGGATTAAAGACCTGGGACAGCGGGAATAAGCTGATGAACGAAGCAATGAGACGGATATCACTCCGACACAATCGTTATGAAGAAATATTGCCGTATTTACCAAACAATGAGGTAGATGTTGTTTACTTTGATCCGATGTTTGAAAACACGATACTTGAATCCAACGGTTTGAATTCAATCAAACAGGTCGCGCTCTATGATACGTTGTCGGATGAGATGATTAAAGAAGCAATTCGTGTTGCGAGAAAGCGAGTGGTTTTAAAAGACTTCTGGCAAAGTTCTCGTTTTGAACGACTTGGTTTTCAACAACTGATCCGAAAAACATCAAAGTTTCATTACGGAATTATTGATAGTAAGGAGTGATGTAGCTTGTTACCAGATCATCTCGATCACAATTTAAAAATTCTTTTTATCGGTTTTAACCCTGGACTTCAATCTGAGAAGGATGGTCACCACTATGCCAACCCAACGAATCGTTTTTATACTGTGTTAAAAGAAGCAGGCTTGACTGACAGGAAACTTTCGCCAGACGAGGATCACAAGCTCCTCAACTATGGGTATGGGTTAACGAATATCGTTGACCGGCCGACTAGAGGTGCTGCTGATTTAACTGCCGAAGACTATGCGTTAGGACGCGAACGTTTACTTGAGAAAATTACACTATACAGGCCAATGGTGAATTGCTTCGTTGGCAAAGGTGTTTATCAAAGGTTTTCAGGTGTAAAGAAAGCAGGGTGGGGTTTCCAATCCGATAGCGAAGTTAAAGGTGTTCATGATTTTGTTGCGCCTTCTACAAGTGGTCTTGTTCGAATGAACTTGCAAGAGCTTACAAGTATTTATCGAGAATTAACGAATCAGATAAAATAAACGCGCCTTTTTAAAGGCGCGTTTATTTTAGTTAAACCTCCTTCAGAGGCTGGAAAATCTCCCTTGATGGAAAGCTTCCTATACTATACAAACCTCAAGAGTAGTTTTTTAAGAAGTGGGGTTAAGTAGGATGGGATTTCATTTGCTGATGGAATAACGAGACTCTGCGTTCCATAAATGTTTCTCATCGTGTTTTTTTCTTTTTCTTGTGGTTCACCGTTGGATAGAAAGACACCAATGACTTCATGGCCCTTTTTTCTCGTTTGGATGACAGCTTCATGTGTATCAACAATCCCATTTTCACTGTAATCATAAGCAGAAGGTTCTCCATCAGTAAAGACGAGCAAAATTTTGTGTTTCTCATTACGCTCAGCTAAATCCTGTGCTGCTTTTCGTATCGCGTATCCATCTCGATTGTCTTCTTCAGGCTCAAGCTGCATAATTTTAGCACCTTCGCTCGGCTGGGTCGATCGATTGTAATCGATCACTTGGAAAAGGGTATTCGGTTGTTCTTGATCATCTGCATCGAAAGCATCTTCATAAAAACCAGTGATGGAGTGCTTAATATCCAATCCTTTTAGCGTTTCATGGAAAAGAGTAATTCCGAGCCTTGTTTCTTCCATTTTGTCATACATAGACGCGGAACAATCAACAAGGAGTGAGAATGTCACGTCAAGCTTTGTACTAGGTGCATTTTTTTTATAGAACAGACGAGGGTTCTCATCTGTTAAAAGCCTTAGAAGTTTTCGATTTAATCGGCCAAAATGGAGATCACTTCGCGGTGCAATCTGTTTTTGCTCGATCGTCTTTTGAATTGCGGTGCGAAGCGATTTCTCAGCATATTGAATCTCAGTTTTAGCCATGCGATAGGATTCTTGATCCTCGCCAGAAGGTTTATCAGCTCTTCGAATCACTTCTTTAACGTTTCGATTGGCTTCTCCAAGAGGATCCTGAGCTCCTGCAACGGCTTTGGTATCGCGGCTTTCAAGGATCGCTTCTTCATCAAACTGGCTGCCTTCAGACTGTTTTGATGCACCTTGCACACTGACAAATGCCTGATCACCAGATTCTTCTTTCCGTTCACCTTCACCGATAAGGTCTGATTTTGCTCCTTCTTCTAAATCGAACTGAAGGAAATTGGACCCTTCTTGCTCCTGCTCTTCGTGCCACGTGTTCATTTCTTCGTCATACGTTTCTTTGTCTTCTTTATCAGTCGTCTCCATCGTATCTTCGCTTTTTAATTCACGAGCTTGTTCATCCTCAACCACTGAGGAGGGGTTTGAAGCTGTTCCATACATGGTTAAATATTCTGTTGTCATATCGGGATGGACTTCATTAAGTTCTTGACAAAAGGCGTTGGCTAAATCTGCGACGTCTTTTGTAGAATTCGCTTTGGTGATTTCTGATATTAAATGACGTAGATACGGTTTATATTCTGCTAGATCATTTCCGAGAGCGACTGGTTTTCCAATTGCTTGAAGATAAATAGCGCAGAACAAAGCATCAAGAAGCTGATTCTGTCGATGATGTACTTCGAGACGGGTACGGAATCGTTTTTGAAATAAGATGCTCCTTGTCTCAAAAGCAGCGCTCATTCCAGGTCGTATGGAAATGCAAATCTGCTCAAGTCTCATATCTTCAAGTAACGAAAACAACTGTTTACGGAAGAGAGGATGGGTTTGTTTCCTAATCTCACCAAGATAATGGTCTACATCTTTGAAATTTGTGTAATGGACGTTTCCGAGCGAACGAAGGTAAATATCGCTTTTCATTCCATCAAATTGCGTGCCATCAAAAATGTCATTCCAATAGTGACTGACGGTAATCAATTGCTCAGCCGGTCTGTAATAAGAATGAAACGCAAATTGAACGTCACTCTCTGTGTGACTCAGTGTTTCAGACAGATCAGATAAACTTAAATGAAGAAAAGGGTCCGTCTGATTCTCAGCAAAGTTTAGAAACTTCATTTACCCTTTCTCCTGAACGCGACCGAAAATTGTTTCCGCAATGTTTTCCACTGCTGCTTTTTCACGCTCATCCTCAAGTTTATCTGTAATCGCCCGTTTGATCGCACGTCTCGCTTCCATATAAGTTGTTAAGTCACATGCATCTAATAGCGACCGAGGAGAAGCAGCTTCTTCTGAAATTTGTCCATCTTTTACTTTCGATTGAAGATCGGCAGATAAAGTAACAAATTGATCGAGCTGTTTGGAATTATTCAGAAGAGATTGCTCACTTAGCATTTCTTTCAAAGCCTCGCCCTGTAAGTATGGGACTTCAATAACGATAAAGCGATTTTTTAAAGCTTCGTTTAATGGAGCGGTGCCGATATAGCCTTCATTAATCGCAGCAATGACGCCAAAGTTCTCTTTTGCACGAACGGTTTCGCCAGTGAAAGGGTTTAGAACCATGCGTCGATAGTCAAGTACACCATTTAGAATAGGAAGTGTTTCTGCCTTCGCTGTATTAATTTCATCAATATAAAGAAGTTCACCGTTTTTCATCGCGTTTTCAACAGGTCCAGGAATAAACGTAATGTGCGCATTATTTTGATCGTCATATGTGAGAGTTTTGTATCCTAGAAGCGCTTCGGCATCAAGGTCAACTGAGCAGTTGATCGAGTACATTGGCTGGTTAAAGAAGTAGCTTATTAATTCGGCTAGTTTTGTTTTACCAGCACCGGTTGGTCCTTTTAGTAACACATTTTTTCCGAGGATCAGTGCAGTTACTGCATCTTTTACAATCGACATGTCTGGTGCCGTATAGCCTTCAGAACCGATAAGATAGTGATCTGGATTGGCGTTTGCATCGCGTCGGTCTTCAATGCGATCCTGTATTTTATCTGGGATATCAAACGTTTCATATAATTGCATTTGTCATACCTCCGAGTTTCAAATTCACATCTATTCAAAAGTTAACTATAACGGAAAAAAACGGTCTCTGTCTAATGATAGTCTTTCTATTGCCAAGTCAATCATTTTACCAGGCGGAATAGATGAGCTATACTAGTTCTAGCAAGTAGGCGTAAGGAAGAAGGGGGCATAAGAATGAAGCCTATTCAAATAGAAAAAGTACAAGAAATTCTTGAAACATTTGAAAACAAAGAACTGTATTTTCACTTAGAAACAACGAGCGGAGCATACGCGGCTCAAGATAAAGAAAAGCTTGCTGTTGGAGCTTACATAAGAAATGGCTCTATAAAATTCACCAATGTCAAAATGGCAGGTAGTGGACCATTCCGCGTTGGATTTAAACTAAATGACGGTTGGATGTATGCAGAAGGGTTAACAGATTATCAATTGGATGATGGTCGATTATTGATGGCAGGTCATGACTCAAGCGGTCGTTTAGCGGTTGCCGTTCAATTAAGCTATACACCATTCGATTAAGGAGGAAACTAGCATGGAGAAACAAGTCCTAGTGATTTTCCCGCATCCGGATGATGAAGCTTTCGGAACTGCAGGACTGATAACAAAGTTTGTGAATGAAGGCGTACCCGTTACGTATGCCTGTGCAACCCTAGGGGAAATGGGACGCAATATGGGAAATCCGTTTTTTGCGACGAGAGAAACGCTTCCTGAAGTGAGAAAGAAAGAATTGAAGAATGCTTGTAAAGCGATGGGAGTAGACGATCTCCGCATGCTTGGCTTTCGAGACAAAACACTTGAATTTGAAGATCCAGAATTGCTGATATCAACGATTAGTGAATTAGTTGACGAACTGCAGCCATCGCTCATCATTACGTTTTATCCTGGTTATGGTATTCATCCAGACCATGATGCTTGTGGAGCAGCGGTTATTGAAACGGTTAAACGCATGCCTGCAGCAAAACGTCCCACAGTATATGCTGTTCCAATTACACCGGATCGTGAAACGGTTCTAGGTAAACCGGATAAAGTATATGATGTAACGGATGTTCTTGAAACAAAGATCAATACGATTAAGGCGCACCGTTCTCAAACGGAAGCGATGGTAGCCCGACTTGATGATGGAACCCTCGATCCTGACTCTGATATTATGAGATACATCAGGCAGGAATCGTTCTGGATCTACCCTTTTGGTGAATAAGTTCAACAGGGTTCATATCTATTCCGTTAAGAACGTGTTATAATTTGCACTATATTACGATAGATGGAGGAATACGACCTAAATGATTACTGTTACAGATGTCGGCTTACGATATGGTGATCGTAAGCTTTTTGAAGATGTTAATATTAAATTTACTCCAGGAAACTGTTATGGACTAATCGGTGCTAATGGAGCAGGGAAGTCAACGTTTCTAAAGATTTTATCAGGTGAAATCGAACCGCAAACCGGCGATGTTCATCTGGGACCTGGTGAACGTCTTGCCGTTCTAAAGCAGAACCATTTCGAGTATGAAGAATTTGAAGTACTCAACACCGTTATTATGGGCCATGCACGTCTTTACGAAGTGATGCATGAGAAGAATGCCATCTACATGAAAGAAGATTTTTCTGATGAAGATGGCATGAAAGCTGCAGAGCTTGAAGGTGAATTTGCTGACCTTAACGGGTGGGAAGCTGAATCTGATGCAGCAGTATTGTTGAGGGGACTTGGAATTTCTGAAGACCTTCATTACAAAAAACTTGCGGATCTTACAGGTTCTGAAAAAGTGAAGGTTTTGCTTGCTCAGGCACTATTTGGAACGCCAGATATCCTTTTACTCGATGAGCCTACGAACAACCTTGATCTTGGTGCGATTCAGTGGTTAGAAGAGTTCCTTATTAACTTTGAAAATACTGTTATTGTTGTATCCCATGACCGTCACTTCTTAAATAAAGTATGTACGCACATGGCAGATCTTGATTACGGTAAAATTCAAGTATATGTTGGGAACTATGACTTCTGGTATGAATCAAGTCAGCTTGCTCGTACAATGAAAGAAGATGCAAACAAGAAGAAGGAAGAGAAAGTGAAGGAGCTTCAAGCATTTATTCAACGATTCAGTGCGAATGCATCGAAGTCCAAGCAGGCAACTTCTCGTAAGAAGCTTCTTGATAAGATTACACTTGACGATATCAGACCATCTTCAAGAAAATACCCTTATGTTGCATTTACACCAAATCGTGAAATCGGAAACGATGTGCTTCGTGTTGAAGGGTTAACAAAAACGATCGATGGCGTAAAAGTACTGGATAATGTAAGCTTTATGCTTAATAAAGATGACAAAGTTGCACTCGTTGGTAAGAATGAGATAGCGAATACAACGTTAATCAAAATTCTAATGGGTGAAATGGAAGCAGATAGCGGTACGTTCAAATGGGGCGTAACGACTTCTCAAGCTTACTTCCCGAAAGATAACTCTGACTACTTTGAAGGCGTTGATACAAACTTAGTTAACTGGCTTCGTCAGTATTCACCTGAGGATCAAAGTGAAAGTTTCCTTCGTGGTTTCCTAGGAAGAATGTTATTCTCTGGAGAAGAAGTTTTGAAGAAAGCGAGCGTTCTTTCCGGAGGCGAGAAAGTTCGTTGCATGCTTTCGAAGATGATGTTGAGTGGTGCGAATGTACTCGTACTAGATGATCCGACGAACCACCTGGATCTAGAATCTATCACTGCTTTGAATAATGGACTCACGAGCTTTAAAGGCGCAATGATCTTTACTTCTCATGACCATCAGTTCATACAAACCATCGCCAACAGAGTGATTGAAGTAACACCAAAAGGAATCATTGATAAAGAAGCAACCTATGATGAGTACCTTGAGAACACAGAATTACAGGCGAAAGCCCAAGCAATGTATAACTAATTCAAAAAAGCGGGTCCCACAAAGGGATCCGCTTTTATTCGTATACTGTAAGTTTTGCTCTTTGGACAGATCGGAGTCGTATATACAGCGTAACAGCAGCAACAAATAACCCCGTACTTAGACCGACCCAGTAGCCATATGGCCCAAAGGCAGTGTATTTCGCTAATAAAAAGCCTGAAGGTAGACCAATCAACCAATAAGCAATTAAACTCATGACGAGCGTTACATTGACATCTTTATACCCCCGAAGTGCTCCTTGAATCGGAGCTGCAACTGCATCCGATAATTGGAAAAATATTGCATAGATGAGAAATACTTTGATCAAATCAAACACAACCTCATTGCTCGTATACCAACTGGCTACTGCGTCATTAAAAATGAATAAGCAGAGAGCAGAGAGTAGCGCCATTCCCACAGCAAAACAAATTCCTAGATAACTATACTGTTTCGCATCGTGAAACCGACCTCCACCAACTTCAAAACCAACCGCAATAGTTAGGGCCATCGAAATACTCAGTGGAATCATATAAAGAAGCGAAGCGAAATTAATAGCTGCCTGATGTGCTGCAATTGTTTCTGTGGTGTACGTACTCATTAAGAGTGTCACTGCGGCGAAGATACTTACTTCGAAGAAAATCGAGAATCCGATGGGAACTCCAATTTTCAGCTGTTCTCTCCACGTGACAAGTGAAACCGGATGGAATCTTTTGAAAATCGCATATGTTCGGAAGGGCCTTACTCTTAGAATCACGATCAGTGCAATCAAGAGGATGAACCAGTACGTAATTCCTGAAGCGTAACCCGCACCAACACCACCTAATTCAGGAAATCCAAACTTACCGAAAATGAGTGCGTAATTGAAGAACACATTGATCGGAAGAGAGGTTAAGGTTACGAGCATGGTGGTTCTCGTTTCTCCAAGGGCATCAATAAAGCTTCTAAGTACAGAGTAAATAAACAATGGAATGATTCCGATGGAAAGGCCAAAAAGATAATCCTTTGCAATCTGTCTCACATTTGCATTTAGGTCCATCGTTTGGAGAATTGAATTGAGAATAGCACTTCCTGCAAGTAGAATGAGGATGGATAGTGCGATCGACAAGTATATGCCCTGAAGGACAGTAAATGAGACGCGATCTTCTTGTTTCGCTCCAATGTATTGCGAAACAATGGGTGTAATTGCAAGTAAGATTCCACTTAGCCCAGTAAAGACAGGTACCCAAAGACTCGAACCAATGGCTACACCAGCAAGATCATTGGCTCCGGCTCTACCACTCATGATCGTATCAACGAAATTCATTGAGTAGAGACCAACCTGAGTAACTAAAATTGGATATAAAATGATAACTAGCAGTTTTATTTTTTCTTGAATAGTCTGTGTCGGGTACATAAGATAACATCCTTGTTATGTAGTTTACTGAACACGGAAATTATAGCATATTCTAAGTGGTGTGATATGATACAATCATTATGTGAAATGATGAGCATATTACGATTAGAGGTGAAAGAAGTGACAGCCAATCAAGCAACGAACGTCATTCTTTTTGATGGTGTCTGCAATCTGTGTAATGGTCTAGTGAAATTTATGTTTAAGTACGATAAGAAGGCCATATTCTCTTTTGCTTCATTGCAGTCGGATGTAGCTATTAAACTGATGAAAGAAGCAGGCATGGTCAACGTTCCTGATAGTGTTGTCATCATAAAAGAGGGCAAGTCGCTAGTGAAGTCAGATGCTGCGCTTTACATCGCGAATCGATTAGGCGGACTTTTTCGTTTGTTGGTGATCTTTCGATTGCTCCCAAAAAGAGTGAGAGACAAATTGTATGATGAAATTGCGAAGAAACGCTATAGTTGGTTTGGTAGACGAGAAGTGTGTATGTTGCCGAGTGAAGAACAGAAAAAAAGATTTTTATAGTTCGTGCTCACCTGTAACTAGGTGGGCTTTTTGGTTGGGCGAATTTGAAAAGACAGAGGACAGTGATTGAAGTTATTGCTAATTGCACAAGTATTTGAAATAATTGGAATAGTGGCGTTTTTCTTTCATTCGTAAACAATATTTTTCGCTAAAGGAACAGTTAATCTAAGTATAATAAGATTGTTATCATGATCTAAGAAAGATTTGGACAGACGTGCCTTGGAGTGAGAATATCGATGGATAAAGGTTTTTTTAAACCACAACTCATTTCGAAGATAAAATGATGAGCATGCATATAAGGAGCGAAAAAATGGTGAACGTAATTGAAGTCGATAACCTTTGCAAAAAATATGGTGAGGTACAAGCGGTTAAAAGTATCTCGTTTTCCATTCGTCAGGGAGAGATATTTGGAATAATAGGACCTAATGGTGCAGGTAAAACAACAACGCTAGAAATGCTTGAAGGGATTCTCAAACCAGATCGAGGTACGATTAATGTGCTAGGTATTGTACCTAGTAAAAACTTGAAAGAATTAAACAAACGGATAGGTGTCCAGTTTCAATCAACATCAATACAGAAAAAAATGAAAGTGAAGGAAGCAATCACTTTATTCGCTTCTTTTTATCATACCCCTACACAGGAGGATCATCTAATTGACATGTTGGGGCTAAGTGAAGTGCTGAATGTAACATTTGAAGATTTATCTGGAGGATGGAAGCAGCGAGTGACGTTGGCACTTGCCACAATCCACAAACCCGATATTTTATTTCTTGATGAACCAAGTATGGGATTAGATCCTCAAGCTAGAAGAGAGATGTGGTCACTCATTCAATTGCTGAGAGAACATGGTTGTACCGTCGTGGTAACAACACATTATATGGAGGAAGCAGAAAAACTTTGTGATCGGGTTGCCATGATTTATAACGGAGAGTTAAAAGCTCTTGATACTCCTCGTCAACTTTTGACCGAAGTTTCTGGTAAATTTCTTTCTTTTGAGTGTACACAGCTAGCATATGATGATTTAGTAGATTTACCAGGTGTTCAGGATGTTGATGAAAAAAATGGTTTTTACAAAGTATATTCTGAAGATCAACAGACAACGGCATATCATATTTTTAAATATTGTCATGAACATACCGTTTCGATCTCTAATTTCAAGTTCGACCAAGGAACTCTGGATGATTTATTCGTTCATTATCTGAAGAAGGAGGGTTCGATTTGAGCGCTGTTTTGAATCTTGCAATTCTGGAAACAAGGATGTTTTTCAGAGATCGTTTGAGTGTATTTTGGACATTTTTGTTTCCTGTCGTCATGATCTGGCTATTTGGCTCAATGTTTGTAGGCGATAATATGAACGGACTTTCTTTCGCAGAACGCTTTGTGCCTTCCTGGATTGGAGTGAATATTGTAACAACATCATTCTTTACACTTGGAACAGTACTTGCGGGGTATCGTGAAACAGGCGTGTTAAGAAGATACCAATCAACCCCATTGCAACCATGGAAAATACTTGCTGCACATACCGTTCAGGGTACCGTCATCTTCTTAGTTTCAGCAGTGCTTCTAATGGTATTCGGAATGATGATGTATGGGTTGTCTTTACCTCACTATATTGGCAGTACGCTTCTTGCACTTCTTATTAGTATATTAGCTTTTTTTCCTTTTGCATTGTTTTTAACGTCTCTTGCTAAGAATACGCAGGCGGCTGCAGCGATCAGCTCATTATTTCTTAACATTATGCTCTTTCTATCGGGTGCTACCTTTCCGATCGAATTTATGCCAACAGTTCTTCAATATGTAGCGAAGATCTTACCGCTTTATTATGTCATTCAGTTACTAAGAGGGACGTGGAATGAAGCTCCGATCAATGAGTATGGAATGGAAGTCGGGGTATTGTTGGCCATCTCAATCGTATCGGTTGTATTAGCATCAAAGTTTTTCCGATGGAGTGGGAAATGAAAAATCGACTTTAATAGTATAGTTATTGGAAAAGTGGATTTTTTGAAGAAATGAACCGAATTAGAAGGTTATGTCTTTTAAAAACGAACAATATATACTTTTTTGCTATTAACGTTTGTTTTTTTGGTTGATTGTCATTTGGAATTTTGTTATGTTATTAAAGTACTAATATAATACATCGTTACTCGTATATCCTCAGAAATATGGTCTGAGTGTCTCTACCCAGCTCCCTTAAAGAACTGGACTACGAGTTGAAGTATGTAACTGGTCGATTATTCTGTTCATCCGCTTTATTGATTTGGCAGGAGTGTATTAATTGTCTCGTTATTTATACTTTAACTTTTGGTCTAGAAGGTAGAATCAATCTACAATTTCTAGACCTTTTTGTATGGACCATAATGAGAATTTAGTTACAGTAAGGAGGTAAGTGATAGCGTTATTGAATGTTAGAAATGTATTAAATTAAAATTTCCGATCATACATACTAAGGAGAGTGCAATAATGAGGAATAACGTAATAACAGCCATCATGATGGTATTTTTATTGACAGTAGTGTCAGCTTGTAACTCAGCTTCTGAACCTTCAGCTCAGAAAGAAACTTCTAAGCGTCCAATTGTTGTCCAGGGACCTATGCCAATCGAAGCTGAAAAATTTGCTGAAAAACTAGAAAATGTTAAGGAAGAGAAATCTGGCACGTTTATTTTCTATAAAGGAACGGTGGACAACTATCCTGTAATCGTGGCGAAAACAGGGAAGGGAATGGAAAATACAGCAGCTGCTACAGCAGTAGCTATCGAAATGTACGATCCCATCGCAATTATTAATCAGGGGACATCCGGTGGTCATGACCCCGATCTGAACGTTTTTGATATCGTTTTAGGCAAACGGACAGTAAATTTAGGGTCTCTAAAAACAACAAACAAAAAAGAAAATGAAGGCATAGAACCGACTACTTGGAAACCAATGGACTTGATGGCGTCTGAAGGAAGTGCTGGAGAAGATCCAGATGCCGAGAAAATTCATTATTTTGAGGGAGACAAAGATTTATTGGCAGCTGCGAATGCCGTAAAAGAAGAATATACAAAAGGTAAAATCGTCGAAGGAACGATTGGTTCAGCTGATGTATGGAATAATGAAATTGATCGCATCAAGTGGTTTCATGAAAAATACGATACTTCTGTAGAAGAAATGGAAGGTGCAGCAGCAGCCCAAATTTCTGAAGCTTATGGTGTTCCTTTTTTAGGTATCCGAGTGTTATCTAATAATAAGGTAAACGGAGGGGAATATAACCCTAACACTGCTGAAGCAAATCAACACTATGTGTACGAAGTGGTGACAAAATATATATCTACTTTGTCTAAAGAATAGACTGAGAATAACATATGAATCAAAGCGCGCTTATCATTAAGCGCGCTTTTTTATTTGAACCATTTCGTACCATGCGAAGCATCGATTCTTATAGAAATACCCTGAAAAGTTAAAATCCTCGTATTTGTTGAAACCCTTCCTTATAGCAATTATTCCTTTCTTTATTTACGACACTGACACTATGATAATTTTTCATGCAAATCATTTTACATTTTGTATAGTGTGTTAGTCTCTACAATCTTCTACACTTTTATTAGAAAGAAAATTCAGTAAATTAAACGTGTTAGAGGAGGGCTTACATATGGCAGACTCAGTTTCCATTGGGTTAATTCAGGCTAGGAATGACGTCGACGGTCAGGAGTCAGTAGAGATTCATAAACAGAAAGCGATCGAAAAGCACATCAAACTTGTTCGAGAAGCAAGTGAAAAAGGAGCACAAATCGTTTGTCTTCAAGAGATTTTCTACGGGCCATATTTTTGCGCAGAACAAAATACAAAGTGGTACGATGCGGCAGAAGAAATACCTGAAGGTCCGACGACAGTTCGATTTCAAGCGCTTGCTCGTGAACTAGGGATCGTCATTGTTCTTCCAATTTATGAACGAGAAGGAATTTCGACGTATTACAACACAGCTGCTGTCATCGATGCGGATGGCTCTTATCTCGGGAAATATAGAAAACAGCATATTCCACACGTAGCTGTCGGCGATAACGGGCATGGTTTTTGGGAGAAATATTATTTCAAACCAGGAAACCTTGGCTATCCTGTGTTCGATACAGCTTTCGCGAAAATTGGCGTTTATATTTGTTATGATCGACATTTTCCAGAAGGTGCACGCCTTCTAGGTTTAAATGGGGCAGAAATAGTGTTCAACCCGTCAGCAACAGTTGCTGGACTTTCTGAATATTTGTGGAAATTAGAGCAACCGGCACATGCGGTTGCAAACGGCTATTATCTGGGAGCAATCAACCGTGTTGGAACTGAAGGGCCTTGGAATATGGGTGAATTCTACGGACAGTCTTATCTTGTTGATCCCAGAGGTAACTTCGTAGCGATAGGTTCACGTGATCAAGACGAGGTCATTATTGGAGAAGTTAATAAAAAAATGATTCGAGAAGTTAGGGATACATGGCAATTTTATCGTGATCGACGTCCGGAGACTTACGGGGAAATGACGTCGCTGTTACCTTAATGGTGTGAAAGCAGGTGTAGAGAAGGATACACCTGCTTTTTAGTTTAAAAACAGGAGGGACGTATATGAGTACGATTGAAACTTCCATTCAAAATGAACTGCAAAAACAATTTTCTGAAGTGGTGCCTTCTCTTACAAATCAAGAAGCGTTTCAGGAAGCACAGAGGTGTCTTTATTGTTATGACGCTCCGTGTATAAAAGCTTGTCCGACTGGAATTGATATCCCAACTTTTATTAAAAAAATTGCATCAGGAAACTTGAAAGGCTCGGCCAAAACAATCATGACGGCAAATCCTGTTGGAGCCAGTTGTTCAAGAGTTTGTCCAACAGAAGAGCTTTGCGAAGGTGCGTGTGTGTTGAATCACTCAACAAAACCAATTTTAATTGGCAACCTTCAGCGATATGCAACCGATTGGGCAATAAAAAATGATCAGGTTCTTTTTAAGCAGGGAGAACCGAACGGAAAAAATGTAGCCGTGGTTGGGGGTGGGCCAGCGGGGTTGTCTGCCTCTCGAGAACTGGCACTCCTCGGTTATAACGTTACGATTTACGAAGCTGAGGAGCAAGCAGGCGGTCTTGATACGTATGGGATTGTATCGTTTCGACTACCGAAATCGATCTCGCTCTGGGAGGTGGAACAGGTTGAAAAACTCGGCGTCACGATAAAAACAGGTGTCAAAGTAGGGGTAGATATTCCATTCGAAGACTTACTTTCTACAAATGACCGAGTGATTCTAGCAATCGGCATGGCAAGTGTGCCGGATTTAAAAATTCAGGGTGAAGAATCAAAAGGTGTTTACGATGCAATTGAGCTTGTGAAGATGACAAAATCGGCTCCATTTCCTACAGAAATAAAGGATAAGAAAGTTGTTGTCATTGGTGCCGGTAATACAGCGATCGATGGTGCTACTTGTTCTGTACGCCTTGGAGCAGCGAATGTAAAAATTCTCTACCGGAGATCAGCTGAAGAAATGACTGCTTACGATTTTGAGTATGAGTTTGCAAAACAGGATGGGGTTGAATTCCGGTGGTTAACTCAGCCGGTTAAAGTGCTATGTAATGAAGAAGGAAACGTTAAGGGAATTACATGCGTCAAAATGAGGCTCATGAGCACTGGAGCTGATGGTAGAAAACGAGCTGAACCCATACCTGACTCAGAATTCACGATCGATTGTGATGCAGTTGTAAAAGCAATTGGGCAAAAAAGACATTTGCCTTTCATCGAAAAATTAGGACTAGCTCATAAGGACGGGGTCATTCTCATTAATCAAGATACGATGGAAACATCTCATCCAAAGGTATATGCCTGTGGGGATGTGATTTTCGGTAAAGGGCAAGGTGAAGCAATGGTTGTCTCAGCTGCTCAGCAGGGGAAAACCGCTGCCTATCACATGCATGAAAGCTTGAAAGCGACATATTCAGCATAAGCAGAGAGAGGAGAATGACGATGGCAGACCTAAGAACAAATCTTGCGGGAATCACATCACCAAACCCGTTTTGGTTAGCGTCAGCACCACCTACTAATTCAGGCTATCAAGTACAGCGCGCTTTCGAAGCAGGCTGGGGAGGTGCTGTGTGGAAAACGCTAGGTGACCCAATTTTAAACGTTTCCTCGAGATACGCAGCTGTTCACTTTAACGGTCAACGTGTAGCAGGGTTTAACAATATCGAGCTCATTACGGATCGTCCTCTTGAAGTGAATTTAAAAGAGATTTATGAAACGAAAAAACGGTTTCCGAACCACGCAGTTGTCGCGTCTCTGATGGTGGAGCCAAACCAGGAATCCTGGCATGAAATCGTGAAGAAAACAGAAGCTGCTGGTGTTGACGGCCTAGAACTGAACTTCGGTTGCCCGCATGGAATGGCCGAACGGGGAATGGGTTCCGCATCAGGTCAAGTGCCAGAGCTTGTTGAAAAACAAACGTTTTGGGCGAAAGAAGCAGCTGAAACACCCGTCATTGTGAAGTTAACTCCTAACATAACTGATATTACGGCTACAGCTGAGGCGGCAGTAAGAGGTGGAGCTGATGCTGTAAGCATGATTAATACCATTAATAGTCTGGCTGGTGTTGATATCGATACTTGGCTTCCGATTCCTCATGTCGCCGGGAAAGGAGCGCATGGAGGCTACTGTGGGCCAGCAGTCAAACCGATCGCGCTGAATATGGTGAGTGAATGTGCTAGAAATAGCCGAATCAATGTACCGATTTCTGGAATGGGAGGGGTATCGAATTGGCAAAATGCCATTGAATTTATGCTGATGGGTGCGAGCAATGTACAAATATGTACGGCAGCTATGCATCATGGTTTTCGGATTGTAGAAGACCTTATCGATGGGTTATCGTCCTATCTGGATGAAAGAGGAATTCATTCTATACAGGATATAATTGGGAAATCCGTCCCGACTTTTTCAGATTGGGGAAATCTTGATCTGAACTACAAAGTCGTCGCTAGAATCAACAATGATGTTTGCATCAATTGTAACAAGTGTCATATCGCATGTGAGGACACGTCTCACCAGTGCATTGATATGTTGAATAATGCTGAAGGAAAATCATACCTGCAAGTTCGTGAAGCTGATTGTGTCGGATGTAATTTATGTTCGATTGTATGTCCAGTAGACGGAGCAATAGATATGATTGAACTTAAACATGAACAGCCCGCGATGACATGGAATGAACGACAAACGCTTATTGGATCGCTTAAAGATATGAAAGTATCCAAATAAATAGGAGGATTTTCACATGAAGAAAATTATAAAAAACGGAACGATTGTGACTGCAAGTGAAACCTATCTAGCCGATATTCTAATTTCTGAGGGTAAGATTGCCTCCATAGGACAAAGTTTGAAAGCAGAAGGAGCTGAAGAAATAGATGCAAGTGGACGATACGTCTTTCCAGGCGGTATCGATCCTCATACACATCTCGAGATGCCATTCGGAGGAACGGTTTCGAAGGATGATTTTGAGACGGGAACCATCGCTGCCGCTTTTGGGGGTACAACTTCTGTTATCGACTTCTGTTTAACAGAAAAAGGCAAGCCACTTGCACACGCGATTAAAACGTGGCATGACAAGTCAAAAGATAAATCCGTAATAGATTATAGCTTTCATCTCATGATTAGTGAAATTAACGAAGATGTATTGAAACAGCTGCCAGAAGTAATCGATCAGGAAGGCATTACATCGTTTAAAGTGTTCATGGCTTATAAAAATGTTTTTCAGTCTGATGACGAGACGTTATATCGAACCCTACTTGCGGCGAAAGAACTTGGGGCTCTTGTGATGGTACATGCAGAGAATGGTGACGTGATTGAATACTTAACGAAGGAAGCACTTTCGAAAGGCCAGACAGAACCGATCTATCATGCATTAACGAGACCACCAGAAGTGGAAGGGGAAGCAACGGGAAGAGCAGCTCAACTTACAGGTCTTGCAAATTCTCAGTTATACGTTGTTCATGTGAGCTGTCAGGAGGCAGCGGATAAAATTGCAGAAGCAAGACGAAAAGGCTACGACATCCATGGTGAGACTTGTCCGCAGTATCTCGTTCTTGATCAAAGTTATCTTGAAAAACCAAATTTTGAAGGTGCAAAGTATGTCTGGAGTCCTCCTCTTCGAGAAAAGTGGAACCAGGATGCACTTTGGAATGCGCTTCGAACAGGTCAGCTTCAAACAGTTGGCTCTGATCAATGTTCATTTGATTTTAACGGTCAAAAAGATCTTGGAAGAGATGATTTTACTAAAATACCGAATGGTGGTCCTATGATTGAAGACCGGTTTAGCATTTTATTTTCGGAAGGTGTTCTAAAAGGTAGAATCTCGTTGAATCAGTTTGTTGATATAACGTCTACAAAATCTGCTAAGTTATTTGGTTTATTTCCTAAAAAAGGAACGATATCAATCGGTGCAGATGCTGATATTGTTATTTTTGATCCTGGTGCAAAACGGAAGATTTCTGCTGAGACTCATCACATGGCTGTCGACTATAACGCATTTGAAGGAATGGAAGTAACAGGGGAAGCAGAAACAGTTCTTGTTCGGGGAGATTATGTGATTAAAAACAAACAATTTGTTGGCAGTCCAGGTTCAGGTCAATATATGAAGCGTGCGAAATATGGAAAGATGGCGAGCATATCGGACAAACCGATGATGATTCAGTAAGAGAAAATAAAGGAGATAGCTTAATGAAAAAAGAAGAAAGCTATTTAAAATCACCGGACTTATTGCCGATTGCTCATAAAGATAAAAAAATTGGTACAACGGGTTTTGCGATGATGTGGGTTGGTATGGCTGTCGTTCTTGCAGCTTTTGCGATTGGCGGAGCTGGTGTTCAGTCACTGTCGCTTACGTGGGTTGTGGTTGCAACGATAATTGGAACGGTTGGCATTGGGTTGTTCATCACAATTATAGGAGATATCGGAATCGAACACGGGTTGTCATTTCCCGTCTATATGAGAGCACCATTCGGTACAATCGGTACTCATATTCCTTCTGTCGTAAGAGGTCTTGCAGCTTCTTTCTGGTTTGGGATCAATACTTATTTTGGTGCAACAGCGATGAATGCCATTCTGAACGTACTATTTGGATTTGATAACTGGTTCGTTTGCTTTCTTATTTTCGCGACTGTTCAACTCGTCAATACGGCACTTGGAATCAAAGCTGTCGAACGCTTCGCAGATCTTGCTGCACCGGTTATTATTATTATTTCGGTCTGGATGTATGCGTCTCTTTCTGATCAAGCCATTGCACAGGGACGAGAGGTATGGGGTTGGATCGAAAGTCCAGTTACAGGAGGAGCTGCAGTGACAGCTTTTCTCATTGTTATTTTCAGTAATATGGGATTCTGGGCTACGATTTCTGCAGATATTCCATCAATCTCTCGCTTTATTAAAGCTCCTCAATTCGAAAAAAACTGGGTGAAGCGCAACAAAGGAACACTCGTTGGAAGTATGGTTGCTCTACCAATAACACAAACGTTCATGGTCATAATCGGTGGTGTATCCTATATTGCTGTATCTAATTATGATCCAGTTGTTGCTTTACAGGAAGCAGCGACAGGATTGGTATTGGGAATTCTTCTTCTTATGATTGTGCTAGCCCAGTGGTCAACAAATGTTTCGGCGAACCTGGTACCAGCTGCTACAATCTTCTCGAATGTGGGTGGACCAAAAGTTCCTTTCTGGGCAGGTGTTTTTATTGCAGGTATAATTGGTTCCGTTGTTCAGCCATGGAGCTTATTTAATATTTTAATTCCTATTTTGTTAGTCGTTGGAGGTATTTTGTCAGCCATCGTCGGTATTCTCTTTTGTGACTATTATATCCTTAGAAAGCGTAGGGTCAATGTTCCAGATTTGTACGAAAAACATGGCCAATACCGTTATGCAAATGGTGTAAATGTTGCAGGATTCATTTCGTGGATTGTTGGAGGAGTAGCAGCTTACTATCTTTCGAATTATTCCTTTCTTGTAGGGTTTGTAGTAGGAGCAGCTACTTATTTTGTTTTAGCCAAGTACTGGTGGTTCAAAAAGTATGAACAAGCTGAAATTACTGAACCTAGTGATGAGAAGTACCTTGGCATTACGGTAGGGCGAGATTGGGTGATTTTGAATGATAACGAAGCTGAAACTGTAAAAGAAGTTGGAAGTGCGCTTGAGGAAGGGAGATAAGAGGGAATGAGGGAACATCAACATTATCTAATCGAACGTGAAAAAATTGATTATTTTATTGATCGTGGTTATCGAATCAATGGAATTACAGAGAATTTAAGTGGCGCTTTTATTGAATTTAAAATGATCGATAGAAAGTCAGAAGAAGAATCGACAGAAATCCTTCATATTGAGACGGCGGATGGGAGAAAATATTTCTCAGCACTCCTTTTAAAACAAATTCAATCAGTTTCTTAGAGAGGAAGGATGGATCATGGAATACAATTTGTATTCTAAGGATAGTGCCTATCCATGTGAAGTGACGATTGACGAAGAAAATGGGCGTTACATGATTCGGAAAGCAGATACGAGTGGTGAAATCTTTAATTCCGTGGCAGAACTTACTTCATGGGTGCGTTCAAACTGGAAAGAGACAGACTTTCGAAGTAAAAAGCAGTACTATTATTTGCTGGAAATTCTAGAAGAATATGAATGGGAGATGGAAGCCGGGCAATAGCCCGGCTTTTTCTTTAATATAAAATAAATTTCATATACCGTACTTTTAAATAAAAATATCTAAAAAATGTAGGTAAAGAAAGGTGATTATGTCGCAAAAAAGAGAATCAGTAGAAAAGATTTCATGTATGTAGTACAGTGAATAAAAACAATGTAAGCGCTATCAAAACGAAAGATGAAAGATTATCTTCCGGATTTTACCTCATTTACGACTTTTCATGATTTGATGTATGTAGATAATCTCTAGAAGAGGGTGTGTTGTACGATGCTGCGCATGACCAGCTTAACAGTCCGTGAAGTGTTAGAGAGAGACCATTTTCATCATGCTACTGTCATTGCTGGGCGGGAAGGGTTGTCCAGGAGAATTAAATGGGTTCATGTGATGGAAGTGACGAGTGTGAAACAATTACTCCATGGAGAAGAACTGATTCTATCGACTGGATTTGTTTGGAAAGATAATTTAAACATTTTTCTATCAATCGTGAAACAGCTCATTCAAAGCAAGGCTGCTGGACTTTGTATTGAAATAGGTACATATATGGATACGATCCCGACAGAAATCATTGAGCTTGCTGAAAAAAATGAGTTCCCCATCATCGTATTTACGAAAGAAGTCCGATTCGTTGATATCACTCAAGATCTTCACTCCCTCTTAATCGCACACCATTATCAGATGATTTCCGATTTAGAACAGTTTTCTCAAGAACTTAATAATCTACTATTAGCACCGGGATGCCTTTATCGCATTTTATCTTTCCTCGCTGAGAAGACTAGGATGCAGGTCATTTATAAACCGAAAGAATCAGCTCCAATTTTCACCCCTGAGGCATCAGAAGAGAAAAAGGAAACGTTTCTTAACTTCTTGAAAGTTCAACCTGATGGGAAAGGCCTCGTCATTCAGCACGTTCGGGCAATGGACTACCATTTTGCAAACCTCATTCTTGTTCCAGCTCAACACACATCCGTGTCTGACTATGACATGCTTCTTTTAGATCGTAGTGCAACTGCAATCGCTCAATTCCTTTTAAGGGAGTTATACATTGAAGAGAAGAAACGAGCTCTTGAAACGGAATGGCTTTATGATTGGCTTGAAGGCAAGCATACTGAAGAGAGAATCCTCTCCTATCTTGTCGATTTAGATGAAACACTTATCCCACGAGGTCTTCAAGTCTGTACGTGTAAATTCAAAAAACAGTTTGCAGCCTACACGTCATCCCAGATTACATACTTCATGTTACTTATGAGATCTGTTTTTGAGCAGGAAGGTTTTTTTGTATTGTCACTCACTACAAGAAACAAACTAATTATCATTGTGCTTAATAGAAGAGATGAACAAACTGTGATCGATCGGTTGCGTGAAGCATTTGATCGATTTATGACAAGTGACATTCTTCAGAAAGAAACAGTACCAGAAATAGACCAAATCAGCGTTGGGAAACACGTTCGACTTTTGAAAGAAATGCATAAGAGTTATGAGTCATCATTAGATACACTCACGATGAGCGACAAGATCTCTACTCAGTCATGTCCCGTACTCTATCATTCTGACTTTCATATTTATCGAATGATTTTTCAACTAGCGAAAGGGAAAGAACTTAATGAGTTCATGTATGATTATTTGTCACCAGTTATCCAATATGATGAGAAAAACAATAGCAATCTTCTAAAAACTCTACAAGTCTACATGTGTTGTAATGGCTCTAAAAAAGAAACAGCCGAGCAGCTGTACGTAGTAAGACAAACGCTTTACCATCGGCTAGAGAAGTTAGAAGAACTGCTTGGGACAGATTTTATGGCTTCACCGAAACGGCAGGCGATCGAATTCTCACTTCATGCCTATGAATATCAGAAGGATAATGTCTAAAGTGTGCAACGTGTAAAGTAGTGATACAATCCATGTTACGTTTTGTCTAATGAACCACTGCCACTTCTTCCCCTACAATAAAGGTAGGAACATTACAAAGGAGGACGTGAAATGGCAGTTGTCAAAAATGAAACAGCTACGTTGAAGAATTTTGTAAATGGTGAATGGATCAGTGCAAAAAGTAGTGAAACGCTTGAGGTTCCCAATCCTGCTACGGAAGAAAATCTCGCCTACGTACCTTTGTCGTCTAAAGAGGACGTGGCACTTGCTGTAGATGCTGCAAAGGAAGCTTACCAAAGCTGGAGCAAAGTTCCAGTACCGAAGCGAGCACGCATATTGTTTGCATATCATAGCTTACTCGTTAAGCACCATAATGAATTAGCGGAACTAGTTGTCAAAGAGAATGGGAAAAGTTTCAAAGAAGCATATGGTGAAGTACTTCGAGGAATTGAATGTGTGGAATTTGCGACTGGTGCCCCTTCATTAATGATGGGTGACAACCTTTCTACGATTGCTGAAAGCATTGATTCTGAAATGTTTCGGTACCCTGTTGGTGTCGTCGGTGGGATTACTCCATTCAACTTTCCAATGATGGTACCCCATTGGATGTTTCCTCTTGCGATCGCTTGCGGAAACACGTTCGTTTTAAAACCATCTGAACGCACGCCTATTCTCGCCAACCGTATGGCGGAGTTATTAACAGAAGCCGGTTTGCCTCGCGGTGTTTTTAATATCGTTCATGGTGCGCACGATGTGGTGAATGGCTTACTTGAACACGAAGATGTGAAAGCGATATCATTCGTTGGTTCTCAACCAGTAGCAAAATATGTTTACGAACAATCAGCGTCACGGGGAAAGAGGGTTCAGGCCCTATCAGGTGCAAAGAATCATCATATCGTAATGCCGGATGCAGACATTGAAAAGGCAGTGCAACAAGTCATCAGCTCAACCTTTGGTAGTGCTGGTCAACGATGTATGGCTTGTAGTGCGGTTGTTATCATCGGCGAAGGTGAGAAATTCATATCCGCTCTTAAAGAAAAAGCAGACGAATTGAAGCTAGGATACGGTTTGGAAGATGAAGTATTACTAACTCCAGTCATTCGAAAATCTCACCTAGAGAAAGTATTAGGATATATCGATAAAGGTTTGGAAGAAGGAGCAGTCCTCATTCGAGATGGAAGAAAAGAAATGGATGAACAAGAGCGTGGGAATTTCCTTGGAGCGACTATTTTTGATGAAGTAACAGATGAGATGACAATTGCTAAGGAAGAAATATTTGCTCCTGTACTGAGCCTTTTACATGCAGATACGCTGGATAGCGCATTACGCATTTTAAAGAAATCGAGGTATGGAAATGGCGCTACAATTTATTCCAAAGATGCAAGTGCAATAAGGAAATTTCGTGAGGAAGCAGATGCTGGTATGCTTGGTGTCAATGTTGGTGTTCCTGCTCCAATGGCTTTTTTTCCTTTTTCTGGATGGAAAGATTCGTTCTATGGTGATCTTCACGCGAATGGAAAAGATGGGGTTAACTTCTACACCAGAAGGAAGATGATTACGACTCGCTTTGATTACTAGAGAAGGAGTGAAGGATATGCGTACTGCACACGAGAACCTTGCAGGGAAAGATGAGAAGTATGTCTGGCATGCTATGCGTCCTTTCGATCCAAAATCAACCATGGTAGTTGAGAAAGCAGAAGGAGCCTGGTTGACTGACTATGAAGGAATACGGTATCTAGATGCTATGGCAGGACTCTGGTGTGTCAATATAGGTTATGGTAGAGAAGAACTGGCTGAAGCTGCTTATGAACAGCTTAAGGCGCTATCTTATTACCCATTAACACAGACCCATGAACCTGCAATCAAACTAGCTGAGAAGTTAAACGACATGCTTGGTGGGGGATATGTCATCTTCTTCTCTAATAGTGGTTCAGAAGCGAATGAGACGGCTTTTAAAATTGCACGGCAATACCATGACCAAAACGGAGATACTCATCGACATAAAATTATTTCTAGATACAGGGCGTATCACGGAAATACAATGGGATCGCTTGCTGCGACTGGTCAAGCTCAGCGGAAATATAAATATGAACCACTCGGACAAGGTTTTTTGCATGTACAGCCCCCTGATACGTATCGAGATACTACTGATCGTAATGGAGAACTTCCTTCTGTTAAAGCTTTGGATGACATGATGACATGGGAGCTTAGTGAAACAGTAGCTGCTATGATCATGGAGCCTATTATTACTGGTGGTGGTATTCTTATGCCCCAACAAGGATACATGAAGGCTGTCAAAGAAGTTTGTGATAAGCATGGAGCTCTTCTCATTTGTGATGAAGTAATCTGTGGGTTCGGAAGGACAGGGGCAGCATTTGGTTTTATGAATTATGATGTAAAACCGGATATCGTTACGATGGCAAAAGGAATGACGAGCGGCTACTTGCCTTTGTCTGCTACAGCAGTTAAAGAAGAAGTCTATGAAGCTTTTAAAGGGAAAAAACAATACGATCATTTCAGACATATCAATACATTTGGTGGCAACCCAGCTTCTTGTGCACTTGCGTTAAAGAATTTAGAAATTATGGAAGCAGAAAATCTATTCGACCGTTCAAGAGACTTAGGAGAAAAATTAAAAAACGAATTGCAGAATCGTCTTTCTTCACACCCTTATGTTGGAGATATTAGAGGAAAAGGACTTCTCGTTGGGATTGAGCTTGTTGAAGATCGAACAACTAAGAAGCCACTCGGGTTGAACGAAGTGAACAAAGTGATCGGGTATTGTAAATCAAAACGTGTGATCATTGGGAAAAACGGTGACACTGTAGCTGGTTATAACAATGTCCTCACGATGGCCCCACCTCTTTCTATAGAAGAAGAAGATTTGGATTTGTTAGTTAAAACGATTGTTGATGGTTTAAAGCAGTTGTAAAGTGCGCCTAGAGCGCACTTTTTTGATAAAGATTGAATATTCCAACATAATATCGTATAGTTAATGGTGTACATACCGACTGGTTAGTTAAAAGCAAAGGAGAATAAAAAATGAAAGCAATTCAATTTACAGAGTTTGGTGGCCCTGACGTATTAAAGGTCGTTGAGATGGAGGTCCCAGATCCAACGGGGCATGAAGTATTAATTGAAATCAAAGCAATTGGCGTGAATTATGCAGATACAGCTAGAAGAGAAGGACAGTATGTTGTTGACACCCCACTTCCATATGTCCCTGGATCAGAAGTAGCTGGGATCGTGACAGCAGTTGGAGATAAGGTTACATCTGTAGAACCCGGTTCATCAGTCGTGACGTTGTTAGGTACAAAGAATGCAACTGGCTATGCGGAATACACTCTTGCAGATGAGCGTGGGCTGATCCCTATTCCAGACGGACTTGATCCACACTATGCTGTTGCGCTTCCTCTTCAAGGATTAAGTGCTTATCACACCTTAAAAACAATGGGTAGATTTGAGAATGGTGAAACAGTCTTAATACATGCCGCAGCTGGAGGCGTAGGAACGATTGCTGTACAACTTGCGAGACTATGGGGAGCAAAAACCATTTTCGGAACCGCCAGTAGTGAGGAGAAACGTCAACTTGCTAGTGAAATGGGGGCTGATATAACCATCGATTACACAAAAGATGGATGGGAACAAGAAGTGTTAGATGCAACAGACGGGAAAGGGGTAGATGTGATTCTTGAAATGGCTGGAGGAGATATTTTCAGGAAATCTCTAAAGTGCCTTGCCCCTTTTGGAAGACTGGTGATCTATGGAGTGGCAAGCGGAGAGCAAAGTCGTTTCTATCCATCTTCTCTGATGGAGAAAAATCAATCAGTCGTAGGATTTTTTCTACCACAAATGATGAGAATGCCATCTCTTTATCAGAAGAGCTTAGAAGAGTTATTGAGTTACATGAAAAGTGGTGAGATAACTTTAACAATCGGCGGCGTGTTTGAATTAGAAAAAGCTGCAGACGTTCATCGCATGCTTCAGGGAAGAGAGACGAAAGGAAAGCTAATACTAACACCATAAGTTCAATTAAGATGGCCAAAAAGGTCGTCTTTTTTTTGAAAAAAATTAGGTTTTTACATTCCTCATCAGAAAATCTCTAAATTGTATTCACTATGGGTACACTTTGTGGTAATTTAGTATTGCACTGTGTTAATATTCGAAAAATTTTTCCGGATTTTCTCGCTTTTTTAGAAATTTTTTTCGTTTTTTTGCTTGAAAGTTTTGTGAGGAACCCAACACTATGCTAAAATACCAATGTAAGCGTTTTTTTAAATTGATGTTTCAAATCACGAAAAGAGTGTAAAGAACTAGTAAGACACACCATGCTTTATAATGAATTATTTAAGTGATAATTGAGTTTAAACCCAGCAGGGAGGTAGCATGCTTTGAATACCAAACAGTCCAGAATGGAACATCCATGGCAAGAATTTTATGGACCAAACCTTGGCTATGCCATTGAACTATACGAGCAATACCAGGAAGATCCCGAATCTGTAGATCCGGAGATGCGCCAGAAATTTGATCAATGGGGACCGCCCCCAACATCAGCTGATACTGGTGAATCAACTGCTCAACCAGGTAATCTCAAAAAGGTTATTTCTGCTGTTAAATTAGCCGACAATATTCGTACATATGGCCATTTAGCTGCAGCTATTAATCCTCTTAGAAATGAAAAATCGGAACAAGATTTTATGACGCCTCAGAAATATGGTCTTTCTGACGATGACTTGAAAGCGATTCCTGCTGAAGTGATCTGGGAAAACGCACCTTCTGACGTTAGTAATGGTTTGCAAGCGATCAAGCGTTTGCAGGATTTGTATACCAAATCATTATCTTATGAATTCACACACGTTCATGCTGATGATGAGCGGAAATGGCTAGATGAAATGGTTGAAAACGATTCTGTTAGCAGAACGTTGACAGACGATGACCGAAAAGCACTACTTCGCCGATTGACGGAAGTAGAAGGGTTTGAAAAATTCCTTCATAAGACTTTTGTCGGTCAAAAGCGCTTTTCGATCGAAGGCGTAGATACAATGGTGCCGATGCTGGATGATGTTATTAAATCCGGTACGAGTGACGGAGCTAAAAACGTCATGATCGGAATGGCTCACCGTGGTCGATTAAATGTACTTACCCACGTATTAAACAAGCCGTATGAGAAGATTTTCTCTGAATTTCATCATGCTCCTAATAAGGAACTTGTACCTTCCGAAGGCTCTATGGGCATCAACTACGGTTGGACAGGTGATGTGAAATATCATATGGGAGCCGATCGTAAATTCGAAGGAAGTGAGACGGCAGAAGCAACAGTTACACTTGCCAATAATCCGAGTCACCTTGAATTTGTTGATCCTGTTGTTGAGGGGTATGCGCGAGCAGCTCAGGAAAAACGTGATCATAAGGGCGAACCGAGTCAAGATTTCAAAAAGTCATTTGCGATTCTAATTCATGGTGACGCCGCTTTCCCTGGTGAGGGTGTTGTGGCTGAGACTCTTAATTTAAGTCAACTCAAAGGCTATCATACAGGTGGAACGCTCCACATCATCGCAAACAATCAACTAGGATTTACAACGGAAAGTTCTGATTCTCGCTCAACCAAGTATGCAAGTGATCTCGCAAAAGGCTATGAGATCCCGATTGTCCATGTGAATGCGGATGATCCAGAAGCATGTCTTGCTGCAATGCACCTTGCATATGAATATCGTATGAAGTTTAATAAAGACTTTTTGATTGATCTGATTGGTTATCGCCGATTTGGACATAACGAAATGGATGATCCGGCTGTAACGCAGCCTCACTTATATGAAAAAATCAAGAACCATCCAACCGTAAGAGCAAGATACGCTAACTACCTTACTGAGCAGAATGTTATTGAATCTGGTCAGGGTGAGAAGCTTGATGAAGAAATTCTTGCTACTTTACAACAAGAGTACGATAAGATATCGAAAGACGGAGAGGGTCAAGGAGATGTTCAGGAATTACAACCTCCTAAAGAAATTGTAAGAGGAATTCCGTCAATCGATACGGCTATTTCACTTGAAACCCTAAAAGATATCAACGACAAACTATTAACTCGTCCGGATGGCTTCAATGTTTATCCGAAACTAGAGCGTATTCTAAAACGTAGATTAGATATGCTTGAAGAAGGTGGGAAAGTAGATTGGGCTCTTGGAGAAACGCTGGCGTTCGCTTCCATTCTTCGTGATGGTACACCGATTCGCATTACGGGGCAGGACTCCCAACGTGGAACGTTTGCTCAGCGCCATCTCGTTCTCCATGATAAAGAAACAGGTGAAACATACTGTCCATTACATGACCTCCCACAAGCTGATTCTTCCTTTGCGATTCATAATAGTCCGTTATCTGAAGCGTCTGTAGTTGGCTTTGAATATGGCTATAATGTATTTGCACCGGAGACGCTTGTTATTTGGGAAGCACAATATGGTGATTTCGCTAATGCTGCGCAAGTTATTTTTGACCAATTTGTATCAGCTGGTCGAGCAAAATGGGGACAGAAGTCAGGAATGGTCCTCTTGCTTCCTCATGGCTACGAAGGTCAGGGACCTGAACATTCCAGTGGACGAGTGGAACGTTTCTTAACGCTAGCAGCCGAAAACAATTGGACAGTCGCAAACCTTACTAGCGCTGCTCAATATTTCCATATTCTACGTAGACAGGCCGCTATTCTTGATAAACAAGAAGTTCGACCGCTAGTAATTATGACCCCTAAAAGCTTGCTTCGTAACCAGCGTACATCGTCACCTGGTTTTGAATTCAGTCAGGGACAATTCCTTAGCGTAGTAGAACAGGCTGGACTGGGTGAGAAGAAGGATAAGGTAGAACGCATTGTATTGTGTACAGGAAAAGTAGCTGTTGATCTTGCTGCAGAAATTGAATCATCTGAGGAAAATTATGATTGGCTTCATGTACTTCGGGTGGAGCAGCTTTACCCATTCCCACACGAGGAAGTAAAAAATATTTTTGATCGATATTCGAATGTTAAAGAAATCATCTGGCTACAAGAAGAGCCGAAAAACATGGGGTCATGGAATTATATTTCTTCTAGGATCCATGAAGCAGCTCCAGAAAACGTCTCAGTTAGCTATGTTGGTCGACCAGATCGATCAAGTCCTGCTGGCGGTGAGCCTAATGTTCATAAGAAAGATCAGGAACGTATTATTCAGGAAGTATTAGAACCATCCAAAACTGTTTCCCATCAAGGAGGTAATCGTCGTGATTGAAGTTAAAGTACCAGAACTCGCAGAATCTATTACTGAAGGAACAATTTCTCAGTGGTTAATCAAAGTAGGCGACAAAGTTGAAAAAGGTGACAACCTCGTTGAGCTTGAAACAGACAAAGTAAACATCGAAGTTAGTGCTGAAAACGATGGCGTTATTAAGGAATTGTTAAAAGAACCGGGTGATAACGTTGAAGTTGGTGAAATCATTGCCTATTTAGGCGGTGGTGAAGGTGGCTCATCTGAAGCTTCAACTGAAGAAAATTCTTCTCAAAAAGCTGAAGAGCAAAAAGAGGCTCCTGAAGAAGCTAAATCAGAACAAGAAGCAAAAGCACATGTTGCACCAGAAACGGAAGAAAAATCCGAAAATGGTCGTACTGTTGCTTCACCTTCTGCACGAAAGCTTGCTCGTGAACTTGGAGTTGATTTAAATAATGTTGAAACTCGTGATCCTCTAGGTCGTGTGCGCCCGGATGATGTAAAAGCTCATGCCGATAAAGGCAATCAAAAAGAAGCACCGAAACAGGAAAAGAAGCAAGAGAAACAAGAGAAAAAACAACCTGTGGCGGATGATAGCAAACCTGTAGAACGAGTGAAAATGTCTCGTCGTCGCCAAACTATTGCAAAGCGTCTTGTTGAAGTGCAACATACGGCAGCAATGCTGACAACTTTTAACGAAGTTGACATGACAGCGATTATGGAGCTACGTAAACGACGTAAGGACAAGTTCCTAGAAGATAACGATGTGAAGCTTGGTTTCATGTCATTCTTCACGAAAGCTGTCGTTGGCGCTCTTAAAAAGTTCCCACGTCTAAATGCTGAAATTCAAGATACTGATATTGTTCTTAAAAAGTTCTATGATATCGGTATTGCGGTTGGAGCTGAAGAAGGTCTTGTTGTTCCAGTTGTCCGTGATGCTGATAAACTGTCATTCGCAGGAATTGAACAAGAAATTGGAAATCTTGCTAAAAAAGCACGCGATAACAAACTGAAGCTTGATGAGCTTCAAGGTGGTTCATTTACAATTACAAATGGTGGTATTTTTGGTTCTATGCTTTCCACACCGATATTAAATGCTCCTCAGGTAGGAATTCTCGGTATGCATAAAATCCAATGGCGTCCAATGGCAATTGATCAGGAGCGAATGGAAAATCGCCCTATGATGTACATTGCGCTGTCATATGACCATCGTATTGTAGATGGCGGAGAAGCCGTTAGCTTCCTTGCAAAAATTAAAGATCTTTTAGAAGATCCTGAACAGCTTCTTCTTGAAGGATAAGTATGAGATAGAGCTAGAACCTGAATCGTTTTGATTCAGGTTCTTTTCTACATAAACGATAGGAAATTGTGGGGGAACCGGATGAAACTAAGAGTGTTTAATGATCCGATAGAGTACTTAAACCATGTTCAATCCTTTTTAGAATTGCACGGAGCGGTTAATAATTTATCACTAGGAATTTTGCATCGTCTAGTTCGACAGTATCAAAACGAAGAATGGAAGAAGGATTTCTTTTTAGGAATAATAGAGTCAGCATCAGAAGACGTTTTGTTAAGTTTGATTCAAACACCGCCTCATAATTTAGCCATTGCGGGCAGAGGGAACACTTCAGATGAAGTCCTTCGTTTCGCCGCTGAACAAATTCGAATCGAAACGACAATTCCTGGCGTACTAGGTGAGAAGCATCTGGTCGACATCTTCTCGAAGGAGTTTTGTCGATTAACTGATCAAAAGCGCAAAATCCATATGAATCAACGCATTTATAAACTTAATAAGGTTCAGTCACCAAAATCAGTAAGGGGCAATATGAGAAAAGCCACAATTGAGGATACACATCTTATTACGGAATGGATTCAAAAATTTACGGAAGTGCTGGGACAACCTTCAACAAAAGAAGAAAGTCTTGAGCGGTCTATGCAATTCATTGAGGAAAAGACACTCGCCTTATGGGAGGTTGATGGCAAAGTGGTATCTATGGCAAATGAGACGCGTCCAACAGCAAAGGGGATGACGATAAACTTTGTATATACCCCACCTCAGTTCGAAAAGAATGGGTACGCTTCAGCATGTGTAGCTGAACTTAGTCAGTCGATCTTAGATCGTGGATATTCTTTCTGTAGTTTGTATACTGACTTATCAAATCCTACTTCTAATTCTATCTATATGAAAATTGGTTATAAACCCGTAGGAGATTCTACTGTCTATATCTTTGAGAGATCATGATGGTCATTCTTTATTTTGGATGGAGTCTCGTGTAGAATATAGGAAGACAAGAAAGGAGTGAAGAATATGATTCACCAAACTTGGAAAGATACACCGACGCTTATGAACGTGAAATGTGTACATACGGATGCAAAGAAATATATGGTAAACCGCGTTTTAACAGAAGGAAAAACGTATGAAGTGAAAAACGAGACGGAAGAATTTTTGTTCGTCATTGACAACACCGGTAAAGTAGGCGGGTTTTATAAAGAATATTTTGAAAAAGTATAAATGTAACAAATGATTTTACTTTTTAAAAAACCGTGCATTGGAATTGATCCAACGCACGGTTTTTTTTGCAGTTTCAACAAAATTGGTCATCTTTTTTAGGGTTTTTCATTCCAAAGAGTGGTCGAAGATATAGAGCAACGTATGATCCAGCTAGTGCAACGATCATCCATACCCATCCGTGAAGACTAAAAGATGCAATTCCTCCGAAATAGGCACCGATATTACAACCAAATGCCAAACGGGCACCATACCCCATAAGAATACCTCCAATGACTGAAGCAGCTGCCAATTTAAACGGGATTCTTCTCATGACGAATGCACCGCCAGCACCAGCCGCCACAAATGCGCCGAGGATTACACCAAAGTTCATTACGCTTGTTGAATCAGCTAGGATCGATTGATCTAGAGCAGCACCTTTTGCTCCTGACCAATAACTCCACTGCGTCACGTCAATTCCAAGGAACATGGCTACTTTAGAACCCCAGAGTGCAAACGCAGACGTAATGCCCCACGGATTACCCCTTGAAATGAGAGTTAATGCATTAAGAACGCCTAAAGCAATCGCAGCCGTCCAAATCGACCACGAACCACGAAAGATTCTCTTCCAACCGGTAGTGGTTGGAAGTGGTTTTATTTTTGGAGGTTGACGTTTTTTTGCAATATACCTGACAACAAAGAAAATCGCTGCAAATAATAGCAATTGAACAACCCAGGCACCGAAGAACCCAAGACCTGTATCTTCAGCTAATGAGATCGCTTGAAAAGAAGGCATTTGATTGACCCAAAAGTCAAAGTGCCATGCTCCGATAACTGATCCCACAATAAATCCAATAAGGGTCAGGAACATTTCTGACTTTCCCCAGCCTACTGTGTAGAGGGTTCCAGAAGCACATCCGCCTCCGAGCTGCATGCCGATCCCGAATAAAAATGATCCTACCACTACACTTGTTCCAACAGGGAAAACGTAACCTGTTGGTGCAGTGCCAAATAGACCAAAGCCATTCGAAAGGATTGGCGCAAATAACGTACTCGCAACAGCAAGCATTAGCATGTGTGATTGAATAGCCGTTCCATTTCCAACACTTAATAATTGTCTAAATGCTGATGTAAATCCAAATCTTGCATGAAGGAGACAGTATCCAAGCATTAGTCCAAGTGCAAAAAGGACGATCTGCTGAAAGCCCTGATTTAACCATAGGATGACCCCTAGAAGTGCGATAATTAAAAAGCCACCAGTAAGTACAGGTTTTTGTGGTGCTTTAAGAAACGGGAGTTGTAATGAAGTTTTACTAGTGTGAGCTGGTTGTTGCATAGACATGTATAATGCACCTCATTCCGATAGTTTTAATGTGAATTAATTCATTTATCCTACAATAGAATTCTAAGGCTGTAAACAAATTGATCTGAATGATATTGAACACACTTGAAAAAGTGGTTCATTAGGCCTGTATTTCTTTCATGTGATATAATATTCAGAGACGTTTTGAATCGATGATGTTCCAAAACAAGAAAATATGAGCTTAAGATTTGGTGTTAGAACCGTCTCCGGCCACAGGAGGTAGTAGTTGTGAAACAAGATTTAATACAAGAAGCCTTTTCTTTTCTAGAACAAGCCTATTTTGAATTAAATAAAGATCCAAGATTGCTTCAAGACCGTAAAGATGAAGTTACAAGTGCCATTCATGCAACTGGAACTTACACACATACATATGAAGAGTTATCAGTAGGAGCCAAAATTGCTTGGAGAAACAGCAACAAATGTATTGGCAGACTTTTTTGGAACACCATGACAGTTCTTGACGCCCGCTATGCTTCAACTGTTGAAGAAGTATGGAAAGCATTAGTTCACCATATCAGAACCGCGACCAATAAAGGTAAGATTCGCCCTACGATAACGATTTTTGAGCCAGGGAGAGTTCGAATTTGGAATCATCAATTGATTCGCTATGCTGGATACGAGACTGACCAAGGGATAATTGGTGATCCTGACTCAGTTGCTTTCACAAATCAAGTCACTAAATTGGGATGGACAGGGAAAGGCACCCCACATGATATACTGCCTATAGTGTTTACTGTTGAAAATGGGGATCCTACACTGATCGAAATACCAGACCAAGATGTCTATCAGGTTCAGATCACTCATCCTGAGTATGATTTCACTTCACTTGAAGCAAGGTGGTATGCTGTTCCAATCATTTCAGATATGAGATTAGAAATCGGTGGAATTGATTATACAGCTGCTCCTTTTAATGGGTGGTACATGGGAACTGAAATTGGTGCGCGAAACCTCGCAGACACCGATCGTTATGACCTTTTACCAGAAGTAGCGAATATTATGAAGGTTGATACAAGTTCGAATGCTACCTTGTGGAAAGATCGTGCGCTTGTAGAATTGAATCGAGCTGTTTTATATTCCTTTCAGAAGGAAGGAGTAAGTATTGTTGATCATCATACTGCTGCGAAACAGTTTCAGAAATTTGAACATAATGAAGCGAAAGCTGAACGCAGCGTAACAGGAAATTGGACGTGGCTAATCCCACCTGTTTCGCCTGCAACAACGCATATTTTTCATAAGCCCTACAAAAATAAAATCGTAACTCCAAATTACTTTTATCAAGAAAAACCGTATGTACAAGAAATGGGGAAATGAGATGATCATCGAAAAAGCATATTTTACGATTCATGAAGGATTAGAAACGGAATTTGAAGAGGCATTTTTAAAAGCAGTAAAGTTGATTACATCCATAGAAGGATATAATCATTACAGCTTAACAAAGTCGATGGAATCCGAGCGTAAATATGTCATTCTGATCGAGTGGGCTTCACTTGCAGCACATACAGAAGGATTTATGAAATCAAGTCAATTTGAAGAATTCACTGCCATCGTTGATCCATTTTTAGAGAATGTTGAAATGGAACATCTAATCCCAATTCAAACAGACAAATAACCCACTCAGTGGGTTTTTCTATTGATCCAAAAACTATACAAATCGTTTAATAGGGGTTATATTATTAAATAAATATATTCCCATAAGAAAGGTTGGTTTTGAATGCCTTCATCCATACCAAGACCACTTGTTCGGTTAAATCAATCGTTCATTTTCATATTTGCTACAGCGTTTGTGCTCTTTTCTCATTGGATTTTCCTGGCAGTACCACTTGTCGCAGGTTTGATGGGATTACTTTTTCAATACAATCCAGTGATCAAAGTTGGTAAACCCTTCTTAAAAAAACCTCTCAATCATTATATTCCTGAAGATACTGACCAGCAAAATTTCAATCAAAAAATTGCTGTCACGCTTCTAACAATAGCTCTCGTTGCACATATCCTGTTCGTGCAGTGGTTAGCGGTTTCAGCTGCTATCATGGTCGCTCTAGCTTCATTCATTGCTATTCTTGGATTTTGTGTCGGTTGCTTTGTTCGATTTCAATGGAAGCAATTTCAATATAGACGATCTCAGCATTCCTAAAAACAGCCGCAAAGGCTGTTTTTTTTGTGTGTAAAAAAACAGAATATATATTATCTGATATACTTAGGGAAGATACTAGATGCATGATAAGAAAGGATAGGGTTGGATGAGAGAGAATGTTTATGACTTAATTGGTGTAGGAGTAGGACCATTTAATTTAGGATTAGCTGCATTGTTAGATCCGATTAAAGAAATCGATGCATTATTCTTAGAACAAAAAACGGAATTTGACTGGCATCCAGGGATGTTGATTGAAGGGACCAGACTACAAGTGCCATTCATGGCAGATCTTGTTACGATGGCTGATCCTACGAATCCGTATAGTTATTTAAATTATTTAAAACATCAGAATAGATTGTATAACTTCTATTTCTTACAAAGACTTGAAATGCCTCGTAATGAATATAACCATTACTGTCAATGGGCAGCCGGCCAGTTAGATAGCTGTCAATTTGGCACGAGAGTCATTAGTGTTGTACCTGTTGGTGATCCTGTTCACCGTTATGAAGTTTCATGTGAAGATCTCGATTCAGGTGAAATAAAAACATATCTTGCCAAAAATATTATACTTGGTGTAGGAACCGTTCCTTCTCTTCCGGCTTCTTTACAAGGAATGGATGAGAAAGATGTATTCCATTCTTCTACTTTCCTTGACCATACAGCCCGCTGTAAAGAAGCGAAAAGTATTACTGTTATTGGGTCTGGACAGAGTTCAGCAGAAATTTTTCGTGAACTCCTGAAAGAAAGACAGGAACATGGCTATTCATTAAACTGGGTAACGCGGTCTCAAGGGTTTTTCCCGATGGAAGAAACGAGGTTGAGTCTTGAACATTTTTCACCTGAATATGTTGATTACTTCTATGACCTACCTCAGGATCAAAAAGATGATATTTTCAATGGTCAACAACTTTTGTACAAAGGGATCAGTCCACATACGATCACTGATATTTATAACCTACTCTATGAGCAATCAGTTGGCGGTAAGGAAATGGATGTCATGCTTATGCCACTTACTGAAATCAATGGGCTTAAGAAAAAAGAAGAAAGTACAGGGTATGAGTTAGAGTGTCGTCAATGGCAAAAGAACAAGAAGTTCCTTCTTGAAAGTGACGTTGTTGTAGCAGGTACAGGATACCGTCCTTTGATTCCTAAGTGTCTTGAAGATCTTCAAGAATTAATTGAATGGGATGAGAAAGGTCGCTACCATGTGACCAAGGATTATCGTCTTCGATTAAAGAAAGAAGCAATTTCCAATATCTTCGTTCATAGTGGAATGCAACATACTCATGGTGTCGGCTCAACGAACCTTGGACTTGCAGTGAATCGAAATAAAATTATTATTAACGAACTAGCTGGTAAAGAAGTTTATCCTGTGCTTGAAGGGAATATTTTTCAACAGTTTCAAATGAAAGAATAGTGATTCTCTCCATTTTTACAAAAAAACTTATTATAGAAGAAACGTTAGAGGAGGACTGGCGATGAGTGTGTTCGTAACATGAATCAACTACAACCATTAACAGCTAATAGGTTTCTTGGGAAATTGATTACTCAGTATGCCAACATCCATAAGAGGGCGATAGGACCTGGAGCAAGTGAGTACATTAGACAGTTGGGCATCAGAACAGGTGAATGGCTAGAATCTTATTATGGAGAGAGCGAGTGGACACCTGATGATTACGCAAGAGTAATTGTTGATATAAAGAATTCGATTGGAGGGGAATTCTTTATATCTGAAGTAACGTCTACTTATGTCGTCGTAAAAGCAAATCGTTGCCCATTTGGTGAACAAGTGAAGGATGCGCCTCACCTTTGTTCAATGACATCTAGCGTTTTCGGTGGCATCGCTGCTAGACATTTCAATTATGGCGAAGTAAACCTTCGACAAAGAATTGCGCTCGGAGATCCAACATGTGAAGTGATGATTGCATTTGAGCCAGGTATTGAAACTGGTGATCGGTATGAAAATCTTCCGATCACTCCTGAAAACGGTGATCCATTTACATGGGAAGAAGACACCATCACGCTTTTGAATAAAGAATTAAAGCGAAGTGATGATATGGTTTTAAAATTGGTTCAAGAATTGGAAGATCTAAAGAAACAAGTAGAAAATAGGTAGAGACGAAAACCAGCCGTAATGAATACGGCTGGTTTTTGTATGAAATCATAAATCTGTTAGAAACTAATCACAAGGGAGTGATATGAAAATGAATAAAAACGCCAGAGGATATGTTCAAGATAGTTGCGAATCTCTAGAACAAGCCAGTCGATGTTTGGAACAAGCTCTTTCGACTGTCGAGAAGGGCGCAAACCGAGAGAGAATTCAGCAATCATTAGATGAGCTTATGGCAGTTCAATCTCAATGTAGCGAGACGGCAAACATTCTAGAACAACAATAAGTTTTTTTAGCAAATTAATAAAATGTAGTTTTAGAAGAAATAAAATCGGAAATGGTGAATTTAACGTTACACATAAGGAGGGAAAACAATGAGTCTTTTGTTTGGCAAAGGCATGCAAGCGTTCGAACAAGACGCTAAAGCTGAGAAAGAAAAAGTACTAACTGCCCCCGCAGCCCACTTTAATAAAAAGTCGAGATTAAAGCAAAAACCTACTAAAATATAGCCATCCTATTGGATGGTTTTTTTTATCCATCGATAGATGTTGATTAAAATAGATTAAATCATCTAATTTTACAATCACATATTAAGGACCCTGTAATATTCAATTAAATGTGTAAAGTAGAAAATAATGGGGAATAGTCCCAATGTGATAATAGAATTGGAGGAGATTTCAAATGGCTACACAATGGACAACAACAACCTTACACAATGGAGTTGAAATGCCAACTCTCGGACTTGGTGTTTGGAAAATGGAAAACAACGATGAAGTAAAAACAGCCGTGAATGCGGCGATCGATGCAGGCTACAAAGCAATTGATACTGCTGCTGCATATAAGAATGAAGAAGGCGTGGGTAAAGCGATTAAAGAAAACAGTACACCGCGTGAAGATCTATTTATTACCTCTAAAGTATGGAATGACGATCAGGGTTACGACTCTACTTTGAAAGCATTTGAAGATACCGTTTCAAAACTTGGTATAGAAACTTTGGATCTTTACTTGATCCACTGGCCAGTCGAAGGCAAATATAAAGAAACTTGGAAAGCGATGGAAAAGCTTTACAAAGATGGTCGCATCCGTGCGATCGGAGTCAGTAACTTCCACCCGCAACATCTTGAAGATCTAATGAAGGATGCAGAAATTAAACCAATGATCAATCAGGTTGAATTTCACCCTCTTCTAAATCAAAAAGAACTTCGTGATTATTGCAAGCAACATTCGATTCAACTTGAAGCATGGTCACCGCTTGCTCAAGGGAAGCTATTGGATAACGATGTAGTAAAGGGAATTGCAGAACAGCATGGGAAATCTGCTGCTCAAGTAATCATTCGCTGGGATCTTGAACACGAAGTTGTCACGATTCCTAAATCTTCAAATCCTGAACGTATTAAACAGAACTTTGATGTCTTTGATTTTGAGTTAACGAAAGACGATATTCGAGCTATTGATGAATTGAACCAAAATGAGCGTATGGGTCCTGATCCAGATAACTTCAATTTCTAATTTAAAGTCGGCCATTGGCCGGCTTTTTATATGCAACCTTTTATGATTTGCTCCGTCTACAAAGTGAAGGGGGAGAAGAAGATGGGGAGATGGGTTTTAGGATGTATTGCAACGGTATTAATTGCTGGTTTTTTCACTGGGGTCTGGTATACGATGATCCGAAGTGATGAGGCAAAAGTGAATGCAACCGAGTCCGATCCTGTTCAGAAAAAAGAAGACGAGAGTACCTACTATGAACCAGGTGAAGCCTTTGTTGAAAAAAACATGGATGATAATGAGTTATTTAGAGTGGAAGTAGACCTCGTTACTAAGATTCCAGAAGAAGCTGATCTTCCTAATCTTAAATCGAGTATGGAGTACGTTGCTTTTGAATTATTTGCCCGAAATTCTGATGATTACGGTGTTGAATTTAAACCTTATTATTCAAAGTTAAAGGTAGATGGTTCTCAAATTAATCCTGCGGATTTTGTTATTATCGAACAAGATGGCTGGAATAAATATCTCTTGGAAAGTGGAGGTTCATTTCGCTTAGTACTAATCTATCCAGTAGAACGAAATGCTAAAGAAATGGATCTTACGATAAGACCTGAATTTTATTACAAAGATATTATTTACAAAGTGAGGAGATAACTAATCAGTAGTAAAAAGGAGATCCGGATTGTACGTCTAAAAGTGGGCTCCGGGTCTTTAGTTGACATTAATATGAAAACGAGATACCGTTATCTCGAATTCAAGATAAATGCGAAAGAAGGATTCGATATGAACATAAATCGTTATCGCGTGAATCAACAAGGTGTTGGCGAATTTGACGGAGGGAAAATAACTGAACAAAAGCCAATTGGTTTTCCTGGAGAAGGTTCTGATGTCAAACGAGTGGGTCCCTTGTTCTACTGGGCATGGGCAAAGTCGAAGCAGGAAGGACACATTCCTCTCCACCCACATCAGGGTTTTGAAATTATTACGTATGTCATTAGCGGAAAAGCCGAGCATGGTGATTCTTTAGGAACAAGAAGTACCGTTGGTGCTGGAGGTTTACAGGTCATGCAGACAGGTTCTGGTGTTTCTCATGAAGAGGGGTTTCTAGGTCCTAATATGCAAGGTTTCCAGATCTGGTTTGAACCTCATTTAAGTAAAGCAATTCGTCGTAAACCAACGTATCAACAGTACGATCACGAAGAATTTCAAACGGAAGTTAAAGAAGGAATTTGTGTGAAAGCCATTCTAGGTGATGATTCACCGGTTGAATTTGTGACTGATGCTTTTATGTGGGACATCGAGATTAACAAAGATCACACGTATACCCATTCTATCGAAAAGGGACGATCAGTTAGCATTCTTATACTGAATGGAAGCGGTAGTCTGTGCAAGAATGAATTTGAAGAGAAGGACTTTTGGGTCATTCAAGCAGATAAACTGAATAGCATAGAAATTCACGCAACTGAAAGTACGAGAATGATCGCAATAGATGTCTCCTCAATTGTTGCGTATCCTTTGTATCGAAAATAATAACCTTTTCCGATCGATTTACTGGAGATTTAATCATACAGTAGTGTACGATTAGAGTAGATAAAAATCGGAAAGGCTGGCGTTAACGAATGAATCACCTCTATGAACCGTTTATAAAAAATGAACGACAAAAACAATTGTTGGAATTAGGAAGTAAGCTTGGAGATTCATTTGCTTTACGTGCTGACGAAATTGATCAAGAAGGCCGTTTTCCTTTCGAAAATTTCAAGGAGTTACAGGAGTCTGGTTATGTCGCTTTAACCGTTCCAGAAAGATTTGGAGGAAGAGGTATAGATCTGTATGAATTCGTTATGTTGCAGGAAAAACTTGCAGCAGGAGATGCAGCTACAGCACTTTCAATTGGCTGGCATCTTGGTATCATGCTTGAAATGAGAGAAGAACAAACGTGGACAGATGAGGTGTATGAAAGACTTTCAAAACTGATTGTTAACGATCATGCACTATTGAACAGAGCAGCTTCTGAACCTGCTACAGGAAGTCCAACTCGTGGCGGCATGCCACAAACAAAAGCGGTTAAGAAAGATGGGAACTGGGTTATTACAGGGCGAAAATCGTTTACTTCAATGGCTCCTGGGTTGAATTATGCACTTGTATCGGCGCAAATTGATCAAACAGGGGAAAAAGGTTTTTTCTTAGTCGATATGAATCTGACCGGCGTCACGGTAGAGGATAAGTGGGACACGATGTCGATGAGGGGAACGCGAAGTGATGACCTCGTTCTAACTAATGTTAAGCTGCCTCTTGATGCACTGATTGAAGGCCCGGATTCTAGCGCAGGGAGCGAACTTCCAAAAGCATGGCTCCTGCATATACCTGCTTGTTATCTCGGTGTAGCCATAGCAGCTCGTAATGAAGCGATCAAATTCGCTACTGAATATTCTCCGAACAGTCTACCTGGTCCAATTAAAGAGGTACCTGAAGTACAACGTAAAATCGGTGAGATGGAATTGGAACTGATGAGGGCGAGAGAAATGATGTATGCCATCGCATGGAGATGGGTTTCTGAACCGCACCAAAGAATTAATATGGGGGCGGAACTGGCAGCTGTGAAACACGTTGCTACAAATAGCGCAGCAAACGTCGTTGACATCGCCATGCGAATCGTTGGAGCTCGTGCTCTTTTCAAAGATAATCCCATGCAACGTCATTACAGAGATGTGAGAGCTGGGCTACACAATCCTCCCATGGATGATGCTGTGATTTCAATGCTTGCGACCAGAGCTCTCAACAGTAAAGAACCTTCCTAATCGAGGTTCTTTTTTACTATACATACCTTTCATTTATTCTATTTGATTCCCATTGTTCTACAAGTTTTCCCTCATACTAACAGCATTCTAGGTAATTAGATGTGAATTCGTCACAAAAGAAGGAAAAGGTCGTTCAAGTAGCGAAAGAAAGAGTTATTAAGCGAAAAGGAGGGGAGTATGGTGCGAGAGCGTCGGACTGTTTCATTGAGTGGAAGTTTACTGCTGACGAATGTGTGGGGATTTCAGCGAAATGAAGAAGAAAGTCCAAAAGAAGCTGGAGATTATGTCAAAACAACGATTAAGGAACAGGGGCTGAAGCAAATCAAATGATGTTATTTCATCTGTCGACATTCCATGAAACTTCATAGACGGAGCCGCGCGAGAGAATTAATCCCGTCGGCTCTATTTTAATTTAGCTAAAAAGTCTTTTTTTACAGAAAGGTGGAAATGAAGTGAAGACTAGAAAGTTAACTGGATGCGCGATCGTAATAGGAAGTCTTTTACTACCTTTCTTATCACGTAAGTATGAACACCTATCGCATAAAAAACGTACGACTTTATCTCATCAAATACATACCATACTTCAAGACGACAGATTAAGAGGGACCATTGCTGGAGTGAGCATTCGATCTTCTCATGATGGAGAACTACTATTTGACCATCATGGTCAGACGAGATTAACCCCTGCATCTAATATGAAGTTAATAACTGCTGCCGCTGCTCTTGACACATTAGGTCCAGACTACAAGTTCATGACTGAAGTCTTCACTGACCAGTCTGTTAGAGATGGTATCGTAACCGGGAACCTATACTTAAAAGGTAAGGGGGACCCTACATTGTTGATGGAGGATTTTGAACAGCTTTCGAAACAGTTAAAGAACCTTGGAATTAATCGAATCGAAGGAAATCTAATTGGTGATGAGTCATGGTATGATACTCAATACCTCTCAGAAGATATCATTTGGAGTGACGAGCATGAATATTACGGCGCTCAGGTGTCAGCGCTTACAGCCTCACCAAATGAAGATTATGATGCAGGAACCATTTTAGTCGAAGTATCTCCAGGGGGAGAAGTGGGATTACAACCCATCGTTAACATGACTCCAGAAACTGATACGGTTTCAATGATCAACAATGCCACTACTGTGAATTCGAAACTGACTACTGACTTGCAGATTAATCGAGTTCATGGAACGAACTCGATTAGCGTAAACGGAGAAATTTCAATAGGTGATATAACACAAAATACTTGGGTTGCCATTTGGCACCCAGCAAAATATGCTTTAAATTTGTTCAGGAAATCATTACAAAAACAAGGTATTGAAATTTGTGGTCAAGAAAAACTAGCAGAAGTACCTGATTCTGTCGACAGATTACTTAAAAAAGACTCGATCCCTCTTTCAGAATTACTCACTCCCTTTATGAAACTTAGTAATAATGGTCATGCAGAAGTGCTAGTAAAAGAAATGGGGAAATTTATACATAATAAAGGAAGTTTTGATGCAGGTTTAGAAGTGATTCGTTCATTTTTATTCAAAGAGGGCCTAAACCCAAATGACCTGTGCTTACGTGATGGATCTGGTATTTCACAGGTAAGTCTCGTACAGCCAAATTTCCTTACAGCGCTCCTATACCGCATTCAAACGAAACATTGGTTTGAAACATACTTGAAGTCGCTCCCTATCGCAGGTGTTCCTGAGCGGTTAGTAGGGGGGACGCTCCGAAATCGATTGGAAAACACAGCCGCTGAAAAGATTGTTCGCGCAAAAACTGGTACATTAATCGGTGTTAGTTCATTGTCTGGTTATGTTCAATCCGAAAAACCACTTATTTTCTCTGTGATTCTCAATCATTTCCTGAATGAGGAAGAAATGGAACAAATTGAAGATCAAATCGCAGTTGTATTAGCAACCTATAAAAGCTGACGAAATAGGGTATTAGGCTGTATACACAGCCTTTTTTTGATTAATTCTTTTTAAAATGTGATTGTTTTAACATAGCAACTTATGCTTATCCATGTGAAACGTTCTATTCCGTTCGATGATTTTTGAATACGACTCGAATACAAGTTCATCACTGGTATAATAGGTATAGATTATAAACAAGTGGAGGATTTATTATGCAACGAATCGGAATAATCTCAGATATACACGGCAATATGCCCGCATTAGAGGCAGTGATCAAAGATTGTCAAGAAAGAAAAATTTCAAAAATAATTTGTTTAGGTGACCTTGTAGGGAAAGGACCACATTCGGATCTCGTTGTAGACCGAGTTAGAGAAGTGTGCGATGTTGTGGTCAGAGGCAACTGGGATGAAAATATAGCTGAACCATCTGATTGGGATGCGAACAAATGGCATCAAAATCGATTGGGGAAAGAGAGGATACAATACTTACGAAACCTCCCATTTTCTTATGACTTTTATATGAGCGGAAAGCGGATTCGTCTATTGCACGCTTCTCCACAGAGTGTTCATCATAGAATATACCAAAATGATTCTTTGGAAAAGAGATTAGAGATGTTTCATAACACAAGAGAATCTGGTAGATTTTTAACAACACATAATGAACCAGACGTGGTCGGCTATGGCGATATTCATTGGTCATATGTCGACTATTTGCGTGAAAGAACGTTATTTAACACCGGCAGTGTCGGAAATTCACTCGAAAGACCTGATGCTTCATACGCTGTATTAGAAGGTTTGATGGACTCAGATGAGCGAGGAAGCTTTTCGATTAGTATCGTTCGAGTTCCATATGATAATGAGCTTTCCATTCAACAGGCTCAGGAATTAGATATGCCAGATATAGAACCATACATAAAAGAAGTTCGAACAGCAAGATACCGTGGTTGGAAAGACTAGCATGGAAGGGGGATTACCAGATGTGGAAAGTGGTTTATCAATACTTGTTATTTATATGCGTCATTTTATCAGTTTCGACGATCTGGTATAAGTCACCCTTTCAACGAGAAATATTAATTGGTACCTGGATTGTGTTCTTTATTGATTATATGGTTTTTCTTTACCTTGCTAAAGATAGGTGGGAATACATCAAAAAGCATCCATTTGATCTCATTGCACTTATTCCACTTGATACCATTTTTCAAGGGGCCAAACTCGCTAGACTTTATCGTCTCTGGCGAATCAAAACCATCGCTAAGAGGTTTAGTAACCCTATCTTGGGTAAAGCAATGGGAATGTCCCCACAAACGTGGTTTCTAACTAGCTTTGTTTTCGTGATTGTTTCAACCTTCCCTTTTTATTTTTATGAACCTGTTGTTGATTCTTTTAAAGACGCTGCGATTTGGTCACTTGGCTCGATTATTTTCGTTGGTCGGTTTGCTGTTGAACCAACATCTTTCATAGGAAAGTCGGTCATCGTGCTTCTTACCATCGTAGGTATTCTTCTCCATGCGCTTATCTTACGGACAGTGTTTCATTACGTCGACCGATTCCGTAAAAAATGGTCATCCGATGAGGATGACCATTCTAAAGAAGCTCAGTAGAACCATTTAACGATAAAAAATGTAAGAACCGAAAGTGTAATCGATACAATTGTAATGATAACCATTGGTTTTAACGCTTTGTCTTTCAAATCTTTCAAACTAACACTAAGGCCAAGTCCTACCATGGCAGCAGTTAAACACCAAGTAGTAATATCGGTTACGACTTTTGTAGCTGAGTCGGAAAAAGGAATAACTGGACCAAGAAGAAATGTACCCGCAAGGCTCATGGCAATAAACCCAACCAAAAACCAAGGGAAGGGTACTTGTTGCTTGCTTCCCTCATTCTTTCGTTTCATGAGATACATGAAGAGAAAGCAAACTGGCACAAGCAAGAATACTCTTCCAAGTTTTGCAAGAAGCCCCATTGCTAAAGCTGTTTCCCCGCCAGGTGCGGCGGCTAAAGCGACGTGAGCGACTTCGTGCAGCGATACCCCTGACCATATCCCATATTCTGACGGTGATAAAGGTAGGAATGGGCGTATGATTGTATAGCATACTGAGAAAATAGTCCCGAATAGGGCAATGATGCCAACCCCGATAGCTGTATCCTCTTCCTTTGCTTGGACGATTGGAGCAACCGCTGCAATCGCAGCAGCTCCGCAAATTCCAGTTCCTGCTCCAAGTAACAGGGTGATCGATTTGTTCGCATTCATGGCTTTCGAAAGCCATACCGATGACATTAGTGCAAAGGCAATCACACAAGCTCCGAGCAGTAGAATTGGTAATCCATCCTGTAAAATTAGACTAACATTCAATTTAATTCCGTATAAAATAATGGCAAATCGAAGCAATTTTTTAGAAGAAAATGTAATCCCGGACCTTAGCCATTCAGGATAGCCTGCAATCTGTCTATAAATAATCGAAATGAAAATAGCAGAAGCAAGTTGACCAGTCAAGCTAAAACCAGGGACCTTGGCTAAATAATAACCTAATAATGCAATGAAAAAAGTGAATGCAATTCCGAGCACCCAGCGGATACCAGGTGGTAGCGTTTGTTGTTGTCTAATCGTGCTGATCATGATCTTTCCTCCGTTTCTCTATTTAATAGTTTACTTAATCCTTTGCTATAAGTGAAATAAATAAATATAATCTATATAATAAGCATTAACTTATAGCGGAGGGGAAAGAATGGATCAACAACTTAATGTTTTTGTCGCAGTGGTCGAAAAGCGTAACTTTTCAAGAGCGGCTGAAGAACTGCATATGACACAGCCCGCTGTTAGTCAGTATATTAAAAGTCTAGAGGATTCACTGGGAACGAAATTACTAGTGCGGAGCAATCGATCTGTAGAAATGAATAAAGCAGGAGAAATCGTCTATCATCATGCAAAGGAGCTATTAAATCTCTATTCGAAAATGACTTATTTGCTTGACGATTTAACGAACCGAGCAAGTGGTAAAATCACGATTGGTGCGAGTTATACGTACGGTGAGTATGTATTGCCACATGTCATTGCAGCGATTCGAAAAGAGTATCCTCTCATCACACCTTCTATTACGATCGGGAACTCCAAAGAAATAGGTGATTTCGTCTACTCTCATCAATTGGATGTTGGGATTATTGAAGGCGATTATCCTTCGAGAGATATGAAAGTGGAAGATTTTGCGCAGGATGAAATGGTTATTGTAGCTTCTCCCTCTTATTCTCAAGAGGGGAACGGAAAGGTACTTGAGAAAGAAATGTGGGTCGTGAGAGAGTCGGGTTCTGGAACAAGAGAAGCGACAGAGAGAATGTGGCACCAACTTGGGATTTCACCTCCCAATACGATGTCGTTTGGGAGTACGCAATTGATTAAAGAATCTGTAGAAGCTGGCATAGGAATTAGCATTTTATCGAAATGGACGATTCGCAAAGAATTAGAGCTCGGTACTCTCGTAGTTCTTGCTATTCCAAATTTTACCTACAAAAGAACGTTTTCGATTCTAATGCGTTCGCCATTTCAAACGAAAGTGCTTGATGTATTTTTAGAGAAAATTCATCATCACCATTCCTAATGTTTGTATTGTAGAGAACGAACCGTTCGCGTGATATAGTAGAGAGATTGTAAAAAGATTATATAACGTATCGTCTAACGGTGCGAATGAATAAAGGAAGCGATTTACGATGCAAGAAATAATTGAAGAATGGCAATTAGCGTTAAGAGCTGAAATAGCTCATCTCAAAAAATATGGAAGCAGACCTTATCGAATTAAAAATGGGCAGTTGTTATCTTCTCGAGATGACTTTAGGTACTATTTTGATGCCTTGATGCCGGTTCAAATTCCAAACGGGTCAAAAGTACGTATTGAAATGGGGCATGTAAAAAAGGAAGGACGTATTTTGTCAGCTGAAGGTAAGAATGTCATCTTATCTCTTGAAGGAGGTTTCGGTGAACTTATACGAGAGGCCGATCTATACCACGATCCATGGGAGCTACTAGATGAACTTCACGAACGCCTCGAAGAGATCAAGAAGAGCAAAAGAAGATTAGCAAGAGTTCGTCGTCTGATGAACCCGTCAGAAACCACGAAACATCCTGAAGAAAAGGTGAAAAGCCCCCTTCATGAGTTAATACTTCGCTCCAAATATAATCCAGTGACGTTCGTTTGGGGACCACCCGGAACAGGTAAAACTCATAATCTAGCCCGAGCAGCTGCAAACCATTTTTTTAAGGGGAATAGCGTGCTTATTTTATCTCACAGCAATCAGGCTGTGGATGTACTGATGCGTGAAACCGCTGCTTTTGCAGAAGATAGGGAGAAGTTTGAAGAAGGTAAAATTATGCGATACGGCCTTCAACGTGATGTTCCTTCAGAACTTCCACTTTATTCTGATCAGCTTTTGATGGCGAAACATCCTAATCTCGCTGAAGAAAAAGGTAGGATTGTTGATGAACGAAAGAAATTGAAAGAAGATTTATCAACATCATTCAGTAAGCGGGATTCCGATCAGTTGCTGAAGCTTGAATCCAAGTTAGGAAGTATTCTTGAACAAATTCGTAGAAAAGAAACCCAGTTTGTTAAAGAAGCCTCCATTATTGGAACAACACTAACAAAAGCTGCAATTGATGAGACGATCTATCGTAAGAGAGTCGATGTTGTCATTATTGACGAAGCGAGCATGGCGTATGTTCCTCAGGCAGCTTTTGCTGCATCACTAGGAAAAAGAGTGGTGATTTGCGGAGATTTCAAACAGCTACCTCCAATCGCATCTGCAAGACACCCTCTAGTAACAAAGTGGCTCCGTGAGGACGTCTTTCATCGTTCAGGCATTGTAGCAAATATTCAAAAGGATCACTTCCATCCACAACTTTTTCTTCTAAATGAGCAACGGAGGATGCATCCTGATATTTCAGGGTTCACTAATAACCAAATCTATCAATCTCTCGTGAAGGATCACCCGAAAACAACAGATTGGAGGAAATCGATCACGGAAAGACAACCGTTTGTAGGAAAGGCATCTTTGCTGCTCGATACGAGCCATACTGGACACTATTGCCTTACTGGACGAGCCTCTAAGTCTCGGATGAATTTATGGCAGTTATTTCTTTCATTTCAAGCTATATATGAGGCGATTCTTGATGGGATGACATCTATAGGATATGTGACTCCATACCGCACTCAGGCGAGGATGATGAATTTATTAGTGGAAGACTTACTTCAAGATGAGCGACACCGGGCGGATATCTTTTCTGCAACAGTCCATCGTTTTCAAGGAAGCGAGCGAGACATGATGGTATTTGATACAGTCGATGGAGAGCCAGAATCCCGTCCGGGTATGCTGTTAACAGGACAGAATAGTGAACGATTGATCAACGTGGCTATGACGAGAACAAAGGGCAAATTTATTCATGTAAGTAATGTCGACTACATTAAGAAAAAGGTGCCTCGTACCAAAACGCTACATCAGCTAGTAGATCATCACATTGATCATCATGAACAGATTACACCGAATCAAATTGGTAATTGGGTCAATCATCATCATCCAAAGTTAACATGGCATCATGCTATGAAAACAAAAACTATATTTTCTGAGATTGCTAAGTCGAGAGAAATTATCGTAGCGATCCCAAGCGGTGGGGTTTTAACGAAAGAGTGGGAAAGAGAAATCAAACAAGCAACAGGTTCCTTAACGCTTGTTTCGTCGTCACTAATACGTTCCTTACCGTACGCGAATCATATTGAACAATCGATTTCTTTTCCATTCATCGTACTTGATCGGAAAACTCTCTGGCTAGGTGTACCGTTTGAAGGAATGAGAGAAACACTCCCACCTGCAGTCGCCGTTAGGCTTCAGTCGTCTTTGGTAATCGGGGAATTTCTGAATCAGATCATCCAGTTTGATAACTAACGCTTTTTTTGAGAAAGTTGCGTCCTTGCTTTGGATTCGATCCATTAGTATGATAGATTTACGATTGATGAGAGACATACTATGTGAGTAGAAAGCTGGTGACCTATGAGTATTCAAAAGCTTGAACATGTTGGTGTACAGGTTAGGAACATTGAAGCATCAAAAGGGTTTTATCAAGGTATTATTGGTCTTGAATTGCTAGATGAACTCACTCTTCCCGACGGAAACAAGAAACTTGCTTTTCTTGGGCTTGAGGGAGAAATAATCATCGAGTTAATTGAGGGGTACAACTCTGAATTACCAGTGGAAGGTAAAGTTCACCATATTGCTTTTACAGTATCTGATATTGAGGAAGAAAGAACTCGAGTTAGAAATCTCGGCGTGACGTTTATCGATGAAGGAATTAATGTACTCCCAAATGGAGCTAAATATCTGTTTTTTGCTGGTCCTGATGGTGAATGGATTGAATTCTTCCAATCTCCTAAATAATTTTCGTTAGTTAATGTTTAACAATCAAAACGACCTTCTATGGTGGAAGGTCGTTTTTTATTGTCCAAACCCTGAGCAGGAAAGTCTATGAATGATTCAGAGTGGTGTAAGATAATAATGGACTTGAACTAACGCGAAAGAAGGAATACGTATGGTAAATCAGCAAGTCGCGTCGAAAGAGAAAATTTGGACGCGGGAATTTATTTTCATTTGTATCGCAAACTTCTTCATTTTTGCTGGTTTTCAAATGACGCTCCCAACGCTGCCGTTATTTGTGAATAAACTTGGTGGTAGTGATCAACTCATCGGTTTCGTCGTAGGGATATTCACACTATCGGCTTTGCTAATAAGACCATGGAGTGGTCATGTTCTCGAATCACTTGGAAGAAGAATCGTGTTCTTAATTGGACTATTGGTTTTCGTGATCTCAGTTGGATCGTATGCATTTACAGGTAGCCTTGTTGTATTATTTCTTATGCGTGTCGTACAGGGTCTTGGATGGGGAATGTCCACAACAGCAGTAGGCACGATTGCGACCGACCTCATCCCTCAAAAGCGCAGAGGAGAGGGGATGGGCTATTTTGGACTAGCTGGTAATCTAGCAATGGCATTCGGACCAGCACTTGGGTTATTGATTATTGCTATATTTGATTTCACATCCATGTTCTTGATTGCAGCAGCTGCAGGATTAATCTCATTTACCGTTGCTTCTTTTATTCGCTATAAGCCAGCCAATAAGATACCTGTTGAGAAAAGGAAATGGGATTTCTTTGAGAAGACCGCCTTAATGCCTTCGGTACTCCTATTCTTTATTACGATGGTGTTTGGAGGAATCGCAACGTTCTTGCCATTGTACGCAGAACAGCTCGGAATTGAAGGCATCGAGTGGTATTTTGTGGTTTTTGCTTTCTCTCTCATGATAGTAAGAGCATTTGCCGGGAGAATTTATGATCGAAGAGGACATAAAGCTATATTTTTACCAGGTGCGTTCCTGATTCTAGTCGCGATGATCGATCTTACATTATTATCGAATCAATTTATGTTGCTTTTAGCAGCTGTATTATTTGGAATGGGATTTGGATCTGTTCAGCCAGCTCTTCAAGCATGGGCAGTAAATGAAGCTCCACTCCATCGAAAAGGAATGGCGAACGCAACCTTTTTCTCATTCTTTGATTTAGGAGTTGGACTCGGAGCCATGTTTTTCGGTCTGATTGCTTCAACATTCGGATATGCTGATATTTATTTGACTGCCGGAATTTCCGTTATCATTTCGATGATCATCTATCTCATTTATTTAAAACGTAGCTCAACGGTACAAAAGCATCAAGAAGCTGTTCAATGGAAATAGAGTGTTAGGATGAAAGAATACAGTAGGAAATAGTAAGTAGTTCAGTTCTAGAGTACAAAATATAAATTGTACCCTTAATTGAGCTGCTTTTTTTTGGAATTTCAAGATGAATTACTTACTAAAATGGCTAGAAAAATACAAACCAAATCGACAAGGTAATTGTAGTAATTATCGTTTAATTCAGAAGCACCTATTTTCTGAAGGGCATGTTAACGGAGTGAACGGATTAGAAAGTTATTATACATAAGAAGAATTTAATTCAAAAAAATCCACTACCTATTCAGCATGAAAAGCCACCCTCCATTAGTTCAAATAGAGGGTGGGCTAAAAAATGTTACTCATGACCTTTCTATAGATACTCAAATCATTACTCTATGGAATACAAACAACAACGGGAGCCACAGACAACCCATTAACATGCGAAAATCCGTTAAGTTTGAAGGAAGAAATAAAAAGGTTTTGCTCTGTGTGCTTCTTTATCCCCAGCCAACGTAGAAAAAGTATAATTTAGCATATTTTTAAATTGGATGAAAACAAAAGATTGTTTATTCAACGTTATTGAAGTCTTGTGATGATAAGGTGTGCCGATACGGATCTTGTGCCTCCAGCTACAGGGGTTATGGTTAGTGCTGCAGCATTGCCTGCAGGGTTTCGTACTGTAAGCACTCCATTGACGGCAGTCGTTTCCACAATTGCCATTCCAATGATTTGAGAAGTTCCGGTTGCTCTTCCAACCACAGTATATGCCAAATCAGCGCCATCTAACGTTAGAAGCAACTGTCCAGCTTCGGTTACACTCACCTGGAACAATACTTGATAAATACCGATTTCTGACAAGTTAAACGAACTGGCATTTATACGAGTAATAACTCCAGATCCGCTATTTGGAGCATCTTGTGGGAAACTTACGTCTGTACCAGGAGCTACAGTTGCTGCATTATCAGGCGGCATCAATGCAAAAAAATCTCCAAAGTCTAATACCCCGCCAGTGGCACCAGTGGCTCCCGTTTCCCCGGTAGCACCTGTTTCTCCGGTGGCTCCTGTGACTCCGGTAGCTCCAGTGACTCCAGTGACACCAGTGGCTCCGGTAGCCCCGGTTACCCCGGTAGCTCCAGTGACTCCGGTAGCACCTGTTTCTCCGGTAGCTCCAGTGACTCCGGTAGCACCTGTTTCTCCGGTGGCTCCAGTTGACTCCGGTAGCACCTGTTTCTCCGGTGGCCCCGGTTACCCCGGTGGCTCCAGTGACTCCGGTAGCACCTGTTTCTCCGGTGGCCCCGGTTACCCCGGTAGCTCCAGTGACTCCGGTAGCACCTGTTTCTCCGGTGGCCCCGGTTACCCCGGTAGCTCCAGTGACTCCGGTAGCACCTGTTTCTCCGGTGGCTCCGGTTACCCCGGTGGCTCCAGTGACTCCGGTAGCACCTGTTTCTCCGGTGGCCCCGGTTACCCCGGTGGCTCCAGTGACTCCGGTAGCACCTGTTTCTCCGGTGGCTCCAGTGACTCCGGTAGCCCCAGTGACTCCGGTAGCTCCAGTTACTCCAGTGGCTCCGGTAGCCCCGGTTACCCCGGTAGCTCCAGTGACTCCGGTAGCACCTGTTTCTCCGGTGGCTCCAGTGACTCCGGTAGCTCCAGTGACTCCAGTGGCTCCGGTAGCTCCGGTGGCTCCAGTTACCCCAGTTGCTCCAGTGACTCCAGTTACTCCAGTGGCTCCAGTGACTCCAGTGACTCCAGTGACTCCAGTGGCTCCAGTGACTCCAGTGGCTCCAGTTACTCCGGTAGCCCCAGTGGTTCCAGTTACTCCAGTTGTCCCGGTGGCCCCTGTTACTCCCGTGACGCCATTCAATTGCGCGCCTAATAATTCAGAAGAAACCAGCCGATGGGCCGTGACCAATTGACCTGCAGCGTTTTTACCCCAGGCCGATACTTCAATATCGGTTTCAGCTGCTCCACTCGTCGTAAAGTTAAACTCAAATGCATCAAAGTTAGCCATGAACGTTTTAGTTATGACCTGATTCGGTGCAATGCTAAACAATTCTTGCACATATAACGTTCGGGTGTTACTTAAGATATATCCTTCGATGTAGACTGTACCGTTTAATGTTGAACTTCGATTTGTTATTTTCGCTGAAAACTGCTGTGTAGCTCGAACGCCATTTACAGGAGCATTTTCGATAGGCCCGGTATACAACATTGGCATTTTAACCCTCCTTTACCTCTATAAAGCTTCACTTCAACCGTTTGTTAAGGAAAGTAAAATGGAGCTGTTTAATCACGTTTCAATTCAGATAAGACAAGTCTATGTGCGGGTTGCAAATTTCCATTCGATTTCCCCCAAGCTGATACACCTGTCTGAGCCATTGCAGGACCGGTTATATGAAAGGAGAATTGATACCCATCGAGATCTGCAAAATACGTTTTTGAAACGACACCATTCACAGGAATGGTTATTAGTTCTAAGACATACACAGTCCGAGTGGCGTTTAAATAAGTCCCTACTATTTCCACTGAAGAGGTACTGACAGTACTACGATTCGAAATCTTGATTGTTACCTGTTGCGTTGTCCTTATACCATTGGTAGGGTTATTTTCAATTGGCCCTGTCGTCAATGTAAGCAACTTTTCTCCTCCTTACACCATAAACTTCGAGCGCTTTAACCAACTCAAGTGATCCACATGGCCCTTTCTAAAAGGGGAAATTATCGCCCCATTTTTTAGGTGTATCATTACCACATGACATCTCAAACAATATATGATGATCCCTTTCTAATATGATGAAAAATCTTTAGACCGTTACTATAACTTCGGCTGACTTCTCATGGTTTAGTGGATTCTCTTAAAGCCAGTTACAATATGTATGTCATGCGAGAGACTTCAAAACAGAAGGAAGCAAAAAGAAAATCTCTAACACAAAGAACACGAATCTTACGCAAAGCTGATATTTTTGGATGAGATGGCGGATAAATGGAGAAATTTATATACGTACCCGGAGAGGTCTTATAGTCATGTCATACTAAAAAAAGTAATAAGCAAAATCAAGGAGCAAATCGATGAAAGACACGAAAGAATCATCTGAGAGAAACAAAGAAAGGTTAAGACAAGAAAAGTTGTTTTGGGGTTATATATATTATCTAATGGAAGGCTAATAAATAATGGTTATTCAGAGGGACATGAAATTCTGATAAATGCTTTTTATATTTATCATTTTATGTAACTAATGAACCTGATGAATTAATCGTTTTCATTTCCAAGAAGTCCACTTCAGGCTATGTAATATCATTACAATATTAAGTGCTTACACTAAGATGCCCCATAAACTTAGCGGGAACTTTGTGGGGCATCATGTATTCCATTTTTACATTTTTTACTCCAAAACGGAACTACTTCAGTATACTGTTTTCTTAAATGCCTTAGGGATTAGCAAAGTCTATCGACTAGCTGGAATAATCATATCTTTGTTCACTTCATTAAGATCCCGACATCCTGATAATGCCATCGTTAAGTCCAAATCTGCCAGTAGATTTGTAAGTACTTGCTTCACGCCCGATTCTCCTGCAACAGCTAGGCCATACATGCAAGGGCGCCCGATGAGAACGGCTTTTGCGCCAAGTGCGATTGCTTTAAAAATATCGGCACCTCTTCTTATGCCACTATCCATCAAGACAGGAATTTGATTTTCAACTGCCTCAACAATAGCCGGGAGGGCGTCTAGTGCCGCTAGTGCACCATCGACCTGTCTACCACCGTGATTTGATACAATGATGCCATCAGCTCCATATTTTACTGCAAGCTTCGCATCATCCGGATGAAGGACTCCTTTTAAAATAATAGGTAGATTTGTATATGTTTTTAATTCTTTTAAATCTTCCCACGTTAAACTAGCGTTTCCGAAAACGCGAGTCCAATGCATAATCGCCCCCATGGCATCCTCTTCTGGTGGAGTATTGAGCCCCGAAAGAAAGGCAGGGTCAGTGAGATAATTCCCTATGCCTTCTCCCATTAGAAAAGGTAGGTAGACATTTTGAAGATCTAACTCGCGCCACGCCATCATCGGGGTATCAAGCGTGACGACAATTGCTGAATATCCAGCGTGCTCTGCACGTTCCACAAAGCTTCTCGCAATGGCGGAATTTCGACTCCAATAGAGCTGAAACCACTTTGGTGAATCGCCAATGACTTCTGCAATTTCTTCCATAGAATGGCTTGAGGCAGAACTAGCGATATATGGTACGCCCATTGAGGCAGCTGCTCTTGCTGATGCAAGTTCACCTTCATGATGGATAATAGATTGAACTCCAATTGGTGCCACCATTACAGGGGAGGAATACATATGGCCATAAAGAGCGACCTTTAAATTTCGATCCTCCACATGTCGAAGTACTCGCGGAACGATGTGCCATCTCTTAAAGGAGTCTCTGTTTGTTTGCACGGTGTCCCCTGCACCAGAACCACCTGCAACGTAGTCATAGGGACCATCAGCTAGAACTTCTCTCGCTTGTTTTTCCCAATCTTCAAATCGTGTAGGGAGACGGTTTGGATCAGGAGAATGCATTTGTTTGTAAATACCAAATTGGACATCATTTCCTAGATTACTCATAGTAGGTACCCCTTTTCATTGTCATTACATCACTTCTTCTTGATTAGGTTACTATTTCCTTCCGAGCGATTTGAACTATTTGTAAGCGAATTAAAAACGTAGCAGGACTTCTTTGTATGTTTCCGAATTACTAGTATGGAAGTAAAAAGTATACTTAGATAATAATAGGGGGGCAACTATGAAGCTGAACATCATCCACACAAATGATATACATAGTCATTTTGAGAATTTTTCAAGAGCAACTTCTCTTATTCGAGATTATTCTAACGAGGAAACGCTTATCATTGATGGAGGCGATTTTGCTGACTTTAGAAGTATCGAACTTCAGGGGACAAGAGGGATAGCAGCTGTGAAAATGCTCGAATCAGCAGGTTATGAAGCCATCACAATTGGAAATAACGAACTTTTCAAAGGAATCGATACGCTTGAGCATATGGCGATGAATAGTTCAGTTCCATTCATTAGTTGTAACCTGCGAAAAGCAAATGGTGAGTTCTTTAGGGGAGTGAAAAGCAGCACGATTATTCATAAAAATGGACTACGAATACTAGTCACTGGTGCATCACCAGATCTACAGGAGTTCAATGAATTAATGGGGTTTCAAATCCTTGATTACAAAGCAGCGATCAGAGATGAGATATGGAAACAACGTAATCGGTATGATGTTTGTATTGTACTGAATCATATTGGAACAGAAGCAGATATTGAATTAGCAGAAGCAATTGACGAAATCGATGTGATTCTTTCTGCTCACGATCATGTTCTATATCAAGAAGCGAAAGTAGTGAATGGAACCATCCTGAATTCAGCTGGCATGTATGGAGAGCACATTGGCATTGTTGAGATGGAATATAGTCATGACTCTATCGATCTATTAGCGTCTTCAGCGATTCCTACTAGTAAAGCTAGTAAAGACGATCATATTCAAAAACTTCTGGATAAGAGTAAAGCAGAAGCAATTGCTAACTTGAGTGAGCCACTATATTCCATTTCAGAAATATTATGGCATGATATTCTCGAAGAAAACCCACTCTCGAACTTAATTGCTGATGGATTAAAGGATCGGTTTAAGTCAGATATCGGACTTATTAATAGCGGCATCGTAAATGGTGGAATCGTGGAATTTGTTTCGAATAAAAAATTGATCGAGATCTGTCCATCGCCATTAAATCCAACTTATTTTGAAATTCAGGGCAAAGATCTCCGTGCGGCACTTGAAAGTTCTCTAGATAGTTCTATCTGTATGTCAGATGGTAAGGGACCAGGTTTTAGAGGGAAATATGTAGGAAGACTTCATATTTCTGGTGCTGAAATTCTTCATGACCGAAAGAGAGTCATAACGATTTTAGTGAAAGGAGAACCTCTGGAACTCGAAAGGTGGTACAGTGTTGCTTCCTCTGATTATTTACTGAGAGGTTCAGGATATCCAGATCTTGCGAATAATCGGAACTTCGCATACCAACCAGACGAAATAAAAGACGTTATTCGCGAATACGTAGAGAAACAAAATTTTGTTACGAATGCCTTCAAAAACCGTTGGATGGTGGAATCATCTATCCATACAGAAATCCAACAGCAGTGAATTGAAGAGCGAATGTTGTTCTTTATCCGACAACCGGGTGAGAGGATATTAAATCAATTAGAAGAGAAATCTATTTTGATGATCGTCTTATTCAAAAAAATGGGGTATTTGTTGCCGAAGAGTTACTTAGTTTAATCCAGAAAAATTATTAAATGAAAAAGAAAGAGTTTAGAATAGGATCATTGGCTGAAAATGCCTGTGATCCTTAGTTTACATAATAATCTTATGGTATTTCTAAAAAAGAGGGGTTTTCTATGATTCATCATATTGAGCTATATGTGTCAGATCTAAAGAAAAGCATGTTGTTCTGGGGGTGGCTCCTTCATGACCTAGGTTACGAATTATACCAACAGTGGGGTGAAGGGGAAAGTTGGAAGTTTAATGAAAGCTATATTGTTTTCGTACAAGTAGAAGATAACTTTAAAAATCAAGGATATCACCGGAAAAGAATTGGTCTAAACCATCTAGCTTTTTATTCCTTCTCAAAAGAGCACGTTGACAATTTGACCAAAAAGCTAGAACAGCAGAGTGTATCTATTTTGTATAAAGAAAAACATCCATATGCCGGTGGAGAGAATCACTATGCTGTTTACTTTGAAGACCCTGACCGAATAAAGGTAGAAGTAATAGCACTTGAAATTAGTTAATTTCAATTACCGTACTAGTAAAAATATTTAAAAAAATTACATTAAGACATTACATCTTAATGATAGAAAAAACAGCATATTCAAGAAACTCTATATCTGATTCTTGTAGAATTTGACCAAGCAAGATTATCATCCATCAATTAAAAGAACCATTTGAAAAGGAGCATCGCTATTCAAAATGAATAGCGATGCTCCTTTTTTATTAAACTTAATACGTTTTAACGATAAATTTGAACAACTCTTCGAAATTCGGTTGATGGTCGACGTCCAAATAAACTTGTGTGTCTTTGTTGATAAAGCAAATGCCCTTTTATCATCGATCAAAAAGTAGGCTGGTTCACCACGAGCATCATCAGGATTGTCTTCACTGTGATAGTGCTCACATCATAGGCTACTAATTCGTTTAGATTCTCACCAGCGAGAACAGGGATAGAAAGATTTTTTCTTCTGCCATTATTTTAAGAGCATCTATTTTGTTAGTTTCGAAGCCTGATTTAAACAAATATTTCCATTCGGCTATATTTTTAATCCTTCCGGACATTATTCAACTACTTAAAACTAAATGCAATGTTCGCTACACAATGATACAAAACATATATTGTGTATCATTATGAAAACGAATGAAAGCTTATTTTTTGCGGTTTTACTCTTTCAGAATAAAGCTAGGAAGGGTATAATGATACATATCGAGCTATAGTTTATCATTTATGATACATAATGGATACCGAAAGGAAGGTGCCTTCATGAACACGGTTCAGCCGATTCGAGACCCTCAAAAGATAAAATTGATTAAACAAAATTTAAGAAGGCGAAATTCCAGAGATTGGTTCTTATTTATTATGGGAATTAATACCGGTCTTCGGATTAGTGATTTACTTCCACTCCGTGTCGGGGATGTTCGGAATCAGACTCATATTGTGATCAAGGAAAAGAAGACGGGAAAAACAAAGCGATTTCCGATTAACTATTCGCTTAAGGAACTGATTGAATCATACACATTCGATATGCAAGAACATGATTTTTTATTTCCTTCTCATAAAACCGATCTACCGATTCAGAGGGGACAAGCTTATAAACTATTAAACCAAGCTGCATCAGAAGCAGGTCTGTCCGAAATAGGGACACATACGATGAGAAAGACGTTTGGTTACTTTTACTACAAACAAACAAAAGATGTAGCAATGTTGCAGAAGATCTTTGGTCACTCCGCACCATCCATTACGCTCAGGTATATTGGAATCGAACAGGAACAAATTGATGAGTCGCTGTTTCACTTTAGTTTGTAAGAAATCAGTTCAACATTGCCATGTTATAATTTGACTGAGAGAGTAGAGGAACGAAGGTAAGGTGGAACACATAAGCAGAGAAAAGAAGGATCTTACAATACTGGAACCATATTAATGAAGGAACCCACTTCATTAAAACTAAAATGTATTCGCTTACATTACTTTAGGAGGCCAACCTTATGGGAAAAAACCACAGCACGGATCCAACAGAAGCATCCATACATACAGATTTTAAAGACAATATGACATATGGAGAATACTTAAGTCTGGATAAAATTCTTTCTGGTCAAAATAGGCTGTCAGAGCATCATGACGAAATGCTTTTTATCATTATCCATCAGGTAAGTGAACTATGGATGAAGCTAATCCTTCATGAGTTACGAGGAGCGATTGACGCCATTGAAAAAGATGAGCTATCTGCAGCTTTTAAAATGATGGCACGCGTTTCCAAAACACAAACGCAAATTATTCAAGCCTGGGATGTACTCTCTACACTCACTCCGTCTGAATATATGGAGTTTCGTGATTCACTCGGCCAGGCATCAGGTTTTCAGTCGTACCAATACCGTATGATTGAATTTGCACTAGGATACAAAACATCCCATGTTCTTAAAATCTATGAAAAGGACAAAGAACTTCACGACATATTAGCGCATGCTTATCAAGAGCCAGGGATCTATGATGTTGCGATTAAAGCTTTAGCAAGAGGAGGGTTACAAATCGATCAGGACATCCTTGATCGTGATGTGAAGGAGACTTACAAGAAAAATGACTCTGTAATGCAAGCGTGGCTAACTGTATATCGTGATGTGGAGAAATATTGGGATCTATATGAGCTTGCTGAAAAGTTAGTAGATATAGAAGACAGCCTTCAACAGTGGCGATTCCGGCACATGAAAACCGTCGAGCGGATTATAGGGTTTAAACGAGGAACAGGGGGTTCATCAGGTGTAGGGTATTTAAAGAAAGTTCTCGATCATCGCTTTTTTCCGGAATTGTGGGACATAAGAACAGAATTATAGAGAACGATAATAACAATATGTAAACTAACTAATTGGACGCGCCGAGTAGACGCGTCTTTTTTTATTTCATAACTTTGCCAAGTATTTTTCTATCACGTAGTACCTTTTCGATATCTTCAAATGAATGGATAGGAACAAAAGGGACATTATTCTCCCTTAAGATCCCCTGGAGAGCATCCTTAGCAAACGTTAAGTCTGCCACTTTTGCAGGGTGGGAATCAGGTTCACTATCTCCTGCAAAGTAAACAACATCATACTTTTCCTTCAGTTCGGTAATAACTTTGGATTTATCGATGCCATATCTTCGTGAATAATGCGAATGGGCTTTATCAATAGAAAGATGAACATTTTTATTTTCATAATAGCCTTTATTAGAGAATACAGGGACATTCTGAATACCGTAATGTTTCAGTATGTGATGTATGTAATAATCCGTTCCTGCACTTAAAATAAAGAAATCTCCACCGTGTTGTTGTACCGCTTCAATAAAGGAAGGAACATGTTCATCAACCGGTAATGAAAGAATATCTTCTATGATCTGCTCCTCATTTTGATTGATCGATTTGAAAACCTGTTCCAGAAAGTCGATGTCTTGATATTCTCCGGCTTTCCATTTCGTATATAACGCCTGGCCTTCAGGAAAATACGCTTCTATCACTAGCCAATAGAAATCCTTCTTTGAAATCGTGCCGTCAAAATCAGATACAAATGCCCAATTTTCCATTTCATTGCCTCCTTCTATCGAAATCATTTCCTATTAAAATTGTAGCATGTTTTCCAAATCGAAAGAAATCCAATTCATTTAGAACTATAACGTACAACCGTGCTAAACTGTGTTAAAATGAATTTTAAAAAGTTAAACAATTCTAATTAATCAGAAGGAGTGCGAGAATGAGCAAAACAATCAGCAAAGTCCAGGTGGAAGATATCATTATCGCCAATCAAGTTTTAAAAGAAGTAGTGGTACCAACTCCACTGCAGCGGAATGAGATCCTTTCTGAACGATATAACTGTAACGTATATTTGAAGAGAGAAGACTTACAAAATGTACGATCATTCAAAATAAGAGGTGCCTATCATCTCATCCATAGTCTTACTGAAGAAGAAAAATCAAACGGAATTGTTTGTGCGAGCGCTGGTAACCATGCTCAAGGTGTTGCCTTCTCATGTAAAACGCTTGGAATCCAAGGTCATATTTTCATGCCTGCCACAACACCGAGACAGAAGATTTCACAGGTGGAATTATTTGGAGGTGCTTATGTTGAGGTTATTCTAACAGGCGATACGTTCGATGATTCTTTTCTAACAGCGAAAGCGTTTTGTACCAAACACGACAAAGCGTTTATCCATCCTTTTGATGATTATCGAACGATTGCAGGGCAGGGAACAGTGGGCCTTGAAATTATGAATGACATTGATGAAGTAGACTTTGTTATGCTCAGCATTGGAGGAGGAGGTCTTGCTTCAGGGGTAGGCTCGTATATCAAAAGCATTAGCCCCCATACGAAAATCATTGGCATTGAGCCTGAAGGTGCTCCAGGAATGAAAAGTTCCATTGAACAAGATCAGGTGGTACCACTTGATTTTATCGATAAATTTGTAGATGGAGCTGCTGTGAAACAAGTCGGAAAACTGACACTCGATATTTGCAAACATATTCTTGATGATGTCGTGCTTGTGCCCGAAGGAAAAATTTGTACGACTATCTTAGAACTATACAACCAGAACGCCATTGTCGCTGAACCAGCGGGGGCTCTGTCAATTGCCTCTCTCGATTTTTATCGAGATCAAATTAAAGGAAAGAATGTTGTTTGCGTCATTAGTGGGGGTAATAACGATATTAATCGCATGCAAGAAATACAGGAACGCTCTTTAATTTATGAAGGATTAAAACACTATTTCATTGTACACTTCCCGCAACGAGCTGGTGCGTTAAAAGAATTTATGGCTGATGTATTAGGGCCAACCGACGATATTACCCGCTTTGAATACACGAAAAAGAACAATCGTGATCGAGGACCGGTTCTAGCAGGAATTGAGCTCAAACAAAAAGAAGATTATGAACCTTTGATTGAGCGTTTAAATCGAAAAGGGTTTTCTTACATTGAAATTAACAAGGACCAAGATCTCTTTAACCTACTCATTTAAAACGCCTATAGCGGGCGTTTTTCTTTTGAAGTCGTTCGAGTATAAATTGCACGCTTTTTTCTATATGATAAGGAGAGATTGTATTAAAAGAGGTGCGGAATGAAATTAAGTATACTTGATCAAACACCAACCTTTCATGGAGAAACGACAGCTGAGGCACTACAAGCTTCAAAAGAATTAGCTTTACTCGGTGATCAACTTGGCTATGTTCGTTACTGGGTTACAGAACACCACGACCTAGATCACATAGCGTGTCCTACCCCAGAGGTACTCTTAAGCTATATCGGAGCACATACTAGCCGAATTCGGCTTGGAGCTGGAGCAATACTACTCCCTCACTATCAACCATATAAGGTTGCAGAAGTATTTCATACATTAGCTACGCTTTTTCCAGGTCGTATCGACCTTGGATTAGGAAGAGCACCAGGGGGATCCGCCGAAGCGACTACTGCTCTATCTCCGCGATTTTTAGAAGAAGTTCGGAAGATGCCAGAGAAAGTGGATGAACTACTTCGGTTTATCAAAAATGACTTTCCAAAGGACCATTTGTATCATAATCTTCAGGCGAAGCCTGTGCCTAACCACGTTCCTGAGCCATGGCTCCTTGGGACTGGAAAGAAAAGTGCGCTGTTAGCAGCAGAAAACGATATGTCCTATGCTTTTGGCTATTTTATGAGCGATCAAAATGCGAAAGAGCTTCTCGACACCTATCGGAAGAACTATGCGGGAGATTCTCCTTATAGCATTCTAGCCGTATCTGTTATTTGCAGTGAGACACCAAAACGTGCAGAAGAACTTGCGCACTGGACTCACGTTGCAAATGAACTTCGTGCTAAAGGGAAAACAACATTCCCGTCTGTTGAAGAGGCACTTAACATATCACTTCCTATTGATCACAGGTCTAAGCTTATTAGTGGAACATCTGAAATCGTCCATGAAAAGCTGCAGGAGCTCCAAGAAGAGTATCAACCAGATGAATTTATGATTACAACGCTTATGCCACATCGATCGGAAAGACTGACTTCTTTTCAACTTCTAGGTGAGGCGCTTATTAAAGGATAGATCTTTTTTCACTATTAACTCGAAATCTGTTATGATAGAGTCTGGTTTCTTTTGTTTTTGGAGTACTTTCAGATTCATAAGCAACACTTATTGAACAGTAACATTCGATCAAAAAATAAAAGGACGGATCAAGCTAGAAGAGGAGACCATACATGACCCAATCATTACCTTTTGAGATTACAAAGGAAGATTCCTTTTTCGAAAAACTCGGTGACTATGTAGGAGATGTGTTCTATGACATTCTCCCTGAACACGGATATGAGCTTCGCGATGAACAGATCTTTATGGCCTTTCAAATTGAACAGGCATTTAAAAATAAGAGTGTTGTATTTGCAGAAGCAGGCGTTGGAACAGGAAAGACGTTTGTTTATTTGCTATATGCGATTTGCTATGCACGCTATACACGTAAGCCAGCCATTATTTCATGTGCCGACGAAACGCTCATTGAGCAGCTTGTGAAAGAAGGCGGAGATATTGAAAAGCTTGAGAAAGCACTTGGTTTAACCGTTGATGTCCGCCTTGCGAAAGCACGCGAGCAATATGTATGCGTGAAAAAGTTAGACCATCTTGCTCATCGCACAGATGATGAAGATATCCTTAGCGTACATGATGAAATTCCAGAGTTCGTCTATGAGCCTGCGGCATCGATGAAATCATTCGAACGATATGGGGATCGGAAAGAATACCCGTGGGTTCCGAATGAAAAGTGGGAGAAAATCGCCTGGGATCCATTGCAGCAATGCTCCACTTGTGATTGGCGCCACCGATGTGGACAGACACTTAACCGAGAATACTATCGCCATGCTAGTGATTTGATCATTTGTTCCCATGATTTTTATATGGAACACATATGGACAAAGGAATCTCGTAAACGAGAAGGACAGCTTCCATTATTACCTGAAGCAAGCACGGTTGTCTTTGATGAAGGGCACCTTCTCGAATTCTCAGCTCAGAAAGGACTAACGTATCGTTTCCATTCTGAGACGCTCTCCAGTATTCTAACAGGATACATGGATCAGGATGTTCGAGAGGAGTCACTTACTCTCGTCGAAGAGATTCTTGAGCTTCACGATAATTGGTTTGCTCATTTAAGTAAGACATCAAAAGCAGTGGAAGGATCTGTTCGAAAAGACGTCCCACGAACGGAAGCAATGATCGAGACAGCGAAAGCAATCGCTGAAAAAGTCGATGCCTTACTTGAACAGCTTGTCTTTGATTCAGAGCTTTACGTGATGGAAGACTACCATGTGAAAATTATGGAGGAGTACCTCGAGTTTTTTGCCTACGGGTTAAGGACCTTGCTTCAGGACGGAGAGGGCATCCATTGGCTAGAAGAAACGGAAACACAAACGTCACTGGTCATCATGCCACGCCTTGTAGAAGACATTCTTCGAAAAGAAGTCTTCTCTCAGAAAATCCCATTTGTCTTTTCTTCTGCAACACTGTCCCAGGCAGGTGATTTCTCTTATACAGCTAGTAGTCTTGGCATCCAAAAATATGCCTCTTTCTCTGTGAATTCACCATTTGATTACGAAACCCAGATGAAGATGAACGGGACGATTTCACTCAATGAAAAAGAGAAGTGGGAAGCAATGGGTAGCGCACTTCACGCAAATAAGGGCCACTCCTTGCTCTTGTTCTCTTCTCTAGAAGAAATGAATCGCTTCCGACGCTACGCAGATGAGCAAAACTGGTCATTTACTATGATCTATGAAGGCGATCGAGAAATAAGCGAAACAGTTAAAGAGTTCCAGCGCGATCACTCAGCTGTTCTTTGTTCTTATCATCTTTGGGAAGGTCTCGACGTACCCGGAGAGGCACTCACCCAGGTACTGATCTCATCTCTTCCATTCCCACCAAATGACCCTGTTTTCCAGGCGAAGCGTAGCCACTCAGAAGATCCAGTGAACGAAGTGGACCTTCCATATATGTTACTAAGACTGCGTCAGGGGATTGGCCGTTTGATTCGCAGTAGTACAGATCATGGTTCGGTTCGCATCTGGATGACTGATGAAGAAATGAAGAAGTATGATAAACAAATTCAGGCAGTCCTCCCTTTACCAATTAACTGGATATAAGCAATCAGCTCTTTCTCATATGAGAAAGAGCTTTTTTGATCATTAGTTGGTATGATGAAAGAAGGGAGGAGGGGTTGAATGAAAACAAACTGGGAACGCCACAATCCAATTATTAGACTTCCGTCTGAAGCTATAACTGCAATCATTAAGAGCTATGATGTCAAAAGCACCATTCAACGAACAACACTTCTTTCTGGCGGTTTAAGTCACACAAACTACAAAGTAGACTTTGTTGATCGAGAACCGGTTGTTATTCGTGTGACGAAGAACCTTGAAAGTCTTCAAAGAGAGAGAAACTTACATATGGTATTACCGGGCGAAGTTCGCGCTCCTCGCTTCTTACATTTCACAAAGTGGAACGGTTATGGTGTAGGAATTTTGGAATGGAAAGAAGGTTGTCTGCTCCGCGATACCTTCGTAAACGCAAGTCAATCAGAAATGCTAAAAATAGGGAAATCTATCGGGGAGCAACTTGCTACTATGCGGCAATTGACGTTTGATACATATGGGTTTTTAGATCATCACTTAGCTGTGAAGCAAGAATTCCACCTAACACCTGACTCTTTTCTGACTACTATGGAATCATTTCTCAGCAGTCATGCAGCAAAGTGGTTATCAAGCCAATTAATAGAAGGAATTTTGAGTTATTCATATGAGAATGCTCATTTATTTAATGAAGATAAGAGCTCCCCGAGGCTAGTACACGGCGATTTTAATGGCCTAAATCTGTTAATGAATGGAACGGATGTTAGCGCTGTATTAGATTGGGAGTTCGCCTTGTCAGGTAGTATTTATTTTGATATTGGCAACATGCTACGCTATGAGTTCCCTCACTTAGCGTCATTCGAACATGGTTTACAGCTCGCACTAACTCATCGCGGTATTTTGTTAACGGAGAATTGGAAGCGATTAGCTAAATTAGCTGATTTAATTGCATTATGTAGTTTACTCGATCGCCCGATCTGTGGGGTGAACAGAGTTAAGGATATTACGTACTTAATAAAAATGACTATCGATCACAACTGAGAGGAGACAAATCATGAGAGTAGGATTTATTCGGCACGGAAGCACATCCTGGAATAAAGAAAAAAGGGCACAGGGAAGCTCTGATATTCACCTTGATGATGACGGACGGAGAGATGCAGCAAAACTTGCAAGACACCTCGAAAAGGGGAAATGGGACGTCATCTATTCAAGCCACCTGAAGAGAGCAAAACAAACGGCAAACATAATTGCAAAAACCCTAGGCATTGAAGTTATTATTGATCCTCGTTTACGTGAAGCTGGTGGCGGAAAGATCGAAGGTACAACAGAAAGGGAGCGTATTGCTAAATGGGGAGCGGACTGGCGGGAGTTAGATCTTGGAATAGAAAAAGAAGAGCTCGTAGTTTCGAGAGCCCTTGAAGCGATTACAGAATATCATGAAGATTATAAAGGGAAGAACATATTGATCGTCAGCCACGGATCTTTTTTACGTCACTTTTTCAAAAATGCATTACCAGAATTGGATCACGAAAAACACTTATTCAATACCTCTCTGACGGTTCTTGAGAAACGAGATAATCAGTGGATTCATGAAATTTATAACTCCACTCGTCATCTCAAACAAAAGTGATCGTTATAATAAAGGAAAATCCCACATGTAAAGAGAAGTGTTATTTGTAAAGGATGTCCAAATTTGACTATCCTCTATAAGTAAATGCGTTTCATTACTGGAGGTAAGAAACATGGAAGTTACTTCACTTGGAGAAGATCTCAATCTGATCGATCTATATGATCTTAACCTAGAAAAACGGACCGGAAGCTATATCTTACATGAAGAAGATCTCACTATCATTGAAACGAGTGCCAGTCCCTCCATTCCATATTTACTTGACGGACTCCGAGGCCTTAACATTAAGCTAAAAAGCATAAAGAATATCATCGTTACGCACATTCATTTGGATCATGCAGGAGGCGCAGGTTTATTTCTACAAAAGTGCCCAAACGCCCGTGTGATCGTTCATCCGAAGGGAGCAAGGCATCTGGAAAACCCCGCTAAGCTCATTCAAGGAGCAAAAGCGGTTTATGGACAGCAGTTCGATAAACTTTTTGATCCAATTTTCCCGATTCCTCACGATCGATTAATCGTCATGCAAGATGGTGATACATTATCGATAGGGAATGACAGAACTTTAACGTTTTTTGACACGCCCGGCCATGCGAATCATCACTTCTCCGTACACGATTCCAAAACGAATGGGGTATTTGTAGGAGATACCGTTGGTGTCTACTATCCTCAGCTTGATTTTGATTTATTTCTTCCATCTACATCACCAAATCAATTTGATCCTGATGCAATGATGAAGTCTGCTGAGAAAATCAGTTCCTTAAATCCAGATGCGATTTATTTTGGACACTACGGGAAGTCAGAAAATCCTTCAGAAGTCATGAAACAACTGAAGTTCTGGTTACCAACATTTGTTCAAACGACAAAAAATCTCGTCCAACAAGCAGCAGAGCGTACGTATGAAGAAAGAATTGTTTTGTTAGGTGAAGAGCTTTTGAACGTAGTAAGAAATGAATTAGCAAACCGTGGAGTACCTGACGATCATTTCGTCTATCACTATATATCAGTCGATTTAAACGTTTGTGCGATGGGACTACTTGATTATTATCGTAAAAAGACAGAAAAACCCGCTTAAAAAGCGGGTTTTTTAATTGAGTGGAAGCAAATTCATTTTGTTCATGCTATAGTAAATTGACAATTACTTCGAAACAAATTCAATGGAGAGATGCTATGCTAAAAAATAAATCAACCATTAAATCTTTTCGGTATATCTTCCTCATGTATCTGGGGACGATTCTATTGTTTTCTATCCTTTACATGGTACCGTTCGCAAATACTGGTTCAGTCAAATTCATAGATGCTTTATTCGTCTCAACCAGCGCTCTGAGTGTAACTGGACTATCATCGATCGCCATTTCCTCAGATCTAACAACAATCGGACAGGCATTGTTAATCATCGAGATGCAATTAGGAGGAATTGGGATCCTTGTACTAGTAAGTTATTTGTTCATGATGATGGGTAAAAAGTTAACAATGTCAAGTATGCTTCTTATTTCAAAGGACCAAAATCAATCTCAGCTCAAAACCATTCGATCCTTGAGTATTTCAGTGTTGATGATCGCATTAACAGTTGAGATCATTGGATTTATCTTGATGTTTCATGCTGTGCATGAGCACTATAGTTCGGTTAAAGAAGCGGTCTTCGTAACTGTTTTTCACAGCGTTGCTAGCTTTACAAACGCAGGGTTCGATTTGTTTGGAGATAGTTTACTTTCCTACCAGCACAACTGGCTTTTACTGCTCACTTCGGCTACAATGATTTTTCTGGGCAGCCTCGGGTTTCCTACCATTGTCGAATACATATTTGCTTTTCGCAAAAAGAAAAGCCTATTTACAAAAGTAAATATTAGACTTCATAGTACGTTATTTCTAATCGGAACATTGGTTTATTTCTTATTAGAACATGAAGGTGTACTTGCCCACTTATCCGTAACAGATAAAATAGTCAATGTTGTTTTCTTATCGGCAACATCCAGAAGCGGAGGCTTGACGACCGTCGATGTCGCCACACTCGATATAACGACCGTCTTAATAGTAATGTGTTTCATGTTTATTGGAGGGGCTTCATCTAGTACCGGAGGCGGTCTCCGATTAACGACATTTGCAGTGCTTCTTGCAAAAATGGTATCAGTTGTGAAATCGGAAGAATATACAACTTTATTTAAGAAGACCATCTCACAGGATTCCATTAACAAATCCTTTTTGATTTTTCTCAGCTTCATCTTCCTATTTGGTTTTTCTACAATCACCTTATCAATCTTTGAAGGACAAGAAATTGAATTGATCGCTTTTGAGGTCATTTCAGCGCTAACGAACACCGGTTTATCGATGGGAATCACGAGTGAGCTTCATTGGATATCGAAATTGATATTATGCTTGCTGATGATCATTGGGCGAATTGGAGTATTTAGCTTTATTTATGTTGTGTTTAAAATCGAAAAATCACGAACACGCTATATTAAAGAAGATCTTGCAGTTGGTTAAAGGAGTGATTTAACATGCGAAAACAATTTTTAGTGATTGGTGCAGGACGTTTTGCCAAAGGCATCATTCGGGAATTATACGAACAAAAATGCGATGTCGTTGTATGCGACAAAGATGAAGGTCCGCTTGAAGATATCGATGACTTCACAACACACTCGATTGTAGGAGACCTCAGGGAAAATCGAGTAATGGACGACTTAAATGTAGAGCAATATGATGCGGTATTCGTCGCAATTGGCACGGATGCCTATTCCGCCATTTTGATCACAAATCGCCTTCGAGATCGAAAGGCGAAGAAAATCATTACAAAGGCAGTCAGTCGTGAAATCGGAGAAATCCTGACCAATTTAGGTGCGGATCAAGTCATTTATCCAGAAGAAGAAGCCGGTATGAAAGTTGCCAAGCAAATAATGATGCCAAATGTCATTGAATACATTGAGATTACAAAAAACGTATCTGCCATAGAAGTTAGAATACCTGAGGAACTGATTGGAAAGACTTTGTTTCAACTGGATTTTTCAAGGAAATATGAATTAAATGTATCGTTAATTTTAAGGAATGAATCACCAATTTTAAGTCGTTATGCAGAAGTTGCTTTTCAAAAGGGAGACGTCATTTTGATGGTAGGCGAAAACAAGAAAATCGAACGGTTCAAACATAAATTTTCAATTTAATGCTGTAGACGTTATTCTTTAAAAAATCCGCACAAATATGCGGATTTTTTTATAGAAATGCAAAAAATAAAATTTATTTTGAATGCGTTTCCATTCCTGTATTACTGCCATTACATCCTCTTGTAACAGTGATAACTCGGTGTCATAAAAGATGACAAGACTGAAAAGTCTTGTTTATAATAAGGTTATTGAAATATTTTTAATATTTGGTATAAGTCACTAGAAGAAAAAGAAAGGTTGATCGTACATGACAATCGATACAGCGAGTTCTACTCAACAGAGTCACCACGTTGCCCTAAGGCGTGACATCAACATGCTAGGAAGTTTACTCGGTGACGTTTTAGTGCAGCATGGCGGCAAGGAACTTCTTGATATGGTTGAATCGATTCGCGAAAAAACAAAATCTCTCAGAAATGTTTCAGATCCTGAGACTTCTCAAGACCTGAAAGAGTCGATCCAACAATTGCAATCACCAATGAGAAAACAAGTGATTCGTGCATTTGCAATCTATTTTCACCTTGTAAATATCGCAGAACAAAACCATCGCATCCGAAGACGTCGCGACTATCAAATGCTTGAAGAAGACCAGTCACAGCCAGGTTCGATTCCCCATGCGATTTCGCTACTAAAGAAAAATAATGTTCCAGGGGAACTGATCGAGGATACACTTGCAAGCCTATCGCTTGAATTAATCCTGACAGCACACCCAACAGAAGCTACAAGACGATCTGTTCTCGAAATTCATCAACGTATTGCTTCTTCATTGCAGCAATTGGACAATCCATTGCTTACAAAGCGAGAACAAAAAGTTTTAAAAGAGGATTTATTAAATGAAATTACGACGTTGTGGCAAACAGATGAGCTTCGTCACAAAAAGCCCACTGTGATGGACGAAGTGAATATGGGGTTATTTTACTTTGAAGAAACGCTTTTTGAAGTTCTTCCACAAATTCATCAGGAACTTGAAGAGTGTCTCAATGAACATTATCCTGACGCTGAATGGCGTGTTCCTAATATTTTGAAATTCGGTTCATGGATTGGCGGAGATCGTGATGGCAACCCATTCGTGACACCTGAAATGACATGGAACACGCTGGAGCGACAACGTGATGTCGTTCTGTCCAAATACAAATCGTCAGTGAAAGAATTGATGCGCAAACTGAGTCAATCAACAAATCGCATACCGATTTGCGGTGAACTTATTGCTTCGATTGAAGAAGATCAAAAGAAGCTTCCTAATGTGAAACAGTGGGGAGTACCACATGAATCCTATCGTGTGAAACTTGCTTATGTGTTGGAAAAGCTTAATCGAGTCAATTCCGAAAACGGATACAATGATGTGGAAAGCTTTATCGAAGATTTAAAGCTGATTACAAATAGCCTACGTCAACATTATCCTGAGGGCTATCACTTTGCAGATCTTCATAAGCTAATCCGTCAGGCATCGTTATTTGGTTTTCACCTTGCTACTTTAGATATTCGAAATCATAGTGGGGAACATGAGGGAGCTATCGCTGAAGTGTTGGAACGAGTCAATATCACAAAGGACTACGCTTCTCTATCAGAAGAAGAAAAAGTTAGCTTACTTACAGATATTCTTGAGGATCCACGTCCCGTTCTATCCACGTATGAAGATTACTCGGAGCAAACCAAAAAAATTCTTGATATCTTCACAATGATTAAGAAAGCACATAATGAATTTGGAAAAAATTCGATCTCAGTATACTTAATTAGTATGGCAGAAGCGGCCAGTGATGTGCTTGAAGTTCTTTTACTTGCAAAAGAAGCAAACATCTATCGGTTGCATGCAGACGGTAGTATTGAGAGTGACCTAAACATAGCACCTCTATTAGAAACCATCGATGATTTAAAAGCTGGACCGTCCATTATGGAAAAACTGTTTGATCTTTCGATATACAAAAACCACTTAGAAAAGCTTGGTAATCGACAGGAAATCATGCTCGGTTATTCAGATGGAAGTAAGGATGGCGGAACACTCACTGCAAACTGGAAGCTCTATGAAGCACAGCAAGAAATTAGTCGAATTGCGTCTGAACGCAGTTTACGTCTTAAGTTCTTCCATGGTCGAGGTGGTGCGCTTGGTCGTGGAGGGGGTACATTGCGTAGAAGTCTTCTTTCACAACCACCGGAAACGTACACAGCAGGTGTAAAAATCACGGAGCAGGGTGAAGTTCTTTCTTCTCGCTACCTGCTTTATGAGATTGCATACAGAAGTTTAGAGCAGGCTACAACGACATTGCTAACATCAGCTGTGTCTGGAATAAAGAAAGAGGATCGGAAAGAAAAGTGGCAGAGTGCGATGGAAGAGATGTCCAATATTTCTCTAAAAACGTATCAATCGCTCGTCTTTGAAGATGAAGGATTCCTCTCCTATTTCAAAGAGGGGACACCTCTACCTGAGTTAGGTGCATTGAACATAGGTTCACGACCAATGAGTCGTAAAGGCACTGATCACTTTGATGACCTTCGAGCGATTCCATGGGTGTTTGCTTGGACACAAAGTCGTCAATTAATGCCAGCGTGGTATGCTTCAGGTACAGGACTGACCAAGTTTGCATCAACAGATGAAGGGTTAAAACTTCTTCAAGAAATGTATGGAAACTGGCCTTTCTTTGCATCATTAATTGACAATCTCCAAATGGGCTTGATGAAAGCAGATTTAGCAACAGCAGAAAAGTACATGTCGCTGATTGCTGACCAGCAGTTAGCAAGTCGCATTTTTGGTAAGATTGTGGATGAATATAACCGGACAAAAGAAGTAATACTTACCATTACTGGACAAGATGAGCTTCTTGACGGAACACCGAATATTAAAGATTCGATTCGTTTAAGAAACCCATATGTTGACCCATTGAGCTCCCTTCAAGTTGAGCTAATTTCAACTTACAGAGAAAATGGTAGTAGTGATGACGAATTACTAAAAGAAATTTTACTCACAATCAATGGTATTGCTGCAGGTCTTCGCAATACTGGTTGATTTGCGGAAGACTCCTCTTTCATAAGAGGGGTCTTTTATTATGCAAATTGGTTCGATTACTATGTTTTCTCGATTTTTACCACAAATACTTTGGCCTTCTTTAGAAAAACTAAGACAGTAAGAAATCGATCTAAAGGAGGGCAACGCATGTACAAGAAACTATTGCCATTATTGCTTCCAGGTATGTTACTACTTGGGGCTTGTAATGCGAACAATAATGATGATCAAGCACTTGGGATCAATAAAACAAGTTCGCCTACAGAAGGCGTACAGCGAATAAATAGCGGGCAACTTACGATTGACCCTAACTCGTATAGTACAGAAACGCCAAGTCTTAAATTTCCACATGGGGAAATGGTGCAAGAAGGACAGTTTAAATTTAATGAAGTACTCCCTGGAGTAGACCCAAGAGAATATTTACCTGAGGGATTTCCTGAGCAGTATGGAATTGGTGGTAAAGAAGAACAACAACGTCAGCAGAAAATGCGACCAAATCAAGATACTGGACAAGCACAGCCCAACCAAAAAGCTGCACCTAATCAAGGAGCAGACAATAAAGAAAAATCTCCAACCTCTGAACCATCTGGTGAAATCACAAAAGAGGTTCAACAGGTCATTGATCTAACGAACGCTGAACGAAAAAAACAGGGCCTTCCAGCATTAAAAGCCATGCCGTCTTTAAGTGATGTCGCACAAGAAAAATCACGCGACATGCAGCAGAAAAATTACTTCTCACATACAAGCCCAACGTATGGATCTCCATTCGATATGATGAGGGATTTCGGAGTGGATTTTAATACGGCCGGTGAAAACATTGCTCAGGGTCAACAAACACCTGAAGCAGTTGTGGATGCGTGGATGAAGAGTGAAGGGCACCGCAAAAACATTATGAACAGTAGCTTCACCCATATTGGTGTAGGACTTGCACAGGATGGACATTATTGGACACAAATGTTTATTGGAAAGTAACGAGGAACGAAAGATGAAGAGGTCATTAATCTGACCTCTTCATCTTTTTTTATGAAAATTCGAATCAATATTCTGGTAGAAGAAGGAAGCATGAATGTTTTGTCGAAACAAGATACTAACCGGTTAGTAAGTTTTGTTTTATATTAACGCCCTAAATAGACTCTTAAGGAGAGATGTAGCGTGGATTTACGATTAACTGATGAGCAAACGATGGTTCAAAAAACAATCCGAAAATTTGTTGAAAATGAATTGATGCCACTTGAAAATGATGTCCTTCGAAATGAGCGTGAAGGAAAACCAGGTATTTCTGCTGAAAAGATGGAAGAGCTCCAACTGAAAGCGAAGAAGGCAGGTTTCTGGGGAATTAACACACCTGAAGAATATGGCGGAGCCAACCTTGGGCAAATGATGCTCGCAATCGTCATGATGGAAGTATCGAAAACATTTGTCCCATTTCGTTTTGGGGGTTCTGCTGATAATATCCTTTATTATGGCAATGAGGAACAGAAAGAAAAGTACTTGCTTCCCACAATCAATGGCGAGAAAAAATCTTGCTTCGCCATGACAGAGCCTGGTGCAGGATCAGATACGCGTAATATCAAAATGACAGCAGTTCGAGATGGTGATGATTGGATTTTGAATGGAGAAAAAACGTTCATTACAGGAGGAAACGAAGCTGATTTCGTAATGGTCATAGCCATTACGGACAAAGAGAAGCATGCCGCTACTGGTAGAGATGGGGTAACCTGCTTCATTGCAGACCGCGAAATGGGCTGGAAGTCAGAATACATTCATACAATGGGAGAATGGGGGCCAGCTGGCCTTGTGTTTGATAATGTACGCGTGCCACACGAAAACATACTTGGAGAGGTCAACGGTGGCTATAACCTTGGACTGGAGTGGATCGGATTTGCTCGCTGGATAGTTGGGGCAACAGCTGTAGGTGCTGGGGAACGTTTGTTGAAAATGGCAATCGATTATGCCAATGAACGTGAAACATTCGGGAAGCCAATTGCAGAACGTCAGGCGATCCAATGGCAAATCGCGGATTCCGCTGTTGAAATCGAAGCTGCAAAATGGCTCGTTCTAAATGCAGCCTATACACTCGATGAAGGAAAAGATAATCGACATCTCGCCTCCATGGCCAAGCTTTATGGATCGAATATGGGCAACCGTGTTGTGGACCGCGTTCTTCAAATTCATGGGGGAATGGGTTATACGAGAGAACTTCCTATTGAGCGCTGGTATCGCGAAGCAAGATTATGGAGGATTTATGATGGTACTGATGAAATTCAGCGCTTGATTATTGCAAGAAATCTTCTTAAAGGACACGTCAAAGTTGGACAATACGCTTAAGTAGGAGGATCAACATGTTTGAAACGATGATAGGTAAACGATCATCACAAGTGAAAAACACCGTTGAGCGCGGGTCTGTTAGAGCGTTTTCGAAGGCGATTGGAGACGCTTCACCGATCTATATCGATGAAGAAGTTGGCCATCGTTCGAGGTATGGAACAAATATAGCCCCGCCTACATACCCAAGAGTGTTTGATTATGGGGAGATTGAAGGCTTTGATCTTCCCAACGTGGGATTAATTCACGGGAAACAATCGTTCCATTATAATCGCCCCCTTTTAGTTGGGGAAACTGTCTTTTGTTCCACTTCTCTAGAGAAATACTATGAACGTAATGGAACTAGTGGTCTACTTGGTTTTCTCGTCCTAAAAAGGTATGGAAAAGAACCAGGTGGCGAAATAATTTTTACCGAGGAACAGGTAATTATTATTACCGAAGCAGTGAGAAGGGGGATAAATGCATGAATACAGTCAAGGAATTCAGCGTTGGTACTCCGCTGGAAATAACCCTTCCTCCTGTCTCAAGACTTGACCTTATAAAGTATGCTGGCGCTTCGGGTGATTTCAATCCAATTCATACGATTGATGAAGAAGCTTCTAAAGCAGGACTTCCAGGTATTATCGCACACGGTATGTGGACAATGGGGAACCTATCGAAACTATTCACGCCATATTATGAAGAAGTTTTCCTTGAAGAATTTAACGTTTCATTTAAAGGAATGGTTTTCTTAAATGATGTGATTACACTTCAAGCTTTCCTTCTCTCTATCCAGAATGATCGCTATCACTTCAACGTCCTCGCAATCAACCAAAAAGAAGAGGTCGTTGTGAAAGGGGAGGCTGTCTTAAAAAGGTACAGTTAGAGCTAATTATGAAGGGTTGTCATTGAAACGGATCTGTTATCAGATTCGTTTCTGTTTTTTACATTTTACTGGTTAATTTGATAAATTCTGAAACTTTGTTCTTTCTGCCTCGTAGAAATACAAGAAGGCAGTTACATAGCGACATTTACAAACAATCGAAAGGATGATGAGAACATGATGGAATTTATCGGGTTAATCATATCCGGGATCATTTTATTTATCTTGTTGATCGCAGGTGGTATCGGTTTTTTTATTTTCAAAAGACGCTATAAAACAGCGAGTTCAAATCAAGCTCTTATCATTACTGGTCCTAAGCTAGGTGATTTTGAGAAAGACAACCGCATTTTCGTCGATGATAATGGAAGAAGCATGAAGATCGTTCGAGGTGGCGGGATAAGACTGAAGTTGTTCCAAACAAGTACACCGATCGACCTTACTTCGTTTCAGTTAGAAATCGCTTCTCCCAAAGCTTATACTTCTGAAGGTGTCCCCATCCGAGCAACGAGCGTTGCCGAAATTAGCATCGGAAGCAAGCTTGAAATCGTAGCAAACTATGCTGAGAAGTTTCTTGGAAAACCGCAAAAAGAGAAGGAACGAGAGCTAAAAGAAGTTCTTGAGGGACATCTACGTGCCATTATTTCTTCTTTAACTGTCGATGAAATCTACAAAGATTTCAATTCTGTAAACAAAAAAGTAAAGAACATTGCGGAAGAGGACCTCAAAAACCTTGGGTTCGAGATTACGTCTTTTGCTCTTAAAGAACTAAAAGACGATGATGAAGAGAATGGATACCTGGAAGCGCTTGGACGCCCAAGAATAGCAGAAGCAAGAAAAGACGCCGACATCGCTGAAGCGAATGCAAGAAGAGAAACCCGTATGCACAAAGCGAAGACGGACCAAGAAGCAGAAGAAGATGAAATTAGACGTCAAATCGAGATTGCTCGCTCTCAAAAAGACAAAGACGTAAAGGAAGCAGAGTACAAGGCAGAAATTGAACAGGGACGCGCTCGCTCTGAGCAATCCTACAATCTCGAGCAGGCAAGACTCAATCAGAAAGTGAAAGAAGAAGAAATGCAGGTGCAATACATTGAACGACAGCGTCAGGTTGAATTAGAACAAGAGGAACAGAAACGTAGAAAAACACAGGCTGATTCGAATGCGTATGATATTCGTGCAAAAGCAGAAGCTGAAGCAGAACGAGATCGTATCGACGGTCAAACTAAAGCCGAAATTGAGAAACAAAAAGGTCTCGCCGAAGCGGAAGTTATCCGTGAACGTGGACGCGCAGAGGCGGAAGCAAAAGAATTAATGGCACAGGCAATGGAGAATTATGGCGATGCTGCGATTATTGAAATGCTTGTTGACATGCTTCCGAAGTATGCACATGAAATTGCTCAGCCGCTATCTCAAATCTCTGAGATGAAAGTGATTGATATGGGTGGTAGCAATGGCAGTGGTTCCACTAAAATTACAGATAATGTGACAAAAACGATGACCGGTCTTCAAGCAAGCCTAAAAGAGTCAACTGGAATGGACTTGAAAGCGATGCTTGAGAGCTTTGTATCGAGAGGAAACTACAATGCATTCGCTACTGAAGAGAAGGCTCAGAATGAAGAGGAGAGAGAATCTAATTCCGTAACGGAAGAAACTCCTTATGAAAGTGAAGTAGCATCTGCATATGAGGAAGAAGTGAATGAAGAGAAGCCGGATGAGCTCCCTGAGAATGACGAAAAAGAACAAGAAGAATAACAGAAGAAGAAAGCCTGGCTTGGTCCAGGTTTTTTTCTTTGGAACGAACTGTAAGAGAATTGACGATTTTTATGAAATAGTGATAAAGTGATGAGAGCATTATCAGAAAAGTTTAAATTTTACATACAGGTGGAGGAATGCTACATGACTATCGTATCGTTACTATCTACTTTCCTTAATGATGATCAAATTAGTGTAAATGCGACTGTTTTGGAACAGCACAGTAAAGACGAATCTTATCATACTCCACACGATCCTGACGTCGTTGTTTTTCCAAAAACAACTGAGGAAGTAAGTAAAATCATGAAAGCAGCTAATGATAATCATATACCGATCGTTCCATTTGGTCTTGGTTCAAGTCTTGAAGGGCATGTCATTCCTTATCAAGGTGGAATCTCAATCGATTTCCAATTGATGAACAACGTACTCGAAATACGACCCGAAGATTTCCTCGTCCGTGTTCAGCCAGGCGTTACGCGTTCACAGTTAAATAAAGAGTTAAAAAAGTACGGCTTATTCTTTACGGTGGACCCTGGTGCAGATGCAACAATAGGCGGCATGGCCTCAACAAATGCGAGCGGAACGACATCCGTACGATATGGTGTGATGCGAGATCAAGTGCGTGACATGGAAGTTGTACTTGCAGATGGACGAATGATACATACGGGAAGCATGACTGCAAAATCGTCATCTGGCTATCATCTGAATGGACTTTTCGTTGGTTCAGAAGGTACCCTTGGGACTTTTACGGAACTAACACTTAACGTCTACGGGATTCCAGAAGCGACCCTAGCAGGTAGAATCGTTTTCCCCACGATTGAACAAGCGGTTTCAACCGTTACGAATATCCTTCACGCTGCGATACCTGTCGCGAGGATCGAACTAGTCGATGCGCGTTCAGTTCAGCAGGTTAACAAAACAAATGAAACAAACTACATCGAAAAGCCAACTTTATTCATTGAATTTCATGGGAATGAAGCAGGGTTGAATCAAGATGTCGCTTTCGCCAAAAGTATCGCTGAAGACAATGAGTGCGAAGAATTTATTTTTGAACACGACACAAAGAAAAGAGCACTTCTGTGGGAAGCCCGTCACAATCTGGCATATTCATTCAGTCATGGCTCACCTGGTAAGAAAATGATGGTAACGGATGTATGTGTTCCAATATCAGAGCTTACTGGCGCAATAACCGATGCGAGAAAAGCAATTGAAACTTACGAGTTAGACGGAGCTCTGCTCGGCCATGTAGGGGATGGGAATTATCATGCCATCGTGATGATTGACCCCAAAGACCCGATTGAGCTTGATAAAGCTACAAAACTGAATCAACACCTCGTCCACTATGCACTTGAACGTGGAGGGACGTGTACAGGTGAACACGGCGTTGGAACAGGCAAAGCGCAATATCAGCTTAAAGAACATGGTCCAGCTTTAGATGTTATGTTGGCTCTTAAACATACACTTGATCCGAACGGCATTATGAATCCAGGTAAAATATTTGCACTTGATAAAGAACAGTCTTCATTTATCTGACCTATTCTTGAGGTGAACGCTTTGAATGTAGCAACTATTTCTCAATTACCTTTTCCTGCTTTCATTTCAAAAAACGGCATCATTTTTTCCACAAATGATGCCTTTCGCTCAATTATACAAGACGCTGAAGAAGTACCTTTTACAGAGATTTTTGACAGCATCGAGGAACACGATACGTTTACCATAATACGGTATAAGGACAAGCGTATGTTGTTTATTACGGAGCAGCAGGATCAGTACGTCTATTATATTGGAAAAGAAAACGCTCATTTGTCTAATCTGGAAAAACAGGTAATAGAACTTGAAAATCTCAACAGGGAATTGGATTCGATTATCGACAATTCGTATGATGGAATATATATTACGGATAACAAAGGCATCACATTAAAAACCAATACAGCGATTGAACGTCTTACGGGCATTCCAAAAGAATATTACATCGGCAAAAATGTTGATCGACTAGTCAATCGCGGCATACTTAAAGATTCTGTAACTAAGAAAGTATTGAAACAACGCCGAACTGTGTCGGTCGTACAGGATAATTTTGAAGGTAAAGAAACGTTGATCACCGGTAGCCCAATCTTCAACAATAAAGGGGAAATTGAAAAGGTTATCACGAACATTCGGGATCTTTCTGAGCTAAATAAGCTAATATCCGAATTGAATAATGTTCAAAAGAAGAATGCTGAATACGAAAAAGAACTTGAGCTGTTAAAAGGTTATTCAAACTCAGGTATTATTATCGAAAGTGAAGTCATGAAAGAACTTTATGAAACAGCTAATCGGATCGCACTTTATGACGCAACTGTTCTCATATTAGGGGAAACGGGGGTAGGTAAAGATGTGCTTGCTCGATTTATCTATTCAAAAAGCAAGAGAGCTTCAACTGGAGACTTTATTAAAGTAAATTGCGGAGCGATCCCTCAGGAACTTATTGAATCAGAGCTCTTCGGTTATGAAGGCGGGGCATTCACTGGGGCGAATCGGAATGGAAAGCCTGGAATGTTCGAAATGGCTGATAACGGGGTCCTGTTTCTTGATGAAGTGGGTGAACTTCCAATGAAGACTCAAGTGAAATTACTTCAGGTCATTCAAGATCATACCATTCAACGTGTAGGTGCTACAAAACTTAAGAAGGTCAATGTACGAATCATTGCTGCAACAAATCGAAATCTACGTCAAATGGTAACGGACCAAGAATTCAGAGAGGACTTATTTTACCGTATTAATGTCATTCCACTTTCCATACCTCCATTAAGAGAGAGAAGAGATGATATCCTTCCATTAGTCCAGTTCTTTCTAAATCGAACAAATACTAAATATGCCCTCAATAAACGTTTGAAAGATGACCTTAAAAATTCTTTATATGAATTGGATTGGAAAGGGAACGTAAGAGAAATGGCAAATTTAATTGAACGGTTGATTTTAACGACCTCAGGGCAAGCGATTTCTCATTTTCACCTTCCTGACGATTACAAGAAGAAAAGTGCAACTCCTCAAGTTCAAAGTCTTAAAGAAGCAGTTGAACTTACAGAGCGTAGCGTTTTGGAAGATGCTTACTCAAAATACAAAAGTACGTATGAAATTTCCAGAGTTTTAAACACCAGTCAACCTACAATCGTCAGAAAATTAAGGAAATATCAAATCGGCCAATCATAATATTTACTCCATCACTCGCCTCTGGCGAGTTTTTTTTTGGCATCAAACTTGCAATATTTAAGGGAAAGGAGGCAGAGAATATGAAAATCGGTATTGCTGGAACAGGGGCAGTCGGAGGTTATATTGGTGGTATGCTAGCGCTTGCAAATCACGAGGTTGTTTTTCTTTCCAGAGGGACTAACCTGCTCAGGATGCAAGAAAGAGGATTGAAAATCAGAAGCGCTTTAGATGAAGTTATAATCCAAAAGGAGTTTACACATTTACTGGACAAGTTTAGCGATGTCGATCTCACCATATTAAGTGTCAAATCAAACGATACAATCCATATGGCTAGACAGTTGAGTCCACATGTACCTCCTGGGACTCCCGTTCTTCTAATGCAGAACGGAGTTAGTAATGAAGAAATTGCTAGAGAATACCTGGATCTTAGTCGCCTATATACTGCTGCAGTTTATTTAACATCCAGAATGTCACAACCAGGTATCATCGAGATGTCAGGTCAACCTAGATTAACTATAGGGTCACTAGACTCTGGAAATATAGAAGAAGCAAGAGCTCTCTCACATTTGTTTAATAAATCAGGAATACAATCGAAGACATCATCAAATATTATGCGTGCCAAATGGAAAAAACTGTTGTGGAATGTAACGTTTAATCCTCTTTCTGCCTACGCAGGTGTCACAGTAGGACAAATTATCAACCAACCAGAACTGTGTGAAATAGCTGAAGCAGCTTTAAAGGAGGCTATGGAAATAGCCAGTTATAAGGGGTTCTCTTTTCAGAAAAAGTTGATCGATCAAATATTCATAGGAGCAAGAAAGGCTGAAAGTCATTATACGAGCATGCTCCAAGATCGATTAAACGGCAGAAAACTCGAGATCGAATCGATATGTGGGTACTTTTTGCAAGAAGCGACTAAGCTCGGCGTTTCGATCCCCGTTATTCAAGCACTTTATACAAATTTAGCTTCTATAGAGAAAAAAGTTTTCAACTAACTTATAAACCTTTCCTTGAATCGTGTCACAGCTTTACAGCAATTGATTCATTTATGAATCAATGTATGACCTTTTCACTCTTGCTTCTACAATATTTCTTATTATACCCGATGTACGAAATAGATTTCAGAATAAATTATCGCTCCTTTTATCGATACTCCTTTGTAATTCAACACTAAAGAGCTTATTTAATTGATATTTGCCTGTTTTTGCAGACATCGTTGCTATAAGAGAAGGGGAGATTTTCGCTCTGATATGCTTGCTTTCCGTGGGGCGGACGGTGAGCCTGCTCGGCGAACTCATCAAGGATCAGTGAATCTCACCTCTTCCGCTAGTCCCGCAGATGTCAAGATCATTCCGCTCCAATCACCTTTGAATTGTGATTTTTAGACAAAAACCCTGTCAAAAACAATTTTTTTAGAAAAGTTCCCGATATTATGAAAAACGATGCAAATATGAATCGAAAATTCATATTTGCATCGTTTTTTTTCTGTTTTTTTAAAGGATTTTATTCTCGAAATGAATATAGACCACGTAAATATGCTATTTTGAGCATTTATTCGAAAGTGGCATAGAACTTGCGATTAATTAAATTAACAAAAGTAAGGGGGAACACTAAAATGACAGCAACTATAACAAGTGAATTGCAACAGATGAAAACGATGATTCGAAACTTTGTTGAGAATGAGATCGAGCCATATGCTCAGCAAATTGAAGAAGAGGATGCGATTCCAGAGCATTTGATCGAAAAGGCAAAAGAACTCGGCCTCTTTGGAATGAGCATTCCAGAGGAATATGGGGGAATCGGATTAAATACAGAAGGAAAAGCTGTCGTATTAGAACAGCTTGGACGAACGCACAATGGGTACGTTTCATTAATTAGTGCTCATACCGGGATCGGGAGTACTGGATTGGTGAAATTAGCTTCTGAATCTCTTAAACAAAAGTACTTGCCTGATATGGCTGCAGGAAACAAAATTGCTGCTTTTGCTTTATCTGAACCTGGAGCCGGGTCAGACGCAACGAACCTATCAACAAATGCAGTGAAACAAGGGAATAAATGGATCATTAATGGTATGAAACATTTTATCACCAACGGGCCTGTTGCAGATGTCTTTACAGTCATTGCATCTACTGATAAATCGAAAGGAGCTAAAGGTGGCATTACCGCATTTCTAGTAGAAAAGAATTTCCCGGGACTAATTGTTGGAAAACGAGATAAAAAGATGGGGTTAAAAGGTTCCTATACATGCCAAATTATTTTTGAAGATTGTGAAGTACCAGAAGAAAATGTCATCGGTGAAGTCGGAATGGGCTACATATCAGCACTCAAAATTCTTGGTGAAGGTCGAATTGGTCTGGCAGCCCGTGCCGTAGGTTCTTGTGATAAATTGATCGAGATGTCTGCAAGTTACGCTAAAGAACGGATTCAATTTGGAAAGCCTATCGCTTCCAATCAAGCTATTCAGTGGATGCTTGCTGATATGGCAACAGAAACGGAGGCAGCTAGAGCACTAACGACCATGGCAGCTAAGAAAGTTGATGAAGGAAAGAAAGTGATTAAGGAAGCTTCCATGGCAAAACTCTATGCTTCGGAAGTATTTAATCGCGTTGCCGATAAAGCTGTACAAATTCATGGCGGGATGGGTTATGTCTCTGATTATCCAGTGGAACGATTCTACAGAGATGCACGGATTACTAAGATTTATGAAGGAACAAGCGAAATTCAGCGCATGATTATTTCAAGACATATTTTAGATGAGAATTAATCTATTGAGCTACTCGAACGAAGGATACAGCGTAGGAAGGAGCTGGATTGTTTGAGTCAAAGTTATTCTGAAAATCGTGTTCAGAAAATTGATACCACAATTAAAGATAAACCAGCCTATATCGAGGAAATTTGGTCAACGAGAAAAGCTAATTGGAACCTAACTCGAATACTCGTTGTTTTAACATCTTTTTTAGCCATTGGGTTATCTCTCTTTCACATTTATACAGCTGGTTTTGGAACACTATCCTCCTGGCAGCAGAGAAGTATACACGTTGTCTGGGCACTTCTATTAATATTTCTTATCTTTCCATTTCGCAAAGGCAAGAAGTTTGGACCGATTGATTTGCTGTTCGTAATAGTAACTTTAATAGAGACGGGTTTTATCCTTATTCAAGGTGACGCTATCCAGAGTAGACAGGGGAACCCGAGCATGACCGATGTCATCTTAGGAAGTGTATTTATAGGATTAGTACTTGAAGCAACTCGTAGGACGAACGGTTTTCTCATGTCTTGTATTGGATTGTTTTTCATGGGCTACATCTTTTTGGGTCCCTATTTTCCCGGTGCGCTAGCTCACCCAGGAGTAAGATATGGAAAAATGGTGGATCAGATGTTTAATGGCACACTTGGAATTTTCAGTGCTCCCATCTATATCAGTTCAACCGTCTTAATCTTATTTGTGATTTTCGGAGCGTTTTTAATGCGATCAGGAGGAGGGCAATTTTTTACGAACTTTGCTTTTGGCGCACTTGGTAATCGAGCAGGAGGACCCGCATTATCTGCAGTTGGAGCAAGTGCGATGGTTGCTACGATTACTGGAAATGGGGCAGCGAATGCAGCTGTAACTGGTTCGTTTACGATCCCATTAATGAAAAAGCTTGGGTATAGTAAACGATTTGCTGCTGCGGTTGAAGCGGTTGCCTCGCAGGGTGGTCAAATCATGCCACCTATTATGGGAGCATCAGTTTTCATCATGGCTGAGACCACAGGTATCCCCTACATAAAGCTCGCATTATATGCATTAATCCCTGCAATTATTTATTTCTTAATTGCAGGATTTATCGTCTATTACCATGCGAAACGTTTGCACATGGAGGGCATTCCGAAAGAACAGCTTCCTGATCCCAAAATGGTACTTCTCAAACAGGGCTATCTATTTCTGCCTATCGTTATGATTATTTATTTAATGATTAATGGATTCAGCCCTATGAAAGCAGGGTTTTACGGAATCATAGCTACCATTCTTTTAAGCTGGATTAGACGGATGACGAGAATGAATATATTGGATATTCTAGCTGCACTCGAAAGTGGTGCTAGAAGCGCACTAGCTGTTATATCTGCCTGTGCAACTGCTGGTATTATAGTTGGCGCAGTATCGTTAACGGGGCTAGGTCTAACGTTCTCAAGATTTATGATCGATACTGCAGGGGGACATTTATTCTTGCTACTCATCATGTTAGCGATCGCTTCAATTATTCTTGGCATGGGTATGCCTACAGTATCGGCATACGTTATCCTAGCCGTCTTAGGGGTCCCAGCGCTGGTCGAGATGAATGTTAATGTTGTCGCTGCCCATATGTTTGTGTTTTATTTCGGTGTGATGTCAGGACTTACTCCTCCTGTTGCAATAACCGCTTATACAACGGCAGGAATTGCGGGGTCTAATCCTTCTTCAACGGCACTTTACGCCATTCGTATTGCTCTTGGTGGATTTTTCGTCCCATTCGTGTTTGTTTATAATCCTGAATTGCTTTTGCAAGGTGGAGATATTCCCGCCATCATAATTGCATTGATTTCCGCTGCAGTTAGCTGTGTTCTTTTTGCAGGGGCAGTGGAAGGATATTGGTTTGGTCATGTCACTCTGATGAAAAGAACGATTTTATTTATCAGTGCTATTTTACTAGTTATGCCAGGCATATTCGGGGACTTAATAGGACTTGTTCTTGTCGTGTTCACGTTCATCTGGCAACGGCCTCAGCGTGTCGGTAAAAGCTCACCGCAAGAAATAAGTGGATAAAAGGAGGATTTTAATGCGCAAATCATTAATTAGTCTATTGGTAGCGCTTACACTAGTGACTATGACAGCTTGTGGAAATAGTGCTTCTGGTGATGGAGAGGGGCTTGAGGCACCTGATAAATTCTTGAAGGTTGGTTCGGGACCTATGGGCTCAGGCTGGTACCCGATTACGACTGCACTGTCAGAACTATATATGGATCACTTTTCAGGTCTTAACGTTTCACAAATTGAAGGAGGAAGTACATCGAATCTTAAATCCCTTCAAATTGGTGATATCCAATATGGCATTCATTACACTTCTGATTTTGCTGATGCTGTTAAAGGGACTGGAAGCTTCGATGAAAAGTTAGACCAGGTAGCAGGGCTAACTTCTCTCTATCCGGTTTATCAGACAATCGCGACTCTCGCAGATAATAAAGAGATTAATAAAGTGGAAGATATCGTTGATCAACACATCTTCCTGGGTCCAAAAGGCGGGGGCGGCCCAGTTGCCTTCTGGAGAATGATGGAAGAATACGGTATCGACGAAGATTCAATAAAGGATGCAGGTGGAAAGATCTCTTATGGGAATTATTCGGATGGGGCATCCATGTTAAAAGACGGAATTGTAGATGTCTTTGTCGGTGGGGGTGCACCTCAAGTGACTTCTCTTCAAGAAATAGAGGTAACAAAACCCGTTAAGGTCATTCCAATTGACGAAGAAAAGCTTAATGCAATTAGCGAAAAAGGATTGGGAATTTCTAATGACAACCTTCCAGAAGGCACTTATAAGGGATTAGATAAAGAGATTCCAACGTACACACTTGTTGCGATGTTTAGCGTACGCTCAGACCTACCAGAGGATTACGTTTATAACCTGACGAAAGTATTCTGGGAAAACCAGGACCCTTTTAAGGAACAAATTCCACAACGTGCAAAGAACTTCACACTGGAAACGGCTTTGGATGGAATCGATCCAGCAACGCTTCATCCTGGAGCCAAGAAATATTATGAAGAAGAAGGGATCATTGAATAAGTCACAGTAAAAGTAATTCTCAAAAGGTGGGAATGGCATTGGATAAACTTATTGATCGACCATGGTACCGATTTTACCCGGAAGTCTTGAATACTTCTCCATCACTACCGGAATGTTCAGTCTATCAGTTGCTTCACGATAGCGAAAAGAAATATGGAGACAAGCTAGCACTTATTTTTCAAGATCAACGAATCTCATATAGAGAGTTGAAGCAGACAGTCGATCGGCTCGCCTCCTCCTGGCACGAGATGGGAGTGAAAAAAGGAGAACGCATCGGCTTGATGTTATCGAATCACCCTATGTATGTGTATGCCTATTATGCAGCTCAAAAATTAGGAGCCATAGTCGTACAGATGAATCCGATGTATATGCCTAGAGAAATTGAAGAAATTTCAAAAGAGGTTAATCTTACTTACCTCGTGACTGAAAGCAAATATATGGAGAAACTTGAAATTGTAACCCAATCATACTCTTATGCTCAGCTATTTTTAACAGATGAAAATTGTTCTGTTTTATTACCAAATACTCACTTCATTGAATGTCTTATTGAAAAAGATGCGCGTGAACAAGAAGCCGTTCCAATTCAAGCGAAAGATGATATTGCCGTCATCCAGTTTACAGGTGGGACGACAGGAAAAATGAAAGGCGCTAAGTTAACTCATTATAATCTTGTTTCTAATGTGATTCAAAGCTATTTGATGTATGGAAGTGAGATGAAGCTCGGTGAGGAAATCACATTGACTGCAACCCCTCTCTATCACGTTTATGCCATGACAAGCGGGATGAATTTAAGTATTTATATTGGAGCAACCAATATAATCGTACCTAAATTCGAGGTGAACGAGGTTTTGCGAATCATAAAGGACTCTCAGCCTACCTTTTTCCCGGGTGTGCCAACGATGTATAACGCTTTTGTGAATCACCCAAACGTAAATGAATACAGATTGAATTGCTTTAAATTTTGTTCCAGCGGATCAGCTCCACTACCGATCGAAGTGATCAATCGTTTTGAAGAAATAACAGGTGCAGTCATTGGAGAGGGGTTTGGGATGTCAGAAACATCGCCATCTACGCATCGAAATCCTCCATTCGGAGAAAGAAAGATTGGTAGTATTGGAATCCCCTTCCCAGGCACTGATTGTCAAATTGTCGATGAAATTGGGAATGAGCTTCCTCCTAAAAGTGTTGGAGAACTCGCCATTAAAGGACCTCAGGTGATGAAAGGGTACTGGAACAAACCAGAGGAAACAAGTAATAGTTTAAAAAGCGGATGGCTACTCACTGGCGATCTTGCAACGATGGATAAGGATGGTTACTTCTATATCGTTGGTCGGAAAAAGGAAATGATTATTACGGGTGGTTTTAATGTCTATCCACAGGAAATCGAGAGCGTCCTTTATGATCATCCTTCAGTGAAAGAGGCCGCTGTGATTGGGATCCCTCATGAATACAGCGGAGAAAGAGTAAAAGCCTTCGTTGTTGTTAATGACAGTACCATTTCTGAAGAAGAGCTCATTGCATATTGTTACGAGCATCTCGCTAGATACAAAGTACCCAAGCAAATTGAGATAAGAGATTCATTACCGAGGAATACAGTTGGAAAGTTACTTAAACGATTATTGATTAAAGAAGAAGCATTTGAAACAGGGAGGTCTCATAAATGAACCATGGACGTATTGAACGAGTTGGTGTAATTGGATCAGGAACAATGGGTTCCCAGATCGCAATGGTTTGCGCAATTGCTGGCTATCATGTTGTTTTGCACGATATCGAGGAAAGTAGTCTTGATAAAGCTAGAAATTCCCTTGAAGGTCATATGGATCGCAGGATTAAGAAAGGAAAATTAACGGAAGCACAAGTAGAAGAAGCTTTTCGGTTGATTCATTTTAGTACCTCCCTAAACGATTTCAAAGAAGTTGATCTTGTTATCGAGGCAATCATAGAAAAGCTTGAAGTCAAAAGAGAATTGTTTGCTAAGCTCGATCAAATCTGTCCGAAACATTGCATTCTCGCAACAAATAGCTCGACAATCGTCAGTTCAAAAATAGCAGATGCAACGAATCGTCCTGAAGCTGTATGCAACATCCATTTCTTCAATCCTGCGCTCGTCATGGATTTAGTAGAAGTTGTAAAAGGACCGCATACGTTTAATCAAACAGCGGATACAGCCTATGAATTTGTAGAATCCATACACAAAACGCCGGTTCTACTTCAAAAAGAAATTTCAGGATTTGTCGCAAACAGGATTTTAGGGAAGCTAATGGACGAAGCGGTTTACTTACTAGAGAACGGATACGCAACCCACGAAGAGATCGATCTCGTGTGTACGAAAGCATTAAATCATCCGATTGGACCTTTTGCACTCATGGACCTCACCGGTATCGATGTGAACTATTATGTACGGCAACAGCGATATGAAGAATCAGGAAATGAAGCAGATCGACCTGCACGAATTGTAGAAGAGAAAGTAAACAAAGGTGAGCTAGGGAGAAAGACGGGCAAAGGCTTTTATAGCTATCAAACTTAAAATGATGGGAGCCATTCGATTATGGAAAATATTATTGTAACTCATGAAGATCAGCTTGCTTATGTAATAATTTCAAGACCTGACGTAAGGAATGCATTGAACAAAGAAACATTAATCGAACTAAAACAGACCCTGGAGAAACTTGAAAAGATGGACGAAGTGAAATGTGTCATCATCACAGGAGAAGGCGAAAAATCATTTGCTGCTGGAGCAGACATTTCACAACTTGAAAAGAAAACGATGTATGATGCATTTAAATCGGGTAGCATGCAAGAAATCTATGACTATATTGAAGGCTACACAAAGCCAACTATCGCAATGGTAAACGGTTATGCGCTCGGTGGTGGATGCGAGCTTGCAATGGCATGCGATATTAGAATTTCAGCCTCTCATGCCAAATTTGGATTACCGGAATTAAATCTCTCTATTATTCCTGGTGCAGGCGGAACTCAGCGCCTAACGAGACTTGTTGGCAGAGGAAAAGCACTCGAAATGATTTTAACCGGCAAGTTGATTACGAGTGAAGAAGCCGCTGCGATTGGGTTGATTACCGCCATGGCTGAAACCTCCCAGTTAAAAGAAAAAACAGTTGAAATCGCCCAACAAATTATTAGTAAAGGTCCGATGGCTGTCATGATGGCAAAGCTCGCGGTGAATATGGGGGCGGATACAGATATGAAAACTGGTTTACTTATTGAAAAGCTATCACAAGCGATTCTTTTCGCTTCAGAAGACAAAAACGAAGGAACGAGAGCTTTTCTTGAAAAAAGAAAGCCCGTTTTTCAAGGTAAATAAATGGAGACTAACACAAGCAATCTATATGACAGTGTAAGAAATGATTTTGAAACTAGCCCCTTTTTTAACTTATTAGGTTTTGAATTAAGTTCGATTACTGAAGATGAGGTCATCCTAGAATTACCAGTGGAAACAAAACTATTAAACACGCATGGAAGTTTGCATGGCGGTGTATATGCAACGATGATCGACAATATTATTAGTTTGAAAATGCGTTCCATGATCGGTAATCCTGTCATCACGATTAATTTAACGATCAACTATGTTGCTCCTATCACAAGCGGGAAGATTATTGCAAAAGCATTCGTCTATGGGGAAGGAAAGAGAACGAAAATGGGTGAAGGTGTTGTGATGGATGAGAATGGAAAGCTCCTTGCAAAAGGAAGTGGGACGTTTAAAGTGATTAATTCGAAATAACGATATCTAGTTATAGAAAAGAGGCGTTACTATTGTCAATTCAAAAACTAGCAGTGATCGGTGCAGGAACTATGGGAAGGGGAATCGCCTATTCCGCTGCTGCAGCAGGGCTTTCAGTCATCCTTCAAGATGTCAGTGAGACGTCATTAGATAAGTCCAAATCTTATCTAAAAACGCAGTTTGATCGATCCGTAAGTAAAGAGATACTTTCTAAGGAATTAGCTGAAAAACGATTTAAAGAAATTGAATTTACAACAGAACTATCTGTAGCAGCAAGGGATCGTGATTTAGTTATCGAAGCCGTTCTTGAAATTATGGAACTGAAAACTAGTATTTTTCAACAGCTTGATGACCTTACTCCTGAACATGCGATCCTAGCTACAAATACATCTACGATGAGCCCGACTGAAATCGCTGCCCAGACCAAAAGACCTGATCAATGTCTAGCGCTTCACTTTTTTAATCCAGTCCCAAAGATGAAGCTAATTGAAGTGATTTGTGGTTTAGAAACATCTGAAGAAACCATTAACCTAGCAATGGCCTTTGGTAAATCCATTGATAAGGAATGCGTTAGAATTAATGAATTTCCCGGTTTTGCTGTCAGCCGTATGAATTGTCTGATCGGCAATGAAGCGATGAACATGGTCATGGAAGGTGTTGGTTCTCCTGAAGACATCGATAAGGCAATGAAACTGGGGCTAAATCATCCCATGGGTCCACTAGAACTCGCAGATCTAGTTGGTCTCGATACAAGACTTCGAAACATGCAATACCTATATGAAACGCTCGGAGAAAAATATCGACCTTGTCCGATTTTAACAAAATACGTCAAAGCCGGAAGACTAGGTAGAAAAAGCGGAAGAGGATTTTATACATACGATTAAAAAGGAGAGACAAATATGGACTTTCAATTAGATCAGGACATTGAATATCTTAAAACCAACATCCGAAACTTTGTTGAAAATGAAGTCGAGAAGGTAGCCATGACGATTGAGCGCGAGGACCGCATCCCAGATCGAATCATTGAGATGTCAAAAGAAATGGGACTATTTGGCTTAAGTATCCCTGAAGAATATGGCGGTCTCGGAATAGGCATGGTTGGAAAATGTGCCCTGTATGAAGAGCTAGGTAAAACGCATAATGGCTTTACTACACTGATCGGTGCACATACAGGTATTGGTTCTGTTGGAATCGTTGAACTTGGAACTGAAGAACAAAAACAAAAGTACCTCCCGGATATGGCGAGCGGAAAGAAAATTGGAGCCTTCGCCTTAACCGAACCCTCTGCAGGATCGAATGCTTCGAACTTAAAAACAACAGCAGTGAAAGAGGGAAATAAGTATATTTTGAATGGAACAAAACACTACATTACCAATGCTACTGAAGCTGATGTTTTTACCGTAATGGCAGCAACGGATCCATCAAAAGGCGCAAAGGGGATTACTTCATTTATCGTAGAGAAAGACTTTCCAGGTTTCCAGGTGGGTGCTGTAGAAGAAAAAATGGGATTAAAAGGTTCTCACTCAGCTGAGCTTATTTTTGATAACTGTGAAGTACCAGAAGAAAACGTGCTTGGAGAAGTCGGTAAAGGGTATGTAAATGCATTGAAAATCCTAGCAAATGGACGTGCCGGTCTCGCCGCGCGTAATCTGGGTTCTTCGCAGAAACTTCTGGATTTAAGTATGGAATATGTGCAAGAACGCATTCAATTTGGGGTACCCATCATCGAACATCAGGCAGTCGCTCATATGGTTGCAGAAATGGGTGTAGAGATTGAAGCGCTACGGTCGTTTACGTACCGTGTTGCCTGGATGGTCGATCAGGGGGAAAAAGTAATCAAAGAAGCCGCGATGCTTAAACTCTACGGCTCAGAAGTCTATAACAGAGTCGCAGATAAAGCCCTTCAGGTTCACGGAGGGATCGGTTATATTTCCGATTATCCAATTGAACGATATTTTCGAGATGCCCGTATTACACGGATTTACGAAGGCACCTCAGAAATCCAAAAGAACATTATCGCTGGTCAACTTCGAAAAGAATATAGCTGAAGGAGGATGAAGTATGACTGAAAATATCGTGATCGTTGAAGCTGTCCGCACACCTGTTGGACGATATGGCGGGGTCCTAAAGAACTTGAACTCTGGTGAATTAGCTGCCATCGCAATTAAAGAAACGATATCAAGAGCAGGTTTATCACCTGACATGATAGATGAGGTAATTCTTGGAGAGGTTCGCCAAACAACTGAGTCGTCTAATGTGGCAAGAGTTGCCGCTTTAAGAGCAGGGGTGCCAGACACCTCCCCCGCTTTTACGATTAATCGACTTTGTGCTTCCGGGATGCAGGCAGTCGCCTCAGCCGTTCAACAAATTCAATCAGGTCAGGCTAACATTCTAGTTGCAGGTGGTACTGAGAGCTTAAGCCATGCTCCAGTTTATCTACGTGATAGCCGATTCGGCGGGGACAAAACAAGTTTAGTCGATTCGAATCTTGAAGCTGGACAACAGCCGATGGAGCTTTTCGGAAACAATCTCGGTATGGGCTCTACTGCAGAAAATGTAGCAGAGCGGTACCAAATTTCGCGTGAAGATCAGGATGCTTTTGCAGCTGAAAGCCAGCGTCGTGCTTCAGAAGCTATCGAGAAGGGGGTATTCGCTGAAGAAATTGTGCCAGTTGAAATACAATCTCGACGACAGACTGAACTAGTTGAGCGAGATGAACATCCCCGCCCTGGGACCACAATAGAGAAGCTTTCTACACTAAAACCAGTTTTCAAGGAGGGTGGAACCGTTACAGCTGGCAACTCATGTGGGAGAAATGATGGCGCAGTTGCAATGCTCATCATGACGGAAGCAAAAGCGCAAGAACTTCATCTAAAACCACTTGCACGAATCATCGACTGGGCTACATCTGGCGTTTCACCTGAAATTATGGGAATAGGGCCAGTCCCTGCAGTCAGGAAACTTCTCGAACGAACAGGAAAGCAACTACAAGATATTGGTTTAATTGAATTAAACGAGGCGTTTGCATCACAGGCGTTAGCTGTTATGCGGGAACTTGAGCTTCAGGAAGAGAAAGTTAATGTGAATGGTGGAGCCATTGCGCTTGGTCATCCCCTTGGTGCAACAGGCGCACGAATTCTCACATCTCTCATGTACGAGATGAAAAGAAGAGAGGAGCGGTTTGGAATTGCAACGTTATGCGTTGGAGGTGGTCAGGGAATGGCCATGATGGTCGAGAATATGAACGAATAATAAAGACAGCATAGGCTGTCTTTTTTTTCAGTGATGCTTGCTTCAAAGTTGTCCATTCGATAATCTAAGTTAAAAGAACGGAGGGAGGAAAAAATGAAGTTAAGAAAATATGACCAACGAGATTTACATCAGATTATCGAGTTATTTTATGATACGGTCCATTCAATAAATCGAGGGGATTATTCAATCTCCCAGGTGAATGCATGGGCTAATCCTGATGACAAAGATTACCGATATTCGAAATGGGGGAGTGCATTAAACCAAAATTTCTCTTACGTTGCTGAGAAAGAGAAAGAGATTGTTGGCTTTATTGACATGACTTCAGCAGGTTTTCTTGACCATTTGTATGTTCATCGTAATTACCAACGGGAAAAAATAGCTTCCGAACTTCTTGAAATAATCGAAACGATTGCTCGAGACCAAAAACTAACTGTAATTACAACTGAAGCTAGCATTACTGCACGACCGTTTTTTGAAAAGCGGAACTTTCAAGTGACGGCTAGTCAGATTGTGAAGACAAATGGGGTCCTAATGAATAACTATGTGATGATGAAAAGACTATGATGACCGCTGTTGCTTATTAAATAGAAATGAATTCGTATAGTTCCAATATTTAGCTAATATCCTTATATAAAAAAGGATGATGGCTATGACTCGGGTTCGTTCTTCGCCACGTTATCCAGAGGATATGTTAGAAATCATTAAGAATGGACTAAAGAAATCAAATAACCCAGCAAAAATCATTATAGTTGGTGCAGGTGTCTCAGGACTGGTGTCAGCCTCATTGCTAAAAAAGGCAGGTCATCAAGTAACCATTCTTGAAGGTAACGATCGCATCGGAGGGAGAGTATATACCTTAAGAAAACCATTTACAGAAAACAACTATCTTGATGTTGGAGCAATGCGGATCCCAACAACTCACAAACTGACGTACGGGTATATCAATAAATTTAATCTCTCAGTCAATCGATTTATCAATTCCTCTCCTAAGGATTTAATTTATGCCAATGGTATTAGAACGAACAGGGCAAAATATAATGCAGACCCAGATATTCTTCAATTTCCTGTTGAACCTCATGAAAAAGGGAAGACTGCTACAGAGTTGTTCTTATCAGCCGTGAATCCATTTTTACTATTATTCAAACAGGGAGATGATCAGCAAAAAGAATTCATGCGAAAAAAATTTGATCAGTACTCCATGGAAAATTTCCTCCGCTTTAATCCCATTGGCCCATCGTTATCTCCTAATGCGGTAAGAATGGTAAAAGTCCTTCTCGGTATAGAAGGGTTTTCGGAGTTATCTTTCATTGATATTTTAACCGATATCGTAAATACCGTTTTTAATGAACATATGCAATTTAATGAAATCACGGGTGGGAATGACCTTTTACCACAATCATTTATCCCTGAGTTAAAAGATAACATTTTATTAAATCATAAAGTACACAGAATCATTCAACGTCAGCAAACTGTAACGATTCAGACTAGAAACCAACAAACTGGAAAAATTGAATCTTTTGAGAGTGACCTCGTGATTATGACCGTGCCTTTTTCCGTTTTTCAATTTATTGAGGTATTTCCATACCGCTCTTTTTCGTTTGACAAATGGAAAGCGATTCGAGAGTTACACTATGTCGCTTCAATCAAAATTGGAATTGAATTTAGAGATCGTTTTTGGGAAAAAGAAGGACTGAACGGGGCGAACACCATATCAGACTTCCCTAACCGTTATACGTATACACCAAGCAGAACCGGAAATGATTCTGGGACAGGAGTTTTACTTGCAAGCTATAGCTGGGAAGACAACGCTATGCTATGGAATAGCTTGAGTGAAGAGCAACAAATCACACAGTCTCTCGAAGATCTTGCCAAAATTCATGGCCCGAAGGTTTTTGAGGATTACGTCACAGGCGCTTCTTTTAGCTGGAGTCAAAACCAATTTTCTGGAGGATGTTTTACACTTTTTAAACCCAACCAAATTTCGGAATTTGAAGACAGCATTAAAAAGCCAGAGGGAAGAGTCCACTTTGCTGGTGAGCACACGTCAGACTTTCATGGTTGGATCGAGGGAGCCGTTGAATCAGGAGTCAGAGCCGCATTTGAAGTGAATGAAAGATCAATAGAGTAGAAGTTTGATCAATACTTCAACTTAAATTCTTTCGTATATCCTATAGCTTCCAAGACAGAACCAGCTGTTTGAGCATAACTTCCCATCGCTAGAATTTGTTCACCAAGCCTCACTCTTTTCTTTTTAATATAGAGGAGACCTATTGTCTCTATGGATAGTGCATACGTTTGAATGGTTTGGCCTTTTGTAATTAATCTGGCATAAGTAGATTGACTTAGACTGGAACCTTGAGCTTCAAAGCCGGCCCCAATCGTTTGAATGACATCACCAATAATATCTATATTTAATCCTTCTTCATCATCAAGACTGAGTGCCTGTGAGCCCCCAATCACGTTTGAGATATTCCCAGCTGCTTGAAGCCAGGAACCGAGAATACCGAGTGTTTTTTCCTGGCTATCTCCTTGTAAATTTGCTCGCCCAACGGCTTGAAGGGAATTTCCTGTTGCTTCTATCGCATTTCCAATCGCATACAGATCGCCTCCTATATCCTCTGCAACTGTTCCTTTTGCTTCAATGGCAACGATTGTATCCCCAATTGATGCTACCCCTGCACCTATCGCTTGGATCCAGGCACCCGAGAGTATGATTAAATCGTTGTACACCTCCAATTTTTAACACGCTCCTTTGTATTTCTACATCTTATTCCGTAAGAGAGGACACTGTTTGTATGAATAAACTCCTATTTTATGAAATATGTTTTTTGATTGTATAGCCTTATTAATTATCTTCAGCCACTTGTTTCATTTTCAAAATAAATTCTTTAACAATTGTATCTCCTGAAATTAGGACAATCGGGGCGATATACCATCTTAAAGGTTCATTAACACCGTAATATCGAAGTTTAGTTACTTTCTTAGATACTTCAAATAGTTCATAACTGCAGTTGATTTTACACATATCGGTTAGTTCAAAGGCAAGCGTTAGTTTTTTGTGTTTTTTTTGATTCATATATTCCAATGTATGAACATCATATTCCAGTAACTTGTTTCCTACACGATATTTTTGACGATGAATACTTCCAATTCCACTATCCGTTTTTTTCATTACTTTATGATCTACCACGTTTGGCATAACCTCTTGCAAGTCTTCTAATCCACCATCCAGAAAACGCCAAATGTCATCGATAGGTGCATTAATGATGAGTGATTTCTCCCACTGTTTTGCCAAAATATTCGACCCCTTTTTTGAAATCAGCTAATTTTTCTTCAACTATATTCTCCTTTTATTCAAGTATTCTTGTTCGTGTGATGCATAGGACCTAGTAAATACTAACGCTTTACAATTCCGTTAAATGGATATTCTGACCTTCTATGGACCCAGGGATTAGTTCTCTGATTAAGTGAGAATAGTTCTCAAGTATTATTGAATATGATAATCATTCTCATTTATAATGATAATGGCAAAAGGTTGAAAATGATTATCAATTAGAAAGGGTGTTTGATCTATGACAGTTAAAGATTTAGCAAATAACAATGAGCTGCTTTCACAGCAAGAAAGAAGAGAGTCCAACGCGAGGTCCTATCCGAGAAGGATACCTATAGCTATTAATGAGGCTGAAGGAATCTTTGTTACTGACATGGAAGGAAAGCGATACTATGATTGTTTGGCTGGTGCAGGAACATTAGCTCTAGGTCACAACCATTCTGTTGCGATTGAAGCAATGGAGAGTGTACTTCGAGATAAACGTCCTTTACATACATTGGATATTACTACTCCTGTCAAAGAAGAGTTCGTGAATGAAGTGTTTTCTAGCTTACCAGGAAATTTCGCAGAGCGCGCCAAAATTCAGTTTTGCGGTCCTACCGGTGGAGATGCAATAGAAGCCGCTTTAAAATTAGTTAAAACAGCGACAGGTAAAAGAAGCATCCTCACGTTTCAGGGAGGATACCATGGTTCAACACACGGTACGATGGCGATCAGTGGAAATCTTGCTCCTAAAGAACACGTACATGGTTTAATACCTGATACGCATTTCTTACCTTATCCTTATTCGTACCGCTGTCCATTCGGTATGAAGGGAGATGAAGGACACAAAATATCAAGCACCTATATCGAAAATCTTTTAGATGATCCTGAAAGTGGCATATTACCACCTGCTGCAATGATCCTCGAGGTTGTTCAAGGTGAAGGCGGCTCCGTTCCTGCCCCCATTGAATGGCTACAGGAAATGAGAAGAATAACGAGTGAACGCGGGATTCCACTCATTATAGATGAAATCCAAACAGGTATCGGTCGTACTGGTAAAATGTTCGCTTTTGAACATGCTGGAATCATACCGGATGTGATTGTACTATCAAAAGCAATCGGAGGGAGTTTGCCTCTATCAGTTGTGATATATGATAAAGATCTCGATAAATGGAACCCTGGTGCACACATCGGCACATTTCGTGGAAACCAACTGGCAATGGCTGCTGGAACGGCGTCGCTCAGATTTATTAAGAAGTACGAACTAGATAAGCATGCAGCGGCAATGGGCGAGAAAATGCTTGCCGCATTAAAGGAATTCCAACTGAACTGCCCCGAGATCGGAGACGTGAGAGGAAGGGGTCTAATGATTGGAGTGGAAATTGTTGATCCTACACAAGTCCAGTCTTCATCAGGAAGTTATCCTGCTCAACCAGCATTAGCTAGCCGCATACAGAGAGAGTGCTTTGATAGAGGGTTAATTCTTGAAGTTGGAGGGAGAAACGGAAGCGTCGTGAGACTTCTGCCACCGCTGATCATAACGAATGATCAAGTTTCAGAAGTTCTCAATATTTTTGAAGAGGCAGTAAAAGCAGCGGTTGAACAAGTATGATGACAACGACGTTAAAAGAAAAGAATCTCTATGATGACGCAAAAGAACAATGGCTCGATTCATTCTTTCTTCACAGTGGAGAAAGAGGACAAGAGGCTTTTCAAAAACAGTTGATCGAAATAACGGGCTTAATCAGTCGGACTTTTCACGAAGGAACTGATCCCTTCATTGGAAAAAAACCAGAAACGATAAAAGCGGAAATGGAGAAGGTGCTAAATTTTCAGGACCGAAGTCAAAACTTCACAGAACTATTAAATGAGATTGAGGAGCCTTTACTTAAAAATAGCCTTCAAGTTTCTCATGTGAAAAGCATAGCGCACTTGCATTGTCCTCCCCTTATACCTGCTATGGCTGCAGAGCTCGTTATAAGTGCATTTAATCAGTCACTTGATTCGTGGGACCAGAGTCCTTCAGCTACTTATCTTGAAAAGGAAATGATCAAATGGATTACTAAACAATTCGGTTATAAGTCAACCTCGGATGGCACATTCACAAGTGGAGGGACACAATCTAATTACACGGGACTTCTTCTAGCGAGGGATGCATTCTGTTATAAGAAATGGGCACAAAATGTGCAGCAAGATGGGTTACCTTCTCAGTTTCATAAATTAAGGATTCTTTGCTCAGAGGATGCTCATTTCACTGTAGAGAAATCAGCTGCACAGCTTGGAATGGGTGAACAGGCTGTTATAAAGATTAAAACGGATAACTCGCATAGAATGTCCATAAAACACTTAAAAGAGCAACTGAAGCAATTGAAAGCAAACGATCTTTTGCCCTTTGCCTTAGTTGGAACATGTGGCACAACTGATTTTGGCAGCATTGACCCGTTAGATGAGCTGGCAAGACTCGCTCATCAGGAAAAGTTGTGGTTTCATGTGGATGCAGCATATGGCGGTGCACTGATGCTATCCGAATCTCACAAGTGGAAGCTGGAAGGAATCAGTCACGCAGACTCAATCACAGTTGATTTTCACAAGCTCTTCTATCAACCCATATCATGTGGGGCGTTTCTTGTTAAAGACGATCAGTCCTTCCGATTCTTGAATCACCATGCCGAATATTTAAATCCAGAAGAGGATGAGGGGGAAGGAATTCCGAACCTCGTGAACAAATCGATCCTTACTTCAAGAAGATTTGATGCATTTAAGCTTTTCCTATCATTAAAAACAGTTGGAATTTCCTATTTTTCTGAATTGATTGATACGACATTCCTTCTCGCACAAGAAACAGCGGAATACCTGAATCAGCAAGTTGATATAAAAGTTGAAAATCTCACACCAGAACTTAACGCCGTGATTTTTCGTTATGAACCTCTGGATACCTGTCCTGATCTTTGCAAGTTAAATCGAAAAATTCAGCAAGAGTTGCTATATGAAGGTAGCGCGGCAATAGCCAAGACGTCAGTTAAAGGACAAACCTATTTGAAATTCACTATGCTTAATCCTAGAACAAAAATGATGCACGTGAAAGAGATCGTTGAAGAGATCCTGACTCTCGGAAAGAAATGGAGGGAACACATGTGAAACATGGTAAAGTTTTCGCAGAACAGGCGACGATGCAAAGCTTCCTCAATTGTTATCTACGTGAAACAGGAAATTTTAAGGAAATAGAAAAACCTGAAAATTTATCTGACCTATCATCTCAAACCTTTATTTCTAGTTTTCTAGAAAACCAGGGAATCGAGCTCGTTCTTCCTGTCTCTTACTGGTCCTTAACAGAGCGACATATTTTTCAGTTTCCATTGTACTATCGTTCAATAAATAGCACTTTTAATCCAGTAGATTACGTTACATTAACATCACTTATCGTGAAAGAGTTACTAATCGATCAGAACCATTCTGGTGCAGAAAATGATTTGGTCATGCGAGTTATGCTGAGCTGTCAAAGCATGAGAAATTATATTGAAAAACGAAGCGAAGATCAAGACAAATTAACGGATGAAGATTTTGATTACATCGAAGCAGAACAGTCTCTATTACTTGGGCATCTCTTACACCCAACCCCTAAAAGCAAACAAGGACTATCAGAAGAAGAGGATCGAATGTATTCTCCAGAACTCAAAGGTAAGTTTCAACTTCACTATTTCAGTGTTAATCCTTCTATCGTGATGGCAGATTCAAGTTTGCCTTTATCTGCTGACGAGCTGATTAAAAAAGAATTAACAAATGACCCTGCAGTAGATCAAATATGGCTCAATCAATTTGAGCAGCGCGTTTTAGTACCTGCGCATCCGCTACAAGCTAATGCTCTTCTTAAAAATGAAGAAGTCATTGACCTTATTCAAAAAGGAACAATTGATTATCTCGGTCCAGTGGGGCGTATGTATACAGCATCTTCTTCATTTAGAACCGTTTACAGTCCTTTATCTAAATTCATGCTCAAATTTTCGGTCCCGGTAAAAATCACAAATTCACTCAGAATTAATCAGCAAAAAGAACTTGATCGTGGTGTAGAAGTCTCTAGACTACTACAAAGACAGATAGAACAAGAACTGGCGAATAAATTCCCTGAATTTGAAATTATTCAAGACCCTGCTTATCTCAACCTAGACATTTCAGGGATGAAATCAGGATTTGGCGTCATGATAAGAGAAAATCCCTTCTATGAAAATAGCCAAAATACTAGTTTAGTAGCAGCTCTTTGCCAGGATCATGCCTATGGTGGAAAAGCTCGCATTCATTCAATCATCACTTCGATTGCTAGAAGAGAAGAACGAGACATAGAAGAAGTTAGTTTGGAATGGTTTGATCGTTATTTATCTGTCTCTCTTGATCCGATGCTTTGGCTTCATCAGCGTTACGGCATTGCACTTGAAGCTCATCAGCAGAATGCTGTTATTCAACTTAAGGAAGGCTATCCATCTAAATTCTATTATCGCGATAATCAAGGTTACTATTTCAGCGAATCCAAGTCCGAGGAACTGATCAAGCTTCTTCCCAGCTTGAATGAGAAGAGCGATACGATTTGTTCAGATGACATCGCAAATGAACGCTTCCGCTATTATTTCTTTTTCAACCACCTATTCGGATTGATTAATGGATTTGGAGTGAATGGACTGATTGAAGAGAACCGCCTCATGAATCGTTTGAGAGAACGGCTCTCTTATTATGCAGCTAAACATCAGTCGACACTCGTTAAAAGCCTACTAGAAGAGTCCGTTCTTCCTTGTAAGGCGAATCTATTAACTCGATTCTATGATATGGATGAACTTGTTGGTTCAATGGCAACCCAGTCTGTTTATACGATGATCCAAAACCCTATCGCTCAGGAGGTTACTATTGGAAATGGCTATTGTTCATGATGTATTCGATCAAGGATTACGGAAAACAATCTCCTTTTCTAAGGTGAGTTTCGAACGAGATGTTGAGATGATCCATGCGTGGATGAACGAAGAACATGTGCATCCTTACTGGCAATTAAACATACCAATCGAGTCATTTCGAAATCATTTACAGAAGGCATTAACAGACAGCCATCAGAAGCTTTATCTGGGTCTCATAAATGAACATCCGATCAGCTACTGGGAAGCTTATTGGGTAGAAGGGGATATAACAGAACAGATGTATGAAAACAAACCATACGATCAAGGTATCCATCTCCTAATTGGGGATACCGACTACCTTGGTCAGGGGTACTCTCTTCCACTCCTCCGTGCAATGGTTTCTTTGCAATTGAAAGAAAAGCGAACAGAGAGAGTCATTGCAGAACCGGATATTCGAAACAAAAAAATGATTCATGTTTTTGAAAAGTGTGGATTTGCACCACAAAAATCGATTGATTTACCAGATAAAACCGGACTATTAATGGTTTGTGAGCGTAAACAGTTTGAAAGGAAGTGGGAGAATGCCTAAGCATATCTATGACGCAATCGGGATTGGGATTGGACCATTTAATCTCGGTCTGGCTGCCTTAACAGATGACATCAGCAACATGGACGTCCTCTTATTTGACCGTAAAGAACAATTTGAATGGCATCCAGGAATGCTTATTGAAGGCACCACATTACAAGTGCCATTCTTCGCCGACCTTGTCAGCATGGCCGACGTTAAAAACAAATATACCTTTCTTAACTACTTACAAGTTCATAATCGAATGTATCACTTTTATTTTCTAGAAAAGTTTCACATTCCTAGAAAAGAATACAATCATTACTGCAAATGGGTGTGTGATCAACTAGAATCTTGCCGATTTGGTTATGAAGTCACTGAGGTTTCTTCACACGAAAACGAAGTGGGAGAAACTGTTTATCTTGTGCAAGTCCAAAACGTTACCACTCTAGAAAACGAAATATTCCTGGCAAAGCACCTAGTGGTGGGGATTGGCTCTGTTCCTTCAATTCCAGAGCATTTCACACCTTTTGTTGGTGATACCGTATTTCATTCATCAGAGTTTATGGCTAAAAAGGAGATCGCGTTAGAAGGGAAATCCATCGCAGTCATAGGATCAGGGCAAAGTGCAGCGGAGATCTTTTTAGATCTCGCAAAAGAACAGGATCAGCATGATTACCACCTAAGCTGGTACACAAGATCAAACGGATTTTTTCCCATGGAATACTCAAAGCTTGGACTTGAATATTTTTCACCAGATTATACCGCCTTTTTTTACCGGCTTCCTCCTAAGAAAAAAAACGTTTTGCTTCATCAGCAAGCTTTACTATATAAGGGAATTAGTGCTGAAACCATAGCAGAAATCTATGACGTTTTATATGAACAATCTATCGGAAATCAACCACCATCCGTTCATTTACAAGCGATGAGTCAGATAACTGGGATAGAAAAAAAAGATGTTCGATGGAGTGGTACAGGAAGGCACACCATCACTGAAGAACCATTTGAATTTGAATCCGAAATCATCATTCTCGGTACAGGATATACACAAAGTGTTCCAAGTTTTTTACCGGATAGTCTTTTACGTAAAGATCATGATGGCCGTCTTGAAATTTCAGAGGATTATCGTATAAAGACCAACCGCTTCAATGAAAATCACATTTTCATTCAAAACGGGGAGATTCACACCCATGGAGTTGGAGCACCGGACCTCGGTCTCGGTGCCCATCGGAACGCTGTTATTATTAATCAGATCGCAAAAAAAGAGATATATCCAGTACAAACCAATAACGTCTTTCAAACATTTGGCACCATCAATAAACCTGTTCTAACAACAAATTAGTCAGAAAGCGGTGAAAGTATGTATTTTCAAAAAGAACTAGAAACTGTCCTTTGTAAAGAAAGTTGGGCCCTTGTAAATGATAAGCTCCTAGCAAAGATGATTTCAGAATTTATGTACGAGGATATGATTACACCTGAAACGATACATAAAAAGAATGGCAAAACTCTTTATGACCTTCATGTTTCAGAAAACAAATCTTACCGGTTCTGTGCAACACCCCGTCTTTTTGATAGCTACGACGTTGATTGGAAATCTATACGTATCTTAACGAATGGCAAAGAAGAGAAAGGGGGGGCAATCTCTTTCCTTCTTGATATCAAACCACTTGTAGGCATGTCATCTGAAACGACAGCCCATTTAATAAAAGAGATTAACCAAACCCTTATTGCAGATGCTCACTTGTTAAATAAAGCAGTCACCTCAGATGAATTGATCGAGGAAGACTACGCTAATCTGGAAGGCTATATGACAGGTCACCCCTGGATCACGTATAACAAAGGTAGAATCGGGTTCGGGTATGATGATTACCTCGCGTTTGCTCCTGAACACCAGAATGAAGTGAAACTTTCTTGGATCGGTGTTAGTCGGGAAATTTGCTCATTTCAATCCATTGAAAACCTCACTTATCAACAATTATTGAAGCATGAATTAAGTGATCATGACCTTAATCGATTCCAAATGATTCTAAAGGAAAAGGGAGGTCTTCCAGGCAACTACTTCATAATGCCAGTCCATGAGTGGCAGTGGAAAAACGTTTTAATTCAGAATTTCGCAGAAGAAATTGCGAATCAAACAATCATACCGCTTGGTCAATCGAGTGACGGGTATCTTCCACAGCAGTCCATTCGCACGTTTGTGAATCAATCCTATAAAAACAAGCATCATGTTAAATTACCAATTAGTATCCTGAATACGCTTGTCTACAGAGGACTACCTGCTGAACGCACTCTTATCGCTCCCAAAATCACGGCATTTATTAAAGGAATATATGAAGAAGATTCCTTCTTAAAAGACGAATGTAGAGTAATATTACCAGGTGAAATCGCAAGTATGAATGTAGATCAGTCCTATTATAAGCAATTAGAAAATGCTCCTTATCAATATCTCGAAATGCTAGGGGTGATTTTTAGAGAGAGTATTTATACCTATCTTGAGGAAGGAGAACAAGCGATTACACTAGCAGCCCTTCTCTATGAGGACCATAATTCTAAGCCCTACATTCAAAGTATGATTGAAAAGTCAGGACTCTCTACGGAAGAATGGATCGCACATTTCTTAGATGTCACGATGAAACCACTTCTTCATTATTTGTACCAATATGGAACGGTCTTTTCTCCACATGGACAAAATACAATTCTTGTTTTGAAAGATTACAAACCATGCCGTCTTGCAATTAAAGACTTCGTAGATGATGTCAATATAAGTGATCAACCATTCGACGAGCTTAGCGGTTTAACAGCTGAGTTAAAGAATGTCCTTCGGAGTGAAACACCGGAGGGGCTAACACAATTTATTTTTACAGGCTTATTTGTTTGCCACCTTCGTTACTTAACGAACATTCTAGAGAAAACAGGATTAATGAAAGAGCAAGAATTCTGGAAGCAGCTGGCTGAAACCATTCAAACCTATCAATTAAGGTTTCCGCAATTAGAAAAAAGGTTTGACCTGTTTGATTTCTTCAAACCGGAACTTACGAAACTTTGTCTTAATCGAAATCGCATGGTCGATGAAGGCTATTCAGATGGCGATGACCGTCCACATGCATCTGAATTTGGAAAAGTGACAAACGCCCTATACCAGTACAAGAAAATGACGAAATCATCCAATAATGATTGATCACCACTAAAAAAAGGAAAGTCTCACCTCAATATTCAACTAGCTGGTAACAAATCAAATTGTTCTCCTTCAATCCATTTTGGAATTTCATGGTATCGGTTTAATGTTTATTCAAAAGGGAAATGAGCATGTAAAGTTCAAGGATTTGAAAAATATAGGAGGCTGGGCTTTATGATGAACTATCGGCAATTAGGTCATACCGATCTAAAAGTTAGTGAGGTAAGCTTTGGCACTTGGGCGATTGGCGGTGCATGGGGCCAAACAAATGATTCCGATGCATTAAATGCTCTTCACGAGGCAATTGATGCTGGCGTCAATTTTTTTGATACTGCTGATGTGTATGGTAATGGACATAGTGAAGAACTTCTTGCAAAAGCTACAAAAGGAAAAGAAAAGGAAATTCATATTGCTACGAAATTTTGTCGCGCGGGTGATATCCACGATCCTGACAATTATTCTGAAGAAACGGTTCGCGCTTACTGTGATGCAAGTTTAAAGCGACTCGAACGAGATCAAATAGACCTTTTTCAAATTCATTGTCCACCTATCGAAATCATAAGAGATGGCAACGTATTTAAAGTGTTGGACAACCTGAAAGCCGAAGGAAAAATACGCTATTACGGCGTAAGTGTCGAAACGGTTGAAGAAGGGTTACTTTGTCTCGAATACCCGGGTGTAAGTACGTTACAAGTAATCTTCAACCTATTCCGTCAAAAACCTTTAGAGAACCTGTTCCCAAAAGCATACGAGCAAGGTGTTGGGATTCTCACTCGCGTTCCACTTGCAAGCGGTCTCTTAACAGGGAAATTCAAGAAAAATGCTTCCTTTGAAAGTGATGATCATCGACAATTTAACCGAAACGGAGAATCGTTTAACGTAGGAGAAACCTTTGCTGGACTCGAATTTGAAAAAGGCGTTGAATTAAGTGATGAAATGAAATGGATTGCAAGAGATAGAGGCAGCATGACAACAGCTGCGTTAAGATGGATTCTTGAGCATAAAGAAGTGTCATGCGTCATACCAGGATTCAAAAATGTCGAGCAAGTCGAACAAAATTTACAGGCTGTCGATGTCGCTCATTTTTCTAAGGAAGAAATGGAGAAAATCAACGAGTTTTATGAAATGGAAGTGCATCAGTATATTAGAGGTGGCTACTAATAGTTGAAGGGAGCGTTCGATGTGAGTCAACCAATCGAAATAGCGAATATCCGTATTGAACAAGATAAAGGGAAAAATAGGCGTGCTTATATTGCTGATTTTGAAGAACCCGTTCAATATGGTGTACACGGTGGTGTAAAAGAATTTTATAAAGCGACACCTGATGAAGAGTATCCTTCAACATTGGACCACATTGTTGCAGCTGCCGGTGGCTGACTAACCGGTACATTATCAGGTGCGCTGGAGGCGCGCCATATACCGACTTATCCCAATAAGTTATCAGGACAGTTTGAAGGAATCATTGAAGCACCAGACGGCGTATTAAAAATCACAAAAATTCGTTGTCATTACAAATTAGTTATTCCAGAAGGGAAGAGAGAAGCGGCAGAAAGAGCCCTTCATGTGTTTGAACGTGGATGTCCAGTTGCCCAAACGTTAAAAGGATGTGTTGAGTTTGAACACGACTGGCAGATTGAAGAGGAATGATAGAAAGGCTGAAGGATCAATGATCCTTCAGCCTATGTTTCAGTTGGAGACTACTATTGTTGCTTCTCATATTCTTTCTGGTAGTGTTTTCTTAAGTGAAAGCGATGAATGAGTCTAATTGTTGGACGGATCAGCATTTGTAAGCTTCCCAATACAAATAACGTAACCCCCCATGTTTTTAATGTCTCAAAATAGAAAAAAATACTACCGATCAGAAACCATAATCCGAGAAGGAGCTCGTTGATTGTATAAAAGATATTGTATCCTTTTTTAAAAAATAAATCGTGTTTCCCCATTTGAATGTCTACATATTCATCCTTACTTTGTCTTTTAGCATCAGCGGTTTTTGTACCTTGATTCGTCATTAGCGTCCCCTTTCTACTATTCCTTCTATTAATCCTTTCCTTTCCAATGTGGAATTTAACCATCATGAGAGATTATTTTTGAACATCCTTTACAAGATTGTTGCTTTTTAGTCATTTCCACACACTAGAAAAGAAGGGACAATGGGAACTTGGACGGAGATACCGATGCAATAAATTGGAGGTAACGCTACCACTATATGTATGAATGTCAATTCTGAAACTAGTAAAAGCGCTGACATAGATATGAATCTCGACCTCCATGTGCCAATTAAAAAGAACTACATCAAGGTATCCGACTTCTAATAAAACATTACTTCTCAATAATTGGTTCTGCTAGTTTAATAAACTCATTTACTGCAAATGGGAGATATTTATTTCGTTTCCAAATCATACCTAACTCAAGATTAACATTAGATTGTGAAAGTTTGAGTGATTTAATAGCAGCATTTGGGAGCGAAAGAGCAATTTTACTAGGTAGTAGGGCCACTCCAAGCTTTGCTTCTACCATCTCGATCATAAAATCCTTTTGAGAACTTTGACATACAACGTTCGGGTGAAAACCTTTCTTCGCACATTCTTCAATAATACGATCATGCAGAGTAAAATCGTCCCGATATAAAATAAATGGCTCACGCTCAAGGTCAGCAAGGTCGACTTCCAAATAAGCCGCTAAGGGGTGCTCATGATGAACAATCAACATGAGTGGATCTTTGATCACTTGAACAGCTTCAAAGCTACTATTTTTCAAAGGAGTGTTACAAATCAAACCAATATCTAGGGTGCCATCATCTACTCCTTTTTTAATCTTTTTAGATCCAACTTCGGTTAACAAGATTTCTACTGTAGGATATAACGCCTTAAATTGACTGATTAGTTTCGAAAAAAAGGCGGCACCGATAATAGGTGGGATGCCTATTTTAATTTCACCTTTTTTAAGGGTCGTAATATCTGAGAGTTCCGTCTTAAGGTTACGAAAAGCACTGAGTACATGTTGAGTATTGATCAAAACCGCCTTGCCGGCATCGGTCAATTCTAATTGCTTCGATCGATAGAAGAGGGGAACGCCTAATTCATTTTCCAAGTTCTTAATCGCTTTACTGATGGAAGGCTGTGAGACATGCAGCGTTGAGGCAGCTTTCGTAAAGCTTAACTGTCTGGCCACTTCCGAAAAGTATTCGAGATGACGTATTTCCAAACAATCACTCCAGACTATTAAAAAGAAAATTCTGAATTATAACCTTAAAGCATACTCAATATGCCAAATATGTATTATATATATATTTGTTTTTATTATAAGATAATACATAACGAAAGAACAGTAGCCATTTTGGTTATTGTCGAGCACAAGAGGAGGATAAAGAATGGAAAAGTTTACTCAGATCGGTTCTCTACAAGTTGCCACAGAACTTTATGAATTTATTAATTTTGAGGTCATTCCAGAAACTGGGGTTTCGATGGAACAATTCTGGAACGGTTTCGGTGATATTGTGAAAGATCTTTCTCCTAAAAACAAGAAGCTTCTCGCTATTCGCGAAGAAATGCAAGATAAAGTAAATCAATGGCACCAAACAAATACTCAATTTGATTTGAATGAATACAAATCGTTCCTAAGAAACTTGAATTATCTCGAGGCTGAAACAGAAGAATTCTCGATTTCAACACAAAATGTAGACGATGAAATTGCCATTCAAGCCGGTCCTCAGCTGGTTGTTCCTGTTAACAATAGTCGCTATGCGATCAATGCAGCAAATGCTAGATGGGGAAGCCTATATGATGCGCTATACGGAACTGATGTCATTAATGAAGCGAACGGCGCTGATCGCGAAGGAAATTATAACCCAATTCGTGGAGACAAAGTAATTGCCTATGCCAAACGATTCCTTGATAGCTCAGCACCACTTAAAGAAAAAAGCCATTCAGAAGTAATTCGCTATTCGATTGAGCAAGGAATGTTGAAGGTTCATTTTAAAGATAAAAATGAAAGCGTTCTTATGGATCAGAAACAATTCGCAGGATATCAAGGTAGCGAAGATAATCCGCAAGCTATTCTATTAAAAAACAATGACATTCACCTTGAAATTCAGATTGATCGTTCTCATTCAATAGGTAAAATGGACAGTGCTGGTGTGAAAGATATCTTGATTGAATCAGCCTTAACAACGATTATGGATTTTGAAGACTCCGTTACTGCGGTGGATGCTGAAGATAAAGTACTTGTTTATCGGAATTTTCTTGGTTTAATCAAAGGTGATCTTTCTGCTTCTTTCCATAAGGGGAAGAAAACGGTGACAAGATTATTGAATTCGGATCGTGAATACTTATCTCCTGATGGAAAATCTTTTTTGCTATCTGGACGGTCTTTGATGTTTGCACGTAATGTCGGCCATTTAATGACAACCAATGCTGTATTGGATCATGAAGGTAATGAGATTCCAGAGGGGATTTTAGACGCGGTCATTACCGGGCTAGTTGCAAAACATGATGTGCTTGGAAATGGCATCTATCAGAATTCTTCTAAAGGATCGATCTATATTGTAAAACCAAAAATGCATGGTTCAAAAGAAGTGGCATTTGCGAATGAATTGTTTAATCGAACTGAAGACTTACTTGGTCTTGAGAGATATACGATGAAAATTGGCGTTATGGATGAAGAGCGGCGAACTACTCTTAACCTCCGAAACTGTATTAATGAGGTAAAAGAACGGGTTGTTTTCATCAATACCGGTTTTCTTGATCGAACAGGGGATGAGATTCATTCATCGATGGAAGCTGGACCAGTTATTCGCAAAAGCGAAATGAAGAATTCAACATGGCTCAAGAGCTATGAGAAATCGAATGTACAACAGGGACTGAAAACCGGATTTTCCGGCGTTGCTCAAATCGGGAAAGGGATGTGGGCTATGCCAGACTTGATGGCTGAAATGCTTGCGCAAAAAGGAAGTCAGCTACAAGCCGGAGCAAATACAGCCTGGGTTCCGTCACCGACTGCTGCCACCCTTCATGCGCTTCATTATCATGAAGCATACGTTCCAGACATTCAAAACCATCTTGCTGAAAGCACCGTCACTTATCAGGACGATATTCTCCAAATACCAATAGTTGAAAAGCAAAACTGGAGTAAAGAGGAAATACAAGAAGAGCTCGATAATAATGCACAGGGCATTCTTGGTTACGTCGTCCGCTGGGTGGAGCATGGGATAGGTTGTTCGAAAGTACCAGATATTCGGAACATCGAGCTCATGGAAGATCGTGCGACACTTCGTATTTCCAGTCAACATATGGCCAACTGGCTCCATCATGACGTTTGTTCAGAGAAGCAAGTGTTAGAGACGATGAAACGAATGGCAAAAGTAGTTGATCAGCAAAATGCTGGAGATCCAGAATATCGTGCAATGGCAGCCAATTATGATGAGTCTGTTGCTTTCCAAGCAGCATGTGATCTTGTTTTTAAAGGAATCGATCAACCTAACGGCTATACAGAACCCATTCTCCACAAACGACGTCAAGAAGCAAAAGCAAAAGTATATGCACAATAAAAATTCAAGCAAAAGTGGCCGTATTGGGCTGCTTTTGCTATCTGCTATTCTTATTTAACTGAATAATTAAAAACCGAATAACTTGTCCGATATGTGACTTCTGAAAGGTGGTTATTACGCTGGAATTCAAACGAATCTCAACTCAAAAAATATCAGAAAAAGTAGAAGAACAAATTGTCAGATTAATAAAAGAAGACGGCTACAGGGAGGGTGACAAACTTCCTTCTGTAAGAGAACTATGTGAATCCTTAGATGTCGGACGTTCAGCTGTACGTGATGCTCTGACTACACTAAAAGGAAGAGGGCTAGTGGAAATCAGACATGGCGAAGGAACATTTGTGACCGGATTTAATCCAAAGCGTTATTTTCAGCACATGTTGATGCCTCATCAGAAGGAGCTAGAATCTCTCTTTCAAGTACGCGAAATTCTAGAAGCTAGCATCGTCAAATTAGCTGCAGTGAATCGAACTGAGAAGGATTTAGTAACTATGAGAAAAGCGCTCGATCAGATGAGCTATTGCCACTATGATGAGAGTGGATTTCATGACTGTCAGTTTCATTTGGCCATTGCGAAAGCATCTGGAAATAGCATTTTACAAGAGTTACTTGAATCGATCTCTTCAACAATGACAAAATCAATGGCCGATTTTCACAGCTTGATTGCATCAAAACCTGAGCTCATCCAAGACATTCATCAACAGCACGAAGCAATGATGGAAATGATTGTTTGTGAAGATGCTTGTGGTGCTCACGAAGCGATGTTGCTTCACTTATCCTATGTGAAGAAGCATATGAGAAAAGGGTTTTCCATTCGTTCAGAGTTTATCGAGACACACTGAGGAGGGATAGGTATTGGACGACCTGCTAGTTGAAAAGTCGCTGACTGATTTGGAAAGCCGGTTCGGGAATATATCAGCTAATGTACTCTATCCGGAAACAGAGGATGAAGTAGTCACCATAGTGAAAGAAGCAAATGCTTCTGAAAAAAAGATCGCTGTTGTAGGTGGAGGAACAAAGCTTGGATACGGAGGGGTGAAATCTCATTACGACCTCACCTTATCACTCAAAAAATTAACTGGAATCATAGAACACACTGTAGGAGACATGACCGTAACCGTGAAACCGGGAACGACCATCCAAGAACTTCAGACATTTCTGCATCAATACAATCAAATGCTTTCCTTAGACCCAGCTTTTCCGTCAGCAGCTACAATTGGCGGCGTTATTGGTGCAAACGAAAGTGGTCCCAAGCGACTAAAGTATGGGTCAGCCAGAGATCACGTTATTGGAATGCGCGTTGTATACCCAGATGGAAATATCATTCGCACAGGGGGAAAAGTTGTTAAAAATGTTGCTGGATACGATATGAACAAATTGTTTATCGGTTCGATGGGGACTCTTGGCGTCATTACCGAAATCACATTAAAATTACGCCCACTTCCCAAGTATACAAGTTTGGTTACCTTAAGCGTTGATGGGGAAGCACTCGATGATTTGAAAGCGTTTTCTAAGTTGATTCAGAGCTCTCTTCTAGAACCTGTTTCACTTGAAATCCTCACTCCGTCCCTCTCTGATCACCTATTTAACCATAGAGACTATAACTTGTTGATCGCACTTGAAGATGTCAAAAACGCCGTAACGTTCCAGGAAGCATGGATTAATGAAAACAAGCCACCAACTGCTTTAATGAGGATCCATGAACATTCAGAAGACTTCTGGAAAACATTTAGTGAACTCGCTCCAAATAGTCTGACGGATCTTAACGAAACCACTCAATCTGTCTTGAAAGTCGGCACCAAAAATATGGATGTTTTTTCGTTAATAAAAGAATGCAGTCACATTCATCAACAAGGTGAGGTCAGTATAATGGCAAACGGCGGAGCGGGTCATGGTCTAAGCGTCATTGTAATATCTGGCTCTCCACAAAAGGTCACTCAATATGTTCAACACATTCAGGCGTTTTCAGAAGACTTAGGTGGCTATGCTATTATAAAGCATTTACCGATTGAACTGAGAAAACAGCTAAATACTTGGGGGAAACCACCTGAATATCTCACATTATTTAAAGGCATCAAACAGAAGCACGATCCCAAGTTCACGTTGAACGAACTACGGTTTATAGGAGGGATATAGCATGACTGTCAAAGAAGAAGAGCTTTCAAAAGGATCGCCTCCCTGTACTTCGAATCGTTTGAGCAATTACTTATGGGACGATCACCCAGATGAAGATAAATGGGCCGACTGCGTACACTGTGGGATGTGCCTCGAATCATGCCCAACCTATTTAGAAACCGGTCAGGAGCAGCATTCTCCGCGCGGGCGCGTTCACCTCATTAAATCTGTCGCGGAAGGAAAGCTTGAGGTCAATGAACAATTTATGGACCCCGTTTTTCAATGCTTAGATTGTCGTGCATGTACAACCGCCTGTCCAGCTGATGTCGATGTGGGTGGATTGATCGAAGAAGCACGCGGTCAGGTAAGGCAAGCGATGCCGTTAACAGGAGTGAAGCGTGCTGTGAGTCACTTTTTCCTAAAAGAACTATTTCCTCATCCTAAACGATTACAAGCTGCTGGGGGATTATTAAAGTTTTATCAAAAAAGCAGACTTCAAAAAGCGGTGAGGTCCACTGGCGTTCTTCGCATCTTGCCGGACCACCTTGCTCAAATGGAAGCCATTATGCCAGAGATTCAGACACATATTCAAAAGAGATATAGCAACCTCGATGTCATTCCTGCAAAAGGAAATTCGAAAGCACAAGTTAGTATGCTGAAGGGTTGTATTATGGACGTGATGTTCAGTGATATTAATCAATCGACAATCAATGTGCTTACATATAACGGAAATGATGTTGTTATTCCTAAAGATCAGACGTGTTGTGGAGCCCTCCACATCCATGCTGGGGATCGTAATACCGGAAAGAAACTCGCTAAACAAAATATTGAAGCGTTTCAAGATGCTGAGAAAATCATAGTTAATGCTGCTGGTTGTGGGTGTGCACTCAAAGAGTATCCTGAGCTTTTTCGTCACGATCCTGAGTGGAAAGAAAAGGCGAAGGCATTTTCTGAGAAGGTGGAGGATATCGCTAAGTATCTATACGATACCGGCTATGAAAAACCGCAAAGTGAAATACAGAAGCGTATTACTTACCACGATGCCTGTCACCTCGCACACGGTCAGGGAATAAGGCATGAACCAAGGCAATTAATTAAAGACATACCTGGTGTGGAATTTGTAGAACAACCAAATGCAGACACATGCTGTGGAAGTGCAGGGATTTATAACATTACGAATCCTGAAATGGCTTCAGCCGTTCTTGAACGTAAAATGGAACATGTTCCAGAGGACGTGGAAATGATTTCGATGGGGAATCCTGGTTGTATGCTCCAAATGGCGATAGGGATTCAGAAATACGGTCGGGGAGGGAAAGCAGTTCACACCGTGCAGCTTCTTGACTGGGCTTACCAAGAAGATACGAAGAAGGCTTTCGAAAATAAGACTAAGGTAAAGGAGTGAGAGCATGCTTCTATCGCGGAAGAAAAAGCAATATGTCGACCCTAATATTTTAGCGCTCTCAAACATTGTAGGTGCTAAATCCATTCTTCATCATAAAGAGGATCTACTTTCGTACGATTGTGATGGCTTCACTATTCATAAAGCGATGCCTAAGGCCGTCATTTTTCCTAAAAACACAAAAGAAGTGGCTGCTGTTGTTACGTATTGCGCAAATCACGCGATTCCATTTCTTGCACGCGGAGCTGGAACTGGCTTAAGTGGAGGAGCCATTCCTATAAACAATGAAGTGATTATCAGTCTAGTGAAAATGAAGCATCTTTTGAGTGTTGATTATGAAAATGGACAAGCAGTCGTTCAGCCAGGCTTTGTTAATTTAAAACTCACTAACTCCATTTCTCACAAAGGTTACTACTATGCTCCGGATCCTTCGAGTCAATACGTCTGCACAATCGGGGGTAATGTAGCCGAAAACGCAGGAGGGGCTCACTGTCTAAAATACGGTGTAACAACGAACCACATCCTCGGCCTTGAAGTTGTCCTTCCAAACGGAGAAATCATTGAAGTCAGTCCTAACGGTGTTCTCGATACTCCTGGATATGATCTCCTTGGCATCTTAACAGGATCGGAAGGAACACTTGGGATCGTTACAAAGATCACAGTTAGAATTCTTAAAAACCCGGAAGCAAAGAAAACCGTCCTCGCTTACTTTAATCGAGTGGAAGATGGAAGTCATGCCGTGTCTGATATTATTTCTGCCGGCATTGTGCCTGCTGCATTGGAAATGATGGATCAAACGGCGATTGAAGGGGTGGAGGCAGGAGCATTTCCCGTTGGACATCCAGATGATATTGAGGCACTACTCTTGATTGAAGTGGATGGCATTGCTGAAGGAATAGAAGAGCAAATCGTACAAATTTTGACGGTTTGTGAGAATAATAATGTGCGAGATGTAAAAGTAGCACGTGATGAGGTGGAGCGTGGAAGGTGGTGGGCAAACCGCAAAACAGGATTTGGGGCAATGGGGGCCATTTCTCCAGACTATCTTGTGCAGGATGGCGTCATTCCAAGGAGTAAGTTACCGGAAGTACTCGAGAAAATCCGAGAAATCAGCATGGAACATTCTCTTCGCATCGCTAATATTTTTCATGCCGGTGATGGCAACTTGCATCCTCTTATTTTGTTTGATTCTAGAATAGATGGAGATACCGAAAAAGCATTAATAGCTGGCACAGCATGTCTGAAGGCATGTGCAGATGCTGGAGGATCTATCACAGGAGAGCATGGCGTTGGCATTGAGAAGAAAGAGGAAATGCGCTTTATCTTCAGTGATGATGAGCTTGACGCTCAAACAAGAATCCGAGATGTGTTTAATCCAAATAACCTATTAAATAAAGGGAAATTATTTCCAACTCCGAGCAGGTGTATGGACATTAAAAAAATCATTAAGGAATCACCCGTTTCCTAAACTATCCAAAGGAGCGAAGCAAATGAAATTTGGAAGATTTACTTATCACGGTGAAGTTCATTATGGTGTCATTGAAAAAAATACAGTAACGATCATTGAGGGAGATCCCCTTACGGATTGGGTCACTACAAGCAAAAAAATTTCCTTAGATGATACAAAACCACTTGCTCCTGTCACACCAAAAAACATTATTGGAATAGGCGCAAACTATGTGCAAGAGAAACAAGCATTACCAGAAGAAATCCCAGTAATGCCTGTTTTTTTCTTCAAACCTGCAACTTCTGTTATTGGCCCAAATGATCAGGTAATCATCCCTGATCAACTTGAGGAAGTAAAGTTCGAATCTGAACTAGCAGTTGTGATTGGGAAAGAAGCGAAGAACATTGAAGCAGAAAAGGCACTCGAGTATGTCTTTGGCTATACAGTAGGAAACGATGTGACGGCACCGCAATTTTTTCATAACGATGGACATTGGACACTTGGAAAAGCGTTCGATACGTTTACACCACTTGGACCTTTCATCGAAACAGAACTAGATCCATCTGACATTCATGTTACAGCTACGGTAAACGGGGAAGTGAAACAAAACAGTTCAACAGAGTTAATGATTGTTCCGTTAAGAGAAATGATCGCTTACCTATCAACCGTCATGACGTTATTTCCAGGAGACGTGATCCTTACTGGAAGTCCTACTGGTGCCCACTTTGTGAAAGACGGAGATATCATAGCGTGTGAAATTGAGGAAATTGGGTCTTTAACAAATAACTTTAAGCAGTCGACTTCTCGAATAAAGACCATTTAAAAGTAAGGAAGGGGCCTTAGCCTCGTTCATGACTTTTATTTATACTATCAGCTTCCTAATTTCATTATGGTTACTCATTCAAAACAGCTTACATACGATTCAGACAATAAAAAACAGACGATACTTCTTTCTTTAACCAACAAATTTCAATTTTTGGAGGATGAGCAATGAGTACAGGCTTGTTAGCGATGTTATCGTTACTACCAATTGCTGCTGTAGGGATTTTTCTTGTTGGGTTAAGGTGGCCGGCTAGTAAGGCGATGCCGGTTTCCTATATTGTTGCGGTCGTTCTGGCTCTATTTGTTTGGAAAGTACCTGGCGCTACAGTAGCCGCTGCTTCTATAAATGGATTAATTGTCGCAGCGACATTGCTATACATCATATTCGGTGCCATTTTGTTACTGAATACTCTTCAAGAAAGTGGTGGTATCAAAACCATCCGAGAGGGATTTATCGGTATTTCACCCGACCGCCGTATTCAAGTCATTATCATCGCCTGGCTTTTTGGATCGTTTATTGAAGGTTCTGCTGGTTTTGGTACACCAGCAGCTGTTGCCGTACCCCTTCTTGTAGGTCTCGGATTTCCAGCCATGGCAGCTGTCATAGCCGGAATGGTTATTCAAAGTACACCTGTTTCATTTGGAGCTGTTGGAACGCCGATTCTTGTAGGTGTCCAAACAGGATTATCAGCTGATACTACCATAACGAATAATTTCCTTGAACTTGTTACGATGGTCGGCGGTCGTGTCGCAATCCTTCATGCTATAGTAGGTACACTCATTCCTTTATTCGTTGTTGCCCTTATGACTCGATTCTTTGGAAAGAACAAATCCTTCCGTGAAGGCATTAAAGTGTGGAAGTTTGCCTTATTTGCTGCTTTCTCGATGACAATTCCTTACGTGATCGTCGCGAATGTGTTAGGACCAGAATTCCCTTCCATGATCGGTGGATTAGTCGGACTCGCGATTGTTGTGACAGCAGCGAAAAAAGGGGTCCTTATGCCTCCGCCTGAAGAACAATGGGACTTTGATGATAAAGCAAACTGGGATGCGTCCTGGACAGGTAGTATAGAAATCAAAGACATTGCGCATAAAAGCGGTCGTATGTCCATGGTTCTAGCATGGGCTCCATATATACTCGTCGGGTTACTTCTTGTGGCAACACGATTAAAATCACTACCATTAATAGACTGGTTTCAAGCCTGGACGGTTTCAATCCCAAATATCTTTGGGACTGAAATTTCGTCGAGCTTTCAACCACTCTATCTGCCAGGAACCATTTTTATCCTCGTATCGTTGATCACATTTGTCATTCATCAAATGAATACTTCAGCCTACATGAGAGCATGGAAACATTCTGGTAAAACGATGATCGCTGCATCTACAGCACTTATTTTCACTGTGCCAATGGTTCAAGTATTTTTAAACTCCGGTGGGGGTGGTGCAGGATTTGATAAAATGCCTCTCGAACTTGCGAACGGTGTGGCTGCATTAACGGGTGACTTCTGGCCACTATTCGCATCTTTTATAGGTGGGATCGGGGCATTTATCGCAGGTAGCAATACGGTCAGTAATATGATGTTTTCATTATTCCAATATGATGTAGGTGCCCAAATAGGTGTGGATGGCCCATGGATTGTCGCTCTACAAGCTGTAGGAGGAGCAGCTGGAAACATGATCTGCGTTCATAACGTTGTTGCAGCTTCTGCTGTTGTAGGACTTGTTGGTATGGAAGGGGAGGTTATCAGAAAAATTCTCATTCCATTTGTTTATTATGCAACAATGGCCGGAGCGCTTGGTTATTCCATTGTTTGGACATCCGAAAAAGGTTTTTTTAACCTCGGTACGATAATTGCTTTGCTAATCGCAGTAGCAGCGATTTACATCATTGCAACGAACCGTTCTCGAAGTCCTGATATCAGCGTTGATAATAAACCGTATAAGTCTTTTAAATAGTAAACAAAAGCACCTGCCAATAGAAGATGGCAGGTGCTTTTGTTTACTATGAAGCTGTTGATTCAAATGACTTACAGTAAAACGGTAGAAACTTACAATCTATATACTTTCGATCATATGACTATCATCTGATTTAGGTGATATCGTAGACTTACATAAAGTCTATTTGATGTTCTTATGTAACAGAATGCCGGATTTATTAAATCCGGCATTCTAAAATAACTATCCCTTCGTAATTTCAGAAAGGAGTTTATAAGATTTTTTTCTTTTCTCCTGATCATAAATCGATGAAATAACCATCATTTCGTCCGCCTGAGTGACATCAAGGAATTCTTGCATTTTTCTCTTAACAGTTTCTGGGCTACCTACAATCGATGTAGCTAGCTGTTGATCAAGTGCAGCTAATTCATATTCACTGGCATTAAGATTTTCTACCGGCGGCTGCATCGGTGCTTCATGATTTCGAATTAAATTAAGAAATTGCTGCTGAAGAGTGGTTGCAAGATAATTTGCTTCTTCATCAGTATCGGCCACAATCACATTAACTCCAACCATCGAATAAGGCTTATCAAGAGCTTTCGATGGCTTGAAATGGTCCCGATATGTTTCTAAAGCACTGATTGTATTTTTCGGTGAAAAATGACTCGCAAATGAGTATGGAAGACCTAATTCACCCGCAAGTTGGGCACTATATAAACTTGATCCCAGCAACCAGGTAGGAATATCCAGACCTTCGCCAGGTACGGCACGGACAGGTGATGAACCTGCGCTTAATGATGGATCGAAATAAGAACGCAATTCAGCAAGTAATTCTGGAAAATCCTGCCCCATCGATCCCTGTCCTCTTCTTAATGCAAACGCAGTGCGCTGGTCTGTTCCCGGTGCACGGCCGAGTCCAAGGTCAATTCGACCCGGGAATAGAGATTCTAGTGTTCCGAATTGTTCAGCAATAACAAGCGGAGCATGGTTAGGTAGCATAACTCCTCCTGAACCGACACGTAGCGTTGATGTACCAGCTGCAACATGTCCGATCACAACAGAAGTTGCAGAACTAGCGATAAAAGGCATGTTGTGGTGCTCAGCTAGCCAGAATCTGTTATAGCCAAGACTTTCTACGTGCTGAGCTAAATCTCTTGTACGATAGAGAGCATCTGAGATTGCCCCTATCTCAGTTACCGGAGCTAAATCGAGAACTGAATATGGAATTTCGTTAAGTTGTTTTTTAGTTTGTTCAGACATACTTTCATCTTCTTTCTCTTTGATAGATTTTTTACTAGCACTATAAAAATCCATCTTTTATTTTATCAGTGCTCTGATGTAATAGAAAATAATCCGCTCACTCTTGAAGTATAAGAGAACTCTTGTTCGTTAATACTTATTACTAGATTTACAATCGGAGGGATAAGAATGAATGAACGGCGTTATCGAATCATGTTTGCTTATCGAATGAGAAGTGTCGGTTTTCTCTGTTTGCATTGTTTTGATACTGTTGATAAACAAATCGTCACGGTACCGGTTTATAGTGATTATAACGGTGTTGACGTTAGTCATAACTCCATGCAAAAGTTTCCAGACGAATTAATCGAAACACTTCACATTGAAAAGCCTAAAATTGATCAAGGGTTCTACTCACTTCGAACGTGGGACGTTGAAAATTTTGGTTAAACAAGTAAAGCAGCGCTTCATTGCCATGAACTGCTGCTTTGTTTCTTTAACCCTCATTTTATTTGAGAGAAGTGAGTGTATTAAACAGATGCGGTTTTTTTCCAACTCAATCATCAATAAATGCTATTGCCATTTGAATGATGGACTCTTTCAAACGAGGAAAGATGTACCGAATTGGAATAACACCACAAGAATTTTCAAATCAACAAGCGAGATAAAAACAACGCCTACGGAAGTTAATTAACTAAACCAAACGGTTAAATTCTGTTAAAATAAGCTTAGAATTCATAATGAGGGGTTGCTAGAAATGTTAAATAAAGTTGATTATTTTTTCTATCCTGTCGAAGTCACACAACCAACCGGTGCAGAAGTTACGTATTACTGGGAAATTAGTGTAGCAGAATATGATGGCAAAATTTATGCTTATGCAAAAGCTGATGAATTTGGTCGAAAAATTCGTTGGCACCAGAGTGATCAGCCTGATAAAGAAAGTGCACTCGCTGTCATTCAAGATAAATGTAAATCCCAAAGTAAATAGACTTGAACAGCTAACGAGTTGCATTCGTTAGCTTTTTTGATGTCCATAGTACATTAGAACCGATCAGTGCTTTTCATTCCGGCAAGTATCCAGTACATTCAGGGTAAGTTGACAAAAAGGGACAACAAGATAGAATGATGACACGTTGACTCAAAAAATCATAATCCTTAGCACACTTTTGCTTGCACACATTCTTCTATTTCTTAGTTTCGTTCTTTACCCTCCAACATTCTGGCCAGTATTCACTGGCAAGCTTGCGATTCTTGTTCTTTGAGCATAAAGACGGGTTCTCTTACGTTTAAAAAGATATCGCTTCAGGACTTCTTTTACATTTTGATCAGTGCATTCATTTGATATGTGATTTGCTATTTTGGAATTCAAGGAACTAAATGGCTCATTCCATCTTTATTTAAAGAGATGGAACAGTTTTATAGTGTCGTCCATCCAATTAACCAGTGGCACTACATTAGCCTCGTTCTAATTGTCATTCCTAGGGAGAAGATCTACTGGAGAGGTTATATCCAGCAGCAGCTAAAACGTTATAAAATGGGGATACCATCATAGTGGCTACACTCCTTTATGCAGTTGCCCATTTTTATTCCAGTGCGCCATTACTAATCTTAGCTGCAATCGAAGAGGGGATCGCCTGGGGCTGGCTTTATGAGAAGAGAGGAAACTTCTGGGTTCCACTACTGTCTCACATCTTATTTGATCTACTCGTACTCGTTATCTTTCCACTTTTATAAAGATGGAAGAAAAGACTTCTCCAATTTGGTAAGTCATTTGGTCTTGACGATGACTAACAAGACTTTAAGGATCGTACACCATGTTTCAATCGGTTCCTAAAGGTAAACTTATAAGTATACTCATACGGAAGGTGGCTGTGATTTGGTTACGATTCCATATACGACCTCTGACGTCATTGCATTACTTATTAGCTGGGCTCTGTGTTTTCTTGTATATATTTATCGTGCAAAGTTTAAAGAGAAAAAAGATGAAGCCGACAAGCTCAGGAGAGAGAATATAAAGTTGAAAGAAGCGGTAGACTTTTATCACAATCGACTAAATGCAAAGAAGAACTGATTACTTTTCATCAAAAGTGATTTTGATAATATGGTCTAAGCGGTTGCGACTTGGTTATACTTCTAGTAGTATTAGAATGAATGGCTAAGAATTGAAAAGAGGGTTATAAATGAAAGAATCAATATACGGATTAACGTTTGATCAGCTAACTGAATGGTTGCTAGAACGTGGTCATAAGAAATTCCGTGCCTCCCAAGTGTGGGATTGGCTCTATAAAAAGCGTGTTAAAGAATTTTCTCAAATGAATAATGTGAATAAAGACTGCATCAAACTGTTGGAAGAGAACTTTGCGATCCAGACATTAACACAGGAAATCAAACAAGAATCTTCTGATGGTACGATCAAGTTCTTGTTCAAATTACAAGACGGGAACGTTATTGAAACGGTACTCATGCGTTTCCATTATGGTCAATCGGTTTGTGTAACGACACAAGTTGGCTGTAATATCGGTTGTTCTTTCTGCGCAAGTGGACTATTAAAGAAAAGTCGCGACCTAACAAGCGGTGAAATTGTTGAGCAAATCATGAATGTGCAGCACGCACTTGATGAAAAAGCAGAAGAAGAACGGGTAAGTCACATTGTAATTATGGGAATCGGTGAACCTTTTGATAACTATGATAATATGATGGATTTCCTTCATATTGTTAATTCTCAAAAAGGTCTTTGCATCGGCGCCCGTCACATTACGGTTTCAACAAGTGGACTTGCGAAGCAAATTTACGACTTTGCCAATGAAGATCTTCAAGTGAACCTTGCGATTTCGCTACATGCGCCTAACGATGAGCTTCGTACGAAGATTATGAAAATAAATAAAGCCTATCCACTTGGCAAACTTATGCCTGCGATTGATTACTATCTCGAGAAAACCAATCGTAGAATTACCTTTGAGTACATTATGCTGAGAGACGTCAATGATCACATCGAAGAAGCAGAACAGCTTGCCAAGCTTCTAAGTGATAAACGCCATCTTTCATATGTTAACTTAATTCCATACAACCCAGTAGATGATCACTCTTATCAGCGTAGTGAAAAAGAAGCGATTCTAGCGTTTTACGACACGCTCAAGAAACGAGGCATCAACTGTGTAATCCGTCATGAAAATGGTGCGGATATCGATGCAGCGTGTGGACAGCTTCGTAGTAAACAAGTTAAAAAACTTGAAAAAGCAGGTAAGTAAAACAAAATCGAAAGACACACCACAATGTGGTGTGTCTTTTTTTATGTGCATCTATTTGAACTGTCAGCACCCTCCTTCATGTTATGAATAAGCTAGATATAGATCTTATTCACTAAGCAACAGAAGGAGTGGCAATCATGAAAGGGTTATTTATCGTCATTTTTCTAGTCACTTTTTGGATTGTTTCAGGCGTGATGGGAGATATAGGTTTGAAAAATCCTCCGTTCACCTTTGATGATGATGATTTGAGTGCAATGTCTGGCTACAATCACATGCATGCGATCAGGGAGAATGACGAGTTAGTGAAATTAGAAATTTATGATCAACAAAGACAGCTTGCTAAGACGTATGTTCCGAATGACTTCAATGAGTTATATCCTTCTGCAAATTATAAAGAATTGATTGAAGTAAATAATAAATTGTATGTTGTTTACGAACATAACGGTATAGAAGAAAAGAAGAGACTCGTTGTAGGAGCACGAGGCACGTTGACATTTATGCCGGAGCGACCTTAGCTTTTTCCATTTGTCGAAGAATTCCGTTTTCTAAATGGTATTATTCGAGACATCCTTATAGCTATTGATCAAGGTCCATCCGAACACAATAAACCACTTCGGATGGACCCTCTAAGTTATTTAAACGTGTCTTTTTTCCTGATTCTTACGACTCATTTTTCCTTATTTACGAATTATTAACAAAAATAGTGATGAACGATTAAAGATAATCGTTACAATAATAGAGTGATCTTGAAATGGCTTTCATTACATAAAAAGGGGATATGAAATGGTTTCAAAAACGAATAAGAATCTTATGCTTGCAACACTTTCACTTGGTCTCGTCACTTCTTCAGTAGGTGGATTTACTCCAAAGGTTCATGCGGCGAGCTCAGATGTTCATCTCCGTATACTTGAAACAACAGACATTCACACGAATATCGTGAACTATGATTATTACAAAGATCAGGAAACGAACGAATTCGGACTGGCAAAAACGGCCACCCTGATTAACCAGGCACGGAATGAAGCGGAGAACAGTTTGTTGTTTGATAACGGGGATTTGTTACAAGGAAATCCACTTGGCGACTATGTCGCAAAAATCAATCCTCTGCAGAAAGGTGAGACTCACCCTGTTTATAAGGCGATGAACCTTCTTGATTACGATGCCGGAAACATTGGAAATCATGAGTTCAACTTCGGTCTCGATTTTCTCAAAACGAGTCTTACTGGTGCAAACTTCCCGTATATTAATGCCAACGTGTATGTAGATGATCACGATAATGATCCAACAAATGATCAGAACTATTTTACGCCTTATGAAATACTCGATAAAACAGTGAAGGATGAATCTGGTTCGGAACATCAGCTAAAAGTAGGCGTCATTGGATTTGTGCCGCCTCAAGTGATGCAGTGGGACAAGGCCAACCTTGAAGGAAATGTAATCGTGAAGGACATCATTGAAACTGCCAATAAGTATGTGCCTGAAATGAAAGCAAAGGGAGCCGATATCATTGTCGCCATTCCTCATTCTGGTTTTGAAAAAGCAGCACCTAAAGGCAATGACGAGAATGCCGTTTATTACTTAAGCGACGTTGATGGCATCGATGCCATTCTATTTGGACATGCCCATAAGGTATTCCCAGGAGATACGAGTTTCGAGAGTGTTAGTGGTGTAGACAATGCGAAAGGAACAATTAACGGAGTGCCCTCTGTTGAAGCTGGGTACTGGGGGGACCATTTAGGAGTCATCGACCTTAACTTAACTGAAGAAAATGGAATCTGGACAGTGAACGATTCACAATCAGAGGCACGCCCAATTTATGACAAAGTAACAAAGTCACCACTTGTTGAGGCTGATATGGACATCGTAAATGCCGTTAAAAAAGATCATGAGGCAACCATTGATTATGTTCGAACGGCTGTTGGTGAAACAACTGCGCCAATTAACAGTTACTTTGCTCTTGTCAACGATGATCCGTCCATTCAAATTGTAACGAATGCACAGAAATGGTATGTGGAAAACAATATACAAGGAACAGAATACGAAGGAATTCCTGTACTGTCTGCTGGTGCGCCATTTAAAGCTGGAGGTCGTGGCGGTTCCTCATACTATACGGACATCCCTGCTGGTGATCTCGCTATCAAGAATGTGGCAGATCTATATGTTTATCCGAATACGCTTAAAGCAGTGCTTCTTAACGGGGATGAATTGAAGGACTGGCTCGAAATGTCTGCAGGTCAATTCAATCAGATCAACACAAAAGACAAGAACGAACAAACCTTAATCAATTCTGACTTCCCTTCTTATAACTACGATGTTATTGACGGAGTTACCTATAAAATTAACGTCACTAAACCTGCGAAATATGATATGAGCGGGAATGAGATTAACCCAGACGCAAATCGGATCAAAGATTTAAAATACAATGGCAAGAAAGTAACAAAGGGCATGTCCTTTATCGTCGCTACGAACAATTACAGAGCTACAGGCGGGGGACACTTTCCGCACTTAGACGGTTCGAATATTGTCATTGATTCCCCTGATGAGAATAGACAAATCCTAATTGACTACATTCTTGAAAATCAAACGATCAATCCAACTGCTGATGAAAACTGGTCTTTCGATACAATCAACAAGAAAAAATTGAACGTTACGTTTGAATCTTCTAATCAAGCTCAAGCTTATGCAAAAGATATCAAAACGATTGATTTTGTAAATGAAACTGAGAACGGTTTTGCTAAGTATCAACTCGATTTAACAAAACAGAAAAAAGAAAAGAAGAAGAGACATCATGAGCACAATGAAGGACATGGAAAACATCACGGCCACCATCATCATCACTAAACGAAAGAAATCGTTAATCCATATCATTCTTGCCAATCCAACAGGATTGGCTTTTCTTATTTAAAGAATCTTTTAGATGTAGCCAACGCTGCAAGATTTACTGATATAATGGCTTTATTATCGATCAGAAAGGGATTTATATGATAAAAAGTCTTACGAATACTCAGCGTGATCAATTATTTCAAGTACTAACGAACGAACAAAAAGAGTACCTCATGGATTTTCTAAAACGGGGGAAGAAAACCACATTTGCAAATGTCATCGCTCGGCACAAGGGAAGAATGATTCCAGAAGGAGCTTCTGACGAAGAGGTTAAAATGTTGCTTGACGATTGGATTCTCGACGATTATATCGATGCAGGGGCAGTTTCTGAAGAGGTTAAGTGTGAGTGCGGCCGATCATTGCGGTATCAGTATATTGTACGACATGTGAAAACCGGAGAAACACACCGTTTCGGGATTAACCATTTTGAAGAGCATACCGGATTACCCGCTTCTATTGTAAAAGAAGTCGTCCAGGGCTTTTCGAAAATTGATTATGAGTTGGATGAACTCCTACTAAAAACCGATAATGGGTTTCCTGCCTATAACTTCCCTGAAGAAATGCCTCTTCCGAAAGACATTCAGCAGGCACTTGAATTACATCTTCCATTGCTTGATCGTCAAGAAAAAAGACTCAATGCTTCAATCAGAGATTTTCGACAAAAAAAAGAAGCAGCACAAAGAGACAGTTATGAAGAAGAGAATCTTTCAAGTGCATTACGAACCAAGGAAGATTCAAAATCTGCTCAGGATTTACAGACTTCTTTTGATTTATTTGCTGAAGCCCCATCCGCTACACCTCCTGAAAAGGAAAGTGTGAAACCGAAAGAAACGTATTTTGTAGGGGACCTATCGTTTACGACACAGGAAGCGATCGACTCATACGTTCAACAAGAAATCGAAAGCGCACTGATGATTTGTGAACTGCTGATTAAAGAAGGGAAGGAGTCTGACAAGAGGTATTCCAGTCAAAAACCCAAAATCTATTATTCGGTCTGCACCTATCTCGATTCGTACGTTGATTCTGGAGCGATGTCAGTTGAACCAATCGGACGAGATGACCGCATTTATCGATACAAAAAGAAAGATCGCTAACAAAGCCATTTTACACGACATTTCATAATTATCTGATAAATGATTGACTTTCGTATTTATCCCGTCTATAATTTCAATCATGTTAACGAACTAAATCAAAACTCTTATCAAGAGCGGCGGAGGGATTAGGCCCTATGATGCCCGGCAACCTTTCAACTTGTTTGAAGCTGGTGCCAATTCCTACAGACGATATGGTCTGGAAGATAAGAGGAGGATGCATCAAGCAAACCCTCTTCTTATTTATTAAGAAGAGGGTTTTTTTATTTTTCTAGGAAGAGGAGTTGTTACACATGAAAAGAACACTTGAAGAACGTTTACAAGCAGGGCCAGTGGTATGTGGGGAAGGTTATTTATTTGAACTCGAGCGGCGCGGTTATTTACAAGCAGGGTCTTTTGTTCCAGAAGTAGCCCTAGACAATCCAGCCGCTCTTAAACAAACCTATCGCGATTATATGCTCGCTGGATCGGACGTTGTCCTTGCTTTTACTTACAATGGTCATCGTGAAAAGATGAGAATTATCGGCAAGGAAGAGTTACTTGAGCCATTAAACCGTCAGGCGATTCGGTTAGCAAAAGAAGTAGCGAAAGAGCATCCTGAAGAAGAAGCACTAGTGGCCGGAAACATTTCTAATACAAATTTATTCGATCCTGAAGATGAAGAAGGTAAGAAGCAAATCCGCTCAATGTTCGCTGAGATGGTGAAATGGAGTAAAGAAGAAGAAGTTGACTTCATTAATGGAGAAACATTTTATTATTATGAAGAAGCAAAGATCGCACTCGAAGAAATTCAAAAACAAGGATTACCAGCTGTTATTACACTAGGACTCATGAGTGAAAACATTTTAAGAGATGGTTATCCTGTTGAGGAAGCCTGTCGATCGTTAGAAGATCAAGGAGCACTTGTAGTAGGGATGAATTGCTTCAGAGGTCCTAAGACCATGCAACCATATATTGAAAAGATAAGAAGAACAGTAAACGGGTATGTAGGTGCACTGCCGATCCCTTATCGGACAACAGAAGAACATCCAACGTTTTTCAATTTACCTGATGGTGGCTGTGCCTGTACGTTACCAACAGAAACCACTTTCCCAACATCGCTAGATCCGTTGTATTGCAATCGCTATGAATTAGCAGACTGGGCGAAAGAAGCAAAGCAAATTGGTGTGAACTATTTCGGACTGTGCTGTGGTGCGTCACCAAGCATGTTAAGAGAAGTCGCCGAAACCGTTGGTAGAAAGGCGGTTAACTCCATCTACTCACCGAATATGGAAAAACATTTTCTATTCGGAACTGATGAGACATTGAAAGATAACAATACAACTTATCGTACGAAAGCTTAACTCATAATCAACGATGACCTCCACATTGGGGGTCTTTTTTTGAGATAACATTACTTCATTATTTAAATTGATCATTCTCAAGGATAATCGATTGCGACTTGCATAGCTCCCGCTGACTTTTTGTATACCTTACCAAATCGACAATGTTCTGATGGGCTTGTTTTGCACCGATGACCAATAGCGGGACACCTATGAAATTAATCTTCAACCCTCTCGCAAACATTCCCCCAAATGTCATAGCTAATGGAACAGTAGGGGAAGTATTTGAGAAAATCACCGGTTCTTTCATATCGAACGTGTCATGGAATAAAAGACTGAGGTGATTGAGCGCCGGTAATAGTACTTTAGATCCTCCTCTCCCAATCGTATATACTTTATCACCATTTTCATCCTCACCATGAAAAATAATTCTCCCCATGTCGCTTCGAGTTAATTTATTAAAGATATCGATTGTTAATATCTCTTCCTTAGTGGGAACCTGTTCGATCGGCAATTTATTCAAATGATAGGCTGCAGCTAACGCAGATGAATGTGTTCCCCCATAGCAGTTATAGATGTAAATCAATACGAAGACCTTCTTTCGAATAGAGACTGATGGAGACATATTAAGTTGGTAATTTGCCCCTAACGGTAATAGTGTGTCTGCTTCATTCGAATTTTATTATCGGTAGCAATCATAAGTTAATAAAACGCATCACATCGCACGAATACAAGCATTTGATGATATATTAAATATGATCCCACTTTTGACGGAAAGCTTGAAGAATGCGGTAGCTCTTTGGAAATTGATCATATTTGAAGACGAATTATGTTATTATTTTAAATGTGCTTGTTAAATACAATGTGAAACTGTATAAAATGCATCTATGAAAATAAGAACTTGTCCGATAAGTGAGGTAATCTATGAATAATCAAAAAGTAATAAACGAACTCCGCTCGAAATTACCGGAAGCGGAACTAAAAATGAATGAACCTTTAAATGCCCACACCTATACAAGAATGGGGGGGTGTGCTGATGTCCTTGTCTTTCCTAAGACAATTGAGGATGCAAGAGCAGCGGTTGAATATGCTTATAAAGCCAATTACCCTTTAACTATACTCGGAAAAGGCTCTAATGTGATCATTCAAGATGGTGGAATTCGTGGGATCGTGCTCAATCTTTCTTCTCTTAAATCGATTCACAAAACAGAAGAAAAAGTTATTGCTGAAGCAGGGGCACGAATCATAGATGCTTCAGAGTTTGCACGAGATAGCAAACTGAGCGGGCTAGAATTTGCATGTGGGATTCCAGGATCTGTTGGTGGCGCTGTCTATATGAATGCGGGTGCTTACGGTGGCGAGATCGCGGATTGCCTTGAAAGTGTGCTTGCTGTGACGAAAGAGGGAGAGCTCATTAAGTTAACTGCTGATGAACTTGATTTATCGTACCGCCACAGTAATGTAGATGAAAAAGGTCTTCTCGTTCTTGAAGCCACTTTCCAACTAAAAGACGGAGAGTACGATGCTATCAAAGCGATTATGGACGATCTTACAGAAAAGCGAGAGACGAAACAACCGCTTGAGTACCCATCTTGTGGTAGCGTATTTAAACGTCCTCCTGGCCTTTTTGCTGGTAAGTTAATTCAGGATTCACAACTTCAGGGGACACGAATCGGTGGAGCCGAAGTATCCAAAAAGCATGCCGGATTTATCGTTAACATTGATAACGCGACTGCGACGGATTATTTGGATGTGATTCATCACGTACAACGAACGGTGAAAGACAAGTTCGGGGTCGATTTAGAGCGTGAAGTTCGTGTCATTGGCGAACCTCCAGAAGAGTAATATACGAATGTAGCCGGCATTTATTATCAAACAGGGTATCTATTTCAGATGCTCTGTTTTTTTATATTCAATCTTAGTAGCCATCACTTAGAAGATCCAATTTATCTCCAATTAATGTAAAGAAAATGTGGTTAGTTTAAAAATAATTGGCAATTATGAAGATATAACGCATTTTAAGGAGGAATTTAATTTTGTCACATGAAAAATACGCTTCTGTTATAGAGACGCTCCATGAGTGTATGACGGCCTGCAACCATTGCTACGATGCATGCTTGAAAGAAGAAGATGTGAAGATGATGGCTAACTGCATCCGTCTTGACAGAGAGTGTGCTGATATTTGTGGTTACCTTGAACAAGCCTTAGTGAGAGGAACTCCTTTTCCATCAGAACTTGCACAAGTTTGTGTAACCATTTGTGAAGCCTGTGGAAATGAATGTAAAAAACATAATCACAAACATTGTCAGGATTGTGCGGACACTTGTTTTAAATGTGCTGAAGAATGTAAGAACGTTGCCTCATAATAAAGATTTTAATACGTATGAACCTGCTTTTAACAGAGCAGGATTCTTTTATGTGGAGAGAACATCCATCATGACTCACTATAGTCTTTATGTTACACGAGACATAAATAGCATTTTAAATAAGCAGAAGGTTTACTACAAATTGAGAGTTGGTGTTTTTCAGGCAACTTACTTTTTGAATAATCACATTTTTTGTTAGTGTCTACATCAAAATACTCATATACGCTCGCAATCGTCAAAAGATACAAAGGTAAATGAAACCAGTATATTCCTTGTAAGATGACTTAAACTATTAGGTGTGACTAACTGTTGTTTAGAAACACGCCTTAAAACTAAAACTTAAGGAAGTGATCTCAAATGAACAATAAAAAACGAAACCAACGCGGCAAAGGAAAAACCGCAACCGTTATGGCATTAAGTGCGTTAGGTGGAGCGGCAGCATATGCTCTGACAAGTCGTATGCAGATGGGAGATGGCGGGACGCATCAGCAACACGCTCAACACAATACTCCGCATCAATCCCAAACTCATTCGCAATCGCAACATCAAGACCCGCAATCCATGAAAGAAATGGCATCCGCCCAGGGAATTGACAACGATTCGATCTCACAGTTCACAAATGCTATAAAAGATGATTTGATCTAATCGAAGCACCCCCAATTGGGGGTGCTTTTCTTTTGCAAATTATTCTTATCAAAAGAAGCCATTCTTAAAATAATGACTGATTTTAAAGGTCACATCATACAGTATTTTGAATCCCTTAGTCGTCTAACGTAAGGAGTGGCGAAATGCACCTTTCGAAATTTATTGATAGACTCCCTATTCTACCCGTCGCAAGCCCAAATCATAAAGACGGTCAATATACTTACTATGAGATGAAGATGACTCAGTTTAAACAATCTCTTCATAGTGAGCTTCCAGATACAACTGTCTGGGGGTTTCAAGGAATGTACCCTGGTCCAACGATTGAAGTTGAGAGCGGAGAAAGAACTTTCGTGAAATGGAGTAATCAGCTACCGCCTACACATTTATTTCCGATTGACCATACGGTTCATGGAGCAGGATGGGATGTTCCATTAGTAAGAACAGTTACACACCTGCACGGGGCAAGCGTGGAGTCTGAGAGTGATGGTTATCCTGAAGCGTGGTTTACTGAAGGATATAAAGAAGTTGGCTCACATTTCCATAAGCCGATCTACAGATATGATAACGTCATGAGGCCGTGTACGCTCTGGTACCATGATCATGCTCTGGGTATTACGCGCCTTAATGTATATGCAGGATTAGCAGGTTTCTATCTCATAAGAGACCAACAGGAGCGGTTATTAAATTTGCCTCATGGAAAATTTGATATTCCGCTCATGATTCAAGATAAGTCATTTCATGTAGATGGTTCTCTTTCTTATCCCATACAACCTGATACCCCTGTGGCGGATTTGGACGTATCTATTGCTCCGGCCTTTTTGGGGGATACGATACTTGTTAATGGGAAAGTCTGGCCATATTTAGATGTTGAGGCACGAAAATACCGATTCAGAGTATTAAATGCTTCAAACACCCGATTTTATCGATTAAGATTGGAGCCATCTCAATTCATGTACCAGATCGGGACTGATGGTGGCCTGATGCAACACCCAATCGCCATTAAAGAACTGATACTAGCTCCAGCAGAACGTGCTGAAATCATCATCGATTTCACAAATCTTACAAATAAGAATGTAAGATTCATCAACGATGCGCCATATCCATTTCCGTATGGGAAACCAATCGATGTTGATACAGTAGGAAACGTAATGGAGTTCAGAGTAACCCTTCCTTTATCATCGATTGATTCGAGCATGATCCCTTCCTTTATGAAAACCTTCCAAGAAATACCTACAGATAGAGCAAACATAAGGCACCTCACTCTAGATGAGCGTATTGATCAATACGGTCGCCATAAGATGCTGCTGGACGACAAAGGCTGGAACGAGCCGATTTCCTTAAAACCAAAATTAGGTCAAACAGAAATATGGTATTTAATTAATCGAACGGAAAACTCACATCCCATCCACGTGCACCTTGTTGATTTTCAAATCATCGATCGACGAATGTTTGACGCCCAAACGTTCAATCAAGATAACGTTATTGTCTACACCTCTGAAGTGATACCCCCTCTACCGCAAGAAAGAGGTTGGAAAGATACTGTTATCGCTTATCCGAATCAAATTACGAAAATTATCATGAAATTCGGACCGTATACAGGTTTGTATGTATGGCATTGTCATATTTTAGAACATGAAGATTATGTCATGATGCGCCCGATTAGAGTCATTCCATGAAGAAAAGAAAAGAATCGATTAAAATAAAGATAACTCAATAAAAAAATAGAAAATATTGAATCACCCGTATCTTTTTTTCATTCTGATTCGTTATGAAGGTGAGAGGACTTAAGGAGTGATGATGATGCAAATGGAGGATTCCTTGATAAAAAAGGATCAAGTGAATCATAGGAACTTAAAAGAGGTTGTCCCTAAGCTATACAAATATTGCTACTTTCTTACGAAGAACAAGTGGGATGGAGAAGACATTGCTCAGGAGACAATCTATAAAGCATTAACAAATTACCGAGATCATGACGTATGGAGTAGCGCATTGCTACACAAAATGGCATATCACCTTTGGATCGATCAAATTCGAAAGCGTGAAAAAGACGCGCTGTTTTCCGAAATTGACATTGAAGATAAAACGAATACAGCAAATGAATTGTGCTCGGAATTAATCGAGTCGTTATCACACCAATTAACGCCAAAACAGTTAGTGACTTTCGTATTGAAAGAATCATTTCAATACAAAATTTCAGAAATCGCAGTTCTTCTGGATATGTCAGAAACAGGTGTAAAAGCATTGTTAAACAGAACCCGCACAAGAATGAAGAAACTGTCAAATACAGGGATTGAATCCTATTGGACGGATGAAATGTATGATACGCTCTATCCTGTACTGATGCATTCACTTAACACTCAAGATCCTGCTACTCTCATTCAGTTGCTACCGATAATCTCTTTATCTATTTCAATTTCTTCTAAAACTCCTTCAGTATCACCTTCTAACGTCCTCTCAATGGCGGCATAACGGATGTGAAAGGGAGGATAAAAAGTGAATATACCTTATGTGATCGAACAATCGAGTCGAGGAGAACGATCCTATGATATTTACTCAAGACTGTTAAAAGATCGAATCATTATGGTTAGTGACGAAATCAACGACAACATGGCCAACAGCATCGTCGCACAGCTCTTATTCTTAGCAGCGGATGATCCATCCAAGGATATCTCGCTCTATATAAATAGCCCAGGAGGGTCGACTTCAGCGGGGTTCGCTATTTTTGATACAATGCACTATATCACTCCAGACGTGCGAACAATCTGTACTGGGATGGCCGCCTCCTTTGGAGCGATGTTATTGCTTGCAGGAACTAAAGGAAAACGATTAGCACTTCCAAATAGCGAAATCATGATTCATCAACCTTTAGGCGGGGTTAGAGGGCAAGCAACCGATTTAGAAATCTCAGCAAAACGAATCATTAAACTCCGACACCATATTAATAAAATCATCGCAGAGAAAACAAATCAGTCTGTTGAAAAAGTCGCATTAGACACTGATCGTGATTATTTTATGAGTGCTGAAGAAGCGAAGGATTATGGAATTATCGATGAAATCATCGAAAGAGCAAAATAAGTTGTTGAAGGAACGGCGATCCGTTCCTTTTCTTATGCGTCAGACCACTAAGCTGAACATACTTGATTGCTTTCATTCTAATTGGATAATTCTTAAGATTCAAAGGGTAAGGTATGATTGTTATCGAATAGTTAGATTGAACAAGATTTCATACAAATCGGAAGAAGATAAGGAGTGAAGCAGATGATCGATCAAGTCGGGCAAATCATGCTTTATGTGAATAACCAGAATCAAGCGTTACAATTTTGGACAGAAAAAGTAGGATTTAATTTCGTTTCAGAAGAGGATAACGGACAGGGGATGAGATGGATTGAAATTGCACCAACACTTGGTACAGGAACTACAAGTATCATCTTACATGACAAAGCGTTTATCGCAAAAATGGAGCCAGATCTGAATCTAAATACACCTTCCATCATGTTCTTCTCTAATGATTTGGATGCATTATATAACGATTTTTCAAACAAAAATATAACCGTCGGAGAAATGGTGACCATGCCTTCAGGGCGCGTATTTAACTTTGCAGATGATGAAAATAATTATTTTGCTGTTATGGAGCGAAGAGCAAACGAAACATAAGAGAGAAAACAACCCTTTTCGTATAAAACCTATTAGCCTAAACACCTTGAGCAATATGAAAGGGTTTAGGCATTTTCTCTATCATTATATTCAATATCATATCAATACCCGACTCAACTAATGTTCCGACTTTCATGAGAAGAGAGCTCCCTCTTTCGTTGTTGTGGTTTAGAAAAGACAAAGACCACTAAACCTGGGACCATTATAACCACACCAGCTAACATATAAATTTCGCGTGTACTTAATTGTAAAACGGTCGATGATGCAAACAAAATTCCAAGCGGCATCGTTCCTCTCAGAAACAATAGTCTAACCGCACTTAATTGACTTAATCGATCTCTTGGTGCTTCACGTTGAAACAAAGCTGAGCTATGCGCGTTGAAAAGCGGGAATAGTAATCCACCAAACAATTCGCAAGCCCAGGCAAAAGGAATGGCGTGCACGAAATAAAGAGCAAAGAACGACAATCCTCCTCCAATTAAGCCAATATACATCATGCGATTGGAACTTAGGCGTTTCCTTATAAGGAGTGTGCCTATCGCATAACCAATCGGAAATGCCCCTGCAAAAAGCGCATACTCCCAATAAGCGCCGTTTAATTCACCTCTTATAAAAGGAACACTTAGAACCATAGTTGCTCCAACAGCAAATTGCACGGTAGAAGAGAGCATGGTAAGTTTGATAAGCTCTCGATGTTCAAAGAACGTTCGATAGCCTTCTTTCATTTCCTCCCACCAGAATCGTCGCGTCCATAATGGCGCGTCTTTTTTCTTTGTAGTGGGAAGGCGTGAAAGCGACAAAAAGCTTAAGAAGAACATAACTGAAGACAAAGTATAGATATAGTGCATTGGGATAGCTAGCAGTAGTAAGGCAGTCAATCCAGGAGCTAGAAAACTCATGAGGCGAAGGGTGCCATCGAGTAAGGCATTTGCTTCGATTAGTTCCTCATCTTTGCAAATATCAGGTAGGAGAGCGAAAGACAAACTAGCATAGATCGGCTGCATCAATCCTAATATACACTGTAGAACAAGTAGGGCAGCGATCACTACAGATTCTGTTCCTGCTACATTTCCGAGTAGCGATAGTAAGTAAGCGCCAACTCAATTTTCGTATATTTATAATAATTTAGAAGAAAAAACAATAAAACAGAGAAAATCGAGTCCAAAAGTGCCGATTTTACGGGGTGAGAACAATTGTTCGTTAAAATTCATAAAACTTAACGAACACCTGTCATGTTACCGGGTTTAATCCTTACATGTCTCATCTTGATTCATACGAAAGGAAAGATACCATCAAAAAAAACAAAAAAATAAAGTCAACTCCTATAAAAATGAAGAAGATGACTTTACAACAACAGAGTAAATTCGTTAGATAGAACCAACTAGTAATTAATGGATTCACACATTAAACCTTTCTAGTTAATAAGCGGGAGGTATACTTTGCGGGAAGCAAAATATATTATTAGAATCGTTTTTTGCCTTTACCAGTTGATGTCTGTCAAAATTCCTAACATAATAAGCATGACTCTTCAACAATAGCAAGGTTTCTTAATTCTTCATGTTTGCCCATGAAGAATTCCATTCCAGATAAAACTGCTAGCAACTTAATCAGTAATTCATTCCGTGTAACAAACTTAGAATGATCATGTTTCAGGTATCGAAAGAGCTTATTCAGCTCATCTAATTTTGTATACGTTTTCAATCACATTTTCTTGCTGACAGTATTGCCGAAAGGATTTGAGATACGTGATAAAACGGTGGATCGTTTATGCTGAAGTAATTCATTCTGTATATAACAGCGAACGGTAAACAGCAATAAATCGCGTGAATCAGTCGAACGATTGTACGGATCAGAAAAACGTAAAAACGGTCAAGTTGTCCGCAAATAAGAAATCGACAGCTGCTTGATAACTATTCATGTTGTTGAACCTTCAGAAATATCGCGTTAGTAGAATGAAACTTTTGTTTATGAGTTAGAACCAGAAGTCATAAGATCACGGGAAACGAATTATAGGTCGCCTGAAAAAATCATGGTCAACATGAAAGAGGGAAGTTCCTAATAATTAATAGTATAAGAACATGAGCTAATGACTATTATTCTGCCGTTTTTTTATTTTAGTTAACATAATATATATTATAGGAAGTCAGTTCAAAAATAGCAATTCCGTCTCAATCGTTAAGTAAACTTAAGATAGTGAGACGGAATTAAAAATTTCACTCTATATTTAATATCCGATCAAGATCTTCATTCAAATTATAGCTGCTTACTAAATAAGATGAAAAAGTTTTATTATCATTATCGTTTCTAGATATGATTACCGTATCTTCATCCAAGTTGATCCGAAGTTCTTTGCCTGTTTTTAAATAAATAATGAAATCAGCGTCATCTACTTGAACACGATGATTTGGCAACTGTGTTAATCCGTTCTGATCAAGATTGTTTACCCAGTTGACAAGTGTTGATTCGTCTTCCGTTGATGTTACGATTTTATTCTTTTTCTCTTCGCCACTATGTAACTGTATTTCATAGATATTCTGTTCATCAATCTTCTGATGCAGGCTACTCTCAAGACTAATTGCGCTTGCTGTGTGCTTATATTTGTCGTTTTTATAGTTTATATAAACTTCAGCTGATTTTAGATAACCTAACGCGAGAACAGAGAAAAGTAGGATGGTTAGCAGTCCCTTCGTTACTTTTTTCATCCAAATCACCCGCTTTCCTTTTCTTGCCATAAATACAATGAATTTTATTTTTTCAACCTCTCTTATCATAACAAAAATTCTAATTTATTCATTCAATTATGTAACTTTTTTTATAATTTTCTTCTCTTTATCGTTTAGTACAAATGGCTTGTTTCTTTACTATTCTTGGTTTTGAGGAACTATTTTAAAGGGTTAGATCATTTAAGGGCGAATGATAGATTAAAGTAAATTTGTTTCCTGAATTTTCAATCCTTTCTAGACACATTCATAAAAAGGAGATTATATAATGTCATTTTTTATCGGGATCCTCCCTCCCTTATCTGTGACAAATGAAATTGATATCTTTCGAAAAAAATGGAATTATACAGGGAACTCTGTCCCTCACATTAAAGTAAAAGCTCAAAGTGGGTTAACAGACAGCGAGAGATGGATTCCTAAGATCAAAACCATTTGTCACAGGTTTCCCACTTTTGACTTGAAACTTGGACCACCTGCTGCTTTTGGTTCGAATATTTTGTTTACAAGTGTGTTATCAAAAGAGGTTATTACACTCCATTTACTTCTGGTTGATGCGATTAAACCAACTTATGACGAGCAAAAATCCTACTTTGAAGTCACGGACTATATTCCGCATTTAACTCTTGCTGAGAAATCAGACGCTCTGAATGAGTCGGAATTTGTGGAGATGAAACGTGATGCTTTCGACTCATTGATGAATTTTGATCCCTTTACGGTTCAATCCATTCACCTTTTTTCATTAAACAGTTCCCGCTCTTATACCCCTGTTCTTGAACTTCCGCTTCGACCACTTAGAGCTGTAAAAGTGTTGAGTTAGCTAATAACTGTGTATTCAATCAATAACGCCCTGGGTTTCATACCAGGGCGTTGTTGATTATATTCTATTATGCAATGCTTTTTCCAATCGTTCTAGACCTTCTTGTAAGATGGAACGTGGACACGCGATATTAATCCGCTCAAATCCTTTACCACCATCCCCGAAGATATAGCCTTCATCAAGAGCTAATTTCGCATCATTTTGTATAAATTTCTCAAGTTCTTCATGAGACATCTCTAGTTTCCTGAAGTCTAACCAAACTAGGTACGTACCCTCAGGTTCAATCAAATCAATTTCTGGTAGTCGCTCTTTTATAAACGTCGTTAGGTATGCAAGATTTCCTTCTAAATAGTCCATTAACTGCTCAAGCCATTCTTCCCCATGGTTATAAGCAGCTTCAACTGCAACGATTCCAAATGGACTTGGCGCAAATAGACCAAGTTTTCCCATGTAAGCGTTGAATTGATCCCTCTTATCTTCATCTGGGATAATAATCGTAGATAACTGCATCCCCGCTAAGTTAAACGTCTTACTTGGTGCAATGCATGTAATCGTATTTGCTGAAATATCCTCTGATAACGTTGAAATAAGCGTATGGTCATTTCCTTTAAAAATTAGGTCAAAATGAATATCATCTGACACAATTAGTACATTATTGGCCAGGCAAAGTTCAGCAACCTTCCTTAGTTCTTCCTTTGTCCACACTCTTCCAACGGGATTATGCGGATTGCATAGCAAAAGCATGGTGACCTCTGGGTCTTTAAGTTTCGTTTCTAGATCCTCGTAATCCATCACATACTTGCCATTTTCCATTTTTAGAGGGTTATCTACAACAAGCCGCTCGTTCTTTTCAACCATGTCACGGAACGGGTAATAGACCGGAGATTGAATAACGACTTTTTCATCTTTCTTCGTGTACGTATTCACTGCAGCTGAAAGTGCCGGAACTACTCCAGGTGTGAACACAATCCATTCCTGATTGATTGACCAATGATGACGTTTCTCTAGCCACCCTTGAATCGCAGATTTTGTATGTTCTGTAGGCATCGAATAGCCAAAAATCCCATGTTGAATTCGTTTTGTAAGTGCGTCAATAACAGCCTGTGGAGCTTTAAAGTCCATATCTGCAACCCACATAGGCAGCAGGTTTTCCTTTTCGAAGATAGCATCCGTATGATCCCATTTCACAGAATGTGTTTCATATCGATCGATTCGTTCATCAAATACGTTCATAATGCGCCTCCATCTTTACCTTAGTCCACTCTTTACTTTATCAAAAGTTGATTGTTCTGTCAGAGTTATTGCTTATGGATTGATCATACGTTTCCAACATAAAAATCATTGGCTCGACAATGATGGTAGAATGAAAATACCTAAGCCATTCAACAGAAAGAGACATTTTCAACTTCAAAATAATCGTTCATAATACTAAATGAAATGAGGTTCATGGTAAATGAATACACTGCACCATGCATTTTGGAGCTATTTCTTCTTCCGAAAAAAGAAACGACAAACCGTCAAGTATATTGTTCTCGGCGGAATAGCGCCTGATATTATTTATTATGTCATGTTTTTGTATTTATTAGTTGAACGAAGTATTCAGAAACTAATGAATCCTAAGATTGAATTGTCCATGCATTATTTTGTACATGGTCTTTTCGAGCATCCAGTCGTCGAAGTCTTACGTAAACTCGGTCATTCTATCGTGATTTGGCTGATTGCATTCATCATAGTCATAATTCTTCACAAAGGATTTAAACTGACCCCTTTATCTGGATTAGTATGGGGGTGGTTCTTGCATATTGTCGTTGATTTCTTCACACATGTTAGTGATGCAGTTCCTATCTTCTACCCAATCTACAATACCGTTATTCCAGGATTTGTTTCATATTGGAATCCCCATTACTACGGAATAGAATTCGGTATCACACATTCGATCGTCCTCGTCTCAACGATCATTTATTTAATAAGAGAGCGTCGTAAAACGAAGAAGAATCTCAGAAAATCACTTAGTAAGGATTTCCACACCTAAAAAAGGAGCAAGTGCGCGATCTGCGCCCTACTCCCTAGTGTTAATCCACTTTTTATTTGATGGATGAATTTGATTTTGTGATCCGATTCCGAATAAGAATGGGTATGACGGAAAGGAGTATAAAAACAACAACGGCAATCGCAATCACTTTTGGGTCCCCACTTACTAGACTGCTACCAAGGAAATTATAGGCAAACGTCCCAGGAATAATGCCAATCAGTGTTCCTAGAAAAAATGATAGAAATCGCACTTTAGATAATCCAGCAGAATAGCTAATTAAATCAAAATTAAACAGTGGTACAAATCGAAAAAATAGCACATAGAAGATTCCATTCTTCTCTAGCTGCTTTTGTAATGTGCGCCCTTTTCCCTGCCAGTCTTTATTCGCAATGGACTTCCCGAGTTTTCTCGCAATAATAAATGATAGAACAGCTCCACTCGTTGCACCGATTACTGTATAAATAGTGCCAAATAATGCCCCAAATGCAAGACCACCTGCTATCGATAGAACGGATGCAGGAAAAAAGATTAATGGGCGAATCGTGTAGATGATCATATATACAATTGGCGCAAGGATACCGAACGATAAAATCCAATCACGGATCTCCTCCACTCCAAAATCAAGATACGTCCGGCTAAACAAGATCAGTAAAGCAACCCCTACTATAATTCCTATCCATTTGAACCATGTCTTTGGCTGTTTCATGTTCCCGACCTCTCTTCATTGTTCGCTATCCTACTACTATACCGTATAATTGACCAATAGAATGTCAGATGACTTAGAACATGAAAATGCCTATTATCCCTCATGCGAACAATTGTTTGTACACTAGGAAAATCGTCATTATCATTAAAGTACTTGTGACAATCCCTTCCGCTTTTGAAGCAGTTTTCAAGTAAATTGGAAACCGCACGCGTAGTGGAATGGGATAAAATAACTGGATACCTCTCGTAGTCATTGCATCCAAAACAATGTGACTCACAATACCGATTAACAGACCAGTTTGAATCAACTCGTCATACTGAAATGTAAAAGTAGATGTTAACCAGTACATCAGCACAACGAAGAGAATGCTATGTGTAATCGTTCGATGACCAAAAAAGCGACTGATCCCTTTCGAAAGTGCTCTCGCTCTTCTTCCTGTCCAAGAACCCGGATGACAGATGTCTGGAAGAAGTGACCCGAAGAGACAAGCTCCGTAGAATACAATCATCTCTGGTGCATCAAGTCGTTCCGTTATGTAATAGCTCTGAGCAGCAGCGCCAAGGCAAATGCCACCGATAGCATGTGTTTTACCCTCCATCTCATTCCTCCTTTATTCATGATGTTTTCACCAATGGTGTTGAAAAGTGCCAGTTTAGAGGGGATACGATCATAAGTTCGCATCACTTTTATTATATCACAATTTAATGAGTATAAAAGGGTGAGAAAAATCCAAATTCCTTGCAAAACCCCTGTCCTTCCACCCGCATCCGCTCGAACGTTATCCATAAGAAAAAAGAGACTCGTCAACAGACGAATCTCTCAGCATGATTTATTCAGGTTTTGATGTCTTTCTTAATTCAATAGCGTCACCGGTCTCACTTACATCGACTACAAAGGAACCGTTGCTGTATCGATCATTCGGTCGATAAGTGGCAGGATCGACTTCAACTGGCTCACCCTTTTTGGTTCTGACAAAAACAAGGTCCTGCTTCGTCACTGCTTCTACCCCAATAACCCGATGAGGGTTTGACTTTAATTCTCTGAGCATGACAACGCCACGTTTTGCCCTGGTCGTCATTTCAAATTCACTTAACTGCATTTTCTTGACGGCTCCTCGATGCGTTACAAGGAATAAATCGTGTTTTGCGGTAGGTTCATAGATGATGCCGCTCACAACGAAATCATCTTCTTTCAGATTGATCGCCTTTACCCCGCTAGCCCGCTGGCCAACAAGACTAATTTCTTCTTCTTTAAATCGCAATCCGTATCCAAAGTGCGTTGCAAGAAAAACTTCTTTTTTACCGTTCGTAACAGTAACATCAATCAATTCATCCTCTTTTTTAAGCTTGAGAGCCATTAGAGGCTTAGAGTAACGCTGTGCTTTATATTGCGAAAGCTCTGTTTTCTTTATCATACCCTGTCTGGTTACAAAGACGAGGAACTGATCTTCCTTAAACTCTTTGATTTCCATCGCTTCAATAATTCGCTCATCAGATTCAATCGAAACGATATTAGCAACATGCTGACCAAGGTCTTTCCACCTGATCTCTGGAAGTTCATGCACAGGAAGATAGAGATAACTTCCTTTATTCGTAAATAACAGAATGGTGTTCGTCGTATTGCTATCAAACTGACGAAGCAGCGTATCTGTCTCTTTCATCCCGAAGTCCTTCCCATTCGAGGCTGCGAAAGAACGGGGGCTCGTTCGTTTCACATAGCCATCTTCTGTTACTGTAACAATCACGTCTTCTGAAGGCACCATCACTTCAAGATTTACTTTAATGTCTTCAATTTCATCTTCAATCTTAGTCATTCGGTCGTCGACATACTTTTTACGAATCTCAAGAAGCTCTTTTTTGATAAGATTAACAAGCTTTTTCTCACTACCAAGAATGGTTTCAAGCTTATTGATGAGCTGACTAAGTTCTTCCGATTCTTTCTGAAGTGTTGTAATATCTGTATTTGTTAAGCGATACAGCTGTAAGTTCACGATTGCTTCTGCCTGAGCATCTGTAAAATCGTATTCCGTCATTAGATTGTTTTTCGCATCTCGTTTATCTTTTGAGGAACGAATAGTCGCAATGACTTTATCTAAAATCGAAATCGCTCGAATTAGCCCTTCTACCACGTGCTGACGTTCTTTTGCGCGCCGTAAGTCATACTCAGAACGACGAATGACAACTTCTTTCTGATGCTCGTTATAGGCTTTTAAAATTTGCTTTAAGCCCATTTGCTTAGGTGTCTTATTATAGATGGCAACCATATTGTAATTGTAGGTAATCTGAAGATCAGTTGCCTTATATAAGTACTTTAAAATACCATTCGCATCAGCATCCTTCTTCAGTTCAATAACAAATCTTAATCCAGTCCGATCCGTCTCATCACGTACTTCTGAAATTCCTTCAACTTTACGATCTACCCGAAGTTCATCAATCTTCTTTACAAGGTTCGCTTTGTTAATTTCATAGGGAATTTCAGTTACAACGATCTGCTGACGACCACCGCGAACTTCTTCAACCTCCGCTTTTCCACGCAGGATAAACTTTCCTTTCCCGGTTTCAAACGCTTTTCGAATGCCTTCCGTTCCTTGAGCGATGCCTCCAGTCGGAAAATCTGGTCCTTTTATAACCCCCATTAGCTCCTGAAGAGTTACATCGGGGTTTTCCATTTGCATAACAGCGGCATCAATTACTTCACCGAGATTATGCGGGGGAATATCTGTCGCATACCCTGCTGAAATACCTGTAGAACCGTTAACTAGTAGGTTCGGAAAACGAGCGGGTAGAACGATTGGCTCATTTTGAGTATCGTCGAAGTTTGGTGCAAATTCCACTGTATCTTTATCAATGTCACGAAGGAGTTCAGATGAAATTGCAGCAAGTCTAGCTTCTGTATAACGCATGGCTGCTGGTGGGTCTCCATCGACACTACCGTTGTTTCCATGCATCTCAACAAGTATGTTACGTACCTTCCACTCTTGCGTCATTCGCACCATGGCATCATAGACTGACGTATCTCCATGTGGATGGTAGTTACCGATTACATTACCGACGGTTTTCGCTGATTTACGGAACGGTTTATCCGCCACGTTACCCTCATGATGCATTGCATAAAGAATACGTCGTTGTACCGGCTTCAGACCGTCCCTTGCATCGGGCAGGGCACGGTCCTGAATGATGTATTTACTATAACGTCCAAAAGCGTCACCAAGGACATCTTCAAGCGGTAAGTCCAGGAATTTTTCTGCGTTAGCCAATGTTACGCCTCCTCTTCAATAATGGAAATGTTCTCGTTTTCGATGATATTTGTGTCTTCATTTAACCCAAAAGCAACATTAGATTCAATCCATTGTCTTCGCGGTTCTACTTTATCTCCCATTAGAACAGAAACGCGTCTTTCTGCACGAGCAATGTCTTCAATCTTCACTCGAATTAATGTGCGGCTTTCAGGATTCATCGTGGTTTCCCATAATTGATCGGCGTTCATCTCACCTAGACCTTTGTATCGTTGGATCGTATAGCCTTTACCAACCTTTTTCATCGCTTCTTTCATACCTTCTTCATCCCAAGCATATTCCACGACTTCTTTCTTTCCTTTTCCTTTACTCACTTTATAGAGAGGTGGAAGCGCGAGAAAGATCTTTCCATGCTCGACAAGCGGCTTCATGTAGCGATAGAAGAAAGTTAACAATAGCACCTGAATATGAGCGCCATCCGTATCAGCATCCGTCATGATGATGACTTTGTCATAGTTCGTGTCTTCAATATCAAAATCAGGTCCGACTCCCGCTCCTATTGCGTGAATAATCGTATTGATTTCTTCGTTTTTGAAAATATCTTGAAGCTTAGCCTTCTCTGTATTAATGACTTTACCTCGAAGCGGAAGTATCGCTTGAGTACGACGATCGCGCCCCTGTTTGGCAGAACCACCAGCAGAATCACCCTCTACGAGGTATAATTCATTTTTCTTTGGATTTCGTGATGTCGCAGGAGTCAACTTCCCACTCAAAATCGTTTCTTTCCGCTTTCCTTTTTTTCCTGATCGTGCATCTTCACGCGCTTTTCTTGCGGCTTCACGTGCCTGAGCAGCTTTGATTGACTTTTTAATGAGCATCTCGCTGATAGAAGGATTCTCTTCTAAGAAGTAAGAGAACTGCCCTGATACAATCGCATCGATGGCTGAGCGCGCTTCACTCGTGCCGAGCTTACTCTTTGTTTGTCCCTCAAACTGGAGCAATTCTTCCGGAATTCGAACCGAGACGATCGCGGTAAACCCTTCGCGAATATCGTTTCCTTCCAAATTTTTATCTTTTTCTTTTAGAAGATTTACTTTCTTAGCATAATCATTAATGACTCGAGTAATCGCTGTTTTCATACCAGACTCATGTGTTCCACCATCTTTTGTCCGAACGTTGTTTACAAACGACAGCACATTTTCAGAAAACCCATCATTGTATTGGAATGAAAAATCAAGTTCAATCCCATTGCTTTCACCGTTAAATGTAACAACTGGATGTAGCGTTTCTTTATCTTCATTCAAATAATTAATAAACGCTTCGATACCGGTTTCATAATAGAAAACTTCTTTTCGATCGTGACGTTTGTCATTGAGTTCGATTTTTAGTCCCTTTAGTAGGAAAGCTGCTTCACGCAGACGTTCACTAAGTGTATCGTAATTATAATTTAACGTGCTGAACATGATCGGGTCAGGTTTAAAATGAATCGTTGTGCCTGTTTTACGTGTTTTCCCTATATTTTCAAGTGTCGTCGCCGGTTTGCCACCATTTTCGAAACGTTGTTTAAAAATAAACCCGTCTCGATGGATCGTTACTTCTAACCATTCAGATAAAGCGTTCACAACGGATGCACCTACACCGTGTAGACCACCACTCGTCTTGTAACCACCTTGTCCGAACTTTCCTCCTGCATGAAGGATCGTTAAAATAATCTCTGGCGTCGGCTTACCTAGTTTATGCATTCCAACAGGCATGCCTCGTCCATTATCTTCAATACTAACACTATTATCTTCGTATAAAGTAACGTTGATTACATCTCCATGTCCTGCAAGAGCTTCATCAACTGAGTTATCTACAATTTCATAAACCAGGTGATGTAACCCTCTTGAGTCAGTGCTCCCGATATACATACCAGGGCGCTTTCTGACTGCTTCAAGGCCCTCGAGCACCTGGATCGAATCATCACTATATTCTTGCTTCTGCTTCGTTACCATGTTTTTCCCCTTTCAACTTGCTGTATAGACTAGCCTATCATACGAGAACGTGTGTTTCTATCTTTTCTTGTTCTCGATCCGTTTTTTTAAAGCATTGCCAGTTCTAGAAGTTTTTAATAGTAGCGTAGGTTATAACTCCACCATCTCACTAGATCAACTTTCAATATACAACCGTCCTGTTCAGACTAATGGATGCCTTTGTTGTGCTGCAACCTCATCCTTTTTAAGTAAATAATTCTAATCGTATTAAAAAATCCTGCACATTGGCAGGAGAGAAAAAAACATCGAACCGTATTGTACCCTATCGTTTATTTTTCATCAATTGTTTTCACGACGTTGACGCTACCGGATTCATAACCGATTTTGACGTTTTCGCCTTCCTCAATCGACTCCCAATCCGATATATCGGTTAAATAAGGAGTTTTGTTAACAACGAGATAGTAATAAGGTTTGTTAACTGTACCTTCTGTCGTCTCTTCTGCGTTTTCATTTGTGTCTTCATTTTCATTTGTACGTTCATCTTCGTGATCCATCTCATTTGAAATCTGAGGCTCTTCATAGCGGACCATTTTCTTTTGAACTTCGCCGGTTATATATGCCAGTTCATCTTTCTGCCCATTAGCAAATGCAGTGCCGACAGCAAGAATGAAACTTAGCACCAAAACAGACAGAAGGGTTCCTCTCAATAAGCTCATATAGAGGCTCCTTTCATCGTACTTTCGTTTTTAGTTTACCATACATTTTTCATAAAGAAGTATGATTTCTTATCGTATTCGTATCTATCCTTCACAAAAATCATTTATCTACTAACAAAATCATCTATCTTACTGCTTAAGAGTTTTAGAACATCTTCACCTTTTTATTGGAATTCCGAGCATCGAAATGTCAACCAATACCTAATTAAAGGTTTCAAAAACACCCTGAAGTTCTTTTAATACCTGTTTTAAAAAGCTTATTAGTCTTTTTAGATCACTAACACGAATTAATGTAAACCTCATTAAATTATTTGTTGACACAAAAAGGTTTATATTTTACGATTCTATATAGTGAAACGAAAGCGAGGTTCAGTTATGAGGAAAATGAAAACGATTGATTTAGTATATGCAGGAATGTTTGCAGCCTTAATGGGCGTAGGGGCCAACATTGCTCAATTTCTCGTCGTGGGTGGCGTACCGATTACGTTACAAACATTCTTTGCTATTCTTGCCGGTTTATTGCTTGGCAGTAGACTCGGGGCAATTTCAATGACCGTTTACACATTAGTTGGATTTGCTGGGGCTCCAGTCTTTGCACAATTTACTGGCGGACCAGGTATTCTTTTGAAGCCAACGTTTGGATTTATTCTTTCTTATATTTTGGTTGCTTATATTGCTGGGAAAATTGTAGAATCGAAATCAAAGCCAACCATGCGTACATTTATGATCGCGAGCTTCGTTGGATTTATACTGAATTATGTTCTCGGTACCAACTATATGTACTATGCTTATAAGCTGTGGGCCGACGCACCTGAAGGGTTTACATACGGCATGGCATGGCTTTGGATGGTTGCACCTTTACCGAAAGATATTATCCTAACCGTAGTCGCAGCGGTTATTTCTCCTCGTGTTTATCACGCTGTTTCGAAGACTTCAGGACGAACTCATGGAAAAGTCGCTTAAAGATTCTTTCAAATAATTTCATTACATCAAAAACCGCCGATTATGTGTATCGGCGGTTTTTGATGTATGAGTTTTTGAAAATTATCTTAATCCCTTGCGATTTGCTTTGACTTTCTAGCATTTAAAAACAACGGCACAACAAACATAAGTGCTAGAAAGTCAATCACAAGAATGAAACCAGCTTGAGTGCCAAAAGCTTCTGATACTAATCTGATACCAACTTATTTCATCTGATAAACAGTAAATGTCGCGATGAAATAGATGACGACGATAATAGCTGACGGAAGCATATAGAAAAACGTCGTTTGTTCCTTTTTGCGCGTGATGCTATACAAAATAACAAGTACAACGATAACCGAGGAAACTGTTGTAATGATATTTGACATACTCGCATGCCGGAAGATGTTCGTCTTAAGATAAATAACGTCTGTAAAAGAAAGCAACATAATATTAAAAGCATTGCTACCTAGGAGAGAACTGACACCCATACTATAATTTCTAAGTTTTAGTGCAGTTGCAACACTAACCGCATCTGGCAGTGAGGTACTTGCGCCAACTAGGAATGAACCAACAAATGAGGCACCAAGCCCAGTGCTATCAGCAATTCGATCAGCGGTTAAGGTTAATATCGTGCCGACTACCATAATGCCAAAAGCTGAAAGAACAAACATCGTTACAACTCTTCTATATGAAAATCCGCCATACTTCTCATTTCTACGACTTTTCCGTTTCACTTTTTCTTCAGTCTGGTTATTAATCCATTTAACACCTGCTAAATAGACAAGTACGAGAATAACAGAACTATACCCTACATGAAAAATGCTCGCAGGAAGTGTTAGTGATAAACCCGCAACAACGATTAACGTCATTATTATTACCAGATAAATATAAAGTTTGCTACCAAGATCTGTTTGCCCCATTATTTGTTCACGTCGATAAACCATATCAAGAACGGCGAGTGCTAATAAATTAAATAAATTACTCCCGAGTAAATTTCCGATCGCAAGGTCCGGACTATCGATCGCAATCGCCGTCACACTAGATGTTAATTCAGGTAAGGAGATGGCTGCTCCAATAATTATTCCCATAAATGCCGAAGATGTTTTCGTTTTCTCGCTTATCGCATCTCCATACATTGCGAGACGAGTCGCGACAAAATAGGTTGCAATAGCTGCTGCCATAAATAACGTGAGATTAATAAGTAAAGTCATGCAAGGTCTCCTTATACGGTGCAAGATATTGTTACACCATTACCTTCACCAATATAAAATAAACTAGAACATAAGGATTGTATTCAAAATGTAATGGTTCACAATTGCACATTATATCTCGTGAAGGAGTTCTTAAATAGGATACATCTCACATACCAAGACGGGAACTGAGCCCATATCCAATGAAATGAAAGATAGGTGACGCTGTTATATGGTCCTTCAACTAAATAACCTCGAACATATCGCACTAGGTTACTTGTGAATCTGCAAATTCTTAATAAGTTGTATCACTACCAAAACAGCACGGATCAGCGCATTCTGATCAAATGTCATAGTAGGGTCATGTAAACCAGGTGAAACATTTGCACCGATCCCAAGATAAATCGCCTCCACATCGGTGCGGTCTGTATAATAGTGAAAATCTTCTCCGCCTGGGGTGAGGATTGGTGGAATAGACTTGCCTTTACCTAGTGCACTTTCAATAGCACGGTGAGCTTCGTCTATCATTCGTTCTGAATAGCTAGGAGCGGGGACACCGCCTTCGATTTGATGGGAGATCTTAGCACCGTGCATATTAGCGGAGTCATTCAATATGCGTTCAAGTTTTTCGAGAGTACACTGAAGTTCGTCGTTCTTACGGCTCCTCACATCAATCGCAAAGGTTGCACTTTCCGGAATCACATTGAACGAACCTCCCCCAGCAGAAAAGTTGGTAAATTTAACACTTGTTGCTGACTGGGGGTCTGGTCTTATTGCATTAACTGCGTTAATCAGTGTCCCCATCACATCAATTACATTGACACCGAGATGTGGCCTTCCGCCATGAGCGGTTTTCCCAATTATCTTTCCGGTAATTACACTTCCAGCACTATGCATAAGAGCAGGTGACATACTACCAGTAGGACATTCAACTTCTGGCCGTAAATGATACCCAATTAGCATATCAACTTCACTCAGAACACCTTCGCTAACCATTGCTTTTGCTCCCTGCATTATTTCTTCTGCAGGTTGAAATATAAATTTTACTGATCCGTTCACATCTTGTCGGTTCTCACTAAAATACTTTGCTACACCAAGTGCAATGCTAGAGTGTGCATCATGACCACAGGAATGACGGTACTCCAATTGCCCATTGTTTTCATGAGTAATACAATCCATATCTGCACGAACAGCTACACAAGGGTATTGGGGATCTCCCTTGAGGGTTGCCAATATTCCTGTATTCGCTACTCCCGTCACAACTGAATAGCCCATTCCCTTCAGTTCTTTTTCAATATATGCTGCTGTTTTATTCTCCTGAAAAGCAGGCTCAGGGATTTTATGAAGATCTTCCTGTACTTTACGAATATATTGATCAAGCTCTTTTGACACCATCATCCCACCTTTTAAAGATTTATTTACGGTTTGATCGATTGGTCATTTGTTAGTACTTCGAAATGCTGCCATTCATATGGCAGCAACTGTTGATAACGATACTCTAAAAAGCGGCTATCGATAAGGAGGAGTAAGCCTTTATCAGTTTCAGTTCGAATAAGCCTACCTCCCGCTTGTTGAACGCGGTTCATTCCCGGATAAACGTATGTATAATCAAAGCCGCTCATACCTTCTTGATCAAAATAGGTTTTCATTAATTGACGTTCTGTATCGAAATTAGGAAGTCCGACTCCTACCACAACGACCCCAGTTAAACGACCTCCTTTTAAATCAATCCCTTCTGAAAAAATGCCACCTAACACAGCAAATCCAACCAAATTTGTTGAACGATCAGAAGTGAAATTCTTTAAGAACTCTTCCCGTTCTTTTTCTGTCATCCCACTCGTTTGGATTATGGTCTCCAATTTATCCCCTATAGAAAGAAACGCCTCGAATGCCTGCTCCATATACCCATAGGATGGGAAAAAGAAAAGATAATTACCCGGCCACTCGTTGACTACTTTATGAAGAAGTGTCACAAGTGATTGCAAAGTATGTTCACGATCACGATATCTGGTTGATAGGGGTGACACATACACGCTTACGTTTTCTCGTGGAAATGGAGAAGCGATTTTCACTACATAATCCTCTTCCTTCCACCCTAGCATTTGTTGGTAATAAGATAGTGGAGAAAACGTTGCAGAAAAAAAGACGGTCGACCGAAAGCCTTTCCTCATCGATTGAAGAAGATAGGAAGGATCAAAACAAAACAGTTTGATTTTCACTTCTGATTTCCCGGCTTCGATATAGGTTGTGAAGCGGTGATCGTAAAGCCTTGCGATTCGAATAAAGTTCTGTGCAAGAAAGTAAGTTTCTAGAAGCACTTCATCGTTCCCCTGAAGAAGCAATTCCAATTCGCTTACTTGGACAAACGTTTCAAGCTTAACAATCAGCTCCTCATCCACTTCGCTTAAAACAAAATCCCCTTTAGTCGCCGTTTTCCTGTATGCGATAAACAGGTCATTTATCCCACTTGCAGCGTCTGTAATCTCTTTGTTTCTTCCTTTAAATTCTCGTTTCAACTTCAAAAATGGAGATTTGAATAACTCTGCTGAATACATTTCTCTCGCTCGATCAACAAGATTATGCGCTTCATCAACTAGCAATGTGGTTTGTTTCTTTTGTTCTTCAATCAGCCGTTTCAATGAAACACGAGGGTCAAATAGGTAGTTGTAATCACAGATTACAGCATCAGCTATATAAGTGAGATCCAGGGATAGCTCAAATGGACAGAGACGGTGCTTCTGAGCATATCTTTCGATCACCTCTCTCGTCATAAGTGTTTCATTTGTTAAAATATCAAGTATTCCTTCATTAACTCGGTCGTAGTACCCATCTGCATACTCACAGTAGTCTTTCTGACAAATTGTTTTTTCTTTGAAACAAACCTTATCTCTTGCCGTAATGGTAACGGTTGAGGCATGTAGTCCCTTCATTTCCATCAGCCGGAATGCTTCTTGAGCCGTTTCTCGCGTAATTGTTTTGGCTGTTAAATAGAAAATTTTTCGTCCATAACCTTCTCCTAACGCCTTAATCACCGGAAATAAAGTGCTCATCGTCTTTCCAATCCCTGTTGGAGCTGTTGCAAACAACGTTGCTTCATCTTGCACAGTCTTATAGACACTTCCAGCTAGCTTTCGCTGCCCTTCTCTATACGAATCGAAAGGAAACGGAAGAGCCTTACTGCTCTTCGCTCTTAAATCCACATGTTTTCGTTTCCATTTGGCAAATGGAGCATAACGCTCAATCATTTCCATCATAAATGAACGCAATTGATCCGCAGTCATATCACGTTGAAACCGAACGATATCCTTCGATTCGGATTGCACATACGTGAGTTGAATGGTAATATCGCTCAACTCATACTCCTGAACAGCCATATAAGCATAGATTTGAGCCTGAGCCCAATATACTGGATGCGTATTAGCGCTTATATCACTAAATGGAAGCGATGTTGATTTAATTTCATCAATGACAAACGTATTTTCTTTCTTTAAAAGCCCATCACATCGACCTTCGATATGGAAAGTCATATCTTCATAAGACACATCCGTTTCGAATGGAACTTCTTTTCGATCTCCTTCCCCATACGCTTTTTGGATCATCTGGTGAAGCCGTGTTCCTTCCGTCATTGTTGTCGCAGTTCGAAAGCGAGCATCAATGCTACCGCTTCGATACGCATATTCTACTAAAGGTCTAACTGATACCTTAATTTTTCCATTCATTTGATCACCTATTGTTCTCGTTTATGTAACCTCATATATAAGCCGTTTTTAATTTGTAGTGAATGAGCGGTTCGGCTTCCAGTGGATAAGTGTAACAGGCTCAATTCTCTCTCTTAGCAGCAACCATGTAGCAGGATAAAGCCTCAGCGTTTCTTTAAGAAACTGTCCGGTTAGGGTTAGTTTTTTGACATCTACCTCACTCATTTTGTGCCATTCATTAGCAAGCCGCTCTTCTAAATTAGGATTTCTTGATAGTTCATACCACTTCTTTGATAAACCGTTTTGTTTCTTTTAGAATTAGTTTTTGATATTTCACCATCTTTTCTTTATGAAAAGCGGGTAAGATCATAATCCGCTGTCGCAGATGCTGACTTCCCTCAGCAGTAAGTAAGCCTCTTCCAATCGTTTACTAAGGAGTGTTGCAGAAGATCCCCTTTGAAAGAAATTCGCCTGAATGACGAGTATTTCCTTTATCGCATCTGGTTGATGAATGACAAACGAAGAACCTCCCAATTCCACGAAAATTGCGACTTCTCTCGTTTGAGATAAGAACAATAAAGGATCTCTTCGGAAATCAAGATAATTCTTCAAGCGTATTCTCGATAATTTCTGAACGCTTACCGCCATCGATCACCCGCTCACTGTTTTCTTCTATTATATAAATCCATTTACATGACTTTCAATGTTTAACAGGCAACCTTATAAATAAACCGCTCCTTCTGAAACGATCAGAAGGAGCGGTTTATAGTTTAGTTCACATCAATTGCCCAATTTCCATCACGGAAAATAGCTTCAGTTGTTCCATCTTCTTTCACACCATCAATATCGAGTTCTCCGGAACCCATCATAAAGTCAACGTGTGTGATGCTGTTATTAACACCGTTTTGATCGAGTGCGTCATCGTCCATGTCCGCTCCACCTTTCACACTACTTGGATAAGCTTTTCCAAGCGCAAGGTGACAGGATGCATTTTCGTCATAGAGTGTATTAAAGAAAATCAGACCTGATTGAGAAATAGGGGACTGATGAGGAACGATTGCAACCTCACCCAACCTGCGAGATCCTTCATCCATATTGAGGAGATTTTCAAGCGTCTCATATCCTTCTTCAGCAGAAAAATCAACCACTTTACCATCTTTAAAGGTAAGTGAGAAATGATTTATTAAGTTTCCTCCATAGCTAAGTGGCTTTGTGCTAGCAACAGTTCCGTTCACACCATACTTATGTGGAAGAGTAAATACCTCTTCAGTCGGCATGTTGGCGTTGAACTCGATACCTTGTTCAGAAAGTGAAGAGCCACCTTTCCAAATGTGTCCATCAGGAAGCTCAATTTCAAGTTCCGTGCCAGGAGCCTTATAGACAAGCTTTTTATAATGGCGATCATTCAAAACACCCCTTGCTTTCGCAAGTATCGCATTGTGTTCATTCCAAGCTTCTACAGGGTTCTCTTTATCTACACGAGTAATTTTGAAAATTTGATCCCATAGCTGTTCAATGGCTTCTTCTTCAGTTGCATTGGGGAAGATCTTAGTTGCCCATTCTCCATTCGGAATCGCTACAATCGACCATGTGATTTTGTCGTTCATCGTATACTTACGGAAGTTCTTCATTGCTTCTCCACTCGCTTTGTTCGAAGCGGAAATTCGAGATGAGTCGATGCCTTTTAATAGATCTGGATTAGTGGAACGGATCGATAAGATCGCCGCGCCTTCTTCAGCAAAATGATCGAACATTTTCACGCGCCATTCAGGTACATTCTCAAGCACATCCTGGGCAGCGTTTTCATACCATAAACGGTCTAGATCATCGTCGCTCCAGTTAATATGTACGGTTTTAGCTCCTATTTCATATGCTTTGTTAACAACCATGCGTGCAAATTCCGCACCTTCAATTGATGAATTTACGACTAACATTTGATCCTTTTGCAAATTTACGCCTCGTTTAAGAGCGAGTTCTGCATATTTTTCTAGCATGTTTCGTTCTGGCAAGATGAATTCCTCCTTAGTTTCAAAAAGACTACTTAAAATTTTAACAAAACAGACTCTTTCTGTCCTCCTAATCTAATCGTTTTATTCAACCCATTTAGAAAGAAGTGAAAGAGATGCATCTGGATAACAGCGAAAAGAATGATCGTGCATGTCAATGTGATAACACGATTACCGTCTATGGAAGCGGCCACGTTGATGCGCCACCAGATATTGCAAAAGCCATAATAGGTGTAGAAACGACTTCAGAAAAGATAAGTGAAGCACAGCGCAAGAATGCGATGAATATTTCTACAATCGTCACGACATTACGTAAGATGGGCATTAAGTCAGAAAATATTCAAACGGTTGAGTATCGTGTGGATGAAGACTATAGCTTCGAAAACAACACAAAAGTATTTCTGGGATACAAAGTAACACATCGGCTATCCGTTGTAATTGAACCGGTCCAAAAGACGGGAGAAATTTTAGACGCTGCCGTTTCTTCAGGTGCAAACATCATCTCTGGAATTAGTTTTGAAGTGAAACAACCTAATAAATATTACAACAAAGCGCTTACAAAAGCCATTGTTGAAGGAAGTGAAAAAGCCTTGACGGTTGCTGAAGCGATGAGAGTTCCACTCCCACCTGTACCACACCAAATCATTGAAAGAGGATCTTCTCCCGCTTCCGCTAGAATGCTCAGTGACGTTCAAGGAACACAAATCCAACCTGGTCAATTAACCATCGCAGCACAAATCACAATGATTTACTTGCTTCACACTTAAAAAGGGCGTTCGAACGCCCTTTTTTCATTTCGTCATAGCATGCTCCACTTTGATACAGCGATCCATGATCATTTTCATATTATGTTGTTTGCCATATTCAAAAGCTTCTTCATTTAGAACACCTAGCTGCGACCAGAAAACATCTGCTCCAATTGCTACAGTATCCTTCATAATGTCTGGCAAGAATTCACTTCTTCTAAATACATTCACGATGTCGACGTGACCATCAATGTCTTTAAGTGAATCGACCGCTTTAACTCCGAGCGCTTCGTCGATCGTTGGATTAACTGGAATAATGTCATATCCAGCGTCTAACATTGCCTGTGAGACCATAAATGATGTTCGATTTGGATTATTCGATAAGCCAACAACCGCGATGCGCTTGTTTTCCTTAAGAATTTTCCCTATTTCTTCTCGAGATGGGTTCTCTATTGCCATATACGTACACCCCTTTTAACGATTAGTATACACTCATTATAAAAGAATTCAGAACAGATCAACACTAATTCGCTCATCTAATTCGCGTGAGTTGTTTCATCGCTTGAATGATTAACTCCGGACAGTCATAAGGAATGTTATGTCCTGCTCCCTCTGCTTGTATGAACGTCGCGTTTTTGGATAACTGGGTTTGCTCTTTTATTAATTCACTCCATATATCTTCTATAGCGGTCGCTTCCAGCTCAGGAAGACCTGCTTGTATTTGCTGTAAAGAAGAATGAATAGGATCTCGTCCAATTACAATTAGAGGGGCATCAGGAAACCATTCTCCTTTTAGTAGACGAGCACAGCTCCCCATGTGCTGGATTTCACTCCCCACGGCACGATAAAGACTAGGAGATGTCTCATGGTTCATCAGAGCTTCTTGCATATGACTTTCCCACTCTTTGTATTTTGGAAGTAATTCAAGTTCCAATTCTTTAATCAATAACTCTGAGGTTAGTTTAGAATATTTTTCGCATTTCTCAATCCAGTACTCATTCGTTGATGTTTCATCTGAATTCTCAATTTCATCAATTCGATGGATGTTCATTGATGTAGCATCTATCAGAACAACACCTTCGATCCGTTCAGGATAACGCACAGCGAAATCCTGAGCAATCAATCCGCCGTAAGAATGCCCTGCCAAGATTACTTTGCTTTCAATACCAAGTGTTTGAAGAAGTGAATCGAGTTCTTCACTAGCTATTTTAAGAGTTCTCTCATGCTCACTCCATTCACTCTGCCCATAACCTGAACGATTATATGTGAGTACTGTGAGATGTTCCTCAATCACGTCCCACCACTCATAAAGTGAACCACCTATGCCTGCTAAAAGGACGATAGGTACGGAATCTCCCTTTGAATAAAAATACTCGATAACGCCTTTATTGGTTTGCACGAAAGATGTTTTCATTTCAACTGTTCTTCCCCCTTTCCATAACATGGTAGCGTAATGTCAGGTTATTTGTCATAAGTCCTGATGGAATTTTTTGAAAATAACGTTGGATTTCATCGTAGTTGAAAGAATCATTTGTTATAATTTTCTTACATAACTGAAGGGGGAAACATTAATGTTAAAAATTCTACTTGCAAACACATTAAACAGGAGGGACATATTAGAATGATTTAAACGAATCCCTCCTGCTTTAACATTGTCAGAACATACAATGAAAGTTGGAGGCAAATGTCATCAAAATCAAGACGTAATATTACTGTTTTATTCTGGGTGAACTTCTTTGGAACAATCAGCTTTCTTCAACCCGTTCTTACATTATTTTATAGTGAAAACGGTCTAATCGAAGCGGATATACTCGTTATTCTAATGTGTTGGAGCGGAGCGGTTCTAATTGGCGAAATTCCAACCGGGGTTTTTGCGGATCGATTTGGGGCGAGAAAGTCTTTCATCACCGGGGCGCTTATTAAGCTTGTCAGTATAGGTGTGTTGTTTATCGCAGACGACATGTCTATGTTTATGATATTCAGCTTATTAAATGGTTTGTCTGTGACCTTTTTCTCCGGAGCGGATGAAGCATTAATTTATGAGTCACTTAAAAAAGATAATAAGCAACATAAAATGGATGAAGCGATGGGACACATTCAATCAGCAGGGTTTATTTCGATGATGATCGCCGTTCTAATCGGCTCTTTTGTAGCTCGGGACCTTTTGATAGCTCAATTCAAATTGCTCATCCTATTGAGCATGATTGCCTATATTATCGAGTTTCTACTTTTATTTCTTATACATGAACCTTCTGGCAAGCATGCAATCTCTGACACCTCAGTAGGAAAAGTAGTGGATGGAATAAAAGTAATTAAGAAAGCACCCCAACTGTTATTTATGTTTCTTAATTTAACTCTTGTATTCATTCCAACTGTGGCAGTGTTCCAAAAATTCGATCAACCTCTCTTGATTAATGCTGGTTTACCGGTTTACCTTCTTGGTTCTGTCTATGCGTTAGGTGCGTTACTTGCTTTCTTTTCGTCAAGAAGTATCAGCTCACTGCATAAGAAATTTTCTTATACATTCTTGATGTATGCCACAGGATTCTTATCGGCGATTGGCTTGATTGCCGCCGCAGTGTTTCAAAATCAATTATGGATTATCCTATTCGTAGTACTCTTTCTTAGATGGGTTGGAGCAATTCGCTATCCAATATACTCACAATTGAGTAACAATATCATTCCATCTCATGTAAGAGCTACAACGATCTCACTCCTGTCTATTCTGGATTCCTCATTTGACATCATTGTATTCCTTCTCTTAACTGCTTTTGCACACGAAGGGATTCAGGGTGTCTTAATTGGAGCATCATGCATTGCTCTGTTCGGGTCCTTCCTTCCAATTCAGAAAAAACAGAACCGAGTAATACAAGGAAAGAGTGTCTCTAAATGCTAATTAAATTTCCAGAATGGTTTGCAATTTGGTAGAGGCGGTGCTATTATATATTTAAACCATTTTACTATTAATATATTTAGGATTTAAATTAGCTGTAGCTTCGAAAGAGGGTAACAAAGTTAAATCCTCTTTTACAAGTTGCAGTTTTTTAATGTAAACGTATTACAATGGAAAATGGTGAATTTTAAATTATGTACGATGAGGTACATTAGGAGGCAATTTTTTATGCAAAACGGTAAAGTAAAATGGTTCAACGCTGAAAAAGGTTTCGGTTTCATCGAAGTTGAAGGTGGAGACGACGTATTCGTACACTTCTCTGCAATCAACGGCGAAGGTTTCAAAACACTTGACGAAGGCCAAGAAGTTAACTTCGAAATCGTAGAAGGTAACCGTGGACCACAAGCAGCTAACGTAACAAAAGCATAAATCGCTTAATAAGCCCCTGACGAAGAGTCGTCAGGGGCTTATTTTCTTATAAGTAATTTTCCACTACGGATTGATAAAGATGAATCATCGTCTCTCTATTTTTATTGATCGATAATATCTCTTACTTCAACGTACAGATAACATCTTTGTTAGTTTAAGCTCATCATGGATTGGAATTTTGTAATGACCGATTTTAGGAATTTGGGGTTTGTGTTGCCGTGCCAAATCCACAGCATTTATGATAACCTCAGTTAGGCGGTAGCCTTTTCTTTGAAAAAAGCGCAAGGCATCAGTGTTATCATTAGTCGTAAGCACAGTAACCTTCTTCAAACCTCTTTCCCTAGCGATCATTTCAACCTCAAACAGCAATCGACTTCCAATCCCGTTTCTTTCCATCAAGCTGTTGAATGAAATGATTTCCATTTGCTCTTGATGAACGATGTAAGTGATGATGCCTTTCATTTCTCCTGATTCATCGCTTGCTATGAACCCTTCTAGCTCATTCACCTTATATGTACCTGAGGAAAGAACCATTTCAGTACTCCCCCATTGTTTAATAAAAAAGTTATGAACCAATTCTTGGTGTTGATCTTGAATACGTTGGATGCTGAATGCGCTATGGTCATAGAACATTAACACGCAATCTTGCCAATTTCCTTCATGGTATTCATGCTTTGGTAAGACATACTTTTCTTCAAATCCTACATGTTTATAACAGGCAATCGCTCGATGATTCCATTGCTGTGGGTCTATCACGATGAGTCTTGCGTTTAACTTCATAAAAATATATTCCACTACGCTTCGAACAAGACGCTTCCCAATCCCTCTATTCCAGAATGTAGGTTCACCTATAAATTGATCCATTCCAAAAGAATAGTTAGGTAGAATCGTTTCTTCTATGTGACTTAACGGATAAAATTGGACATACCCGATCGGATAACCTTTTAGTAATACCATACATTTTGTTTCTTCATGAGTTATAAAAAAGTCTTCCATTACTTTATCGTATGTATACGTGCAATCCCTTCCTTCATAATACGCAAGTACTTTATCATCCGTTAACCATTTAAGTAGCGCTACTTCATCTCCCTTTTGAATTAATCGAACACAAAGATCTCCTTCTTCAATTAAATCGTTCATCATCTCTTCCTTTCCAAATACCCGAATATATTATGATAGTTAAACCTCATTCTAAAAAAAAAATAATAAATTACATATTAATTGTAATATTACTAGCACAAATCGGGTATAATAATAGGTTTAGTCCATATCATTACTCTTAGTAGTATGTTACAATTAAGGAAACTATTTTAGAGATGGGACTTGATAAACATATATGGGAAAATACATGATTGACCACCAAAAAAAAATTGTCCATAGGACAGCCTACGCTGGTGATGAATGTCATTTACCCGAGACTCCGATTAAAAATCGGTCCGAAGCCAATCATGAAGAAGAATTGATGGTTTTTCTAAGGCAAAAAGGCTATCTTAAATGTGCCTCTTGCTTCTTCGGGTCAACGTTTGAAGAACACTACGAATATCACAACCAACCAAAATACGTGTAAGCATTCGCGAATTATATAGAATATTTATTTAACAGAAGGCCAGGGATTTAGTAAATCCCTGGCCTTCTGCATTGCTTAAACAAAAACGAATTCCTTATTGGGGTTTCTTTAATTACATTAATTTTACGCTAAATTAGCAATGTTTTCCACTCTTTTATTGTTAACGATTTCACGATATAATGCAATTGGTCGCTTTTTTCTGAACACTTTTTTTATTCACGAGTTTGCATTTTCATGTTTTACTAGAGGAGTTGATATGTTATATTCATAACTATGTTTTCATAATCATACGTCTTGATCAAAATAGAAAATCCGTTGCAAAACGACAGAGGTGACACCATATGAACAGTAATCATCAGACGAATTTATCTTCAGAAAATATTATGAAATTTGTGATCCCTTCACTTATTGGTATATTTTTATTCATGATTCCTATCCCGAATGGTGAGGGAGTTACAATTCCGATCGCAAGACTTGCTGGGTGGCTCCAGGGACTGTTCGGTCCAGTAATACCTGCTACACTTCCTGCTGTAATGACCGTTATCATATCGATTACTGCTCTACTTAGCATTGTTGCAGTGATTGCAAAACCAAACTGGATTACCGAGCGCTCATTTCTAGTAAGTCTATTGCAAGTCTCTCCGATCTGGCTTCTTGCAAGAATTTTGGGTATGGTCTTTGCGATTCTTACTTTATTTAAAATTGGACCTGAATGGATTTGGTCTGCTGACACTGGTGGCTTGCTACTAAATGATCTTATTCCCATTCTATTTTCTGTTTTCTTGTTTGCGGGACTTTTCCTGCCACTCTTATTAAACTTTGGTTTACTAGAGTTTTGCGGTACCCTTCTTACTAAAATTATGCGCCCCATCTTTACACTGCCCGGTCGATCTTCAATTGATTGCCTTGCATCTTGGATGGGTGACGGCACAATCGGGGTCCTTTTAACAAGTAAACAGTACGAGGATGGATACTATACAAAACGAGAAGCTGCTGTAATAGGGACGACCTTCTCTGTTGTGTCCATTACGTTTAGTATCGTTGTTCTGCAGCAAATGAAGCTTGAGGAATATTTCATCCCTTACTACTTAACAATTATACTAGCTGGTGTTGTAGCGGCTGTTATTATGCCAAGAATACCACCTCTTTCACGTAAACCTGACAGTACCTATGAATCTGCTGCCGATGCACCGGATGACACCCTTCCAGAGAATATGTCACGATTTCGGTGGGGCCTTGTTCAGGCAACGAAAACAGCTAAAGATAATCGAGCATCCAATGTGGTTAAAGGTGGCATTCAAAATGTACTAGATATGTGGATGGGTGTAATACCAATTGTAATGGCGATTGGAACGATCGCGCTAATCATTGCCGAAACTACTCCATTATTCAGCTACCTCGGTGCGCCATTTGTCCCTGTACTAAATGCCATGCAGGTTCCTGAAGCATCTGAAGCAGCACAAACGATGGTAATTGGATTTGCAGATATGTTTCTACCAGCTATTATTGGTGCTGACATTGACAGTGACCTTACACGATTTGTGATTGCAAGCATCTCTGTTTCACAGTTAATCTACATGTCAGAAGTTGGCGGATTGCTTCTTGGATCAAAAGTACCGGTTCGCTTCCTTGATCTTTTTATTATTTTTCTTGAGCGTACCATTATTTCTTTACCGATTATTGTCATTATGGCTCATATCATTTTTTAGCCTTTAAGCCGGAACAAAATTGTTCCGGCTTTTTTGTTTTTTCTTGCTATTTCAGTTATTTTAAAACAGTTTTATAGACTTATTAAAAATATTTAACTGGTACGGTGAGTGAAATTTTGATGAGTTTATAAAAAACGAGCGGTATCTGAATACCGCTCGTTTTAGTTCAATTTCATTTATCAAATAAAATGACAATCTTACCTCTTGCGTGGTGAGATTCACTTAGCGCGTGTGCTTCTTGAATGCCTTCTTCTCCAAATGGGAACCGGTGACCGATCGTTGCCTTTATGTGCCCGCTTTCCATCAAGGAAGCAATTTCTTGAAGCTGCTTACCATTTGGTTCAAGCCATACATTACCGGATCTTATACCTTTTTCTTTAGCTTTTTCTTTATCAGGTTCACCAACGATTGATACCAGTCGACCGTCACCATGTAAGACTTCAAAACTTTTATCCTGTATTTCTCCACCCATCGTATCAAGAACCACATCGTATTCCTCTATTTCTTCAGAGAAGTCCTGTTCTCGATAGTTGATGACACGATCAGCTCCGAGTGATTTCAAGTACTCTTCGTTTTTACCGCTCGCTGTCGTAGCCACATAAGCACCTTTGTACTTCGCAAGTTGTATCGCGAAGCTTCCGACCCCTCCAGAACCTGCATGAATTAATACTTTCTCGCCTTTTTGAATATCAGCAAAATCAATCAAACACTGCCATGCCGTTAGCCCCACAAGTGGAACAGACGCTGCTTCTTCATAAGAAATTTTCTCAGGAATATGCGCAAGCAAATGATCATCAACGAGCACTTCTTCTGCATATGTACCTTTAGCTGTAGTGGCAGGTCTTGCAAAAACTCGATCACCTTCTTTAAACCCATCAACACTAGCGCCAACTTTCTTAATGACGCCAGCAATATCCCATCCGAGAATAATTGGAAAGTTAAATGGCAACATTTCCTTTAAATAACCTTCACGTAATTTCCAATCGATTGGATTAACCGATGTGGCATAACTCTCAACAACTACTTGATTTTCTCCTGGAGATAGTGAATCCATTTCCTTTTCGTGTAAAAGTTCTTTCCCTCCATATTGCTCAATGACAACTGCTTTCATAATAGAAAACTCCTCTCATTCTTTTGTTCTCTATTATGTTCCCTTTTCTTATTCCTTTCTAAACGGACGAACGTTCCATTCTTCCAAATTGAGACAGAATCGTTAACTGCTGTACTGTTAAAAATCCCTTCCATTCTTTTTGGGCAATCGTCCATGCGTCTTCATACTGCCCCCATTCCCAACTTGGTCCCCAACTGCCATCACTTAGTTGTTTTTTAATGATATAATCTAAGTTAACATCAAGTTCCTGATTCAGCTCTTGTGCAAAGGGGGATTGATCAGATTCAACAAGCACGACTGGCTGTACACCGTAATGATCCCATTCTTCTGGACGATCGACGATATAAGATAATTTTTTTTGAATTTTTTCATTGATTATCTTTTCTATTTCTTCACCAGCTAATTTGCCTAACCTCAAATAACAAAGCACTTCATGAATTTCGTATTCATTTAATTTATCAAGGTGGCTCATAACTCTAGAAAGCATCTCAGATGTTCGTTCATTATGAATCCCGTAATATAAAAGATAGCCTATGATTTCAGCATCAGGATTCGCAGTATACCGCGCCTCCTCTGTTGCCACATGCCACCACGGCGCATGCGGGACAAGGTTAACAGCCTCGGGAACGGCATGCCACATCTGTTCCGTAGAATGGTATGTGTTCATAAAATAGTTAAGACCCTCTGTAACAAACTTATGTTTACGAGGTACCTCTAGCTTAGTCATATATTGAAATGCGACAGTCGTTGCCATTGGAGAAGAAACATTAAGACGAAAGTCAGGCTCAAGTCCGTGACCAAACCCCCCATCTTCATTTCGATAACCTTCAAGCTCATTTATTACGTCTTCCTTTTGAGCTTCACCTCTCCAATACGAGAGATACATGCGATCGATTGGCCTAGCATGTTTATCTACGAATGAACAGGCTTTTTCATAACTCTCATGTGATAGCTTTTTCACTATGATCATCCCTTCCTACTTTTCTCCCACTAAAAGCTAGTTTCTGGATGTTATTACGATATCCTCTTTCTCTTTCCTTGAAATTAACTGAATTAAAAAGTAGAGTAGTAGTGAAGAAAGCGATTTCTAAAAGGGGTGTAGTTATGAAAATAGTAATCTTTGGTGCAGGCGCACTAGGTACATATTTTGGGGCAAGATGGCTTGAAGCTGGAGAAGAAGTTTCCTTTTTCGTTCGTGAAGGACGAAAAGAACAAATTGAGCGTGAAGGCTTACAAGTTAATAGTGTGAAAGGTGACATAATAATTGAAAACCCTGCTTTACTAACGAATCCTGATGAAGTGAAAGCACCTGATCTTGTGCTTCTCGGTGTGAAGGGCTACCACCTTGAAGGAACAATACCTGCTTTGAAAACGTTCGTTTCGAACGGTGCAAAAGTGCTACCAATTTTGAATGGTATTGAACACATTTCGATTCTAAAAGAAGAGCTTGGTGAAGAAGCGATCCTTGGAGGGTTGTCCTATATTATTGCAACACTCGATGACCGAGGTCACGTGCAGCATACGAGCGAATTGCATGAATTGATTTATGGTCCTCTACATCCTTCTCAACAAGAGTTATGTACGCAATTAAGTAGATTGAATGAGAGAGCTAACTTTAACTCTGGATTAAGTTCAACAATCGAGGAAGAAATGTGGAAAAAATATATGTTTATATCTGCAATGTCTGGAGTGACGACGGCTGGGGATATTCATACAGGAACAATCAGGGAAGTTCCTGAAACCTTCCAACTAGTTGAGAAGGTGATGAAAGAAATCGGTACGCTGGCTTCAAAATATGACGTTCACATTGAACAAGAAGATATTGAGAAGCGGATGGCGTCATTTAAATCTTTGCCATATGAAGCAACTTCATCGATGCACCAGGATAAGCGTAAGAAGAATAAACTAGAAGTCGAACATCTCCAAGGCGGTGCACTCCGACTTGCGAAAACAGTCAATCTTCAACTCCCTTACACCGAAACGCTTTATAGTTTAATTAAACCATTTGAAACCCAAGAATCGTAATTTCATAAATAATTTTCAAACAAAAAAAGCGAGGATTGCTCCTCGCTTTTTCTTATGCTTTCACTTTTGTTTCAGATGAGAACAACATTTTTGGATTTTCAACAAACAATGTATGAAGGGTTTCATCCGTAATTCCTGCTGCTTTAAGCTTAGGAAGGATTTCTTCGAATAAATAAACAGGTTGCCAATTCGTCATCATTTTTTCGACAGGATCAGGAAGGACAGGTGGTCTTCCCATCCAGTAGTTCACCGTATCATGCGATAGCATAATCTGGCGCTCAAACCCGCTATTTAGAAGACCAATCAGAGCAACAAGTCTTTCTTTATCAAATGGTGCACCGACTAACCCTTGAATCCCAAAACGATCAAACCCAATATTCACACCTGTTTCTAATGTTTTCAAATGGTAAGCAATATCTGTACTCCCACACATGTGACCAATAATAATTGACTGTGGGTTTACGCCTTCTCCAACTAAGAACCGAGCCTGTTCTGGCCCCATCGTTCCTTCCTGCGTATGTGTTAATATCGTAATGCCTGTTTCTTTGTGAACACGAGCTGCTGCTTTAAAAAACATCAATTCATAGTCGGTAATTATGTCCTTACTAGACGCAAGTTTGATGACACCTGGTTTAATTCCTGTTGTCCCTATACCATCTACAATTTCTTTCATAAACATCTCATAAATATCTTCCTGAGCTGTACCCAGGCCCTGACGAAACTTAAAATAAGGCGTTGCCCCTTCACCTTCATAATAGTAGCCTGTAGCACAAATAATTTGAAGTCCTGTTTCAGTAGCAATTTTCCGAAGGAGTTCAGGGTTTCTCCCGCATTCATTTGGAGTTGGATCTACGACTGTTTTAACACCGTGTGCCATGACACTTTCTGCTACCGCAATCCCGACCTGCAGTGCTTCTTGAAAATCAAATGGACCTAGAGAAACATCTCCACTAAAGCCAGGATAACCGAATGCGAAATGCTCATGAACTAACGTTTTCCCCATTTGTTCGACAGGGATTGGACCAGTAACTGTTTCAACTGTTTTACCCATATTATTTCACTCCTTCAGCTTTTTGGCGCTCATTATCCTGTAGTTTCCGCCATAAAATTTTACCGCTACTTGTTGTTGGGAATGCATCCACAAATTCAATCATTCTTGGATATTTATAAGCTGCCATCTGTTCTTTGGACCATTCGATTATTTCTTCTTCCGTTACTTTTCCTTTATCATCTTCATTTAGGATGATAAATGCTTTAACGGTTTCTCCTCTTCTCGAATCTGGCACTCCCACGACACATGCCTGTTGAACGGCTGGGTGTTTATACAACATAGACTCTATTTCAGTCGGCCATACTTTAAAGCCAGATGCATTCACCATTCGTTTCACACGATCAATCATAAAGAAGTACCCTTCTTCATCATAACGACCTATATCACCTGTGCGGAAAAATGATTTCCCTTCAATTTCAATAAACGAATTTCTATTCTCATCTTCACGGTTATAATAACCATCAAATACTTGTGGTCCATTCACAATGATTTCTCCAGGTTCACCTGGACCAAGTTCTTTCGTAGTATTTGGATCGATTACCCTAGCATCAACATCAAAGGAAGGTACTCCAAGGCATTGAAGTTTCGGGAAATCAGGTGGATTGAAATGTGTGTGAGAAATGGTTTCAGAAAGCCCATATCCTTCAACAAACCGTAAACCTGTTAGATTATATAACTTCTCTCCTACAGCAGCTGGTAATGGTGCGCCTCCACCTGCCAAAATTTTCAACGATGACATCGAATAGTTGGGAAGGTTAGGATTAGAAAGAAAATCAATTAACATCGTACTGATATTCACCCAGTTCGCAATTTCGTATTTCTCAATATACTTCGCTGCCAAATTCCTATCCCAGCGAGTCATCAATACCATTGGAGCACCACTATAGATTGGGGCGTGCATGCTATGGAGCATTCCAGTTACATGAAACAATGGCAATGTCACGAGATGCATCCCGTCTGCTGTTATATTCATCCATTGTGAAGCTCCCACCGCGTTTGCTTGCAGTGTGCGATTTGGGTGCATACAACCCTTGGGAAGACCTGTTGTACCAGAGGTATATGGCATAACAGCAACATCATTGATGGTACGAACATACTCCCCTAGCTTGTGATTATGATTAAGGGCATTTTCCCAAGTGTAATGATTCGGTTTGTTCCATTCTTTCGTTTCAAGAGTAACCTCTTTTGGAACATCCTGTTCATTCCCTGCATAATAAGAGTAAGCCGCAGTAACAACGTTTTTTAGCGAAGTTGAAGAAAGTAGTGGTTCAACTTTCTCGTATAGTTCCTGACCGACGATAGCCGTTTGAATCTCACAATCTTTAATATAGAATGAGAGCTCTTCGGCGGTTAACATTGGATTAATAGGTACGACAACAGCATTTGCGCGTAATATGGCGTAATAAGCAATCAAAAATTGAGGGGAATTTTGCATAAAGAGAAGAACATTTTCTCCTTCAGATACAGTGAGCTCTTTTTCAAAAAAGGCGGCTGCCAGATCAACTTCCCTCAAAAACTCCCTGTACGTTAGCGTAGCACCGTAATAAATAATAGCTTCTTTTGAAGGATAACGTTTAGCAGATACAACGAGGTTGTCATAAATCGTTGTTTCTGGAATCGTAAGTGAATAGGGTACTCGTTTTGGCCAGAATTTAAAGTGATTCGTTTGCATGTCCTTAAAACCCCTTTCAAATCTATTTGTCCATGTCGATTACTTTTCCATCTTCCACAATGCCGATCGCAGGTTTCCAATCAAATGCACCGCCATCCTTGACGCCAGTTAAGTGCCATACCATTTGCTCATCGGGAAGCGAATTAATACCAGCTTCTATGCTTTCCATTATTTTTGAAGGATCATCTACGCTTCCTGATTCTTTCATCGCATTTACTAGAACATGCATAGCTTGATAATTAAAAGCTCCTTCAGCAGTAGGGATTCGATCGAATCGTTCTTTATATTGCTTGATAAACTCCTCAGCCCCAGGTGCGTCACTATCAATAATTGGCAAGGTACCGATTGAACCTTCTAACTGATCAAGACCACCCAGCACAGGTTCGATTTCTTCGATCTTTGACTGATCCATCAGCATAAACCCACCTTCAAAGCCGAGTTCTCTCGCCTGCTTGATCACGAGTGCTGTTGGTTGAGAAGGACCACCGACAAAGAGAACATCTGGATTATTGCTTAGTGCTTTTGTAACGATTGAGAAAAAGTCAGTATCTTTACTGAAATCAATTGACCCCTCAAAAACGACTTCTCCCCCATTTTCTTCCCACACGGGCTTAAGAGCTTCAGTCCAATCCTTCCCATATTGCGAAGCTGTTGGAAGAAGAGCGATCTTCTTACCAAAACGATCCATTTCGTACTTCGTAAAAGGTTCAGGATAGGCACTATAAGCTGGTGGGATGCCAAGTGTTAATGAATTGTTTTGCTCCATAATTTTCGGTTCACTCGTGTAGGCAGCAATTAGAAAATTCTCTTGTTCATTAAATACCTGGGTGGCAAAAACCCCACCGCTATGAGGAACGAAAATTATTGGCGTATCGTTCTCTTGTACAAGTCGCCTCGCATTTGTACCGGTCTCGTTTGGTAAATATTGATCATCAAGTGTTACTAGATTAATCCCATACGTTTTGCCATCAACTTCAAAACCCTCTTTATTAATTTCATCGACAGCCATTTCTATTCCACTGAGTGTATTCTCACCGTAATATGCTGCTGGACCACTTAATGGGCCGCTAAACCCTATATTAACTGTGTTTTCAGCAGTAGAAGCAGCGTTTGCATCAGTATTTGTATCTTTAGGTTCGCTTGAATCAGATGAGCTTGCCGAATTACTAGATTTGCTTACTGAGCCTGAAGCACAACCAGCCATAACCATAATTCCAACTAGCACTAACATGAGTACAAATAGCTTCTTCCCCGTTTTCATCTTTTTCCCCCTATTATGATCGATTTGATTTATTCCACCTTTAAGGAGCAGTCATCCCCTAGATGAAAGTTTCAATTTATGCACCAATGTACGCCTTTCTTACTTCATCGTTGGATAAGAGCTCCTCTTTACTTCCTTCTAAAACTATTTTGCCGCTTTCAATGACATAGCCACGGTTAGATATTTGTAATGCTGCATTAGCATTCTGTTCAGCAAGAAGAATCGTAGTGCCCTGTTCATTTATGTCTTCAATAATGTTGAACATTTGTTCAACGATGAGAGGCGCAAGACCTAGAGAGGGTTCATCAAGAAGCAATACTTTTGGATTGGCCATAAGAGCTCGTCCGATCGCAAGCATCTGCTGCTGACCACCACTTAATGAGCCAGCTGCTTCATGCCGTTTATCATGCAAAATTGGAAAAAGAGAATACACCTCCTTTAAGCGATTCTCGACTTCTTTTCGCTGCTTACGATGGACAAAACTTCCCATTTTTAAATTTTCATATACACTCATGTGCGGAAAAAGCTTTCTTCCTTCAGGACACTGAACGATCCCTTCTTTAACGAGCGAATGTGGTGCCTTACCTGTGAGCTTTCGATCCATAAACATGACATCTCCAGAAGCGGGCTTCATTAGACCACTTATCGTTCTGAAGATGGTACTTTTACCAGCTCCGTTAGCTCCAAGTAATACGACCGTCTCTCCTTTGTTAACGACTAGATTAATCTGATGTAGCACATTGGACGCTCCGTAGTTGACGTTAATATTGTTTAACTGGAGCATGCGCTTCGCCTCCTAAATAAGCTTGTATCACAGCTTCATTCTGACGAACTTCTTCTGGACGTCCTTCTGCTATTTTCTTTCCGTGATTCAAAACGACAATGTTATCCGCAAGACTCATGATCATAGGCATTTTATGCTCGATAAGACATACTGTCATACCATGGTCAGCCATCTTCCTCATAAGATAAGCTAGTCCATCTGTTTCATCAGGATTTACACCTGCTGCAGGTTCATCGAGCAAGACCATTTCTGGATCTGTTGCCAGTGCAAGTGCAAATGCCAACCTTTTCTTCTCTTCCTGTGAAATAAGCGATACGGGATGTTCAACCACGTGCATCAGTTCAACAAATTCTAGTGCCTGAAGTGCTTTTTGATACGATCTTTTCTCCTCTTCTTTTTCTCGAGCAGTACGAAAAATGGCATCCCATATTCCCGACTTCGTGCGCAGTCGATGACCGATCAATACGTTATCAAGAACAGTCGATTGTTCAAACAAATTAGTCGTTTGAAACGTTCTCCCTATACCGAGTCGCGCGATTTGTTGAGGAGGTAATTTCGTAATGTCTCTCTCTTTAAAAAAGACTTTCCCTGACGTAACAGGGTGAATGCCACTGATCAAGTTAAAAAAAGTCGATTTCCCTGCCCCGTTTGGTCCGATAATGGCAGTAATCGTTCCTTTCTCAAATGTCACACTCACATCCTCTACAGCTGCAAGACCACCAAATCTCTTTGTAATCCCTTCTGTGGAAAAGAACATTATCCCGCCTCCCCTACATCTCGTTTGATCTCTTTTTCCTCTTTTGCTACTTTTCCTTTTTTCAGTTTTCTTTTTTGAATATAAGAACCTATACTACCTGATATACCTTTGGGATAGTATAGTACTAAAAGAACAACAACCGGTCCGAAAATAAGCATGCGATATTCTTCAAGGAACTGTAGAGACTGCGTAAGAGAAATAACAATGAATGTTCCAACCAGTGGGCCAGTGAGTGTACCTATACCACCAACAAGAAGGTACATGAGCATTTCAAATGTCACTGTAATAGCTGAGATTTGTGGTCCAATAAACCGAATGAATGATGCGTACAAAGCACCCGACAAACCGGCAAATAAAGCTGAAAGAGTAAACGCAAGAAGCTGATTTTTCATGATCGAAATACCAATTGTCTTTGCTAGCTCTTCGCTGTTTCGAATTGCAATAAATGTACGACCTAGTAATGAGTGAACAATGCGGTAACAAAGGAAGATCGTGAGAGTTAGAAAAAAGAGAGCAAGATAATACTGAGAGGTTAAGGAATCGAATGTAATCGGCCCGATATTACCAGGAGCTGAAATACCAATTAATCCTCTAACACCACCTGTGAGGCTATCCCACTTATCGATCAAGAGATAAATGATCATCCCAACACACATCGTATAAATCGCAAAAAAGTGTGACTTCGTTCGAAGTGCAATGACACCAACAAGTGCACCAGCGCTTGCTGCGATAACAATTGCTAGGAACAGCGAGAGCCAATATGGCAATCCTGCTTTGGTAGTGAGCAGTCCAACGCCATAAGCACCTATGGCAAAGAAACCAGCATGTGCTAAAGACAGATACCCCACATACCCTGAGATGATATTATATCCGTATACCGCGATTGACCAGATAAAGACGAGAGTCAAAAGTTGAAGAAGATACATATTTTGAACCAGGAGAGGAAAAAGGACTGCAATGCATCCAACTACTAGAAGCATGGTTCGCTTTGAGAGAATGTTTTGCATCACTGAACCCCCTTAGAAAATAGCCCAGTTGGTTTAGCAGTAAGGATGACAACAAGCAAGAGAAACGCAATAACATCTTTATAATCTGAAGATATGTACGTTGCTCCAATGCTTTCAGTTAACCCAAGCAAATAACCTCCGATGATTGCCCCTGGAATACTACCCATTCCTCCAATAATAATAATGACAAAAGCTTTCATAATGACGAGGTTACCCATCGTTGGAAAAACAAGATTAATTGGCGAGGCAAGTGAAGCTGCTGCTGCTGCAAGACCTCCAGCAATCGCAAATGTTAGCCAGGCTACCTGATTTGCATTAATCCCTACAAGAAAAGCTCCTTCGCGATTTTGAGCCATCGCAACAATAGCCGCACCAATCATTGTTTTCGTTAAAAAGAAATGAAGTGCAAGCATTAGAATAACGGCTGCAATAATGATCAGTAATCTCTGAAGAGTCACGGTTAAGCCAAACAGATTGACGACCGAGGCGTATGGTGTTTCCATTCGGTAGTATTCTGTTCCCCACATAAACTGACCAAATGCTTCAAGAAATAGAAGAATACCAATTGCAGCGACCATCATTCTCATGCCATCTGCCCCTTCTAGCTTCTTAAAAACGAGTTGCTGTGTAATTACTCCAAGTAATGCGATGACGGCAACAGAAGCGATGATCGCGATCCAATAGTTAAAACCGAATCCTACCATCATCATTAAGGTCACATACGCACCTACCATGTAGAACGCGCCGTGTGCGAAATTAGGAACATGAAGGATACCAAATACAAGTGTTAAACCAAGGGCTACTAGAGTGTAAACGCTTCCAATTGTAAGTCCGTTAAAGATCTGCTGGAAAAGGAGCTCCATCTTCTTCCTCCTTCTATTCTTTTAGGATCCAGACAAAGGGAACGGCGGACTTATGCTGAGGATTCAAGATGTGAGGGTGTTTGACGAGGATTGAAGAATTCCTCAATCCTCGTCTTTTAGATTATTTTCCTTTGAACTGCGGGGCGCGTTTTTCTTTAAATGCATTTGCTCCTTCTTTATGATCTTCTGTTGTGACCATTAGAGCTTGCGTAATTCGCTCCTGTTCCAATACTTCTGGTAATGATGAAGTGAGCGATGCATCTGCAATTTTCTTAATAAAACCAAATGCTTTACCAGGTCCTCTGGAGAGTTTGTTAGCATACGCTAACGCCTCATCCTGTAGTTCTGAGAGAGGGTAGGTCTGATTGACGATGCGTAATTCTTTTGCTTCTTTTGCACTTATAGGTTGAGCAGAAAAGAAGAGCTCCTTTGCTTTGTATGGACCGATTAAGCGAGGCAAGAATGAAAGTCCACCGCCATCAGAAATCAACCCCACTTGTGAGAAGCTCAATACGAAACTGCTGTCTTCTGCAGCTAAAATAATGTCGCTTGCAAGAGCGAGATTAAAACCAGCTCCAGCCGCAAATCCATGAATCACCGAGATAATCGGTTTTTCAAGATCTTTCATCGCAAGAACGAGCTCATTTAATTTACCAATATGGTCGTACACTTCAGTAGACGATGTATCTCCCATTGTTTTCACATCTCCTCCTGCACTGAACGATCGACCAGCACCCGAAAGGACGACAACACGGATGTTCTCATTTTCCTTCGCATCCTGAATTGCCTGTGTAAGTCCGAGGATCATTTCCGGACTAAATGCATTTAATGCTTCAGGACGGTTCAGGGTTAGATGAAGTACAGCCCCCTGCATAGTTACTTTTAGATGATCCGTTTTTACTGTTGTTTCCATTATCAACACTCTCCCTTTTTATACGATGAGCCAGCCACCGTCTACTAATAAATCTGAACCTGTCATGTAACTTGCTTCAGGCGATGCCGCAAATGAAATCACATTTGCTATCTCAGTAGCCTGTCCGACACGATTTAAAGCCGTATTCCGTTTAATAGAAGCTTCGAACCTTTCATTTTTAAGACCATCTTCAGTTAGAGGTGTCTCAACAAAGCCAGGAGATACAGAATTCACTCGAATGTAAGGTGAGAGTTCAACGGCAAGTGCTCTCGTGAAATTGATCACCGCTGCCTTCGCTGCACTATAGTGTGGAATTTGCGCACCAGCTTTATGACCCGATAGCGAAGCGATATTCACAATCGACAAATCTCCAACCGAATCGTCGGTCTTCGCTTTTTCGAACATCAGTTTTCCGAGTGTCTTCGAAACGAGAAAAACGCTTTTCAAGTTTACATTTTGTGCATGATCCCAATTTTCTTCTGACATCTCAAGAATGGGAGACCCTTTTGAGCCACCAGCATTATTAATCAAAATATGAAGCGACCCTGCTTTTTCTTTTATAAACGAAGCTAATTGATCGATGTCTGTTTGTTTTGTGACATCTGCTACAAAAGTCAATACAGTTCCATCGAGTTCTTTCAGCTCACTTGCCGTTCGCGTCAATTTCTTTTCTGTTCGTCCTACTAGAATGACTTTACCACCTTCAGAAGCGATCCGCTTTGCTGTCATCGCCCCAATTCCACTTCCTCCACCGGTTATGACAGCTGTGCGGCCTGTAAACCTTCCCATCTCAACACCACTTTCTAAATGTCATACTTACGTTTTGTATAGCTATGTGTTGCAATTTCCCGATTGCGTTCAAGTGAATTCCCAAAATCGTACGAAGAGAATTCATCGAACACTAGCTGATATGCTTGTTGCCTTTCTTCTTTTGGTAATACACTTCCTAAGAGCATCCGTGCTGATGATTCCACAGACAAGAGCGATTCTTCCAAAAATGTTCTTGTTAGCTTCAATTTAAGATCAGCTTGATTCTCCTGCTTAAGTGCTCGTAATACTGCAGATTCAGCTGCATATAGGTTGATTGCGATATTTGCTAATTTCATCAAAGTTTCCTGGTTATCCATCAATCTCTCCCCGTGTTTCTGGAAAGCTGCTCCTACACAAAAAAGGAATACATTTCGTATACTTTGAACCGCATCCTCTTCATTAACTCCACCCTGTTTGTCTTTCGTCAATTCCCTTCTAGCTTTTTCAACGAGCTCTTCGAGAGCAATTTCTCCCTTAGCCGCTTTTTTAAATAGATTACCAGGTATCAGCAACCGATTAATCTCATTTGTCCCTTCGAAAATTCGGTTAATTCTTGAATCACGATACATCTGCTCAATCGGATATTCTTGAATGAATCCTGCTCCACCATGCAGCTGGAGTGACTCATCAACCACTTCATCAAGAGTTTCAGAACCAAACACTTTGCAAATAGCGCATTCTACGGCATACTCCATCATCTGTTTTCCGATTTTTTGCTGGTTACTTTCGTCATATAAATCATTCATGACCTCTTCTAGTAAAGATGCCGTTCGGTATTGAAGTGACTCAGAAGCATAGATCCTGGCCATCATTCGAGCCACTTTTTCTTGAGTCGTAGTAAATTCAGCAATCGTTCTACCGAATTGCTTTCGCTCACTTGTATGCTGAAGCGCTAGCTTCAACGCGTGTTTTGCTCCTCCCGTACAGGCTGAACCAAGGTTAAAACGCCCTAAATTCAGCACATTCAGCGCAATCACATGACCTTTTCCTGAATCACCGAGAAGATTTTCTACGGGTACCTGACAATCTTCTAAAATAACCGATCTTGTCGATGAACCTTTAATCCCCATCTTTTTCTCTTCAGGTCCAAGAGATAATCCTGGATAATCTTTCTCTACAATAAACGCTGAAAATTGCTTACCATCAATTTTGGCATAGACGATAAACGTGTCAGAGAATACAGCATTCGTAATATAAAGCTTCGTTCCATTTAAAACATAATGTGTTTCCTCTTGATTAAGCACTGCTATCGTTTGCGAAGCAAGTGCATCGGAGCCAGCACCCGGTTCGGTTAAACAATAAGCTCCAAGATATTCGCCAGAAGCTAATTTCGGCAAATATTTCTCCTTTTGTTCGTGCGTCCCGAAGTGTGTAATGGGAAGAGTTGCAATACAAGTATGATTGGACTGTGCAACTCCATAGCCACTCGTACTGCCTACTACCTCACCTACAATACCTTTTGATATTTTATCAAGTCCAAGACCACCGTATTTTTCGGGAATACTATGCCCAAGAAGCCCCAGTCCACCAGCTTTTTTTAATAATGATACAACCTTATTAAAGTCCTGTTGTTCAATAGCTTCTCGATGGGGATCTACATCTTTCTCAATAAATTGATAAGCAGTTTTTCGAATCATTTTATGCTCATCTGTAAAATCTTCTGGAGTAAACACTTCCTCTGGAGTTGAACGGCAAAACAGAAAATCAGCTCCAGATCGACTAGACTTTATTTGTGTCATGATGAGCCTCCTCTCGAACGACTGTCTTTTGCCCTTTTACGAAAGGTATGATCGAGAAAATACCTTCTGAAGCGACAAATCTAACTTCTTCTTCAAACCCGTAGCGTTGAATCATTTTACCAACGCGTGACGAGAGCAAAACAGCTTCCCCGCTTTTTTTACTTCCTTCGTAGAAAGAAACAGCCGCATGTGCCGAATCGGTAAGCTCCCATCCATCGTGAGAAGAAAGGATTTGATTAATGAGATAACCTGCGCCGTAAAAATCCTCTAAAGCAAATTCACCAGATGAACCCGAACAAACAATGACAATCGTTTCATCTTCATGTTCATCATTTATTTTCTTTGCGATCGCTTGGCCGTTTAAAAGAGAGGCAACGTATACACACTTTGCTTCGTTTGAACGTTTAATGGCTACAGTCCCGTTCGTTGTTGATAAAATTAACGTTTTTCCTTTTACGGCTTTTTTTAGTTGGAGTGGATTAGGTTCAAGAAAGCCTTCGATCGTACGTCCTTCATATTCACCTGAAAGCAAATAGCTTCCTTCAGGTAGTTTTTTCGCTTCTTCCAATGCATCATGTTGATTTAGAACAGGAATAACCCTCTCTGCTCCAAACTCAAGTGCTGACGTGATGGTAGATGTAGCAAGAAGCACGTCCAGCACAACCGCAATTTTATCCTCACCGATCTTCGCCTGATCAATGTCTTCCTTCTTCATTAATACGTGTATTTTCCCCATAGTAGCTCCTAACGCCTTACTCTGGCATTATCGCGTGCATGTTCGATTAAACTCGCGACGAATTGATTGAGATGACGAAAGCGTTCATCTGACGTTTGTCCCACTTTCCAACGATAATAAATTTGCTGACAAATCACCGCAAGCTTAAAATAGGCAAAAGTTAAATAGAAATTCATTTGTGAGACGTCACGGCCAGATTTAGATGCATATGATTCGATAAATTCATCTCTTGTCATGAACCCTTTCATCACTGTTATTGGGTCTTTTCCCATACCTTTCTTCAGCAATTCTGGATCATCTGCTTGTAGCCAATATCCCATCGCTGCTCCTAAGTCTGCCAGCGGATCTCCCACCGTTGTCATTTCCCAATCAAATAAACCAACGATTTTGCTGTAATCCTCATGATCAAACATGGCATTGTTTAATTTGAAATCATAATGGATAACCGTAGGACTTTGCGATTCAGGAATATTCGAAGCCATCCATGTAGTAAGTTCGTCAATCCCAGAGATCTCATCGGTTTTTGAGCGATTATACCGTTTGATCCACCCGTGTACCTGCCGCTCCATGAATCCATCAGGGTGACTGACTTCACTTAATTTCGTAGATTGATAATCTAAGCTATGAAGTTCAACAAGCGTATCAACCATAGTTTCAGAAATGTTTCGACATAGTGCTTCTGTTGGTTGAAATCCATCAGGAAACGATGTATCAAGTACGATCCCCCTTCTTCTTTCCATTAGAAAGAATGGAGCATCCAGCAACGTCTCATTATAAAAATAAGGTTTTGGAGCGAGTGGGAAAATAGGGTGAAGTTCCTTAAGGATCGTAAATTCCCGTTCCATGTCATGCGCTTTTGGTGCAACTGGACCTAATGGAGGTCGTCTTAAGACAGCTTCCCAATCTCCTATCGAAAGCTGGTACGTTAAATTCGAGTGTCCTGTACCAAACTGCTGAACAATAAGGGAATCATCGCTTAATCGATCGATATTTTGTCTGATGAAGTCTTCGAGCCTTTGTTTATCCAGCTCCTCTCCGTTACGGACAGGTATCGTATCGTGTGAATAAGACATACGTCACTCTCCTGATTACATAATATTCAGACTATTACACTTGTCATTAAAGATAAGGAATCGCTCTTTAAAGCAACTGATAACATTCTTCAAGCTTATTTCGTAATTCATCAGGTATGATTTCACTGGATTGTTTCTTAAAATCAAAGTAAACGACGGTTGCTTCTCCTTCCGCTACAACATCCTCGGTTTCTCTATCCTTAATGGCATGAACAAGCGTAAAACTCTTAGAACCAATCCGCTTAACGGACGTTTCAATACGAAGTGCCTGATTAAAGTAAACTTGTTTAATAAAATCGCACTTTGTTGATACCAGGATAAACGGCCAATCGTCTGTTCCTGAACGCTTTCCAAGGTAATCAAAAAACTGTACACGAGCTTCTTCTAAATAAATAAAGTAACTCGTATTATTCACGTGTCCGAGCGCATCTGTTTCACAGAACCTCACCCGAACATCGATGTTCTCACTCATCCGAATCCCTCTTTTCTACTACCTGTGGGTAAATGCAGGTTTTCTTTTTTCAATGAACGCTTGTACACCTTCTTTAATATCTTCCGTTTGGAACACTTCTTCGAATAATTCGGCCTCCATTTCAACAGCATCTTCTATAGGTAAGTGTGCACCATTGTTGACTGCCTTCTTGATACGTGAAAGTGCCTGAAGAGATTGTCCGGTCATTTTAGCTGCGAGGCCCTGTGCGTAAGTCATTCCTTGACCAGAAGGTACAACATGATTAACGAGGCCATAACGATCAGCTTCTTCCGCTGTTATCGGTTCCCCAGTAAACATCATTTCTTTTGCCTTTGCTTCTCCAATAAGTCTTGGAAGTCGCTGTGTTCCTCCCCCACCTGGGAAAAGTCCGAGCTTAATTTCTGGAAGCCCTAACTGAGCATGTTCTTCTGCAATGCGCATATCACATGTCATGGCTAACTCACAACCTCCACCGAATGTCATTCCATTCAACACTGCGATCGTTGGTTTTGGAAAATCATCAATGTAATTCAATACACGATGAGTGTCCATTACGATATCCTTGAACCCAGTTTGTCCGATCCATTCCGGGAATTCTTTAATATCTGCACCTGCCATAAAGGCTTTATTTCCAGACCCGGTTAAAATAACTGCAATCGCATCTTCATTCGTTTCAATTTCATTAAAAACTTCGAAAAGTTCTGTTGCTACCTGCTTACTCATGACATTTAGTGGTGGATTGTTTACCGTGACAACAGCTGTATGTTCATGGATTTCATAAGTTACCATCTTCATTAATTTTTCACTCCTTCTTTTGTATAGTCATACCAGCCCTTACCTGTCTTTCTACCAAGCGTTCCCGCCTTCACCTTATCTTCAATCGCTTTTGACGGTTTGTCCTCAGGATTACCAGTTTCATTGTAGCGCTGCTGCATCACATAATACCCAACATCGATTCCAGATAGATCCATTAATTCAAAAGGACCAATGGGGTGATTTAGTGCTTTCCTGCAGATAAGATCGATGTCTTTGAAGTCTGCAATTCCTTCTTCGTATAGGTACATCGCTTCTTTCTGTAGAGCGCCTAGAATTCGATTCGCAACAAATCCGGAAATTTCTTTTTTCAACAATACGCCTGTGCGATTAATTTGTTCACACACGTCCATCGTAAGCTTGGCTGTTTCTTCAGACGTTTCCTCACTCATCACAACTTCGACGCAATCCATGACGAGTGGAGGAAAGAAGAAATGCATATTTACGACTTTGTCTTGACGACTGGTGGCGGAAGCAATAAGAGAATTAACGATGGTTGAGCTATTAGTAGCAAAGATCGTTTCAGGATCTGCTAATCGATCGAGCTTTTCAAAAACGTCTCTTTTGACATCAAGCTTTTCAACAATAGCTTCTATAATAAAATCAGCTCGAACAGCCGCTTCTTCAAGATTGGTTGTAAACTGTAGTCTTTCAAAAGCTGCTTCTTTCAGTTCTTCTGTGATTTTTCCTTTGGTTACCCATTTTGACATGATGCCTTCAAGCTTTTCTCCTGCGTCTTTTAATGCTCCTTCATTAATATCTTGAATCGTTGTTTCATATCCGCCTAGTGCACAAAGCATCCCAATCTGATGACCCATTGACCCAGCACCTAATACTGTGATTTTCTTAATCTCTTTTGTCTTCAAATCTATTCCTCCTCATAGTTACTAACCGGTTAGAATGTTTGTTACGCAAGCGCTTACAATAATGTGTAGAGAAAGGAAAGCTTATTGGCTTTCCTCAATTCCATTCAAAACCATATCAACAAAGATACTTGCTACTTCTTTATCCGATACAGGACCATTTGGCTTATACCATTGATACGTCCAATTTGTTATACCAAGTATAGCGAACGTTACGATGCCAATATTCAGATCGCTCCTGAACTCTCCATTTTCAACGCCAAGTTTCAATAAATCCTGAAAATAGTAACGTATTTGATCACGTTTAGGAAGAATTTTTGAAAGGTTCTCTTCTTTAAGGTTTTTCATTTCCCGAAAGAAAACCCTTGCGCTATGACCTTCTAACTCGACATTATGAATGAGCATGTACACCATGTCATAAAGCTTTGTTCTACAATCTTTCGAAGTATCTTCTAAGATTTCCTTTTGTTGCTTGATCATGCCGTCGATATAGGAAGAATGTATGTCCATTAGCAATTCTTCTTTGCTTTTAAAGTAGTAATAGAAGGTTCCTTTCGTTACTCCAATGGCATCAACAATATCTTGAATCGAAGTTTCGCTAAATCCCTTTTTCTCAAATAGTTCAATACTTTTTATAGTAAGTTTGTGTTTCATGGCAGTACCCTCTCAATCTATCAATGTTCAATGATTAAGATTATATCATATGAGGCTACACCGATAGACATCCATCTATACTTGACGTGCTTCTTCTCGTATCGATCGTCTTAAAATTTTACCTACACTCGTTTTGGGCAGTTCATCTCGGAACTCCACTATTTTTGGTACTTTATATGGTGCCATTTGATCTTTACAGTAAGACAATACTTCTTCTTCAGAAAGGTCAGCTCCTGGCTTCTTAACAAGTACCGCTTTTACGGTCTCACCACGGTATGGATCTGGAACGCCTACAATTACTGCTTCCATAATACCTGGATGTTCATACAGAACTTCTTCAATATCCCGTGGATAAATGTTGTAACCACTTGCGATAATCAAATCCTTTTTCCTATCAATGATATAAAGATAGCCATCCTCGTCCATTTTGGCAATATCCCCAGTAAACAACCATCCGTCTCGTAGCGTACTCGCCGTTTCTTCTGGCATGTTCCAATATCCTTTCATTACTTGTGGCCCTTTAATCACCAACTCACCAGATTCGCCGAAAGGGAGCTCTGTTCTTCCTTCTCCTAAATCAACAATTTTGTAATCCGTTGAAGGAAATCCAATGCCTACGCTACCAGGTTTTCGTTCGCCAAAAGGCGGATTGACATGTGTGGTTGGTGAAGCTTCACTTAACCCGTAACCCTCTAGAATCTTCGCACCCGTTTTACGTTCAAACTCTTTCATCAAACCGACAGGCATGGGGGCACTTCCACTATTACACGTGCGGATGCTGTCCAAATTATAGTTTTCAGCATTAGGATGATTCGTTAAGGCGACATACATCGTTGGAACACCCGGAAACATCGTTGGTTGTTCTGTTTCGATTGTTTTCAACACTTCATCCACATCAAACTTTGGAAGTATAATGCTCTCTGCACCAATTCGAATCGATAAATTCATACATGAAGTCATTCCAAAAACATGGAAGAGAGGTATAACGGTTAAACATTTTTCTTCTCCAAACGTGAATTCATCTTTGAAAAACTCAAGGCATTGTTCGACATTTGCTATTAAATTACGATGAGTGAGCATTGCTCCTTTGGATCTTCCTGTCGTCCCCCCGGTATATTGGAGAACAGCAATATCCTCTTTCGGATCAACGGTAACCTCTTTAAGCTGTTCTGAAGTGCTCTGTATGAATTGTTCAAACGTATAATCTGGATCAACCGGCTTTGCATCAGGCTGAAGCGATACAACAATCACGTTCTTAACGTTCGTTTCTTCCTGAATGGCTTTCAGCCTTGGATAAAGAGCATCATAAATCACAATGCTTTCTGCTCCAGAGTCAGCTAATATGTATTGCAATTCACGTTCAACAAGCATTGGATTTATTTGCGTAATCGTTCCTCCAGCCTTTAACACTCCATAATAACTGATTGCGAACTGCGGGCAATTAGGGAGCATGATGGCTACTCGGTCTTTTGGTCTCATATGACAGGTATTTTGTAGGGCAGAACCAAATCCGGACGAAAGATGACCGAGCTCTCGATAAGTGATTTTCTTTTGATAGAAAGAAAGAGCCAAGTGATCAGGATAGTCTTCGACTGTTTTCTTTAACATATCCTGGAGCGAAACGTTCGGTATATCAATAGTGCTAGCGATTGATTCAGGATAATGCTTGAACCAACTGTTTTGTACGTTCATCCTTACACCTCCGAATAATTAAAACGTTAATCCACCACCGTCAACAAGAAGACTTGTTCCTGTTATATAAGATGCTTCATCAGAAACAAGAAACAGCACAGCATTTGCAATTTCTTCTGGTTGTCCCACTCTTTTCAGTGCATTCGCTTTTGAGATGATCGGCCATTTACGATCATCTTCTTTCCATGGTGTAACGATATTCGTATCGATTACTCCTGGACAAACCGCATTTACTCGAATATTTTTGCCTCCATATTCAAGCGCAGCATTTTTTGTCAATGTAATGACGCCACCTTTAGAGGCGTTATAAGGAGCCATGTACTTTTTCCCCTTAAAACCTAGCAAACTTGATGTGTTAACGATCGCACCACCATTCCTTTTCTCCATCATAGGGATAGCGAATTTCATCCCTAAAAAAACTCCTCTCAAATTAATCGAAACAACACGATCCCATTCGTCGACAGACATATCAGCTAGCTTCACTTCCTCGTTACTAACTCCTGCATTGTTAAAAAGAATATCGAGTCCACCGTATTGCTTTTCACAATCTTCTACAAGCGCTTTCATTTCTCCTTCAATTGAGGTGTCAGTTCTAATAAAAATGGCATGACCTCCCATTTTTATTACTTGTTCGACAGTTTCCTCACCGGATTCTGTATGAATATCTGACACAATAACTTTTGCTCCTTCACTTGCGAATCGAAGTGCTGTAGCGCGTCCAATCCCGCCTCCACCACCTGTAACAATCGCCACTTTATCCTGCAACCTCATGCTATTCCCCCCCTTACACTCGTTCTAAAATCGTGGCAATTCCCTGTCCACCACCAATACATGCTGTAATGAGGGCATATTTCCCGTCCCTTCTTTCAAGCTCGTAAACTGCTTTTGTTGCAAGAATTGCACCTGTTGCTCCAAGTGGATGACCGTGAGCAATAGCTCCACCATTCACATTTACCTTCTCATGATTCATTTTCAATTCACGATCACAAGCAAGCACCTGTGCTGCAAACGCTTCATTAATTTCAACGATATCCATCTGATCCAGCGTAAATCCTGTTTGCTCCATGACCTTTTGAGTTGCAGGTACTGGCCCAATTCCCATAATGTTAGGATCAACCCCACTAACCGCATAGCCTTTCACAACAGCAAGAGGTTTTAAGCCAAGTTCCTCTGCTTTTCCCCGCGCCATGATGACAATTGCCGAAGCCGCATCATTTAAACCGGAACTAGATCCAGCCGTAACGGATCCTCCCTGTTTGAAAACAGCAGGTAAAGATGCTAGTTTTTCAAGCGTTGTTTCTGGTCTTGGATGTTCGTCCTTTGAAACCACGATTGGATTTCCTTTCCGAACAGGTACACTTACTGGTGCAATTTGTGACTCAAAATATCCTTCAGCCATCGCTATGCCCATTCGTTCCTGACTACGTTTTGCAAATTCATCTTGCTCTTCTCTAGAAATGTGATATTTTTCAGCAAGATTTTCTGCTGTAATTCCCATCGGAGGATCACCGATTTCATCTGGCGAAAGTCTTGATTTCATGAATTTGGGTGGCATTGTACTATAAGGTTTTGAAGGCTTTGCCATTAAATATGGAGCCTGACTCATGCTTTCCGCACCACCTACAACATACACATCGCCATCTCCTGCTTTAATCGCTTGTGCTGCTAGATTAATAGCATTTAAGCCTGAACCACATTGCCGATCAATGGTTAAACCTGGAATTGAAAGAGGAAGCCCTGCCTGTAAAGCAGTCAATCTTGCAATATTTCCTCCTCCACCTATCACATTTCCAAATATCACATCTTCAATGCTCTCAACTTCTAGATTAATACGAGCGATCGCTTCCTTAAGGGCGATGGCTCCAAGCTCATGAGCTTGTATACTCGCAAACGCACCACCCTGTCTTCCGATTGGTGTGCGAACTGCCGATACAATGACTGGATCTCTTTTCATCTCTTATTCCTCCTCTTTATTACATAGCATGCTGACCACCATCGACGATTAGAATATCTCCGGTGACATAGTTAGATGCTTGAGATGCAAGAAAAAGTGCAGCACCTTTTAAATCGTCATCAGATCCAAATCGATTCAAAGGCGTCGTTTCTAACATCCGATCTCCTCCAGCTTCAATTAAACCTTTAGACATTTTTGTAGGGAAGAATCCAGGAGCAATCGCATTCACATTAATATTGTGTCCTCCCCATTTAACCGCTAAATCCTTCGTAAACGTAATAACAGCACCCTTACTCGTGTTATAACCAATCGCATCCATGTAGCGTGGATCTGCTCCACCAAGTCCTGCAACGGAAGCAATGTTAATAATTTTTCCGCTTTGTTGTTTGATCATTTCTTTGCCAGCCGCCTGTGCAAAAAGAAACGTTCCTGTCACGTTTACTTCCAACACTTTATGCCATGCCTCAAGTGGCATTTCGACAACGGGTGCCCCCCATGAAGCGCCGCTATTATTAACAAGAATATCGATACGACCGAATTCCTTCACTGTTCCATCTACAACACGCTGCACTTGTTCTTGATTAGTCACATCACATTCAAATGCGAGTGATTTAACCCCCTTGCTTTCTAATTCTTCCCGGACGGACTCACAAGCGTCCAACTTCCTCGAACATACGACAACGTTCGCCCCTGCTTCTGCAAAACCTTCAGCAATTTGCTTTCCAAGTCCTCTACCACCACCTGTGACGATGGCTGTTTTTCCTGTTAAATCAAATAGCTCCATTACGTTCATCTGAATCCCCCCTGTTCGTTATCTATACTTTTTCAATTCCTGTCTCGCGATAGCCCCACGATGAACTTCATCTGGTCCGTCTGCCAGCCTTAGCGTTCTTGCATTCGCCCAATGCGCGGCAAGAGTATAGTCATCACTTACACCTGCTCCACCAAATGCCTGAATGGCTCGGTCAATGACGCGTAATGCCATATTTGGGGCTACCACTTTAATCATCGCTATTTCTGCTTTCGCTTCTTTATTTCCAACTGTATCCATCATGTGAGCTGCTTTAAGCGTTAGTAATCTTGCTTGTTCAATTTCAATACGTGAATCAGCGATCCATTCTCTTACAACACCCTGATCAGAAATCTTCTTTCCAAATGCTTCTCGACTTTGAACGCGCTTACACAAATCTTCAAGCGCTCGCTCGGCTGTCCCAATCAAACGCATACAATGATGGATTCTTCCAGGTCCAAGTCTACCTTGCGCAATGGCAAATCCTTTTCCTTCTTCCCAGAGCATATTTGAAGCAGGAACGCGAACATCCTTATACTCAATTTCTGCATGACCATGGGGAGCGTGATCATAACCGAACACAGGTAATACTCTCTTAATTGTGACTCCCTCAGCATCAAGAGGGACGAGAATCATAGACTGTTGCTCGTGCTTCTGTGCGTTCGGATCGTTTTTGCCCATAACGATAGCAATTTTACATCGTGGATCACCTGCACCGGAGGACCACCACTTCGTACCGTTAATAACGTATTCATCACCGTCACGTTCGATTCGTGCTTGGATGTTTGTCGCATCAGATGAAGCTACATCAGGCTCAGTCATTGAAAAACAAGAACGAATATCACCTGAGAGAAGCGGCTCCAGCCATTGTTTTTTCTGTTCGTCTGTGCCGTAACGAACTAGCACTTCCATATTTCCAGTATCAGGAGCGGCACAATTAAAAACTTCCGGTCCAATCATCGAACGTCCCATAACCTCACAAAGGGGAGCGTATTCAGTGTTTGTAAGACCTGCTCCATATTCGCTTTCTGGTAGAAAGAGATTCCAAAGTCCTGCATCCTTCGCCTTCTGTTTCAATTCTTCCATAATTGGAGGAATCGCTGACCATCTGCTGTCCTGATCAGAAAGCTGCTTTTCGTATACTCTTTCATTTGGATATACATGCTCATTCATAAACGCCGTTAATTTCTCAAGATAGGAATGACAACGCTCGGAATAGTCAAAATTCATTCGTATTCGACTCCTTTTACCGATTATCTAACTAACCGGTTGGTATGTTCTTACAAACAGTATAAATTTATATGTTGGAATATTCAATACATTTAATGAAATTTAAAATCCAGTTGGCCAATTTGCCAGGTTCCTCTCGCTCTTTGATCCGTTCTTGTAACACGCTAATTCAAGGGTTCTTGCAAGAAAAATGCGGGTTTCTCCTGGGTCGATCACGTCATCGATCAAGTGTTTGGCGGCTGCTTTATATGGGGAACTATCAAAACTCCATTTCTTTAAAAGATTCTCACGTTCCTGCTTGGGATTTTCTGAATTCATTAATTCTCTTCCATATACGACATTTACACCCACTTCTGGTCCTGTGAAATTGATTTCTGCTGACGGCCATGCGACAACAAAATCAGCTCCCATAGTCGGCCCACACATATTTCCGTAAGCTGCTCCAACACTTTTCCTTATGACAATTGAAAGCTTAGGGACTGTGGACTGAGCAAGAGCCTGATTCCACATCATGATTTTCGTTGGTATTTTTCCTTTCTCAGCATCTGAACTAACTCGAAAGCCTGGAATGTCATGAAGGAAAATTAGCGGAATATGGAACGAATCACACAGGCAAATAAAGTCTGTTGCCTTCTCACATTCTTGCACACCTGCTGCCCCTGCGTAACTCATCGGCTGATTTGCAATGATCCCTACAGTCCTACCACCAATTCGTGCAAGTACCGTAATCAACGCTTGTCCAAAAAAAGGTTTCAACTCAAAATAGTCACCATTGTCTATGATCTCACGAATGACTTTCTTCATGTCGTAAGCTCTGTTTCGCTTTTCTGGGACAATGGATAGAACACGATCTACCCGCCTTTCTGAAGAATCCTCTGTGTTCTTTTGTAATGGTTCTTCTTGACTGTGTGAAGGTAGATAACTGAGGAATTCTTTCAATTGTAGGATGCATTCTTCTTCAGATGATGCTGTTTGATCAATTTGACCCGTATACTTTTGATGGATTTCGACTCCACCTAATTTTTCCTGAGTTACTTTCTCTCCAGTTGCGATTTCAAGCATTCTTGGCCCAGCTACCCCCATGCACGTTCCATCCAATTGAGTAACAAAGTCAGAGGATACCGCGAGCCATGTAGGTCCTCCAAAGCTATCACCGAGGATGGCTGTTACCATCGGAACTTCTCGATGATGGGTTAACATTTCCTGCGGGAATAGTTTGTCACTAATGCCATCTGACCCCATTCCATCAGGCATACGGAGCCCTCCACCCTCACTTAAGTTAACTAGAGGCAAACCTCTTTTTAATGCATAGGCATGGGCTGCTTTTGTTTTTCGAATATGAACGGCACCTTCAGTACCGGCGAATACGGTTTTATCACCCGCCTGAACGACGACCGGGCGTCCATCCACTTGAGCGGTGCCACAAATCACACCATCCCCTGAACTTTTGCTTTCAGTTCCAGGAATTTCAGATATTGTTAGTTTACCAAACTCCAAGAATGAGCCCTCATCCACTAGAAGAGCAATTCGCTCTCTTGCTGTCTTCTTTCCCTGAGCATGAAGGGCATCAATTTTTTCCTGCCCTCCCATTCGCTCTGCGTGGTTTTTCCGATCTTGTAATTCTTCTACATCCTGCCTCATTTAGACACTCTCCTTTCTTATTCCTTAAGCAATCTCCTAAGTACTTTTCCTGAAGAAGTTGCTGGTAGCTTCTCTCGTATTTCAACGGTTTTAGGGGCTTTATATGCTGACATATGAGACCTGGCCCACTCAACTAACTCTTTTTCAGAAACCTTTCTTGAAGGCTGAAGGACCACCACTGCTTTAATTACTTCACCTTTCTTTTCGTCAGGTAGTCCGATAACAGCTGATTGCATGACTGAAGGATGTTCATTAATTAAGGCTTCAACATCCTCAGGAAATACACTATAACCGGAAGTCTTGATCATTTCTTTAACGCGGCCACGGAAATACAAATAACCTTCATCGTCTAAATGACCAATATCCCCGGTATATACCCAGCCGTCTATTAACGTGTCTTCTGTTGCATCTGGTCTTCTATAGTATCCTTTAAAAACACCTGGATTTTTGATCACGATTTCTCCTTCTTCATTAGCTTTTAACTCTTTACCATCTTGAAGATTTAAGATTTTAATTTCGGTTTCATGAATCGGAATGCCACAACTACCAAACTTAATATGATCTTTCGGCATAAACGTGTCACACGTATGTGTCTCACTCAATCCATAAGATGCCTCATATAGCAGACACCCGTCGGTCAAGAGATTCCATTGATCTGACAGTTCTTCTGTTACTTGAAGACCAAAACTCGTAGCAAGATTTAGACGAAGCGAAGAGAGATCACGTTGTTCAATGTTAGGCATTTGCATAATCGCCCCATTCATCGGGGCAATGCTATACCACATTGTAATCCGATGATCCTCAATTGTCTTTACAACAACCTCAGGATCAAACCGACTTAATAACACTGTTTCATTTCCGCTATAAACAGGAAGATTAACTCCCATGACCATTCCTGCAATATGACACAAAGGAGCATTTGCTAGCAATTTGTCTTCTTGTGTTACCTGATTACAAGTCATAGTAGCTGCAGTTTTATATAGAGCGTTCTCAAATGACAACATAGCCGCTTTGGGTCTACCTGTCGTACCAGAAGTAAATACGAGTAATGCAGTATCGTCCATATCAACCCTTACAGTTTGAAAATGTGTAGGTTCTGTATCAAAAATCGATTCTAAAGTAGTAAATCTAGAAGATTGGTGAGCTATTTTTAATTCATTAGGCACAATTGAAAGATTGGCTTCATCGATGAATGATTGATAAAAAATTGTTATAATAAACAACAAATCGTCACTCGTTTTTTCCAACACCGGCAATAACTCCAGACCGCAAAATACACCTTTAACCTCCGCCTCATTAAGTAAATAGGCTAATTCAGATGATTTATACATCGGGTTTAATGGAATGACAACTCCACCTAGTTTTTGTATCGCATAGTGACAAATTAAGTACTGAGGACAATTTTGCATATATAAAGCAACATGATCTCCTTTTGAGATTCCAATACTCATTAAATAATTAGCGACTTGATTTGAGTAATCATTCCATTCATTCCAAGTTAATTGAAAACCATAGTAATGAAGCGCAATTTGATTCGGTCTTTCATCAGCGTGATAAGCAAGGTATTCATGAAGAGGCTTCTTGCCATATTGATAGTCTAATTCTCGAGGTACGTTTTCTGGCCAACTGGATTTTGTGTTTCTCATTTTTTCACCCTTTCATACTAACCGCTTGGTATGTATTTATCATACAGGCTTTCGTTCTGAATATTCAATGTATTTCTGATGTTTTACCTTTATAAAAATGGGGATAATCACCATAACAATTTGAAAGGATGAAAAATAAATGAACCAAAATCTATATAGACTTACTCAAGAATATGAAAAATTCACAGATGAATGTATGGGGGAAACCGTTCCTGAATTCGTTGAAAATTTCATTTATGGATCAATGGATTATAATGAGGAAAACCTTCCTAAACTAACAGAGGAAATGGGGAAACAAGCACAAAATCATGAACCTGAAGAATTTAGAAGAGCTTTTGATGAGATGCTCCTGTATCTAAGAAATCGATTTGTTGCTTTAGACCCAAACAAAGAATATTGGCCGCTTCACTATCGAGAAGGCGTTAGCGCCTTTGTTGCCATGATAGACGGATTAATTGTTCAATACTTTTCAGGATTATACACCGTGGACGACTTAAAGGAAAGAACGCCGCTCTTTGCAGCTGTTATCCTGAATGGTTTTGTTGGAGTGAATGAAAATGACTACCAAGCCTTATCTACTGACTAAAAAAACATCCTGCCTCTCTGGCAGGATGTTTACATATTTTATCATTTACGATTTCAAGTTGTAAACTTCTGAATATTTTTCCTCAAGGTATTGAATCAAATAGTCAGCGTTTAATCCTTCACCTGTGATATCTTTAATGATTTCAACTGGTTGTTTGAGTTTGCCATATTGGTGTATATTCTTCGTCAGCCACTCTTTAATCGGCAAAAGATTTCCCTCTTCTAGTAGTTGTTCAAAATGAGGGAGATCATTCATCATAGCATTTTTAATTTGGGCTGCATAAATGTACCCTAGCGCGTAGGATGGGAAATAACCGAATGATCCGCCTGACCAGTGAACATCTTGAAGAACACCAACAGCGTCGTTATCAGGGGTGATCCCCAGATATTCTTCCATTTTGTCATTCCATATTTGCGGGAGGTCTTTTACTTCGATCTCGCCATTAATGAGCCCTTTCTCAATTTCATAGCGCACCATGATGTGTAAAGCATAAGTCATTTCATCAGCTTCTATACGGATAAGAGAAGGACCAGCTACATTAATGGCACGATAATAATCCTCAATTGATACGTCATCAAATTGACCTGTTGAAAAACTTTTGAGATTCTCATAATTGTTTTGCCAGAAAGCCTTATTACGCCCAACAAAGTTTTCCCAGAAAAGAGATTGTGATTCATGTATTCCCATAGACGTTCCTGTACAAAGAGGTGTACCAATCAATTTTGGAGATAAATTCTGTTCATACAATGCATGACCTCCTTCATGAATTGTACCGAATACCGCTGTTCGAAAGTCTTCTTCATCATACTTCGTTGTCACTCGGACATCACCAGGGTTCAGACCAGTAGCAAACGGGTGGACAGTCGTATCCAAACGGCCTGCCTCAAAGTCATACCCCATTTTCTTAAGAACCTCCATGCTGAATGCTTCCTGCTTTTCCTGTGGAAAATGAGCAAATAGAAAATCAGTTTCTGGCTGATCACTCGCATTTACTACCTGCTGAACAAGAGGTACGATATGCTCTCTTAATTGGTTGAATACAGAGTCAATCATCTTAACAGTTACACCTGGCTCAAATAAGTCAAGGAGGGTATCATACTTATTATCTTCATAACCCCAGTACTCGACAAATTTCTGATTAAAAGCTACTAGTTTTTCAAGATAAGGACGGAATATTTCAAAGTTTGACTGTTCTTTAGCTTCCTCCCAGATTGTTTCTGCTTTTGAGCTGAGAACAACGTACTCTGAATATTCTTCTGATGGAATCTTACTATTTCGCTCATACTCCTTATAACATTCTTCAACAGTTTTACGAGTTATTTCGCTTAGTTCACTTTGACTTTCTTCTTTCATCAACTCATCAAGATATGCCTTCATTTCAGGAGAAACTGACATCTCAAATACTTCTGATGACATCATGCCGATTACCTCAGAACGCTGCTCAGCTCCTTTTTTAGGTGCACCAGTTCGTAAATCCCAATACATTACTCCTATCGCTTCGTTAAAACTCGTCATTTTCTTAACATATTGAAGAAATTGTTCTTCAGTTTGCTTAAGGTTATTGTTCAAAATGATTCAATCCTTTCATATTGAAAATTGTTCATAACGGTAGATTCGACATATCTTGTTTGACTATGTAAAGATTTGTCGGAAGTTAAAAAATTCAAAAATAAAGAATATGGAAAATCTCATGTTATTCTTTGGATAAGCACAATAGTTCAAGGAGGGATTCAGATGTCCATACAGAATCTGATTAATGCATTCGATCAGGTAAAAGGAAGAAAACCAGCTACCGCAGACGAACTACTCGACTTTATCCAGATGAATTATTTACGTGGCACGCTTTCTCTAAACGAGTATCAAACTTATTTTAAAGAACTTCATGCGCAAGGTGCCAAAAAACCTGAGTATTTCTCGCATGAAACATTGAAAGCTTTTTAATCCCTCTTGTTCTATCCTACCATAAGTTTACATCAATACGCACAAAGAAGACGCGGACAAGCCCCGCGTCTTTTTTTTACATACCAACTACGTAAGTGTTGAACTTTAGCAACTTGATTTGCCTGATTTAAAATAGTAATCGAACTACAGAACTCCTCCTGTTTCGTTAAGAACGGTTTAGATTCCAAAAGATAACGGTGAATTAATTGAAATTCAAATATCCAACTATAGACGTTTGGGTTCATCCCGTTTTGATGCATTACTAATAAGAAACCTAGCAATTGCACTAGCTAAAAGTGAATTCCTTCTGGATATTCTACCTTTTCTTTTCGCACCACCTCGATCAACTACGTTTATTTCCTTTACAAGTCTATAAAACTTTTGAATTGTTCCGTATTAATATAAAAATGGTGAAATAAACCGATTGCGATTACTTCTTTCCCATTCCATAACTCCGTTCGATAGATGGAAAAAAGATAAGCATCTGTACGAGACGTATGATGCTCGATGTATGGTACCACTGCAAGGTCGACCCCAATTTCAATCAGTTCATTTTGATCTTTCTTTAATTGCTTACCGATCCAGTTGCTATAATCGCTTTGTTCCGGATTTGTGAAAAACAAGACAAGGGCTAACACAGCAAATAAAAAAAATAATTTAAGCCTCATGAATACCTCCGAATAGTATGTCTCTTCACTACCATATAAGACTTTTCTTGTTTTAATGTCTCATAAAGATGGTGAAACATTTAGCTGAGATATTTAATTATGAGAAACCATCAGAATACAACAGTATTATTACAATTTTATCTTCTCAATAATACTCCACCACATTTTTGATTCATCATATAACCATATGGAGGTATACCATGACTTCCACTGTAGTAGGCGATTGGAAATAATTTCAATTCAAAAAAACATACCTCTCAATATAACCTGAAAGGTATGTTTCGAATTCTTCATATGCTAATCTTTCTTCGGTGGTCTTGGCCCGAAGAATTGGAAATAATGTGTTTTAATATCACCGTTATACAACTTACGGTTTTTTGTTGCTCGCTTGCCGTATACTTCTTCAAAGCGTGGGTGAGATGTAAGAATGTAGACTGACCACGTATCAAGACGTTCACGGAACGCTTTTCCCATCTTACGGTACATGTCTTCAACTTCTTCTCTTTCCCCAAGACGTTCCCCATATGGAGGATTTCCAATAAGCGTACCGTATTCAAACCTTGAACTCACATCCGTAACCTGCATTTGCTTAAATTGAATCATGTCTCCAAAACCAGCTTCAAGAGCATTGTTTTTAGAGAGATCGACCATTTGGGGATCAAGATCACTGCCGAAGATATGCAGAGGTTGATCGTAATTCGCTAGATCTTCCGTTTCAATCATAGCTTCTTCCCAACGCTTTTTACCGATCCATGCCCAATCTTCTGAAGCGAATTCTCGATTAAAGCCCGGTGCGATATTCTGTCCGATCATAGCAGCTTCAATCGGAAGCGTACCTGAACCACAAAATGGATCAATGAAAGGTTTATCCGCATTCCAATTTGTGAGCATCACCATAGCAGCCGCCATCGTTTCCTTTAATGGTGCAGCACTATGCAAGTAACGATACCCTCTGCGGTGAAGGCCTTTGCCACTTGTATCAATCGTCAGTATAGCTGTGTCTTTGTGGATCGCTACCTCGATTTTGAATAGTGGGCCGTCTTCATCGAACCATGATACATTGTATTTTTCCTTCATGCTCTCTACAATGGCTTTCTTCACAATCGCTTGACAATCAGGAACACTATACAACGTTGATTTCACCGATCTTCCACTGACAGGAAATTCCGCATTTTCAGGCAGCAAATCTCCCCATGGAAGTGCCTTCGTTGCTTCGAAAAGTTCATCGAACGATGTTACTTTAAATTCGCCAACTTTTAACTTAACTCGGTCCGCCGTTCGTAACCAATAATTTGAACGACAAATTCCTAATTCGTCACTTTCATAAGTGACTTTTCCATTCTCGACTCGTACATTTTCAAAACCAAGATCTTTCACTTCACGAGCAACCAATGATTCTAGCCCCATGGTTGCCGTTGCAATCAATTCGAATTTCGCCATCTTCTCAACCCCAATCTCTTTTTTGCTCTAGACTATTTCTCTATGTAAGATTTAATTTCCACCTATATCATACAGGAATTCTTCCGTATATGTTAACAAAATTCAACTTACCATTAATGATCTTGAAGTAAGATTCCATTTCCTTATAATTTAACCCTGTCATATTAATAAATACTCATAAAGTACAAAAAAGCCCTATAAGGGCTTTTCATCAAAGATGATAACGTTCTGTAAGCCATGTTCTGTTCCATCGTACTGCGAGCGGGTCTCCCCTCGTACTCAGGTGGTAATCATCTATCTCCAGATGCGTCCTCGCCATCTGGCTCTCTCTCCGTTCGATTCCTTCGAGAAAGCTCCCCTACCATAATTTGGGTTTCTCGCTCGTGGGGTTTACCTCGTTCCACTCTTAATGTTTCCATTAAGACTTCGTCACTGTGGCACTTTCAGAGTATTCGAGCCTTATCCGTTAAGAACTTAGGCTGTTTCCCCGCCGTTAGCCCAAATGGACTACCCCAACTTATTGTTTCATCAGGCACGAACACTACGATCGTCTCAGATCGTGCGAGCATGGACTTTCCTCTACATGTCGCTTCTATGCGATATACAGCGATTACCCGAACGTTATCATTATTAGGACAGCAAAAGCAATTATATCTTATAATTGATCATCTTGCAAGTTACCCTATACATTTGTTTTGATTGTTTTTAGTTATAGTACAGTATGTGAAATTTTAAATTCCAGCAAAAAATAAACCACCTGGGTAAAAGTGGTTTATTCGTACAATTTGCTTCCAAAAACATGCTTCTCTAAGTTAGATAAGCGCTTAAGGATATCATAGTTTGTGTTTCCAGGCTGGGTTTGGGAACGTGTCTGCTGACGTTTTTGTTGTTCAGACACACGATCCATCTCTCTTCTTAGACGTGTGTTTTCTTGACGAAGTTGTTCAATATCATTCTCAAAACGTTCGTAGTCCTTAATGACTACATCAAGAAACTTATCGACATCATCCTGATCATATCCACGAAACCCGCTTTTAAAATCTTTTTCAAGAATATCTTTCGCTGATAATTGAGTCGGTTGTTGCTCTGCCATTTTATCACCTCTGTATGTATGCAGTTATTGTCTTTATTTTATTCTTCCAAAAGACATTCATCTTGTCAATTAGAATCTCGCCAAATCACTCTATTGACTATAGAAATCAGGATTACTTTCACGTAAGTCCTGCTCGATTAACTCGAGATCAACAGGTGTGATGGTAAAAACTTCGTAACTGGCATCATTTCTTTGTCTGTTCTCGCTTTCTTTCAAGTAATAATCTGGTGAACCCCGTGTCTCTTCATCGTAAAGAACTAGCATCGCGTTACTTTTTCGGATAAGAAATTCATTCTTGGCTTTTAATTGACTTGGATTTTCATAAGGTCTACTTGTTATTGATTCAACAAAGTCTGCTTCCGCCATGATCATATTATAATAATCCTGGGTCGGCTCCTTCCATTTGCTCTCTTGTTCAAGGAAGGGAGTTAATACGGCTAGCTTTAAATCAGGATACTCATCCCTAAGATCAAGCGTAGTTTCGCCTGCCCAAAGCTCCACACCAGTCTGACCACTAATTAGAACCCACTCAATACTTTTCTCTTCAATAAGCTGTGACATTCGTATTCGTAGAGCTGCCTTAATAATTGGAAGACCAGGATGATCATCACTAAAGATGCCGAGTTCATGTGCTTTATACCCGGTGACTAGCAAGACGTTCCCCACTCCGACACCTCCTATGTAAAAACGAACTGGAAATACCAGTTCGTTTCATTATATCATTATTATCTTCTTTTTTGAGCCGGACTTACTTGACCTGACATGCCATTTGGCCCTTGCATTGCGCCTGCTACCTGAGATGGATCTGTAGGTGCATATCCAGCAGGCATAGCTCCAGTTGGGCGAGGTGGTGGATAATTGTTCATATGCGATGCTTGCACTTCGTTCGACTGTGTCAATGGATAACTGTGGTTATGTTCATACATGTGGTGATGAACATTTTTAATATGAGTAGGATGAATGTGATCGACATTGTGTTTGTAATAGTGATTCTTCACACAACATTTAGTTGGATAAACGATTGGACTCGTTGGACATGGACCTCCTGGACCTGGACCTTGCATAGCTGGACTCACTTGATTTGGCATGCCGCCTTTCATAGCTGGGCTCACTTGATTCTGCATATTGGCATTCGGCCATTGCATAGCTGGACTCACTTGATTCGGCATGTTCCCATTTGGTCCCTGCATTGCTGGGCTCACTTGATTCTGCATATTCCCATTCGGTCCCTGCATAGCTGGACTCACTTGATTCTGCATATTCCCATTCGGTCCCATTCGATGATGTCGTTGAAACATAGTGTAGGTTCCCCCTTCTTAGATTGGTGATTTCCCTACTAGCCTATGTTCAACATATAGTACATGTACTGTGTATTCGTCCTTATTTTCGCATTATACGAACAAATTTACCGCCTATTTTTTAACAATCACTTCAGAATCATTGTAAATCTGAGCCGACTCACTAATCTGACTCATGACGACCACTGTTAATGCTATAACCATAAAAAACATGACCATAATTACCTGTTTCAATTTCCATCTCTCCATTACATCAAATCTCATTTCTAGAATAAAAGCTACTGTTACAAAATGTTTTTCAACCGCAAATCATGGAATCAATATGATTCTCTATTTGGGGTTAATAAAAAGATAACAGAACCTTCAATATACTACTCAAAGTTACAACAAGAGACGACAATTGTAAACGGTATTTCAACAAGTTTTCTAGAAGAAATCGTCGAATGATTGTCCTTTATGCGCTTGCCCGGGGAATAATTGACTGAAAATAATCTATTTCCTACCAAAAACGAGATTATCTCGCGAAATTCGCTTTCTTATTTCCTGTTCATAGTTAGCTTTTATGTTTAATCGGTCAAACATCTTTAAGCAAAGTTCAGCTGTCATGCGAGCATCATTCAGCGCATGATGTCTCTCATGGCGCTCAATATTTAATTTCCGTATCAAAGAATCTAATTGCGGATTACTTTGGGGAAATAGCTCTTTAGCAAGTGCTTCTGAATCCAGGTATGGAGGCAGATAGTCTGCTAAATTCCATTTCCGTGCTAGTGTTTGTAAGAAATACACATCAAATTTAACTGGATGTGCGATTAAAGTTGTTCCTTTGCTAAATGACATAAACTCCTCAAAAGCCTCAATAAAGGTGCAACCGGCTCTGATTTCACCAATCGAAAGACCTGTTAACTGTCTAACAAAGCGAGGTACTTTATGAATTGGCCGAACAATTCGGTAGAGCGATTCTTCCAACACACGCCCTTCAACAAGGTCAATTTTGACCGCACCGATCGAAATAACTTCATCTCCAAGTGCAGGATAGAACCCAGTAGTTTCAAGATCAAATACCGTGAAATAACGACTGCTTGCTTCTTGATACGATAGCAATGACTCTAACAATCGATCATAATTAGGTGAATCCTGAACGCTTCTTATCCGCTTTTTCCACTTCAAACGGTCATAGATATAATAACGCATTAATTTAAATCCTAACGAGGGCATTGTTAAATACTCCGATTCCTGCGGAAACTCAATTCGCTGACCTGCTGCATACGTTTGGCAACGAGTAAAGCTTCCCTCATTTTCCTTCTTTCTTCTTTCTCCCACTCGATTGGTCTGACTAAGTTGGATATATCTAGCCCATTGTCTAATTGATGTAGGTTTTGCCTAACTCTGAACGTATATAAATAGTGAAGAGCTGTTTCAATATTAATTACATCACGGTGATGAAAAATTTCCTTGCGTTTTAATTCATGTAATCTTTTTATCGTGTTTACTTCCTGAACACCATATTTCATAGCAAAAATACGTATCCCATTCACAATCTGCATGATTGCTGCTTTCTTTAAGTCCAATGTTTTTGTTTTTCCACGCAGTTGAAGCTTGCCAATTGGATTGAGGGGAACACGAAAGCGAATAGTATCTTTCATTAAAAGCATTTGGAGGGTGTGAGCCTTCCTAATACGCTCTGTGATTTGATTTCTTAACATGCGAGACAAATCAAAATCTCCGTAAATGGCTCTAAAATCCATAAAAATAGTGAAATTACGAATTTCCTCAGCATCAGTTTCTGTTATCCAGCGATTGACCTCAGTTTGCCAGTTCGAGAGAGAGCGGCGCCATTTTGGATTTTTCGCCATAATTCCTCCCTCACACTCTGGCAACCCACAGATTGTAAGCATCGTATTAATTTTCTCAGAGAAGACGCTAAAGAATGTTTCAATTTCTTGTTTGTGTTCTAGATGTTCATAATTATCAATGATTAATCCATTATCCTGATCTGTACTAAAAGCCTGTTCTTTCCTTCCTTCACTTCCCATCACGATGAAACAGAAATTGACTGGTGCTCTTCCGTACCCCTCCTGCATCATTTCTTTTTCTGCTAATAAGATAATACGTCGATGCATTTCATCGTTATAGTTTGACATCATTTCACACACTTCATAGCCAAGTGTGTTTTCATCAAGTAACTCTTGTATAAACGCTCTAAATTCTTGATGGATAAGTGGTGATAAATTCTTAATTTCATTTAACTCTTTTGCCCTCGACAATCGATAAGAAAGGTCAAGGTACGCGGACTCCTGTATGCCTAAGAAAGATTTGGCTGAAACCATACCAACTAGGAGATCACGTTTAACGACTGGTAGAAGTGACACTTTATGAAATTTTAAATAAGCAAGTGCTTCATAACTAAATGCATCTTCTTCAATGAGATTCGGTTTTTGATACATCCATTTATGGATTGGATCCTGAAATTGTCCCCTTGTAAGTGCACTAATGATCTCAAGAGGTGTAACGGTACCCATCACGCTTTCGCGATCTTCACTAATGATGACACCATCATAATTCTTAGTACGAAAAAGCTCAGCAGTTTCAAGAACGGTATACGTTGGCGGAATCGTTACCATAGAATCCATAATAGAACTTACACGCGTGCGGTACAGAGCGATGTTTTCTCCATCTGCTTCTCTATCCCGCTCCTGTTTAATCTCATCATATAGACTTCTCATCCGCTCGCCGATTGTATCAAGAACGTTGTGTGAGAATGCTGTATTTTCAGTCATAATCTTAAGCATGACTTCTTTTTTTATACGGATCACCTGACAATCCTCATTCGCCTGCACAGAAAATGTCATCGATTCATCTGTCAACATGATCATGAGACCGACTAGATCACCCGGATAATAGAAACGCATCGTAGTCTGTTGACCGTTTGCTTTATGAACAATATTTTTTGCAATACCGGAAACAAGCAAGTACAGCGTATCGGCATCTTCATCTTCGTGATAAAGAAATTCACCTTTTTGGTAAGTGGAGAAACGAGCAGACTCCATTAACTGCTCGATCTCAGCATCACTAAGTGAATGAAATGGTTCTTTTTTCTTTAAAACTTCATAGAAATCCTGCATGACTACCTCCTACCGCTAGCGAGCTTCTTTTTGTTCAAGTCTTTCAATTCGCTTTATATATTCCAGTCGTTCGCTGTCTTCTTTATTTTTAAGTATACGTTTTTTGTTTTTCCATTTTTGAAAACCAGATTGTGCATAGTGCATCGCCTTCTCATAGTCTTTTTCTTTATGCTCAAAATACTTGGCAAGTTCAATATCACTCTCTTCATCACTTGAAGACTCTGAAAGATCAATCCAGATCGGTAACGCTTTTTCTATGTTTCCCTGTTTTTTGTAAATACGTGCAAGCGCTTTTCTAGCCTCACGTTCATGTCGACCAGTTGTTTTTTTGTACAATAATGCTGCGTGGTCCTCTTCTCCAACAGCTTCCCACCATCGTGCCGACTGATATTGCTCTCCCGCAGATAACGACTTCCCTTCGTGATCCAAAAGAAGGTGAGACATTCGAATATAGAGAGTGATCAATGACAAAATATCTTCTTCATTATGCTTAAGAACGCCCGCAATTAAGTCTGGATCAGGATCTTTCACAAATTCAAAGTACAGCATCGGTGCTAAATAACCCGGAATATCCTCTTTCCGTTCGAATCCCAGCTGTAGTTCTTCTACGTTCGAGAGTCTAACAGATTCCATTTCATTCTTCCAGAAGCGTCTAGCTCCATGCAAAAGATCGAAATGTCCAAATTGTGGTAATTTAGGCACCTGTTCACGAATGAGCGTATGTCTCGTCTTTACTTGTGGCCAATCAAACGCTTTACCATTATACGTAACAAGGTTTTTAAGCTCCTTCACATCTTCTAGAAAAGCGTGATACATCGGTACTTCTGCTCCTGGTCCTGGAAGGAAATACTGATTTACGGAAATACCACTACCAGTATATTGGCAGTATCCAAGAAGGAAAATTGTGTTCCCTACCCCTCCACCAAGTCCAGTTGTTTCTGTATCAAAGAACAACAAGTCGGACGGCTCTAGATATCGAGATGAAAGCGGATGGTTTCTATGAAACTTATTCCATCTCTCCACAACATCCTCCAGTTCTTGAAACACATAATTACCATGCTGATACGTTTTGGAATAGTGTTTCTTTCTAACGAGGGCATATTCACCGTCTAAGTAAAACGGATGCGCATCCAGATCTCGCCACTTCTGAAGATGCGGAATAGAGTGGATCGGCTGCTCCATTGTCTGAGCAGCCTCTTCTCCCGTGCCAAGGTTCATATGCTTCTTCATTCGATTTAACTTACCCTTTCGTGACATGCGAATGTTCACCTCTTAAATACTCAAGTAAAAATCGAGCGGTTTCTTTACTATTTTCACCTGTCTCACCCGAGACTCCTACGCAAGATGGACAACCACTTTCACATTCACAATTGACCACAATTGATTCAGCTTCTTTTAAAATAAAGCTAAGCTCCTGATAGACACGCTCCGAAAGACCTATTCCACCAGGATAGCGATCATAAAAGAAGACGGTTGGTCTATTGGAATGAATCGCTTTGATTTGTGGGGTTACATGAAGATCTGAGACATCGCACATCACAAATAGAGGGGCAACATTTCGCAGAACGTTACCGAGACCTAACAAACCTTCTTCTAATCGATTCTCCCCCATGGTTTGTACAAAACTCTCCGGAAAATCGAACCAACATGCATTCGTGTGTAATTCCTCTTCTGGTAAATGAATTGGTCCTGAGCCAATGTTTTCATGTGTTTCAAACTTAATTTTTTTAAAGATCGTCGCCATCGCATTCACCATGACTTCTCCATAGGTCGCCGTTGTATGTGGAAGTGGTTCATGTTTATCTTCCTCAAGCACCTTCAGCTGTACAGCTAGATTAGCATCCGTGTAATAATCGACATCCACCTCGCGTACCCAGGCCTTCTTCTCTTCGTAATCAAGCAGTTCGACTTGGAATTGAACACCTTGATGCAAATAGATCGCTTCCTCATGAAGAAGCGTCATAGCACTGAACCGATCCATTTCCCCAATCACTTTCACGTCCGATGCCGTCGTTTGATCAATGATCACCACATTTTCCTGTGAGGCTGAACGAAGGCTCACGTTATGTGCTGGAAAGGCATCATTCATCCAAAACCAACGGTCTGCCCGATGATGCAGCAGCTGTTCTTCTGTTAAAAACTCAAGCACGTCCTCTACATCTTCGCCACCAAATGTATCACCTTGTTTAAACGGTAGCTCATATGCAGCACACTTCACATGATCCACGAGTATGATCAAATTATTAGGATTCACTCGAGCTTCTTCTGGATTCCTTTCAAAGAAGTAGTCCGGATGAGTGATCATATATTGATCGAGTGGACTAGAGCTCGCAACAACGAATACCACTGATTCATCCTGTCGACGACCTGCTCGACCGGCCTGCTGCCACGTACTGGCAATCGTACCTGGATAGCCGGTTAAGACGCACGCCTGTAGCTGCCCGATATCAACCCCGAGCTCAAGCGCATTTGTACTCACGACACCCTTAATATTGCCATTCCGAAGCCCTTGCTCGATTTCTCTTCTCTGTTTAGGGAGATATCCACCGCGATAACCCATAATCGATTTTGGACCAAGCTCACGTTGTTCAAGCTGTTGTAGATAGGTTAAAAGTATTTCGACACGAACACGGCTACGCGCAAAGACAATGGTTTGAATATTGTTCCTTAACAATTCAACAGCTATATTCCTCGCCTCAAGCGTTGCTGAGCGCCTGATATTGAGTGCTTGATTCACAACTGGGGGATTGTACAGTACGAAATGCTTCCGTCCAGTCGGAGCGCCATTATTATTAATCAGCGTAATGGGTTCACCTGTCAGTTCCTGTGCGAGCTCCTTTGGATTCGCAATGGTAGCCGATGTGCAAATAAATATCGGATTACTTCCGTAGAATTGACAAATCCTCTTCAACCGTCTGATCACATTCGCTACATGGCTACCAAACACACCTCGATACGTGTGAAGTTCATCGATGACGATTACTTTTAAATTTTCAAAAAGGGAAACCCACTTTGTGTGATGAGGTAGAATCGCAGAATGAAGCATATCAGGGTTGGTCATAACAATATGTCCAGCTTTTCGAACGATCTGCCGTATGGTCGGAGAAGTGTCTCCATCATACGTATATCCTTTCAAATCTACTTCCATCTCATCAATAAGTTCATTGATTTCGCTTTTCTGATCCTGAGCAAGGGCCTTAGTAGGAAACAAATAAAGAGCTCTGCTAGACGGATTTTTCAAAATCGTATCGAGCACGGGTAAATTGTAGCAGAGTGTTTTCCCTGATGCAGTGGGCGTCACTGCGACAAAGCTGTGACCACGTGTCACTTCTTCATAAGCCGTAGCCTGGTGGGTATATAATTCTTGAATACCTCTATTCTCAAGTGCCTGTTTAAGCTCTGGCTGCAACCCATCAGGAAACGGCGTTGTTTTCGCTTCTTTTGGTTCAATCGTTTTCCACGTTACAATATTGGAACGATATTTTTCCTCCTGCTGAAACATATCTAGTAGCTGAGGAAGTTTCTTTTTTCTTTCCATCCGATCACCTCAAAAAAATGTCTACTTCCATTGTAGCGAATACGCGTTCGAATGGATACCGTTTTGATTTGAAATACGACCTTTTCCACTACTTATTGAGAATATAGCGAAAGACATGATCAACTAGCGAATCATTAACAGTTGGTTGTTTCTCTATGGAGTTTGGTACTTTCTCAAGCATTTCGAATTCTTTGACCAGAAAAGAATGCATCAAAGTTTCATTTAAGAGAGTCTTTCTATCCAAAAGTGCAAGACATTCGACCTTAAGTCTTTCATCCATACTCGATACGTTTACAAGATGATGCAGCGTATCTTCTGGAAGTGAATGGTGTTCTCTTATCCAATGACTATACAAAACCGATTTCAATGAATACAGCAACAGCTTGTGATCTCCACGGTCGGTAAATGCCTTTAGATTTGTTTTTCCCATTTTAATATAATGCAACAGTAACGTTTTAGATGAAAAACAGTATTTCCCAAGCGTTCTTATTTGCTTAACTTCCTCTTTTTCCTTATAAACAATTGGTGAAGCTAACCATTCTAAAAGAGAAGGATTCGATTTCTTGAGGAGTTTTAGCGCCTTGCGTATATCCCAGCCATGGAATTCCATATGATCAACGGAGTGATCAACGACTTCCTTCTGGGCAAACACGGATAAATACCATTCTGGACGATGAACATAAACGAACCGCACATCGTAATCACTCCCACTAGCGTTATATCCCAATGCTCTACTCCCGGCGTCACAAGCGTATAGAATAGTGATATCTTCCGTTCGTTCAATTTGGACAAGCTTTTCTGAAATGATACTCATGTGGTGACCTCTTTATTTACAAAAGAGCTACCTCGGTAAATACCGGGCAGCTCTTTCACTTATTTTGCTAAAGCTTCAATGACTTTATCTACATCTGTTTCAGGTAAAGAACAACTAAAATTTTCACAAACATAGACTGTTGTTTGATGAGACTTTCCAAATTCTGAAGCAAACGGAGCAGCATCTCTTAACAACGCTGGTTCTTCCACGCTGATTGAGGTAAGCTCCGGCAAAAATGCTTGTTGTAAAAACTGCTCCATTCTCTTTTTCTCACCATCATCATGATGACCGACCACTACAATTTCTTTTGGTGATGATAGTGTATAGAGCTTACTCATTAAGAAATAAGCATGTCCACTCGAGTAGGAAGAAACATCCCCAGAGAAAGCTTGAAACATGCGATTCGCCCACTCATCGTATTTCATTTCTCCAGTCAATTTTGACAATCGAAGTAACTGAAGGACTGCAACACTATTACCTGAAGGGAGAGCACCATCATGAACATCCTTTGGCCGTGCAATTAACTCATCTGCATCATGACCATAGAGGTAGAAGCCGCCAGAAACCGTATCCCAAAATAAATCATACATCTCATCTGCCAGTCTCTTCGCTTTAATAAGAACGGATGGATCATATGTTGCTTCATAAAGCTCATTTAAAGCCCAAAGACCGTATGCATAATCATCATGATAGGCCTTGTACTTCACTTCTCCATCGCGGTAACGAGCCATCAGCCGTCCGTCTACAACAAGGTGCTTTTCTATGAAAGCATAGGTTTGTTGAGCAACATCTACATAACGCCCAACACCGAACACCCTGCCCGCTTTAGCGAATGCAGCGGTCATGAGCATGTTCCAACTCGTAAGAACCTTGTCATCTTTAGAAGGATGAATGCGTTTTTCACGAGCTTCATAAAGCCTCTGCCTCGCCTCTTCAAGATGTTCTCCGATTGTTTCTTCGCTCTCTCCGTTAGCGATAGCAACTTTTGAAACATCCGTATGAATTAAATTCGGGATATTTTTACCTTCGAAATTACCTTCTGTAGTAATATCGAACATTTGATTGTAGAGCGAACCTAACTTCTCTCCAAGAATCTCACGAATTTCCTGTTCAGACCATACGTAGAACTTGCCTTCCTCACCTTCAGAATCAGCATCTTCTGCAGAATAAAACCCACCTTCTGGCCCAGTCATATCCCGTTGGACATATTCTAGTACATCGCAGGCTACTTTCTTATAACGCGTATTTCCTGTTACCTGATAGGCTTCTGTATATGCAAGCACAAGCATGGCGTTATCGTACAACATTTTTTCGAAGTGGGGTACTAACCATTCCTGATCAACCGCATATCGTGCAAATCCGTATCCAATGTGATCATAAATACCACCGTTAGCCATGGCATCAAGAGTTCTTGTCACCATCGTTAACGCCAAGTCATTGTCAAATTTTCGATGATACCGAAGCAAATACATCAGCATATGTGGAGATGGAAATTTTGGCGACTGTCCAAAACCGCCATAAATCGTATCAAATGAGTTCTGCATCTGCTGGAAAGCCTTATGTAAAGGTTCCTCATTCAATTCCCCACCTTCAGCATTTATCTGCTTTTGTAGGGAAGATGTTATCTTATCTCCGATTTCTGTAATCCGTTCAGGATTCTCTTGATACTGCTGATAAAGTTGCATAATCGCATCCTTAAATCCAGGAATGTTGTATTTGCTTTCATTTGGAAAATAAGTACCAGCATAGAACGGCTTTTGTTCCGGCGTCAAGAATACATTCAGTGGCCAACCACCCTGACCTGTTAATCCCTGGCAAACTTTCATATAAATCGAATCAATATCTGGCCGCTCTTCACGATCTACTTTAATGGATACAAACCGATCGTTTAGTAGCTTCGCCGTTTCTTCATCTTCGAAACTTTCCCGCTCCATCACATGACACCAATGGCAAGTCGAATAACCGATCGATACAAGCACTGGCTTATTTTCTTGTCTTGCCTTCTCGAAGGCTTCTTCTCCCCAAGGATACCAATCGACGGGGTTATGGGCGTGCTGCAAAAGATAAGGAGACTTTTCATCAATCAATTTATTCTCATGACGTTGATTACTCCGTTCAACTTTCATTCGTTCACCCTCCAGCTATCATTTTTGTTGTGTATTTACAGTTTAACAAATTCATCACGATATTAATAAGGAGCGAGCTCGTTGATATATGATACGTTTCTTTAATTCTAGTACGTTTTGGACAAAAATGAAAAAATAAGCGGGAGCTTACCGCTTATCATAGGTTTCTTCAATATATTCTTGCTCTTCCTCCGTCGTCATTAAACGCTTTGCTTTTCCGATTGTTCCTCCGTTTAAATTCCAAATATAGTTATGAACATCTACTGCATTTCCAAAGTTACCTTTGTCCCATTCTTTCAGTGTTTCCAAATAAAAATCAAAGTGTTTATACTCGTCTTTAGTCCCCTTAATATTATCTAGAACTTGTAGCATATTATCAATTCGTTCTTCTGATATTTGGTAGATCCCCCATTTTTTATCCGCGACTACTTTTTGATGCGTCATCCCATGTATGTAATCTTGAAACTTATTTTCTGAAGGAATGCCATCTTCTACGATTGATTCTTCTCCGTCTCCAATATAACGAGCTGGATCGACTGATGAACCTGATGCGTTTGCCGAAGTTTCTGTGGTTCCTCCGTCTTTCTTTAAGTTTGTGTCCAAATCGGAAATATACCAGTAAGTAAGACCCAGAACGAGAACGACAAGTGATGAAATTGAAATAATCAAAGTTTTTGTTGAGGGCATTAAAAAAAACAGCTCCTTTAATTTTTTGAATCACTTATTTAAATAGGGCTAATAACAGATAGGTTTTTTCCACATTCATTCAACTTATTTACCAAAAGGGTATTTGTTCCTACTTTTACATAGTTTGCTAGAATAATCGAAAGAAGTCAATGCATCGGATACGGTATAAATAGAACTGACTATCTATAATTTATACATTAAATGACAAACATATAAGCATGTCCCTTCCAATTTGCATAGACTATCAATAAAAGGGAGTTGTCCTTTTTGTCCAAACGATGTAGAGCAAGTGAACCAAGATTATATCTAAATAAAAATAATCGAGCTCAAGGAAAAAAGATTGCTCGAGAAACCGCTTCAAGCTGTTCTCGTTACTGTTCTAACGTTTGTCGTGTTCTATTCCCATTTAATTTCAACAGCTGTTTTAATGACTGTCTTTCTTGTCAGAATGAGCTAGTCTTTGAAACGGATCACGAGTTTTACGAAGAATAAAACCAGAAAAGCCACCTTGATGGTGGCTTTTCTGGTTTATCGTATTGACCCAATATCATTTTCCTTTTTGAGTCGGGGGATACTCTCACTCAAAAGTTGGATAAAAGTAGCTTAGAAAACAAAAAAGGAATTTGCAAAAAACTCAGCAAACATCCCTTATCCACATCCCTTTTATTCAATTCCCATCTCCTAATACTGCTGTTACCCCCCAAACTTTGTCGTAAGCCCCATAGCCATTTAGCCCGATATCAAGATCATGAAAGTAACGGTGAAGCATCTTAACATCCCCAGTGTTCGGTTTTTCTATATAACCCAATGCAAACGATTTTACTGCTTCAAAATCTTTTAGGAGATCTTTATTCTCTTTCTCACTTTCCAAATAAGCGTTTACACAAGAAATGATATAGATCGCTTCGTCCGTTTGATCACCTGTGTTCAGATGTGCTATTTCACCATAACCTGTCGTTTGATTGTAATAAGTATGGATAGATGAGATAAATTCATTAACATTTTTGTATTCTAAATTGGTACTTACGTTTGTAGCAATTACATTCAATTCGTCCTCCGAGTAATCTCTTTTAATTATTGGCTGTTTTTTTGATTCAGCTAGTACAGTTTTTGTTGAAGATACTTCCTGATTAATGGAAAAAATATAATAGATTGTTAACCCCAGGGTAAAGAGCGTAGCAAGACCAAGCACAACGAACTTTGTCCTGTTTTTCATAGACGCCCCCTTCTTATTGATGACTTCAATAAATAGCTGAATCCGAATTAAAAGCGACATCTCATCACTCGAAGACATCGCTTTTAAGAACTTGAATAACCTTTTCTCATGGGTACTCTATTATTCGCCAAAAGTTTCTGTCACTCCAAATGTATCTTCATGCTTATACTTGTTCAACGCTTTATCAAGATCATGAAAGTATCTGTGAAGTTCTCGAATTTCTGTTTTTGTAAGATCTTTCATGGCAATTTCCCTCATTGAGCGTAAATCTTTCTTAAGATCATCATGAATTTCATCTTGATCAAGAAAAATATCAATATATGCGATTAACGCATCTGCCTGACGTTGTTGTGCTTCCATATCCATTTCCCGATCAATCATTCCATAGCCTGTCGTTCGATTATAAAATTCATGGAAGTCAGCTACAAATTTCTCAACATGACTGTATTCTGCAGGAAAAGTTGCAGCAGATACAACTTGATCTTCACCTAAGACTTTCGTTCCGTTCATTTCTGTATGAAGTGAGAAAATATAAATATAGAGAGCAGCGAATGTAGCAGCGACAAGGAGACTGAGGATGGACAACATCATTTTGACCTGATCCATATCATCTTCCCCCATTCGATTTTCTCTCTCTATCTTTCAATTAAATTCTCTTATTTAGCAAACCCGAATATATTTTTAATTTTTGTTACGCCCCATTTAGGATCAGGTGTTCTACTTTCTTCACGAAACCGGTCCTGAACGACAGCCATTAACCTTTCTTCCCTAGCTGACATATGTTCTTCAGCTATCTTTCTCTCTTTCGTAATCTCATATTGATAGAATTCCCTCTCATCAACTGAAATGTCAGAGAGATGATCAAGTTTCTTCCCAATAGCACCTAACTCTATCTGATTAATCGTTGCATGTGCATCTGATGCCGTGGCAATTTCTTCGTGAACAATCTCATGAACCTGGTGGACAATATCTTTCTCTAATCGTTTGACCGTGTCGTCTATCTTCAGTAATTGTTTCACCTCATCAGATTCTACAAAGGATACAATTTTGGATAGTGACGATCGAATGTCCTCCTCTTCGTCTTCAGACTTTTCCTGAACAGGTATTTCTGCGAAGTTTAAGCTTTCATTTGCACGCATTTCAAGCGTATTAGTAATAACATCTTCCCCTGCACGACTTTCTTTCATATTCTTGATTAGTTGGAGTACTTCAATATCACCAATTGTATATGTCCTCGCATTGTTTTCATCACGCGGAATTGTTAAAAATGGAGCGAACTGCTCTTCCCATAACTTCAACGTATGTCGGGACACATTCAACATGGAAGCTACCCTGGAAATCATCATTGTATTTGTATTCATCTTCATTCCTCCCCGTTGATTTTATAGAGGTATTCCATATGCCTATATACAATATCCTGCCTGTTGACAAAGCTTCTTAAAAACAGTCAGAGTCCCTTATAAATAGCTAAGTTCTCCTAAATGAACACGTTTGTTGTTAGGTTTTGATTTTAATTTAAATCTTTTCATCTTAATTACACGAATCATGCACCTTTTTTTCTAATCAAAAGTTTAATCGACAATTTATCTCTTCTGCGTATTACTCAACCGGCAAGCGTCTAAAAGAAAGCGTTATCATTTAAGAAAATTATGGTACCATAGAATAAAATTTATAGTTGAAATGGGGAACGCAATGAGTACCGTGATTACACCCGCAAGGCAGGTCAATATGCGGAAAAGGAAATGGCCGTACTACATTTTGGGAGGCATCCTTCTTTTACTACTCGCTTTAGTAAGCATTGGTTTTTGGTTCGTGCATAAGACCGCACCTGAAACAACTGGCGAAACGGTTTTATCTGCACTCGGTGCACCTGTTTCCATTTATCGGGACACTTCCGGTGTACCTCACATCGAAGCTTCTTCATCGAAAGATCTATTTATGGCACAAGGGTACGTTACGGCGCAGGATCGTATGTTTCAGATGGACCTCAGTCGCCGCCAGGCATCAGGGACTCTAAGTGAAGTAATAGGAGAATCGACGATTGATAAAGACAAGTTCTTTCGAACACTTGGATTACGAAGAGCCGCTGAAGCTTCTTTTGGGGCTTATTCTGAAGAAGCTCAGCAAGTTCTTCAGTGGTATGCTGATGGCGTAAATGCTTATCTAACTCAAGCGAAATCAGAAAATTCACTTCCTATTGAATTTACTCTTGCGGGATATGAGCCAGAGGAATGGCAACCAATTGATTCGCTTACAATCGGCAAATATATGGCTTTTGATTTAGGAGGACATTGGGAAGGTCAAGCATTCAGATATTACCTTCTCCAGAACTTCTCGGAAGAAGAAGCACTGGATCTTTTTCCTAGCTATCCTGAAAATGGATCTACTGTCATTCAAGAAGTACAAAAAACCTCGATTGATGTTACGAAAAGTTTCACGAAAGCAATCACACCAGATCCGTTTAATGGGAGTAACAACTGGGTTGTATCTGGAGAGAAAACGAGTTCAGGAAGACCACTTCTCGCTAATGATCCTCACCTTGGACTCGGCACTCCGCCGATCTGGTATGAAACTCACTTGAACTCTCCTGAATACAATGTCAATGGCGTTATATTTGCTGGCGTTCCAGGTATTATTGTCGGAAGGAATCAGTCAATCGCCTGGGGTGTGACAAATGTTGGTCCAGATGTTCAAGATCTCTATATTGAGAAACGTAACCCAGAACATCCGTCAGAATTTCTTTACAACGATGAATGGGAGAAAGCGAGCGTGCTCGATGAAACCATTGCTGTCAAAGACGCGGATCCAGTTCCTTATGATGTAACGATCACTCGTCATGGGCCGATTCTTTCTGAATTCGCCTATGATGATCAACCCGATACAGCACTTTCACTCAGGTGGACTGCTCTTGATCCTTCAAATGAGCTTGAAGCAGTCTTAATGATGAATAAATCAACGAACTGGGATGAGTTTAAAGAGGCACTGACCTCATTTCACACACCCGCACAAAATTTTGTATTCGCTTCAACAGATGGAACAATTGCTTATCGTGCAAATGGGTTGATTCCTATTCGCAAAAATGGCGATAGCTTATTGCCAGTGCCAGGTTGGAATGATGAATATGAGTGGGAAGGATTCATCCCATGGGATGAACTACCAACAATTGTGAATCCAGAAGAAGGCTTTATTTCAACCGCTAATAATAAAATCACAACAAAAGATTACCCATATCACATCACACATACCTGGGCGCAGCCATACCGTCAGGAACGTATTCGAGAAGTTCTCTTAGCGAATGATGAATTAGAAGTCAACGATATGATGAAGCTCCAAAATGATTTTGTGAATTTACAAGGAAAGGAATTCACACCTATTCTAGCTTCAGGTCTTAACAAGGATGAGTTAACATCAGTCGAAAAAGAAGCTCTTAACGTCCTAAAAGATTGGAACTTTATTGATGGAAGAAATGAATCTGCCCCACTCCTCTTTCATCTATGGTTAGTCGAAATCGAGAATGTCCTATTTAAAGGTGAAATCGATAAAGATATGATGAAACTTTTCGAAGGAAAAAGTCAGGTAGTGGATCAACTGATCAGACAAGCCTCAAAAGGCGAAGAAGGCCCTTGGATGAAAAAGGCTGGTGGCTTCTCGACCGTATTGACTAGTTCATATAAAGCTGCTGTTAAACGCGCTGTCGATCTTCAAGGTCATACACCAGAAAAATGGGCATGGGGAACGTTCCACTCTGTTCCTTTTGAGCATCCACTTGGTGCAATCAAACCTCTTGATTTGCTCTTCAATCCAGAAGTCAATGCTATGGGGGGAAGTCGCGTAACCGTTGGTGCAGCTGGTTGGAATACTTCCACAGGTTCAGTGAATCACGGAGCACCTTGGCGAGGAATCACAGATCTATCCGACATTCAAACTAGCTATAATGTCATTTCACCTGGACAGTCCGGGTATGTCTTTAGTAAATGGTATGATAACCAGATAGATGACTGGGTGGATGGGAACTACCACCAAACAAAAATGAACGGATATGAAAAAAAGTCAGATCACCTCATTTTAAAACCTTAGAAAAAAAGAGCCATCTCGCAAAATTGAGATGGCTCTTTTGTAATTCTCTTTACATGATCCGTCCTTATTGTACTGAAACTGTCCAATCCTGGCTATCTTCTAGCTTTCCAGTTTGAATTCCAGTAATCGTATCGTAAAGCTTCTGAGAAAGTTCACCGATTTCATGTTGATTAATCACCATTTTTTCACCTGCCCAGTTCAGTTCTCCAACTGGTGAGATCACGGCTGCTGTACCTGTACCGAAAGCTTCTTCAAGCTGACCTTTCTCTGATAACTCATGCAACTCTTCAATCGACACTTTTCTTTCTGTAACAGGGATATCCCATTTCTTTAGCAATTCAATCACGGACATTCTTGTAATTCCGTGCAGAATACTACCATTAAGTTCTGGTGTGACCACTTCTCCATTGATTTTGAAGAAAATGTTCATGCTTCCCACTTCTTCAATATACCGCTTCTCTACACCATCGAGCCATAGAACGTCCGCATTGCCATCTTTATAGGCTTTTGCCTGAGCTTGATAAGCAGAAGAATAGTTCCCAGCTGTTTTCGCCATACCTGTACCGCCTTTAACAGCTCTTGTGAACTTATCCTCAACGCTGATCTTCACTGGAGTCAGACCTCCGGAGAAATAAGAGCCAACTGGAGAAAGAATAATCATTAATTTGTACGTATGAGATGGTGCAACAGAAAGGTTCGGCTCCGTTGCAATGATATATGGACGCACATAGAGAGACGTACCAGGTGTGGATGGCACCCAATCCTTTTCGAGCCTAACCAATTCTTTTAAATAACCCATTACACGCTCTTCGTCAATGGCAGGAATGCTCAACCGCTCACTGGAGAGATTCAAGCGCTGAAGATTTTTCTCGGGTCGAAATAATAGAATTCGATTATCCGCACGGTACGCTTTAAGACCCTCGAATACAGTTTGGCCATAATGAAAAATCATTGCTGCTGGATCGAGCGTTATCGGTTCATAAGGAATAATACGAGGTTCGTACCATCCTTTTTCTGTTTCATAATCCATTACAAACATATGATCCGTAAACGTTCTTCCAAAAGGGATTTGATCCTTCTCGGGCTTTGCCTTTAGATTGGTGCTTTTTACGATTTCTAAATCAGTACTCATTGCCAGGACTCCTTACTCTTTTGAAAGTGATTGATATGCATTAGAGACACCTTCCACATGAAGGAAACTCATTGACTATCTTTCTATTGTACTTCCAAACTCTAGTGAGTTAAAGCTTTATTGTACAGAAAGATATAAAAATTCAGTGATTTCGGCGTTATTTGCTTAACGTCTCTTAACGTTAAAAGAAATCACTCGTTCATGAAAAAACTTTCTTTCTATTTGTAAGCGATTCCTATCAAGTCATTGCGGGATGTAAGTACATCCTCGTTAAAAAAAGCTGACTTTTGTTACTAAATTTTCTATTGCAAGCGTTCGTTTTTTTATGTAAATTAGTCAAGTATGTTTAATAGGAGGTCTCATCATGAATCAAACACAAACGACTCAACGAGTGCAAATGGTCACAGCGGATCCATCTGCTATCGGATTATTCGGCCTAGCAATGGTTACACTCGTCGCATCATCATCAAAGCTGGGTTGGACTGACGGCGTTTCATTCGTTCTTCCATGGGCCATTTTCCTTGGTGGTATCGCACAGCTTATCGCTAGTTTCCTAGATGCCAAACACAACAACACCTTTGGCACAACAGCCTTTGCAGCATTCGGGCTTTTCTGGCTCGGCGTAGGTACTTCCTGGTTAATTCAATTCGGTGTATTTGGCGATGCAGCTGCAAGTGCTATCGATCCAAAGCAGCTAGGAATCGCGTACATTGGCTATTTGATTTTTAGCTTATTTATGACAATTGGTGCAATGGAGACACATAAAGTACTATTCTTTATTTTCGTATTTATCGATTTCTTATTTATTGGCCTTACTTTCTCCACATTAGGTATCCTTCCTGAGGGAATGCACCTTCTAGCTGCTATCGCTGAATTTTCTATTGCTTTACTAAGCTTTTACGGCTCAGCCGCAAGCGTATTGAATGATCATTTTGGCAAAGTAACGCTCCCAGTGGGAAAACCATTTGGTATTTTTAAATAAGTATAATCTGAACGATAAAAAAACAACGGCGTGCCTATGACCGAAGGGCTCGCCGTTGTTTTATATATTTTTGACTGTCTTCTTCTAGTACGATCGCAAGTTCTTCGCAGCGTATAGCTCATTATTAACAGGTTCCTTTATCTCTCTAAAAGCACTCATTCACATTTGAACATCTATAGGCAAATGAACAGGAATAAGCACTATTATAGAAATGGCACAATCATGGTTATGATTTCCCTGATAAAAATTTAAATGCATTCCATTAGTTTGTCATACCATCCGACCGTCCGTAAGTATTCCTTCTAATAAAGTTCACCAGTCAGAAAAATGAAATATTTAGCGAAACAGGAGATGGTGTCACCACTAGCAATAGAATTCTTACTATGTCATTCATAGATATCAGAACAACCTTTTTTTATCGTCTCTTTTTTAGAATTTTCATAGGCATATCCCACCTCTTCATATCAAACTTTAGACTACAAAATTCAGTTATAAATCATTTCCCAAAATCAGTACATCATTTTAACACTTTGTATTACCATGATGTACTGATTGAAACCGTTCTTGGGATCGTGGTGTTCTTCAAACGCCTTTAAAAATCTATTTGAGCTTTCCTTAACAATATAACTCGTTGAAATAGTTATCATGAACTTCCACTCTATACTGATGTATAAAATGAACCTTCTAAAAGTGGGATGGAAACGTCATTTAAAGGTGGGCTAAATACAATTAGTATAGGTTTAAGCATGTGAAGAAAGAAATTCGAGTTCAACATGCCAAAAAAGTCTCAACCTGATAGACAAATTGAGACTTAGTTCGGATAACATATTTCAAACTTCTTCCACGTTAATTGACCATTCGGTTGTGATTTTTCCAGAAGGATTTTCTAATCACTACTTTTTGAATTTTACCTGAAGCGGTTTTAGGAAGTTCTTCTATAAACGAAACGCTCTTTGGAGCTTTGAAGTGCGCCAACTTCTCCCGACAAAAAGCCATCAGTTCCTCTGCAGTCAATGTCTCATCCTCTTTTAGCACAACAACCGCATGAGGGACTTCACCCCATTTTTCATGTGGAATCGAAACAACAGCCGCTTCAAGAATGGATGGATGCTCGTACAATACCCCTTCCACTTCAATGGAGGAAATGTTCTCACCCCCGCTGATGATAACGTCTTTTTTACGATCGACAATTTCGATGTTCCCACTCTCATCGACAACCGCCATGTCCCCCGTATAAAGCCAGCCGTCACGAATCGCTGCATTCGTTGCCTCCGGGTTTTTATAATACCCTTCCATCACACCGTTTGTGCGAGTAACGATTTCCCCAATCGCTTTCCCGTCGTGATGTACCTCAACACCCAGCTCATCTACCACTTTTACTTTACTACCGATCATGGCATATCCTGCTTTCGCCTTTAAGCGATACACTTCTTCTTTAGGTCGCGAAAGGTCGGTTGAACGGAGCTCAGAAGTTGTGATGAGAGGTGATATTTCCGTCATCCCGTATACTTGTATAAATTTCCAACCTAAATTCTCTTCTACTTTTTTCACAAATGCTGGGGGTGGTGCGGAGCCAGCTATCACGACACGAACGTCCTGACTAATAACCGGTCGTTCTTTCTCATACGCTTCTAACACCATATTCAAGACGGTTGGTGCCATATGTAGAACAGTCACTCCATAGTTCTTTATCTTATCTAGAATAAGCTTTGGATCAGTTTTCCGAAGCATCACTTGAGTCGCGCCATTAGCTGTATAATAGAATGGAGATCCCCATCCATTAACATGGAACATCGGGAGGACGTGAAGAAGTACGTCTTGATCACTTACACGTAAATGGTGCATTGCTGATAGTGCATGTAAGTAATTCGCACGATGGCTTAGCAATACGCCTTTTGGATTGCCTGTTGTACCACTTGTATATAACAACGAGGCAATATCTGATTCCTCTACTGCTTCCCGTTCAAATGCCTCCTTTGAAAAGGAAGATAACCAGTTTTCGTAAGCCGTATACATCCCATTATCGTTTCCGTGAATTATGACTCGCTCTAGATGAGAACAGTTCGGTAAAATTTCGGAAACGAGTGGATAAAGCTCTTCATCTACAAACAATACTTTGCTTTCGCTATGCTCAAGAATAAAATGGTAATCCGCTGGCTTCAAACGTGTATTCAGTGGTGTCATAACCCCACCTATTTGATATGCCCCATAAAATCCTTCAAGCATTTCCAACGTATTCGGTGCTAAATAAGCAATTTTATCCCCTTTTTTCACACCAAGCGATCGCAAACCACGAGAAAGCTGATTGACACGTCCGTTCAATTGTTTGTACGTCAACACACATTCGTCTGAAATTATCGCTGGCTTTTCCCCATATAGATCCACTGCTCGATCAAGAAAATCAGTCAAAACTAACGGTACATTCATCACATCAGCTCCCTTTTATTAAAGCGGTTACATTTCCATTGTAATAACACTACTGTTGTATATCAACAGTTTAATGGTGATACAGATTTTCAGACAATATAAATGGGATTATGACTGAACCTTCTACTAAAGAGAATTCTCTTTAAGCTAACCGAATCATTTGCCAATCAAAGATACATCTTTCATTCAACAATAGCCATCAACTAATCAACTTTACTTCTCCCCCGTATTAGCTTCTCTAACTACACGTATTGAATAGAAGGTAAACCTGTTAACTGCTGGATTGTTAACTCTGGATGCTTGGTGATGTATTGTTTCACAAGGAAAAAGCCAATCGCATAGCCACCCCAGAACGGAAGTGCCTTTTCATTACTTCCAAACATAAAGGGTTCAGCAGCGATTCCTTTCACAAACATATGTTGCTTGAATCGATTATTCCAATAATATTTGGCTTCCGTTTCATTTAACGCGTCTTTATATGGTCCAAGGTACTCCTCGCCAAGCTCGCACATTACAAAATGCTCTGCTAGACCTTCAAGGATCAGTCGATCAAGTAATGTCTCATTCTCTTCTTTCATTTTCAAACGTTGAATCCTCATGTGATGATGAAATTCATGCGCAATGACTGATCTTAAAACCGGTGTTATATCTTCACTTGGATTTACGATAAAGCACATCTTTCCATTCCATTCAGTAAATGCTGACACTCCCCCAAGCTTCTCTTTCACAAAATGATCATTATCACTTAGTATGAACAACTCGAAAAAGATAAGGTGATCAGACTGATATTTAAGTTGCAGACGACTAAGTTCTGATTGTATGACCATTTCACAATTCAAATCTTTTACTTTAGTTAGTTTTGAAGTGAGTAGATCAGGATCACTTTCCGGATGAATCATCCCAAAAAACAGCATTGATTCCAATTCATCTTCCTCCATACGAAAAATCCTACAAAATAACCTTCTCTTATCATTTTCAGTATTCGCCTTTACGCAGCTCAAAAAGGACTCTATCTGTTCGAGTCTAGGCAAATGAGTCACGCTATTTTCTAAAATCGCAATCCCTCCTCATTTTAATTTGACCATAATAATATTATGTAAACAATAGTTTTAAACATGACATGAACTACTATCGATTACTTCATTAAAATAGCTGATTCAAGTAATCTGCATGTCCTCGTATCAATTCAACTTCTTCGGTTGATTCTATCCAGAAGAAGCGAAACAATAAACCCGATTCTTCTCCACCACCAGTAGGATGATGTGTCCACTCATCTGGAGCATTTAGTACGTTCATTCTATAGAAATACCTATTATGTATGGCCCCATCGTCATTCTCCCAGTAATCTTGTGCAATTAACTTTTCTGACCAAGTATTTTTCAAGCCAGTTTCTTCCTCGATTTCTCGAATAACAGCTTCAGCGGGACTTTCATCAGGCTTAACGGTTCCCTTAGGAATTTGAATACCTGCTTTGACACTTGGATGTTGAAATACGAGAACCTGAGTTTTACCACACCTGACTCTTGTCACATAGCCATAGGTTTTTTTAATTGGTTCCATGAACAACCTCCTTCGAATGAAATAAATTTTTGATTCAAATCGCCAATAAAGCTAAGAAAAGCATCTATATGGTAGAGACCTCATGAAACTCTTATGGTGGCAAGTACTAAAATTAAGGCTGTCAATAAATAAAAGTACCCTAGCTTCTTTTCTTTCTTTGTTACACTTTCTACTCCAAAAAACAGGAACATAATAATGAGAAAGAAAATAGTGATGATAGAGGGTGGATTGAAGTCATCTTCAACAAAATAGTAAAAACCAAAACAAATTGCCAGCATAGCAATCACTCGATTTACCTTCTTTAATACCTCCAATGACTTCACTCCTTTCGGACTCGTTCATCAATAATTTTTCAATCAAGAAGAATTTGTTAACTCAATAGTAGTTAGCTTGAAATTAATACGCCTCTTTTGACTCATTACCCATTTCAGGGAATGAGGGTTAATTCGATTTCTTAATGAACAAAATATTCTCTAATTCCAACACGATCTCATGGTGAACCTTGTTGTCCATGCCAACCGCATAGTCGATGGTAATCAACTAAATGATGATATGATTTGAATGAAAGAGATCTTCATAATTCTTTCCTTTCTTATCGTTCATAGTACCCCATCATTTCAACAGTTTAACACGATTAGAAAAATATGTATTTTGAAGTCGTTTTGCTTTTCTAAGCCTATACTTAATTCAGTCACTTTAGCATTGCTAAAAATTCTTTATCCGAATTTGGATCTTATTGTTCAATTGAATACAAACTCATAAGAAATCCCACGCGAAAATCTTACCATTAAATCCCAAATCGCATCAGAATATACCCGAGAATGGCTTTAAACTAAAATAATTAAGATAAATTATTCATGAAAGCGGTTAAGTACGGGCCTATGCATTGAAATTAAACCAAGGATAATTTAACCTATTAGAGTAGGTATAAAAGATAACTGGATGATGGACACTGAAAAGGGAAAAATAAACAGAGTTACATCCATCTTTTCTTCTGTCACTTAATTAGCGAACGATATCCAACTAATTGAGTATTAAAGTACCTTAACATGGTTTTGCCTTACTATATAACGAATAAGCGACTTTGCTTAAAAAGAGGGAGAAGTGACTATGTCAGAATCAATCGTAAAAGAAACAGACGGAAAACGCGCTGTCACTGAGGACGAACGCGAACTGCTTGATCAACTTTTAGATCCTAAAGTACAAGAATCACTAAGTGTACTTGTGAAAGAACTTCCGAAAGTTACTGAATTAGTCAATATGATGTCTAAATCATATGATACTGTTCAGTCACTAGCTAATGACGACGTGTTGAAGAATGATACAGTTGAATTTATGTCTGAAATCATTAATCCTGTCAAGCATTCTGTTAAAGATGTAGCAGCAAATGCAATCGAAGCAAAAGACCAGGCTGAAAAAAGCTCCGAGGTTATCGGCCTTTTCGGACTTCTTAAAATGCTAAAAGACCCACAAGCTCAGAAGCTTTTCAGATTCGTAAATGCTTATCTTAAAGTTTCTGGAGAGAAAAACAACGAACAACAATAATGATCTGCTAGGAATGGAGGAACAATCATGTCAAAACAAATAGTCATTTTGGGCGCAGGTTATGGTGGGCTTCTTTCTGCTTTATCCGTACGTCAATACTTAAACGAATCAGAAGCAACAGTTACATTAATCAATAAAACCCCAACGCACCAAATCATCACAGAATTGCACCGTCTTGCAGCTGGTAACATTTCCACAGAAGCTGCAGCACTTCCATTGGACAAGTTATTAAAAGGAAATGACATTAACCTTAAAGTTGCATCGGTTGATTCATTCTCTGTTGATAATAAAGAAGTGAAGCTATCTGATGGCTCTACTCTTTCTTATGACGCACTTGTCGTAGCACTAGGAAGTAAAACAGCTTACTTCGGTATATCAGGACTTGAAGAAAACAGTATGGTATTGAAATCTGCTGAAGATGCTAATCGCATCCATGCTCATGTTGAAGAACGTATTAAGAGCTTCGCTGAATCTGGTGACGAAGCGGACGCTACGATCCTTATCGGCGGTGGCGGTCTTACAGGGACTGAACTCGTAGGAGAACTAGCTGATGAAACGCCAAAGCTTGCTCGTAAGTATGGCGTAGATCCTGCTAAAATCAAATTGAAGCTTGTTGAAGCAATGCCTAAGATTCTTCCAATGCTTCCTGACGAATTGATTAACCGTGCGATGACTAGTCTTGAAAAACGTGGCGTTGAATTCCTAACAAACCTTCCAGTTACAAATGTTGAGGGTAATGTCGTTGAACTGAAAGACGGCCAAAAAATTGTTACGAATACATTCGTTTGGACAGGTGGCGTTCAAGGTAATCCACTTGTAGGCGAATGCGGTATCGAAGTGAATCGCGGACGTGCAACAGTGAACAACTATCTACAATCCACTTCTCATGAAAATGTATTTGTTGCTGGGGATAGTGCAGTTTACTTCAAACCAGGCGAAGAACGTCCACAGCCACCAACTGCTCAAATCGCTTGGCAAATGGGTGACCTTATCGGTTATAACCTGTATGCTTACCTTTATGACAAAGACTACAAAGAATTTGAACCAGTTAACTCTGGTACATTAGCAAGTCTTGGACGTAAAGATGCAGTTGCTCAAATTGGTGGTAACGCAACATCTCTTAAAGGACTTCCTGCATCTGTGATGAAAGAAGCAAGTAACGTTCGTTACCTTTCACACATTAAAGGATTGTTTGCATTAGCTTACTAAAACAAACAAAAGAATTAAAGATACGGTGAAGAAACAATTTCACCGTATCTTTTTTCTTTATTTAAAATCGTAACCATCAATTATTTCAATGCTTCTTACACTTATTAGTGTTATAAGCGTTAGTATGCTTATAGCTAACAGCTTGTTTAAGTAGCATGTCTCTATTAAGGAAATGATGACCGCAATTTGAAACTCTAAAAATACGTTTAGAAACATCGGGACGCTTCCTACTTATCTAATGAAACTTTCACCATGTGATCATCTCCTTTATCTGGAGTTCCCCTCCCATCTTTGTTGTTCGTTATCGCATATAAAGTAGCCTTATCCTGATAGATCGAACGAACCCGTCCTATTCCTTCTTTCACAATTTTTGTGCCGTGACCATTTAGTTGAAATGACCTGATTTCCTCACCTCTCAAGCAAGCGACATAAAGGTTATCCTCCTGAAAAACCATTCCTGATGGCGCCCATGTGTCTTCACCTGACTGATAGAGCGGATGTTCCATCCCATCTGCTACTTCATCTCCTTCTATGACTGGCCATCCATAATTTTTTCCAGCATCGATTTGATTGATTTCATCATGTGCGGATTGACCGTGCTCCGAACTATAAAGCTGTCCATTTTCATCCCAGGCAAGTCCCTGAGGATTTCGGTGTCCATAGGAGTAAACATAAGAGTCATCAAAAGGATTATCTTCTGGAACGTTTCCCTCCACGTCCATTCGGAGAATTTTTCCAGCTAAACTCTTTTTATCTTGTGCAAGTTGGGGATTAGCAGCATCACCTGTTGTGATATAAAGCATGCGATCAGGTCCTATTTTCAATCGACCTCCATTATGAAATTGCGAACCAGGTATATTAGCGATCAACTCCTTTGTTTCTTTCCAAGTGTCACCTTCTAGCTCAACCTTAATCACCCTATTAAACGTCTTTCCATTTTCTAAATACGTATGATAAAGAAACGCTGTTTTTGTTTGAGAAAAATCGTTAGCTAACGCCATTCCAAGAAGGCCACCCTCTCCTTCACTATGAACAGATTTTGAAAGTTGAAGAGATTCCCGCTCCAAACTATTTTCAAAGGTCGCAATTACACCAGAGCGTTCGGTTAAATAAAACGTGTTTTCTGATCGGACGATCTCCCATGGAACATTTAGGTTTTTTATTATTGTCTCTTGTGCATTCGGCTGTTCATCAGATTCTTCTCTTAAGCCTGGGTCATTACTTGAACAGGCTGTTAAGATAATCAAAGAACAAAGTACGCCCCCTATTTTCACATCGCCTTCCTCCATTCATGTGGCATCTCAATTTGCAAGGAATTTGCCCTACTTACGCCAAAAACTATTCACAAATCATCAGTACATTTCCATCAGGATCTTTAAAGTTAAACCAATGCCCATTCTCAATTTCTGTGACTAGTTCAATCCCTTTATCTCGCAAAAATCGATAAGCTGCTTCAATATCTTTTGTATTGAAATGAAAAGGTGGAATTCGATAAATCGTGTCTTCTGAATAGATTTTGCTATCCAAAACTAGTCCTGTTTCAGTCATTGGTACTACGTAGAGATGCCCTGCTACAATTTCTCCAGTCGCCGGAATATCAAGCACATCACAATACCAATCTTTTGCAATTTCAATGTCTTTCACTGGTATAAAGACAGCACCAACTTCATTTAGAATAGGATTCATTTGAAACTCCTCCTTATAACCATTATTGCCCTTACTGAACTCCTTTTTTATACCTATCTTTATCATTCCCCACAGCTTGACTAGTCTTCTTAAGGTAAAAAGGAGATCACAGGAAGGTATGTTACAATTAATTTATCAAATTTTCTAACAAATAACCACATGGGATGAAATGAGGAGGAATGCCAAGTAAATGACAAAAGGGGGGGTTTTCAAATAAAACTTCAAGAAGTGACCTTGCAGAACTCCTTGTCATGCCTATTGGACTATTTATCTTGTTGACCTATGACTTTTTTTGTTTTTTTCCAATCAGCTGGTATTCGTTATTTTCAGCTTTGAATTCGTATTCCTTTTTTCTACCTGCTATGCTTTGATGAAATTAGTGGGAAAAAGTCTTGGAAAACAAAATAAAGAGCTTCCAGCGTATTTTGTAACTTGCGCTTATTTTGTAATGATTATAGGACAATGATGTTTATATAACAAAAAGCACAGCTTTTGCTGTGCTTTTTAATTATTCCTTTGTTATTGCTGCACCGATGTCATAGTCTGCAGGATCAAGTTCAGTATCAACTCCCAAAGCGAGCCTCGCTAGTTCGAGTCCAAGATACGGTCCAACTGTAAGGCCGGAAGCACCCAACCCATTTGCTGCAAGAAGATTTTTGATGCCTGGTACATAACCAAACACCGGTAAAAATCCCGGAGTAAACGGTCGAAAACCCACTTTTGCTTCAAGAAATGTGCTGTTGGATAATCCTGGGGCAACAGAGAGAGCTTTACTGAATATCTCGTGAATCCCTCCTATAGTGACACGACCATCCATTCCAGCTTCATTTTCATGTGTTGCCCCAACGACGACTCGTCCATCATCAAAGCTTAATAAATACTGATCATTTGGTGGCATAACGACTGGCCACTCATCTGTTACTTCATTTGTCATTTCAAGGTGCACGATTTGAGCCTTTTGAGAAGTGACATGAAAGTGAAGGCCAATCGGAGATAACAGCTCTTCAGCCCATGCCCCTGCAGTCACAATAACTTTGTCCGCATTAATTGTTCCACCTTCAACTACAACACCTGAAACCTCATCCTCTGACCAATGAAGCCGAGCATCACCATACATGGTTTTGGCACCGTACTTTTCTGCAGCGCGAAGCATGGCATTACGAAGCGAAGAACCATTCACTCTTGCTGCGCCACTGACAAATACGGACATATAGTCATCAGCTAAGGGAGGAAATAACACTCTCGTTTCGTCAGCCGATAACTTTTTGATTTCACCTATTTCAGGTGCATCTTCTCGCCGCTTCATTGCTCGTTCAATCATCTTATCTAATTTCGTTTCATCAGTGTGGAGGCTGATCGCGCCAACTTTTTTATAACCTGTTTCCGTCTCTCCATCCTCCATTAATTGGTATATTAATTCCGGATAATATTTCGCTCCTCCTTTTGCGAGTCTATACCACACCTTATTGCGACGTTGTGAGAGCCAAGGACAAACAATACCAGCTGCTGCTTCCGTAGCCTGTCCAGGTTCCTGTCGATCTATAATGGTGACGTCTACTCCCTCTCTAGCAAGATGATAAGCTGTTGAAGCACCCAGGATTCCTGAGCCTACAATTATAATTGATTTCATATGTAACACCTTTTCCATTAATTTCGTTTCGTCTACCATGTTAGATCTGATCATTTGAATTTTCGTATTAAGTTTTTCAATGCAATCATTCCCTATCTGAAAAGTCTCTTCACTTTTATAAACAATTTTATTCAAGTGAACTCTTTCTATATGCTAAAATAGCACCATTACTAAAAAAGGAGAATCATCATGACTAAAACATTAGATCATATCGGAATCGCAGTAAGACGTCTGGATGAAAGCGTCGAGTTTTACACTGAAATATTAGGTGGAGAACTTTTTGACCGCTATCGAAGTGAAGCAAAAGGTGTTGAGAGTGAAATAGCGGTTATTGATCTAAAAGGTAGCCGTATTGAATTGCTAATGCCTACGAATAATACAACCTCACCTATTGCACGTTTTATGAAGCAAAAAGGGAAAGGTGTTCACCATGTGGCTTATGTCGTTCCGAATCTCGACGAAGCTGTTGCCGAATTAGAAGAAAAAAGCATTCGGGTCATGGAAGACACACGCCGCATAAACAAACATGGCAGACGATTGATTTATTTAAATCCCGCTGATACAGAAGGGACAATTATCGAATATTGCGATTATCCTGATTTAGGTTCCATTAAAGCTGAATAAAGGCAAGTCGAAAAACAAGAATCATAAACAGCAGGAATGTGAGTACTAGTAAAACATTCAGCCTCGTTGGTAAATCCCGGTTTCGATTGTTTTTATCGCTCATTACTTTTCTCTCCTTTCATCTACATTCTATCTAACCCCTACTAAAGGTGGTGCTTATGAATCATTTCAAGAATCTGTTTTACTTTGGATATTTACAAGCCATTTCCTGCGTGTTTCCAGTTGTTATTTTTGCTACCCTTGCATTAAGTGAGAAAATGTCACCTTCGTTTCTACCGAGGTATGATTTCATCCTTATCGTTTGCATTTTAGCACAAATCATAATGCTACAAACTAAATATGAAACATTTGATGAAATGAAAGTGATTCTTGTTTTTCATCTCATTGGTCTTGCCTTAGAATTGTACAAAGTTCATATGGGATCATGGTCCTATCCAGAAGAAGCTTTTTTTAAGTTTGCAGGTGTACCTTTGTATAGCGGCTTTATGTATGCAAGTGTGGCAAGTTATATGTGTCAGGCTTGGAGAAGACTGGATCTTAAATTGGTCAAGTGGCCACCTACTTGGATTGCAATTTTACTCGGAATTTGCATCTACGGTAATTTCTTCACACATCATTTCATTTACGATTTCCGCTGGGTCCTGAAATTACTTGTGGTCGTTTTATTCTTAAAAACAATGATTTATTACACCGTCAATAATACGACCTATCGCATGTCCCTTTCTATGTCATTCGTACTCATCGGTTTTTTTATATGGATTGCCGAAAACATCGCTACATTTTTTGGAGCATGGGCTTATCCGAATCAAGAAAGCGGATGGACTATTGTCCCTATTGGTAAAATAAGTTCGTGGCTCTTACTGGTCATTGTAAGCTTTATAATCGTTGCTCAATTGAAGCACACAAAGAACAAAGGAGCCGTTCATAACAAAAAGCAGCTTGATATGTAAGCTGCTTTTATAGTGCTTCTATTCTAGATCATGGTTCTACCCATGAATACTTCTGTAAGGTAATTTCCATCCATAACGAAGTGAAAGCATTCGAAGAAACACAATTGCTCCAAATAAGAGCATTAATGGTAATAGTTCCTGAGGGTAGCCGAGACCAATTAGTAAGCCAGCCGTCATTGCCCAAACTGCGTATACTTCTTTTTGGAGTACAGTGGGTTTTCTTCTAGCGAGTAAATCACGAATGATTCCTCCACCTGTACCTGTCATTGCAGCAGCAACCATCGCTGCAATAAATGGATGACCCATCACTTCCGCAAATAATGCTCCTTGTATTGCAAATGCAGATAGACCGATAGCATCGAAGAAACTTCCCCATTTTTCCCAATAGTAATTAATCCAGCTTGCTGGAAACAAAAAGATAATTAAAATAGTACCAATCGCAATCATAATGAGAACATCCTGCTCCCAAATAGAAGAAACTGGTACACCAATTAATAAATTCCTTATAATTCCACCGCCAAATGCTGTTGCTAATCCCAGCACAATAACGCCGAGAAAATCGAACTCCTCCTCAAGCGCAACAAGTGCTCCACTAGCAGCGAATGCAATCGTACCAATAATATTAAGAATCTCCCACGTCACGAAATTACGTCCTTTCACTATCTATTGAAACTTAAAGTTTACTTCAGGTCTTTACAGTTATCAACCCTTTTTATTTGGAAGGTAAAAGAAAAACCCCCGAATGGAGGTTTAGGATGACAGATGATAATACATTTGAATTATGTCTTCATCAGAATGTGGAATTTCATTATCCTTCACGATTTGGGCACCGTTGATACAGCCGCTTGTTAATAAAATAATATCATTTTCACTACCTAGTTGAAGTGATTTGAGAACACCTTCTCTTCTCGTATTGGTACGATAAATGTTCGAAGCATCAGGATTAGCAAACCCACTCATGACTTTATCAACTATGATAGATGGATCATGGTATCCAGGGTGGTCTACTGTAACAATGATTTCATCCGCTCTACCTTCAATCGCTTTTGCCATCTTTGGCATTTTCTCAAAATCTCTAATTCCAATTCCAGCAATCATTACAATGAGTCTTCGATAATCCATCTTCTTTACTTCGTCTACTAGCCTTGTTAAGGCAACTGGAGTGTGAGCATAATCAAGAATAATTGTTTCACGCGAAGGTCCACTAATCACCTGAAAACGACCCTCAGGACTTTCTAAATTTGGAAGGACCTTAATGATCTCGCTTAAGGAATAGCCAAGTAATAATGCGGTTCCCATAGCAGACAATACATTCGCCACGTTATAATCCGCAAAGACCGGTACAAACACCTCATATTCTTTACCATGAGATACTAATTTAAACAACGTTCCATTCCCTCGATATTGTAACTGTACAGCAATTAAATCAGCTTCAGCTTCCGGATTTAAACTGTACGTGATTTTCTTATATTTAAAAGATTGGTTAAGTTCGACTCCCATTTCATCGTCTACATTAATAACTGCGTTTTGTGCTTGATGGAAAAGCCGTTCTTTACATTTCTTATAATGTTCGAAAGTATGGTGGTATTCAAGATGTTCTGGAGATATATTCGTATGGATGGCAACATCAAAATCAATGTTCTCAACCCGCTTTTGATCAAGTGCGATCGAAGATACTTCCATTGCAACAGCCTGATCACCAAAATCATATAGATCCTTAAAAATGCGATGGAGATCAAGAGACTCAGGAGTCGTTGGTGTGCTTTTTTTATATGGTATCTTTTTGGTTGAAGACCAGATGCCGGTCGTTCCAATCGAACCGGTTGGAACCCCTAGTAATGAAAGTAATGATCGTACATAAGCAGCAACAGTCGTTTTACCATTCGTTCCTGTGACACCAATCGTTTTTAATTTATCATCTGTTGCGCCATAATATTGTTTTGAAAAAGAAGCCATCGCTTTCCGCACATCGTCTACAAGGATAAATGTAATTGTAGGATAAGAATGAACAAGACTCATCAAGAGATCTTCTTGCTCCGCTACGACGGCTACCGCTCCATTCTGAATCGTGTCTTCTATGTATAGGTGACCATCATGATTCTCACCTTTGATCGCAAAGAAGACAGATGATGGGTTCACCAGTTTTGAATGGAACGTTAGATTAGTAATCATCTGCTCTACCGGTCCATTTATGGAAAAAATCGGATCATATTGAAGGTTGTTGAAATTAAAAATCATGGTGAATTCCTCACTTTTAGTTGTATTATTTACTTTTATTGGAAAATTTTTAAAGCGAAAGTAAATAATATATTATTACTTAAATTCCCCATTTTGTCCTATTAAAAACATTTAATTACATATAGCGTGCTCAAATAGTACTAGTTTTCATTCATGAAGAACAACAGACAGCTTCATTTGGAGCTGTCTGTTGTTGTCATTACTCTGATATAGCTTCATAATGATTTCGAATTAAATCCGTTAGACTTAATTCATCAAGGAGATGGACCGGAACTAGAAAAGTTACCGTTACTACACCAGGATGTCTTCCTATTTCAATAGAACCGTTAATCGTTGCTCGATTCTTCACTTCTGGAACAGAGAGCCCCAAAATATCTGCCGCTCTCTGCAATCCATTATCCGTAGCGTCATTAAGAGTAGCTCCAGTCCCAATGAAAGAAACCGGGAGAGATTCTTCTAATTTTGACACCCCATACATTCCCGCTATGCGGCTTGCTGCTTCTTTTTCTTTTGCTGAAAAAGGCTTAGCAAGATAAGGAAGATCCTCTGTAACAGGTAGTAAAATTGGGCCGTCAATTGTAAGCCCTTTAATAACTTTAGCTTGAAGATTCACTATACCGGATACATCAGCCGTATGTCCAGCAATCTCACCGTTTCCCTGCATGGCGTGCATATCCCCAATATAAATTCCACCTCCAGGAACTTTCACTGGACAAATGAGGATTGCTCCTTCTCTCACACGATTAATGTCCATATGGCCATCAGTTCGCTCTTCAAGCTCTTCTTCAGTAAAACTATATTCATGTGGAGCGTCAATTAGGAATTGTCCAAAGTCACCTGCATTGTGGGAATCCGGAATTGGTCTTGAAGGAGTGGTGCCAAGTTGACCAAGAAACGGACGAAGTCGTGCAATGGTTCCTACCATGTCGCTTGGAGCAAAAGTTACTACCGGATTTTGTACGGAGTTTTCGGGAGTAGCCATAAATTCTCGTCCGTTTTTTCCGATATGAGTAGCGGCAGCTTCATCAACAGTTACACCGAGAGTACGATTTGAGTCAAACACCATTGTATATCCATTTGTAAAAACAAAAGGTGTTACATCATCTCCACATTTTGAACAGCGAATCGCTTCAGCACCAGTTCCTTCAATTTTTGTCTCCGGATAGAGTTCACCGCATCCAGGACACTTTGCTGCAACAAATGGGTCTCCAACAAACCTTCCTTCAACAGGACTGTCGTTACCAGATGAAGTGGCCATTGAAGTAACTTGAATCGATTTAATTCGAATAGCAATGGCATCCCCGACTTCAGCACCTTCAACAAACACAGGCTTCGTAACCTCATGTCCACCTTTTATAGATGGCGTGATCATTGGTCCCCAACATCCCGGTGCTGTATTGGCGATAATATGTCCACCATCTTTAAGTGGCCCTAGCATTTGTTCTTCAGGATCCAACACACCGTTCGTATACTCATTTACGTAAATTGTTTGCTTTGCTTCCATTTGCTCTCCCCTTTTTCACTATTATTCCTACCTCCATTATAAGAGTTTTGTCGATTCATGTAAAAATTTAATTGGCTGACTGTAAAAATATTTTGATATGTTCATCATTCTTCTTTGATGAACAATATACTTTATAGGGTTTGACGAAATTCATAACCTTGCCTATACTAAATAAACGTAAACGTAAAGATAGGTGATGAAATGGAATTTAAAATGCAGTATTTATCCTTTTACTTAATACAAGTAGAAGGAAGTGGCGAAAGTGAAGAAAGACGTTTTAAACATTATCAAACGTTAGATGCAGATACATATGATGAGAGTACTCTTAAAACCTTTCTAGATGGGGAATTAACTAAAATTATGAAACGTAAAGTTGATCGTCATGCGAAGTCTGAAGGTGCTCCCACGAAAATCGGCCGATTCATCGTTGAACCGGGTCATGATTTAACTTCCAATCCAAACTACAATTTGTTTGACCGAACACGCTATGCTGATTCCGCAGATGATTTTGAGACATCCGCAGACCAAATTGTACAAATGTATCTAGATACGAGTGCCATTCGAGGTGGTGTCCTCATTATCGCAACTGCAAAGTTAACAAAACTATTTGACGATCCATTTCTATTTATTCTTAAATGCGACTTTGAACCAAAAGTCGCTACAATAACAGATGAAGACACACTGATTCAGAATGTAGAAATGGCAATTACGACCAAAAGCATGAAATCCGTCCAATATCCCTACATGCCAGAAGAAGGCATGATCGACAGTGCCGAAATCAAAGTCCACCAGTCGTCTCACGCACGCTACTTCGAAGACTTCTTAAAATGGGTCGAATATGAAAAGTCGATGCCTGAAATCGTGAAGACACAAACGATGGGCATGGTCCAGGAGCACATTCAGGAAACCTATCAGGAAGAAAGCGAAGAAAAGGAAGAGTTCGAGCAAGCGATAGAGGAATGGTCTCAGAGTCCTAAGCGGGAGCTACAGGAGCGCTTTACGACCGAACAAGTCGTTGAAGCTACCTCGCAGATTGTGGAACACTCCCCTGACGTTGAATGGAAGCTGAAGCTTGACCACGTATCCGTGAAAGCGATGCTGTCTGACTTTGGCGAATCGATTCATCTTGCGAAGGTAAACGGGAAGTATGTGCTAGCGATTGAAGCCGATTCGATTACGTTTGAGAAAGGCTTTTCTCCAGTCGAGTTTCATAAGCCTGATACGCTTCAGGAAGTGGTTGAGCGGATTTATAAGAAGAATGAGAATGAGTAAAACCATTTTCATTCCATAAAAAAAGCACCATTAGGTGCTTTTTTTATGGAATAGATTTCCCCTTCACCATGATTTATGGTTATTTTCTAAAGATATTTCTTTTATGCCATTTAAAATACAGCTTATTACCTGGGTGGATTTGGATTTTTGTAAGAGGAACTAATCCATACATCAAATAATCCTCTTCACGAATAGCTGATGAAATGTGCAAACGTCCCTGACCATCAAATGCAATAAACCCTTTACAATAAAGCGCATCATGATTGCGGCATAGTAATACGCCGTTATGAGGATCAAGACGTTCTTCATTTGTACTGTCCTTCCAGGGCTTCGAAGGGCTTGCTCTAAGTAACTCCGGTAGGTCAACGGCACATAGGGCACAACGATCATCCCAAAGGGGCATCAGTTCTTTCTTAAACTTTTGCTGGCCCCAGCGCATTTTCGTCTTTGCTTCAGATTCTGTTTCCGTAATAACGGGGACTAAAGTATTTCGTTCAACTTTTTTGACCTCATCAATCGTCATTTCCAACTGTTCTTCATTTACTCGATAAAAATTCGATTCGCTTATCAGTTCAAGAAATTTTATAGCAAGCTCCTCGTTACATGGATACACATAGCCGGGATTTCCATTTGCATCTTTCTGAAACGGTGCATATTTTAATGGTAATAGAGGAGATATTTCTTCAAAATTCTCTCTCACGCTAACCGGGTTGTCTAATTCGTGATAGTCTAATTTAACCATGTAGCCTTCATCAGCTTTATGTTCACTCACGATATGAAATGGTTTGGAAAACGTCTGACAATCTTGCTCTGCAATGCTGACTGCCACAATATTCCCTTTTACATAGTGAAAGAAATGATCTCCTACACTAACTTCTTTCATTCGCTTCCAAGAATGAGGTTCACTGCCACCCCGGTCTTCCTTCGGCGACCAAATAATACCCGCCTCTCTCTCTACCTGATAGGTATCACCTTGCATCACAATAAAACTATTCATGTCTCTTCCCCCAAATCACTGATCTCTCTGTCATCTATTTTACATGAAATCATCTCATTTTACTTCCCGAGCACTTTAATTTAATCAATCCTTCACATAATCAAGAATTTCAAATGTACTCGTATAGATTCACATAGATCATAGATGATTTAATCCTGACTATCAGTGAGCTCTCCATTCTCCATATGTCCATGGTGGATGATTCCAAGCTTTTAAGATCGAAACCACTCATTCCCCTTATGTAACAATCGACCGATGTCTTCCAATATAAAAACAAAAACCGCTCTATTTGAGCGGTTTTTCAAGTAATGACGTATGATTATGCAGCTACTTTTTTCGGATTATTGCCGTACACGTTCTCTTCGGGTTCACTGTCTAAGCACGTAAAGACAAGAATAACTATTCCACCAACAACCGGAACAAAATTAATAAGAACAAACCACCCGCTCCGATTTGTATCGTGTAGTCTTCGAACAGTCATCGCTATGGTTGGAAGAAAGAGGGCTAAACCAAGCAAACCTGTAAATACTGGATAGATTCCCAGAATCATATCAATCGTCAGGAAGATGATATAGAAAATTGCGTAAAAAAGCATATACATCCAATATTCTTTTCTTCTCGCTCTTCCGCTAAAATTCACATAGTTCTTCAATCCCTTTAGAAACCAACTCATTTTCTCTCTCCTTTCCTTTTTTAATAAGTATAACTATAATGGCGCAAACGCTAGTATAACATATAATAATTGGAAATGATGTCAATTATTAGATTAACTAATTTCATATATTTCTTCTAACTAAGCCGTTAAATGATAAATCTTTTGCATCAGTTTATCGTAAATTGATTCAACCACTTCTCCATCCAATTCAGCACCTTTAAAAGCTATTAGGACAGACGGAATCTAGTTAAGTCCATTTCGTCTTCTCTTTGTTCCGTAATGCCTTCAAATCGCCATTATAAGAGTTATTCAGACCCTTATGAATTTCTTCCCCTCAGATTCTGCCATTCTATTCTTATTGAATTTTTAAACTTTAAGTAATCGAAATTATCAGACAACTTCTTAACCTGTATCATGAAGATGGAGCCTCACGACATATTGAAAAGCTACCTGATATTGACGATCTTAAAAGATGGATGAAAAGCAGCTGAAAATAAGTTGAATGCTTACCACACTAAAACCATTCAACCATTATTACGAAGGACTACAAAAAACCCACCCTTTAACCTTTGGGCGGGTTAACAACACTATATTGTCTTTTCAGCGGCGTCCACTGTATGTTTCAATAACATCGCAATAGTAACTGGACCAACGCCTCCTGGTACAGGGGTAATGTAGGCGGCTTTCTTAGCAGCTGCTTCAAATTCCACATCACCAACGTTGCCTTTATTATACCCTGCATCAAGAACAACTGCCCCTTCCTTGACCCAGTCACCCTTAATGAATTCAGGCTTCCCTACTGCAGCAATCACAATATCAGCTTGACGGACGTGCGATTCAAGATCATTTGTTCTAGAATGGCATGTCGTTACAGTAGCATTTTCATTAAGAAGGAGTGCCGAGACTGGCTTACCAAGAATTGGACTACGACCAACTACTACAGCGTGTTTTCCTTCAGTTTGAATATCATAATCTTCCATAATCTTCATGATCGCCGCTGGTGTACAAGAGGGGTATGTTCCAAAACCAAGTGCTGTTTTTCCGTAACCCGCACTTGTTACTCCATCTACATCCTTTTCAACTGAAATTGTTTCAAATGCTAACCTTTCATCAACTTGAGCTGGGACAGGATGTTGAAGTAATATTCCATGAACCGTGTCATCTTCGTTTAAATCTTTAATTGTTTTTACTAATTCTTCTGTAGTCGTATCTTCTGCCATATGAATTTTCGTTGAGGTAATGCCTACGCGTTCACAAGCGTTCCCCTTCATCCTAACATACGTCTCAGATGATGGGTCATCCCCAACAAGAATTGTAACAAGGCTTGGAGTAACGCCATCTTCTTTTAACACTTCTACTCTTGTCTTCAAGTTTTCTTTTATACGGTTTGCGACGGCTTTACCGTCTAATCGTTTCGTTTCATTCATCATCTTAACTCCTCCTGAACAATGGTAAAAAATGAGCAAGCTCACCTCTTCGCCCAGACGACCGGCTATATACACTGCAGCTCCCCTATGGTTATTTCCAATTTTGTCGTCAGTTACTGCAATGAATGGTTTCTACGGTTATAGTAGCACAAAATTGGTGTTTTTCAAATGATTTACGTTCGTTCCATCCCTAAAAAGTGAATGAATATCACAAAAATCCTTTTATTGTTCGTTTTTTACACAAAGAGTATGTATTTTTCCACCGTTCATCCCAAAAACCAGGTGATCGGTCACGCCCCCTTAATAAGTGGGAGTTTCATGATAAAAGTAGACCCTACCGATACGTCACTTTGGATAATCATTTCCCCTCCATGCTGCTCCAAAATGGTTAGACAAACTGATAATCCAAGTCCAGTTCCAGTCTCTTTCGTTGTAAAAAATGGTTCTCCAAGTCGATTCAGATAATCTTTCGGTATACCACACCCGTTATCTTCGATGTACAAAGAAACAGATTCTTCCTGAACAGACATTGATAACGAAAGCACACCTGGTCTGTCCAAGCTGTCGATTGCTTCTATCGCATTTTTCATTAAATTGATTAACACTTGTTTAATTTGATTAGCGTCAGCGAACACATAGACATCAACCTCAGGTAAATCCATCTTCAATTCGATATCATTCAGAATCGCATTCGATTCGATTAAAGTTGTAACCTGCTTCAACAATTCATTAAGCTTTACTTTATCAAATAACGTATTCTGAGGTTTTGCGAGCGTAAGCAGTTCACTTAGCACAAGCTCAATTCGACTAATCTCCGAGAAAATTATTTCATAATAGCTATCAATCGATTCTTTCTTTTCTAAGAGTTGCAGAAAGCCTTTGATCGAAGTTAATGGATTGCGCACTTCATGAGCGATTCCTGCTGCAAGCTGAGCAGCTGCAGCTAATTTTTCAGATCGAATGGCAAGATCTTCATTTGTTCTTACAAGTCGTTCCTCAGTTTGTTTTCGTAGGGTTTGATCTTTAATCGTCCCAGTAGTCCCCGTAAAATTTCCTGTTTTGTCATATTCAAATTTAATGAATACATCACACCAGGAGTACCCGCCCCCTTTTCTCTGTATTCTGTATTCAAAAACAGTGGACTCCACGCGATGATTAAGTAAATTGTTCATATGCTCATGAAAGTTATGACGATCATCCGGATGAAAATAAGATAAAAAATATGTACCAATTGATTCACCAACGTCGAATCCAGTTAACCTTACCCACGCGTTATTTAGCCATTGCCAACTCCCCGATTTCCCTGTCTGAAATACGACTTCATTCAGGTTGTCGATAACAGCTCCATAATTCTCTGATAATTGTCGGTGTTTCTCTTCACTTTCTTTAAGTTTGGACAGAAGCAACTTCGAACGATCATAATAAGAAGAATACCACCAAACAATAAACAACACAGCTATTGTAAACAAAGTATCCATTACCCAGTCTACCGGAATATCATTGACGGAGTATAGCCAGAAATCCCAGATTAAAATTGCGGTCAAGAAAGTAAAAACAGATATGATTCTTCCCTGGTATTGTTTCATTCTGTCACCAATCTTCTTTTCAATTTATTCCTTTTTAGTTTATTGGAATTCGGGATTATGCGCAAATGCTCATGTGTAATAATAAAACCCCCTGAATGGAATTTCCATTCAGGGGGTTCGGATATGCGCCTTAGAGGATTCGAACCTCTGACCCACAGCTTAGAAGGCTGTTGCTCTATCCTGCTGAGCTAAAGGCGCATGATATGATGAGGAAAGTATCTGTTTGATAGTATACCATGTTTCGTTTCCTCATGGGAAGTTCCTTATAAATAATTTTCCTCAAAAAAATAATTGGAGCGGGTGATGGGGATCGAACCCACGACATCAGCTTGGAAGGCTGAGGTTTTACCACTAAACTACACCCGCAAAATGGCTGGGCTAGCTGGATTCGAACCGGCGCATGACGGAATCAAAATCCGTTGCCTTACCGCTTGGCTATAGCCCAATCATGGTGGAGGGGGACGGATTCGAACCGCCGAACCCTGAGGGAGCGGATTTACAGTCCGCCGCGTTTAGCCACTTCGCTACCCCTCCATGATGAAATTGTAATATGGTAGCGGCGGAGGGGATCGAACCCCCGACCTCACGGGTATGAACCGTACGCTCTAGCCAGCTGAGCTACACCGCCATTGAAACAAATAGAATATGTAATGGTGCGCCCGAGAGAAGTCGAATCCCTAACCTTCTGATCCGTAGTCAGACGCTCTATCCAATTGAGCTACGGGCGCAAGATATATGGTGCGGGTGAAGGGACTTGAACCCCCACGTCGTAAGACACTAGATCCTAAGTCTAGCGCGTCTGCCAATTCCGCCACACCCGCATGTGCCGTTTTGTGTATCGGCGACGTTTAATATAATATCATCGATTTACTTTAGAAGTCAATCATTATTCCAAAAAAACTTATAAAGTTTTTTGGTTAGTATTATTTTGATACCGTTCAACACATGAAAGCGTTGACAGCATCTTCTCCATTTCATACGATATGTTGTAGAAAAGGAGTTGAGTAATATGAGTTTATCACAGTCCATTACCCATGCAAAAGAATTAGATAAAAAAGATTCCCTTTCCCACTTCAAAACAGAATTTTATTTAAATCCTAACACCATCTATATGGATGGCAACTCATTGGGTATTTTGTCTAAAAAAGCAGAAGAGTCCCTTCTCCATTCATTAAATGATTGGAAGACATACGGAATAGATGGTTGGACTAATGGTCACCATCCATGGTTTTATATGGCCGAAAACATAGGAGAAATGACGTCAAAGCTCATTGGAGCTAAGACTCATGAAACCATCACGACAGGCTCGATTACAACGAACCTTCATCAAATGTTAGCCACATTCTTCAAGCCTAAAGGAAAGAAAACAAAGATCCTAGCTGACTCATTGACCTTTCCTTCTGATATCTACGCTATTAAAAGTCAACTTCAGCTCCATGGTTTATCACCGGAATTACATTTAATACAAGTTGGCAGCACAGACGGGCGTACAATCAATGAGGATGACATTCTGGATGCAATGGATGACGACGTTGCTCTTATTCTGCTCCCTTCCGTCCTCTACCGCAGCGGACAGCTACTGAATATAAAAAAACTAACAGAAGCAGCACATAATAAAGAAATTATGATCGGTTTTGATCTCGCCCACTCAATTGGCGCTGTTCCCCATCAGCTCCACGACTGGGGCGTCGATTTCGCCGTCTGGTGTACATACAAATATTTAAATAGTGGTCCAGGAGGTGTTGGTGGACTTTTTGTGCATGAAAAGCACGCTGGGAGACATCCGGGTCTTGCAGGGTGGTTTAGTTCAAAAAAAGACGTTCAGTTTGATATGGATCACGAACTTGATCACGCTTCTTCTGCGGGGGCTTTCCAAATTGGTACGCCACATATTTTAAGTATGGCTCCATTGATCGGTTCTTTAGAGCTTTTCCACAAAGCAGGCATAGATGCCATTCGAGCGAAGTCTTTATCTCTCACACGATACATGATGAATCTAATACGAGAAAAACTCGAGACATTCGGTTTCGAAATCGCTAATCCTAACGAAGATGGTCGTCGTGGTGGCCATGTATGTCTCGAGCATACTGAAGCCGCCAGAATTTGTAAGGCGTTAAAAGATCAGGGCGTGATTCCTGATTTCCGTTCTCCTAATGTTATTCGTCTTGCACCGATTGCACTCTACTCTTCTTATGAAGACGTTTGGCATGTCATAGAAATCATCCACGATATTATGACCCACAACAAATATAGAGAGTATACAAATGAACGAAACGTTATTGCTTAATGCTGTATAATATCCCTTCCTTCCATTCATAATAAGGACGATTAACTTTAAGGAGGTAAACCTGATGGCACAGCTTAATGAACTCGAACTTCAGAATCTCCGCCATATGATTGGTGGACATGAAACACTTGCTAACAAACTGGATTCATATGCTCAATCTTGTTCCTGCCCCCAATTAAAGCAAATGCTTCAAAAAGACGCACAGGATGCACGAAATACCCACCAACAATTGATGGGCTTTTTAAGTTAAGGAGGGATTAACGATGAACGAAAAAGACATGGTTAACGATTATCTGTCCGTTTTAAATAGCAGCTTAAGTAACTATGGGAGCGTTATTTCTCAAGCTGATAATCAACAGCTTCGTCAGGTACTTCAACAAATAAGGAATACAGATGAACAAAGACAATACAACCTTTATCAATACGCCAAACAAAAAGGCTATTATCAACCAGCTGCACCTGCTCAAGTGAATGAAATTCAACAAGTGAAAAGCCAGTTAAGTGCTCCGCAACAGTCACAAACTCCCCCACCTCCACAGGTGCACTAATCTCCCGCCGGATCCCCGTCCGGCTTTTTTTGTGTCTTTATACTCATTTTTTCATAATTATGTAAATCGCGTTTCACCCTCCCTATATTTGGATAAAGTCTTTATAATCACAAAAAGGGAGAGATGTAAATGGATGGTGTTATGAATGCCGTGACTGAGTTTTCAGCCTTCATATGGGGGTATCCGATGATGATCCTCTTACTCGGTGGGGGATTATTTTTAACGATTCGACTTGGATTTTTTCAAATTCTCTTTTTTCCACATGCTCTCAAGCATACAATAGGTAAAATCTTCAAAAAAGAAAAAGGAGATGGCACCATATCTCCTTTCCAGGCATTTGCCTCTGCCCTCGCTTCGACAGCTGGTGCAACAAACATTGTCGGTGTTCCCGTAGCCATTGCTTTCGGTGGTCCAGGAGCTATATTCTGGATGTGGGTAGTATCCATCATCGGAATGTCCACAAAATTCTCGGAAATTGTCCTGGGCATCAAATATCGAGAGGAAGATCGCAATGGGGTTTATGTCGGAGGACCAATGTACTACATAAAAAAAGGGCTGGGATGGAAATTTGCTTCATCACTCTTTGCCTTTGGTTTAATGATTGAAATTATCCCTAGTGTAATGGTACAAACAAATTCTATCTCAACATTATCTGAAAGTTCGTTTGGAATGCCGACCTGGCTCACAGGAGGCATCCTCATTATTCTTATTTCTCTGGTGGTGCTCGGTGGTATCCGAAGAATCGGAGCTGTTGCAGAGAAAATCGTTCCATTTATGGTAGTTACATACATCGCAGGTGCAATAGGCGTCATGATCATTAACATTGATCAATTTCCTGCAGTCATGAGCTTAATATTCGTTCATGCTTTTCAACCCATTTCCGCAGCCGGTGGTTTTGCTGGGGCTGGTTTTGCTGCTGCAGTAAGATGGGGACTTGCACGAGGTTTATACTCAAACGAAGCAGGAATGGGTACTGCTTCAATCGCACACTCTGCAGCACATACGCCTCATCCTTGTAGACAGGGATTATGGGGAATCTTCAGCGTTTTTATTGATACAATCGTTCTATGTACTGTCACAGCATTTACCGTGCTTCTATCTGGCGCATGGAAAGATGTAAAGCCAAACAATGCGGCTGATATGGTATCAGATGCTTTCTCAGGATTAATGGGACCCACATGGGGGCCAATATTCGTCTCCGCTCTCTTATTGATTTTTGTAATTAGTACAATAGGCGTTCTGGTCTTTTACGGTGAAAAACAGGCTGAGTATTTATTTGGAATCCCATTTTCAAGAATAATGCGATTCGTTTATATCGTTTCTATTTTTGTCGGTGCTATCGGTGGTCTTCAATTCGTATGGGAACTAGTTGACATTACGCTTGCATTATTTGTTGTCCCTAACGTCATTGCCATTCTGTTCCTAAGTAAAGAAGTGAAAGAGCTTACAGATGATTACAGATTTAACTTCTTGAAACAAGCTCAAACGAGAGATAAAGGAATAAGTTCATGATTCAACTAGTCACCTAGTTCATTTACCTAATTTAGGTTCCCCTCCGCTCCTGCCTATATCTTTTCTAGACGCTAACATACAGTGATAAGGAAAGAGAAATTAAAAGGGGGACCTAATATGTATCACGCAAATAATGCACCTTATGGAAATGAGCCTTATGAGCCTTATCATCCGGTAGCTGGAGCTTCATACGGTATGCCGTGTCATCGACCGGCTGGTAACGGCTTTGCGCTAATAGTCGTACTCTTCATCCTACTCATTATCGTAGGAACAGCTTTCATTAAATGTTAATAATTTTAGCAAGAACCACTCGGTTCTTGCTTTTTGTTTGGCTTAATTGTCGATTTTGATGTTCACTGTTATAGTGAATATGAATGCATGATGAAAGAAGTGAGTCTATGAAAACCTTGTTAATTGATATGGATTCTGTCATCTGTGATCTCATGTCTGAGTGGCACCGCAGGTATAACGATGACTATGATGATAATCTGTCCGTAGAGAAACTTAATTGCTGGCGATCAGAAGATTATGTGAAAAATGAATGTGGCGAGAAGATTTATGATTATCTTGATGAACCCGGCTTATTTCTTCGTTTAAAACCACTTCCACACGCGATTGAGGTACTCGAGCGTCTAGTGAAACAATTCGAAGTGTTAATTGTAACGAGCAGCCGTACATATGCTTATACCGAAAAAGAGCTTTGGGTAGAAAAACACCTTCCTTTTATCGGGAAGAAAAATTTAATATTCTCTCATCGAAAAGAGATGATTCGTGGAGATCTGTTGTTTGATGATGCCCCTCACAACCTGACAGCTTTCAAAGACTCAGGTAGACTGGCCGTAGCTATGAATTACCGTTACAACCAGGAAATCGATGTTCCTCGCGTTAATAACTGGCTCGAATTCGAAATGTTGCTTTCAACATGGAAGTGAGGAGAAGCTTGTGATCCCAAAAAAAGATCTACTTATAATAGGTGGTGGGCCTGCTGGTATTTCTGCAGCAATTTGGGCGAAGCGCCTTGGAATTAATCACCTGTTACTCGAAGCACGTGAAGAGCTTGGTGGGCAATTAAGCTCCATCCAAAATAAAATTATTGATTATCCTGGAATAATTGTACCTAATGGACGATCCCTACAGGAGCATTTCAACAAACATGCTCAAGAAATCAAGTTTGAATTTGAAACAAAATCTACTGTTAAATCGATCAATTGGAACAAGAGGGAACTAACCACAAGTTTGCATACCTCATATCAATTTAGATCGATGCTCATCACAACAGGATCTTCTCCTCGGAAACTTCGAATCCCAGGTGAACAAGAAATGATTGATCGCAAAGAACTCTATTCTGCTACTAGAGATAAAGCGAAATTTACAGGGAAAAATGTAGCTGTTATTGGTGGTGGAGATCGCGCATTTGAAGGTGCTTTACTTCTCGCTGAAGCAGAAGCACACGTCTTCCTGATCCATCGTTCCGATGGGTTCAAAGCCCGAAAGGAATACAAAAATCCAGTCATGGAACATCCAAACATCAAGGTATTAACACATACAACCATTACCAAAATCGAAGGAATAGGTACGAAACAGCTAACACTTTCTTCGAATGGAACTACTGACAAACTTTCAGTGGAAGGGGTATTCATTCGAATTGGTGTTGAACCTAACACAGAACCATTTAAGGAGTATATTAACCTTGACCATGAGGGGTACATCATTTGTAATGATGTAGGTGAAGCGTCTCTTCCTTACGTCTATGCAGCAGGTGATGTATGTACACGACCTCTTTTATCAAGTATTTCCTCAGCAGTTGGACAAGGGATGACCGCTGTTAAATCGTTGTCGTTTTATCTAGAAGACTAAAAAAAAAGGACCCGATTGGTCCTTTTTGATTCATATAACACGATACATTGCTATAAATACTCACAATATAGGTTAGCCATGTCTATGGAAAAGACCTATATCTTTTCCGACTTGATTTACTTCTACTTGAAAATAAGACCACTAAAATGCTAATAAATATGCCAACTCCACCAAAAAAAATAGTCTTACTTGAAAGAAGAGATTCAGTATCGTCGTCCTTCACTTGAACAGCTGGCTTTGCTTCACTAACCTCAACGGGACCTTCTTCTTCAACTGGTATAATTGATAAAAAATCACGATCCAGGTTGGATTGGATCGAACCGACTGTACTCTTGAGTGTTCCATTTTCCGTTACGGAAAGTGTAGCCTCTGCACCACTCTTCTGGTAAAGCGTAAGATCTTTTGTAAGTGAATATTTCTCCCCATCACTTTCTCCAAGCTCCGTCTCTTCTTTATAGACAACAGGCGAAAATTCATTAAATCCATAATTTAAGAGAGACAAAGTATCCTGATAGGAAATTTGATCGTCGTTTGCCTTCATTGTTACAACGATTAAGTCATGATCATCTTTTTTGGCTGTAGTAACGAGTGTAAAACCAGATTCTGATACGTACCCGTTTTTTCCTCCTGTTACGAAGTCATAGTCGAGAAGAAGACGGTGGTGATTGACTAGCGTTGTATCCCAGTCCTCCACAGTCCAATCAAGCTCTTTAATACCAATTAAAGACCGAAACTTTTCATTTTTCATAGCGTATTGCGTGATTTTAGCCATATCACTTGCAGTTGTAACATGACTCTCATCAAATAATCCATTGGGATTAACAAAATGACTGTTTTCGACACCCACTTTATTTTTCATGAACTCGTTCATATCTTGTGCAAATGACTCTACACTCCCACTCACATGCTCTGCAATTGCGATAGCAGCATCATTTCCTGAGTTAACAAGCATACCTTTTACCAATTTTTCTAGTAAAACGGTCTCTCCTTCTTCTAGATAGACCCGCGTACCATCTACATTTCTTGCTTTTGCGCTAACGGTTACAGAATCATCCAAATCACCAGATTCTATTGCCATTATTGCTGTGACAATCTTCGTGATACTTGCCGGATACATCTCCTGGTCACTATTTTTCTCAAATAGAACTTGACCCGTATTCCCATCGATCAGTATGGCTGCCTCACTTTGGATTTTGGGTGGTTCTTTAGCAAGGGTTGCAAGTGGATTTAGAGATAAAGCGGTAAGACAGGTAGCCATCATAAAAAGCCAATATTTTTTTCGAATCATGTATGCTCCTCTTTCTTTAAAATGCTAATTACACTGTTCGTCCCATTTCTTTATACGTTGTCTAGTATAAAAGACCCAATCCAAGAATTATTATAACTAAGAAACCTTGGATTTAATACATCTATTTCTCATTACTCACTGTTTAAAACTTTTAACTTAATTATGAACAAAATAAAAAACCGCCTAAGGCGGTAGATTTCAGTAGGCATATGAGCCTTTCCACTGTTCGATAATATCCTGCGGTGCGCTCCAGCACAACCAGGAGACCAGCACTTTATTCTCGCCAGGGAAAACCATCCAGTATTCCCACCTGCGTTTTTCAAGGTTTTGATAAAAGCCTGATTTTGTTATGAAGCGATCCATTGTTCTATCCCCTCCATTGAGCATTGGTTACTACCCAATTCGTCACGGAACACCCAAAACCTCTAAATATTCTGAAAATTAATTCGCATTTCCCAATATGTACCTTTGTGTCTATTGAATATCGCTTCATACTCCTGAGCATCATATTAGTCAAGGAGGTGTACACAACATGGCAAACAACAATAGCTCAAACAATCTGGTAGTCCCTGGTGTACAACAAGCATTAGATCAAATGAAGTACGAAATTGCAAGTGAATTTGGCGTACAACTTGGTCCAGACTCCACCGCTCGCTCTAATGGTTCTGTTGGAGGAGAAATTACAAAACGCCTTGTCCAAATGGCTGAACAGCAAATGGGCGGCGGAAGCAACTAGTTCACAACCACATAGTATGGATATAGAAGGCGGAGCAATCCGCCTTCTTCCTATTCGTTAAGTAACTGGGATGTTTGAATAGCATGTTCAATGAGTTCCGATAAGTCACTAATTTGGTCTTCGTTAATTCTCCGATTAAACTCTAATTCAATGTGACTGTTTAGCTCATCTTCATTGTCAAAAGGAAATGAGACCGTCTGACTAATGGACGGACGAGACCCCCAAATACTCCTAATATCCTCTTCAATTTCCGTACATTCTTCCGTATCAGAAATGGAAATGTCAAAGCTAATTTTGATTTCACATCCTGCATCCACATTCTCAAGTTGTAGCTGTTCTGCACTAAAGCTTACAAGATCTGCTTGAAGTTGAATCGTAACTTTTACATATGGATTTTCATTAAATTGTACTTTGTACATCCTCGAAAGTGACGCGAGATCAACAAGATCTTTTCGATTGATAATCGAGATCTCCCCTTCAAGATCTCGATCGTATAGCTCCCCTTCGAGCACTACTTTCACATTTTCATAAATGGTTGGATCAAACATACAGTCCCCTCCTGTCTCTCACTATACCATGAAACACAGCGGGAAATCTGTTAGATTACGAGCGTGGATGTGAACGTGCAAATTGAATAAATGTTTCTTCGTCTCCTATTTCACCACATGCTGCGCACTGGATTCTCATTTCTGGCCCTTTATAAACCAAATGAAACGGATCTGCCGTTCCTTCTTCCATTACGGATACAACTTCTCCAGATTCAGGATCTAACTTAACAGAAGTCGCTTTTTGCTCAATTTTGTTAAATCTCATCCGATTGGTTTTACATCTTGGACATAAATAAGCAGTCATGTTATCACTCCCTTTTTGTTTAGTGATTCTCAAAAAAAGGAATTTTTATTCATCGTGTATGGTATGTGAAATTATATTTTTGTTGCACGAGCACTTCGCTCGTTTAGTTAGCCTGTTCCAATAACTTTTCAAGAACATATTCAACCGATTGAACACGCTCATTAAATTTCTTTGGACCGGTATCTTTTTGCCAGGCTACAACAGAAACCATTTCTAAATTCTCATACGTATTTTTGATTTGAATGGGATATAAATACTTTGGATTGTTCTCCATCACCCAGGACCTTGCAAGAGGTTCCCAATCCTTCAGCAGTTCAAGAGTTCGATCAGCGAAAGGCTTAACTTCTTCATAAAAGTTAACTTTATATTCTTCAAGTTGAGTACGTGTTGTATATTGTTCTCGCGCTTCTTCATTAATTTCTAATAGTTGCTTGGTTAAATCAATTAGCTTTAGTGTCTCGTTCATAGTTGTCACCCCTTGTTATTCCATCCTAACATACACCGACCACCGAATTCACAAACAAAAAACCTTATATCCATATTGGACATAAGGTCAGTAATGAACCATTAGACAGATCTCTAGAAACTGAATAAACTCATGATCCACGGACGCTTTCCTTTGCCCACTGACTGACCTACTGCCTCTTGAATAGTCGTATGATCTTCAAGTTCCAATAACTTATCTTCCAAAGAAGTGACTTTCTTAACGAGCTCATCCAGCTCTGAACGGTGTTGAAGTACTTGTACTGTAATGACTTCATTTGCCTTTTCTTCCAATTGTCGCTCAAGTTGTTCTAACCGCATAGAAAAGCGATCTAACCTCTGTTCGAACAATTGTTGTGAAACGACCTTCTCAGGAGTAGATGATTTAGTTGAATCTTTAGATTTTATTTTCTCCATAGAGTAACCCCTTCGCAGATCATTTTTGATTTCCTTAAGTTCTTCTAGCGTTTCATTAGTGAATAAGAAGTGACCGAGCTCGTTTTTCTCACAAGACAAATCAAAATACTTAACCCAGCGTTGTACAGTAGTAGGGTTTACACCAAGCTCATCAGAAACTTGCTTCGTTTTCAATAACATGCAATCCCACCCCTTCTGTCATTTACAGGCACTTGCCTGCAAGATTGTATAGATTATATTCGCCCCTTTGAGACAGTTGCCTTCCTCACTGACAAAACTAGAAGGGTTTCGGCAAAGGTTGTGGTTTACTGCCAAAGGTACACCAATTCGACACCAGAAGAGAATGATTTTGACACTTCTGCTCACACTAATGATAGGAGGTGGTAAGCGATGGGTAAAAAGTTAAAGCAAAATAAGGCTGATCGAAAAACACAAGAAGAAACGAAACCTGGCTTTGGTAATAAAAAAACAGAAGGGCCGGATCGCCCTTCAACGTAAACGCAGGGATTTCTCCCTGCGTTTTTGCTTGAATAAATTCTCAATTTCAATTGCTGTTCGAATTTGGCTTCTCTTTCCTTCATACCAATTGGTGATATCAATTTGATTTGGAAGTGATACAGGTGATTCCAGCATTCGTTGAACGGACTTTTCCCCTTTGTACCAATCCTTTTTCTTACTCTGGTGATGATTCACCACGGGATACACGCCTCTCAAAAACGGATTATCTCTTCTTTTCCCCATATACCGCTCGTAATCATATCGAGAACCCGTAGCAAAAGTTGTTTTTGAAAAGCGATTAAATTTATGAAACAAATCCTTATGAAAAAGAAGTAATGCAAGTTTTTTTCCAAGATTGATCCTGTTAGTAGTATGTTGAAACCCACTGACCGATAACCCATATAGTGTTCCATCTAAGGTAGGAAATAGAACTGTACTAAAATGAAACCAATCCTGCATTCTAAATACCATTGAACGAAATACCTTTTTTGCATAGAAATGGTGATGCAGCACTGGTGCTTCAATCACATGCTGTTCATTAATGATTAGAGCAGTCATCAACCGGGTCTCACTACCGCTTTCAAAAAAAACTTCCCACTCTTCTAACATAAAATTTGATACGCCGAACACTTTCCCATAATGAAAAAGTGATTCATTTAAGTTCTTGCTTTTTGCATATAGCAAAAGTTGTGGAGCGGCGTCCTGAAAAATAGTCCAATTTGCCCTTTCATATGTAAGAAAGAGATGGTGCAATTGCTCTTCATCTAAAACTCTTGGAAACCACTCTCCTTGTAGATCTGTCATACTCCAGCCAGCATTACGTGATACCATGGAGGCAAGAAATGCCCACTTTATTTCTGGATGTTTATTAAAAAAGTTCTTATAAAATACGGTACGTGAAATATTATCAGTATTCCACCTCTTCGTGATTCTCTTGATTTCCATAACAAGCTCAACCGAAAGTCCTTTTTCCATCTTATTTTTCACCTGCTTGAAACATTTTTGTCGTACAACTCGTTATAATTAAAGTAGAATAGATGAAGTGTAGCTTTTATAAAGAAAGGATGATTAAAGTGCCGATTCGATATCCGAACGGAAAGCCGTACGTCCCTTCGGCCCAGAATCAGCTTGCAAGTCAGAAACAAAAATCATACAGCAATCGTGGTATGACATTAGAAGAAGATATAAATCAGAGTAATACGTATTATCTCTCAACCGGCAAAGCAGTTATTCACAAAAAGCCTACTCCCGTTCAAATCGTGAATGTGGATTATCCTAAACGAAGCGCAGCAGTCATTAAAGAAGCATACTTTAAACAAGCCTCTACGACAGATTATAATGGCGTTTATAAAGGGCGATACATCGACTTTGAAGCAAAAGAAACAAAAAACAAGACGTCGTTTCCTTTAAGTAATTTTCATGAACATCAAATCACACATATGAAACAAGTTTATGATCAAGACGGTATTTGTTTTGTGCTACTCCGCTTTGCAATCACAGATGAAATTTTTTTCTTCGACGCTGCTCATCTTTTTAAACACTGGCAACTCATGGATGATGGCGGTAGAAAGTCGATCAAGAAAGAAGACATCGAAAGAGATGGTATTCTTATTCCTTATAGTTTTCAACCGCGCATTGACTATATGAAAATTATTGATAAAATGTACTTCAGTTATTGAAGAACTGTTTTTTATTCATAAAACAACCGATTGTTTCGAATCCTATTAACAGTACAGGCTTGAAAGGCAGGAATATTCATGAGTGAATATCAATCACGTCAAGAAAGACGTAAAACGAACAGTAAGAAAAAACCACCGTCAAAAAAGAAAGGAAAGAAAGGGATTTTCAAAAAAATCTTTCTTTCACTTGTAATCTTATTTCTCATTGGAATTGTTGCTGGGGGTATAACAGCAGTCGCTTACATTAACAACGCACCTGAGCTTGACCCAGAAAAGCTCGCTACACCACAATCTTCGATCATCTTAGATAAAAAAGATGAAGAAGTTCAAACACTCGCTGGAACTGATTCGAGGGAAGTTGCGAAGATCGACGAAATTCCGGATGTTCTCAAGCAAGCCTTCGTTTCTGTAGAAGACACTCGTTTTTATGAGCATTTTGGTATCGATCCGAAAAGAATCGGTGGTGCTGTGCTTGCAAATATTACACACGGATTTGGAGCTGAAGGAGCAAGTACTATTACACAACAAGTGATTAAAAACTCTCTTCTAACTTCTGAGAAATCACTCGAACGTAAAGTACAGGAAGCTTACCTATCAATTAAGCTCGAACAGGAATACTCGAAAGATCAAATTCTTGAAATGTATCTAAATAGAATTTATTTCGGTAACGGGGCATGGGGCGTAGTCGCTGCCGCTGATACTTATTTCGACAAGGATCTTACAGAAGATGAATTAACACCTGGTGAGGCTGCGTTGCTTGCTGGTCTTCCACAGCGACCTAGTTATTATGATCCATTTGATAACCCTGATGCCGCAACAAAACGAAGAAACATCGTATTAAGTTTAATGGAAAAACAAGGTGTGATCACAGCTGAAGAAACCGATAAATATCAAGCTGAAAAAGTAGAAGATATGATCGTCGCTCAATCTGACGAGAAACAAAGCGATCAGTATAAAGTGTTCATGGATCGCGTCGTAAAAGAACTTGAAGCACGTGACGATATCTCAGAAAAAGATATCTACTCTGGCGGACTTAAAATTTATACGACTCTTGATACACGTGCACAGGAGATTACGACTGACGTCATCGCAAACTATCCTTACTCAAATGAGGATATGCGGTCAGGACTTGTTTTGATGGATACGAAAACCGGTTCGATAAGAGCCATAGGTGAAACACGCAAGGATGAGAACATTATTACTTATGCTACGACAGGAACTAGCCAACCTGGGTCAACGGCAAAACCAATCATTGCTTACGGACCTGCGATCGAAAACATGCAGTGGTCGACCGGTCGATCCATTAAAGATGAACCGCTTGAAATTAACGGTGATAACATCCGAAACTGGGATCGTAACTATCGCGGACAGGTATCCATGAGACGTGCCTTGGAAATGTCCTATAACGTTCCTGCCGTGAATACGTTCCTCGAAGTTGGCGAAAAACCAGCTCAGGAATTCGCTAATAAGCTCGGGATGGGGCTAAAAGATACAGATATGGTACCCACAGCTGCAATCGGTACTTTCAATACAACGCCACTTAAAATGACCGGAGCTTATGCAGCCTTTGGTAACGGAGGAACGTACAACGAACCTCATACCGTACGAAAAGTTGTTTTCCCTAATGGAAAGCAAATCAACCTTGAGCCAGAGCCAGTAAAAGCAATGAATGATTACACGGCCTATATGATTACCGACATGCTGAAGTCTGTCGTGAATAGCGGAACGGGCACTGACGCTAAGATTCCAGGATTACCCGTTGCAGGTAAAACAGGGACGACGAACCACGATGCTAAAGTAGTAAAAGAACAAGGCTTCCCTACTTCGGGAATTGTGAAAGATGCGTGGTTTGCAGGTTATACAACCGAGTACTCTATGGCCGTTTGGACCGGATATAATACGCCAAATGCGCATTACCTTGACTCCAGCAAAGGAGAAGACGATACATCCAAACTTCTCTTCAAAAAAATCATGAGTCAGGTATCTGAAGGCATCGATACAGCTGACTTCAAAAAACCAGACTCAGTCGTTGAAGTTGGCGTTGAGAAAAGTACTGGTCTTCTACCTAGCGATTACACACCGAAAGACCAAATTGTGTATGAATTATTCGTGAAGGGAAGCAAACCAGAGAAAACATCTGATAAATACAAGCAACCTGATGGTGTGAAAGGGTTATCTGCACAATACAATGCAGATTCAAATAACATCGCCCTTTCTTGGCAGCCGGGTGAAGATAAGAAATTCACTTACAAAGTTGAAATGAACGTCAACGGCGGAGGGTATAAATCCTTAACCGATACCGGATCTACTAGCTTCTCAGTCGAAAATGTTGAAAAAGGAAGCACATATAAATTCAAAGTGACCGCCGTATCTGAATCAGGCATCTCAACAAAACCAGCAGAAACGTCCGTCAAAGTTCCTGCTGAAGAAAAGCCTGAAGAGCAAACGCCAGATGAAAATACGGATGAAGAAGGCAACACGCCTCCAGAAGAAGGAAACAATCAGGATAACGGAGGCAACAGTACAGATAACAGTGAGGAAAACCAGGGAGACCAAGAACCCCCTGCGAATGACCAAAATGGTAACTCTGGAAATACTGGCGGGGGTGATAACCAGAACAATGGTCAGGGCAATGGAGCTGACAACTCTGGCACTGGAGATACCGGGGATAACACCGGCAATTCAGGTTCAGATACTGGAAATTCAGGGGATACCGGGAATACCGGAGATACTGGGGATACTGGAAATTCAGGAAATTCTAGTAACAGTTCAGACACTCAATCCAATGCACCTGCTGCAAACACACCCCCACCAAATAAAGAAAACGAATAAAACCGTCTATATCACGTAGAAAGGCCCTATCCTTAAAGGATAGGGCCTTTCTGATTTCCATCTTTTGATTATAATCTGATCACACGCAGCATGCATAAAACCTAGAATTTAGGTTTGTTCTTTCGTACCTCTTGTACTTTCCATTTTTTATGTATCTCTTCAACAAGTTCACCTAGCTGGATCAAAGCGATATAATGATCGGGATGGTCTAACAAGTATGCGATCCGTTCTTTCCCGTTGATCGGTTTAACAACTAAGGCATCAAACTTTTCATTCCACGTCCCCGGATTCGATCGAATTCCGTTCATCCAAAACATCGCCTCAAGAAAATAACCGATTTGTGCGATCATTTCGATCCTAGCAAGATTTCTCTCACGTCGTGAAAAGAGCTCAGTGAGCTGTTGTTCACTCTCTTTCCATTCTTTGAAATAACCATTCAAAAAGACCGCCGGAGTCTCCCAGGGAGTCTCTGAGTGGCTTTGTCTCTCAGCCATCACTTCAAAGAAGAATGGCAAACGCGCTTCTCTTCCCTTCAGTTCTTGAATCCAATCACCATTATTGAAAAAGAGCGGATGGTTTACCTCCGTTGGAATCGACAGCTTCTTATCGTGCATTTGACACACGCTTCTTCATTCGTTTTTGTCCTTCACGACATAGTTCAAGTAAAGGACATATATCGCATTGCGGAGACTGTGCTTTACAATGATATCGTCCAAAGAAAATAAAACGATGATGAGAGACTGACCATTCTTCTTCAGGGATTTTTCTCATGAGCGTTTTTTCCACTTCCATGACGGAATCTTTCCATCGGCAGATACCTAGTCTCTTACTAACCCTCTCGACGTGGGTATCGACAGCTATCGCTGGTACATCAAAAGCAACTGAAGCGATAACATTTGCCGTTTTACGTCCTACGCCTGCTAATTCCATTAATTTTTCCTGAGTTTCTGGTAAAGATCCATCATATTCTTCGACTACGGTTCGAGCCAATTTTTTAATGCTTTTTGCTTTATTTCTGAAAAGACCGATCCGTCTTATATCATTCTCTAGCTCTTCAAGCGGAACGTCGAGAAAATCTTCTGGCTGTCTGTATTTTTCGAAAAGACCGGGTGTTACTTTATTGACGAGTGCATCAGTACACTGAGCTGATAGGACAACCGCGATTGCGAGCTCAAAGGGGTTAGAATGATTCAATTCACAATGGGCATCTGGAAACATTTCCTCCATCGTATCCAGCACCGTTCGTATTTGGACTTTAGTCAGCAATATCCGTCTTCCTTTCTTTTGAATTCAAGCCTCTTTCTTAAGGAAACACTTTTTAAGAAAGATAGTACGTGGATCTTCCATCCTGAGGGGCATTAGTTCTGGCGCCTCAGGATGGTAAGGTGAAATCGGACCGACCAATAGAGACAGTTGTCCCCCACCTCAACGTCATAATTAACCTTTCCATTGAGATGGGGGTTCTCGTCTCCTTAGGATAGATAAAAAAGCGGAAGAATTCTCCCGCTTTACTCTCATTTTTATCGACCGAGCCAGTTATAGATTGGAGCACTATTGTCTGATTCATTTTTTGAATCAGTAGTTTTCGTAGCCGGAGCTTTTTTTTCATACTGATGCTTTCTAAATTTTTCACCATAAGACCTTGCTTGATCCACTGTTTTAATTCCATTTCGCTTCCATTCAAAGAGAATTCGATCAATGTAACGAAAATTCAGCTTTCCAGCAAGGACAGATTCTTTTAATGCTGCCTTAATCAGATCAGCATCATGATTATCTCCGTCAATCCACATGGCCAGCGTTTCACATTCAATTGGTGACAATGGTCTTGAAAATTCACGCTCAAATAGTGTATAAAGGCTTTCTTCTTCCTCCACTGTTTGAGCAGCTGACTTCGCGGCTTCTTCTTGCTCAATCGCTTTAAAAATCCGTTCCCATAAGGGGACTAATGAGTAAGCTTCAGAATAGTAATTTTTGGCATCATTCTGATGTTCTTCAATAGTCAAAACACCTTTTTGCATAAGCTGTTGAATTTTATCCAAACAGACTTGAGGAGAATACGTCATAGCTGATGAAAGTTCTTCCGGTGTAGGAAACGAGTTTCCTTGTTCAATAAAGCTGTGTAATCTAATAAGGAAGAACGTATCTTCTTCATTTAATCCAACACTTGCATAATTATTTAATAGCAATCTGGGCACTGAGACGTGACCTTCATTAATTATATGAATGATGTGTTCCTTTTTCATCCCATCCACCTCTACCTTTCATTATAGCATGCCGGCATTTTGTGAAGGGAGTAGAAAAATCTGGTTGTGTTCACACGCTTTTCGTCATCCGGACTTCTCCCTTAATTTCTCTCAGTATGCACCATGCTAATAGGGCTTTTTCAAGATAAAGACGCTTCTTTCACATAATGAAAGAAGCGTCAGCTTTGTTAGTTTATCATGGATACAGTCGATTTAAAAGACGTGGGAACGGAATCGTTTCACGTACATGTTCCACTCCAGATAGCCATGCAACTGTTCGTTCTAATCCTAGACCAAACCCTGAATGTGGCACTGAGCCATAACGACGAAGCTCCAGGTACCATTTATAAGCATCATCAGTAAGGCCATGTTCTTCATAACGCTGTTCCATTAGAGCTAGATCATCAATTCTTTGACTGCCTCCGATGATTTCTCCATAACCTTCAGGGGCAATCAGGTCAGCACATAAAACAACCTCTTCACGTTCTGGATCTGGCTTCATATAGAATGCTTTAATATCTTTAGGATAATTCGTAATGAAAACAGGCTTCTCAAAACTCTCTGCGATAGCTGTTTCATGAGGGGCACCAAAATCTTCACCCCATTCGATGTCAGTAAATCCTTTGTCTTTAAGTAGTTTAACTGCATCATCATACGTAATACGTGGGAATGGTGCTTTAATCGCTTCTAGCTTAGATAGATCACGATCCAATGTTTTTAGCTCAATCTGACAGTTGTCTAGTACGGATTGTACAAGGAAGCTTACATACTGTTCTTGAACTTCCAGGCTTTCTTCATGATTCATGAACGCCATTTCTGGTTCAATCATCCAGAATTCAATTAAATGTCGGCGTGTTTTTGATTTCTCTGCTCTAAATGTTGGTCCAAAAGAGAATACTCGTCCAAATGCCATCGCTGCTGCTTCCATATAGAGCTGGCCACTTTGAGAAAGATACGCGTCTTCTTCAAAATATTTCGTATGGAAGAGATCCGTAGTACCTTCAGCAGAACTTCCTGTTAAGATAGGTGGGTCAATCTTAACGAAGTCATTTTCGTTAAAAAATTGGTAGGTTGCTCGGATAATTTCATTTCGAATACGAAGGATCGCATTCTGTCGTCTTGACCGTATCCAAAGATGGCGGTTATCCATTAAGAATTCTGTTCCATGCTCTTTCGGTGTAATGGGATAGTCAACAGCTTCGTGTATCAATTCCACATTTGTCACAGTTAATTCATAACCGGATTGTGAACGATCATCTTCACGCACAATGCCGGTGACCCATAAAGAGGATTCCTGTGTTAGATTTTTAGCAGCTTCCCATGCTTCTTCAGATACTTCTTTCTTCACCATGACGCCCTGGATAAAACCTGTGCCATCTCGGAGTTGCAGAAACTGAATCTTTCCACTAGACCGTTTGTTATGTAACCATGCTCCGATTGTTACAGACTGTTCAACTTGCTTGTCTACGTTTGAAATCGTCGTTTTCACTACTTATTTCCCTCCAACTAATTAAGAAAAGAGATAACGCAAGCCACCTGATTGAACTTTAATCATGGTTCAGGTAAACTTGCGAGTTCACTTCTCTCATACCTGTTAATAATTAACTCGAATGTCCGAATAACATTATACCGATTATTTGGTTATACAACAACTAGCTTAAACGGTTTGCTTTGCATTTACAAATCGTTCGATTCGATCGAGTGCTTCAAGAATCACGTCAAGTGATGTTGCATAAGACAGCCGTACATTATCTGGCGAACCAAATCCAGAACCAGGAACAAGAGCCACCTTTTCTTCTTCAAGAAGCCCTTTCACAAAACCATCTACAGAATCGTAACCAGTTTGATGTGCAGCTTCTTTAGCATTAGGAAAAAGGTAGAACGCGCCTTGAGGCTTAACGCAGAAAAATCCTGGTATGTTGTTTAAACGATCATATACCGTATTCAATCTTTCTTCAAAAGCTTTCTTCATTTCGCTAACTGGCTCTTGCGATCCTTCATAAGCGGCAAGCGCTGCATATTGTGAAATCGAAGTTGGATTAGATGTTGAGTGACTTGCAAGGTTCGTCATTGCTTTAATAATGACGTGATTACCTGCAGCGTATCCGATTCTCCAACCAGTCATGGAATGAGACTTCGAAACGCCATTGATAATGATCGTTTGGTCTTTTAATTCCTCTGAAAGCTGAGCGATCGATGTATGCTCTGCTCCATCGTATACAAGCTTTTCATAAATTTCATCTGAAATGATGAGAATGTCGTGTTTTAAGCAGAACGAACCAATTTGTTCTAACTCTTCTCGTGTATAAATCGAACCTGTTGGGTTCGAAGGAGAATTGAGGATAACTGCTTTTGTGTTAGATGATGCTGCTTCTTCAAGTTGAGGTACAGTAATTTTAAAAGAATGCTCCTCTTTTCCTTCTACATAAATCGGATTTCCACCCGCAAGCTTTACCTGCTCTGGATAGCTCACCCAGTATGGAGTCGGAATAATCACTTCATCACCTTCATCAAGAATCACTTGGAACAACGTATATAGAGCATGTTTTGCACCAGTACAAACGATGATTTCTTCTGGTTTATAAGTAAGTTTTTGATCGTTCTCAAATTTAGCAATGATGCTTTCTTTAAGAGGAAGAATACCTCCTGAAGGCGTATACTTCGTTAATCCTTCATCCATAGCCTGCTTCGCTGCAGAGAGAATATGGGTAGGTGTATTAAAGTCGGGCTCTCCTGCACCGAGTGCAATAACATCATGCCCCTCCGCTTTCAAGGCTTTGGCTTTCGCTGTAATTTCAAGTGTAGCAGACGGGGTAAGTGCTGCTACGCGCTTTGATAAATTCATTTTCCTTCCTCCTTCTTTGATTAATTCTGCCTGATGGTTCTAGAACGCCAGTACTCTCCATTACTATAATAGTAATACGCGAATGTATAACGATCGTCATTATCAATAAATGTTGCCTCAAAGACAAGTACTTGTTTATTATCCTGGTTAACTTCGATACCAGGTTTGATATCAATAATTTCTTTTGGTGAAAACTCTTTAGTAATTTTACTTTTGACCGTTTCTAACTTTACTCCGTCAGAAACTTTTTTTGTAACAAGGGAACCCTTTTTGTCTGGAACAAAGACATAGACCTTCTCACCATTTGAATCATCGCCTTTTAAAACCACGTAGGCATTATTCGTTCCATGATACTGAATCGCCTCATCGATTGTTGTAATGGTTGATTCAGATTTAGCCCTGGCTATGGCTTTCTCTTCCAGTTGATCAGGATGATCCAATATGGATTGATAAAAAGAAACGCCTTGCCAGATAAGTACTGCTATAATAATCCCTGCAATTATTCCTATTACTCGCATAAGCTCACCCTATTATGTACGATAAATTGTGAAAATCATCTGATCCTGATCTGCTTCATCGAGCGCAAGTCCGAACATCAAATCCTTCTCTTTTAACGTGCGGTTTAATGAATCCACGATTTTATAAATATCAAGCGACTTGCTGACTTTAACTGTCGACAATACTTCGATGTTACTTTCCATGTCTGTCAACTCCTTATGTAATATATGAATACTTGCTGAAAGAACCGCTCCTTAGAAAGTGATGGTCATTGCCAGGTTCTAGAAGCGGGATAAATTTACTACTTATAGTTATGATGCTCTGTGACAAACTAAATGTACCGTCAAAGGTGAAAGGCGGTGCACCACACACAGACTGCTCCACTTCCAACATTGCCTGCGCCTTGCGCAGGCATTTTAACTTTTGAACAAATCAAAAAAGCTCGCATACGGGTTTTCTATCCCTATTTTTCAATAAATTCGCCTATTTTGCAACAAATTTCCTCAGGAAATTCATCTCGTTTCTTTTGTAGGTATCGTGATGACATCGTATCGATCATTTTGTAGACGAAGTGTGACACTTCCAATCCGATACGGATAGTACACATCAGTCCAGCTTTCGCTCAGGCGTTCCAAAACCGTTTCGCTAACATCAATGTTCTTATGACGGAAAATAACAGCCATCTGAGGGTCAATGGAGCTGAGAAATTCGGCAGAAGTCCCGTTACCCGCTCCAAAATTTGCAACTTTCAACACTTCGACTGTTCTTCCTGAGGAAGCAATGGATTCTTCCAGTTCCACATCCATATCACCCATCATTAATAAATCCTGACTACCTAAGGATAGCATATATGTAACTGAGCCTGCCTTAGATATATTTATTATTTCTACGTTAAGGTCTTCCATCAGTTCTATCTTCTGTTTGTCTTCTACATGCGTTTGAACAATTTGTGAAGGAATGTGAGTGATGAGCGTCTTTTCAAGTTGATTTGTGGTCAACACTTCACCTACGTCAAAATACCTGAGTAAGGTGCTCATATTTCCAGCATAAGCCTCATCAGGATTCGTTAACCATACCTTACTAATTTCCTTCACCTTAAACAGTCGAAGACGGTCAATCAGCTCATCTTCTGAGATTGAACTGCCCGTATTGATAAGAACAGAGCCACCTTGTGATTTTTGAAGTAAAATCGCTTCTCCTACTGATAAGTCAAGAAATGTAATCGCCACTTCATGACGTCTTAAATGCAAATCTACCGATTGGATAGAGGCTTCGGCGCTAGGGATATTCAAACTGATAACAACAAGCCAGCTACAAAGCACAATAACCTTCTTCATCCCAATTCCCCCTTATGGGAATAGTTTGTGATGAATCAGGACTTTATAACCAAAGATCGAGCTCATTGACTAACTCTTCGATACTCCCTTTTAGAAGCGGCACATCAGGAAGTGATTTAACAAACGAACGACCATACCTTGTTGAAATAATACGTCTATCAAATACAAATACTGCTCCACGGTCTCTCTGTGAACGAACAAGACGACCGAAACCCTGTTTAAAGCGAATGATGGCTTCAGGGAGAGAGAGTTCCATAAATGGATTCCCTCCAGTTTCTTTTAAGTGTTCGGATCTTGCTTGAAATACGGGATTATCTGGTGGTGAGAATGGAAGTCGTACAATGATGAGACAGCTTAAATCCTCTCCCGGAATATCGACACCTTCCCAGAAACTACTCGTACCAAACAATATCGCATCTTCGCTCTCTTTAAAGTTCTTTGTCAACCTCACTCTACTACCACTATCAACACCTTGACTTATTAAGGTAAGTTCATCGTGTTCAATCAATTCCTTCATTCTGTGATGCGCTTTACGTAGCATGTCATAGGACGTAAATAAAACAAGCATTCTCCCGCGAGTGACCCGTGCAATTTGCAAAATAGCGTCTGTAATATGATCCACAAATTGATTATCTGACACATCTTTAATCATTGGAATATCTGTTGGGATCATCAGTCTTGCCTGCTCACTATAATCAAAAGGCGATTCATACTGCTGAATAAGTGGTCCAAATTCTTCAAGTCCAAGTCGGTTTATCATGTAATCAAATGAATTTCGAACCGTTAATGTAGCAGAAGTTAGTAGAATACTTTTCTTCTTGCCAAAATATTCACTTGATAAAACGGTCCCAACTTCAACAGGCCTACTAAAAATAAAAGCAGAGTTCAAAGCACCTTTCGGATCAATTTCCACCCATTTCACATCGTTTTCATTTTCAGTCAGTAGTAAATAGTCAACTTTTGCAAGCTCCTCTAGAACAGTAGCATGGATTCCTTTAAAATCAGCTGCAGTATTAAGCTGCTCTCGCGTAAGCTCATCTTCTTTTAAATCAAGCTCTTTTTCCAGCTTTTTCAATCCTTTGTCTAAATCCTTTAAGTAAAAGACTAATCGATGAGCGGCTTCTTGAATGGCCTCCCATTCTGTACCACTTTCATCTGATAGGCGGTAACTCAAACGGCCAATCTCATTTGACCGATTAATATTTTTCTGAACATAGCGGTGTAGCATTCGAAACAATTCATCCAAATCACCTAATATTGTTTTTACATAGGCATCAATTTCTGACTTATATTCCTCAACTTCCGTTTCAAGATCCTTAAGAATACTAATAACCTTCCCATAAATCCCATCGCCATCTTTTAATCCCATTCGAACAAAACCTTGAAGAATTGAGAAATAATCCGTTTTCACTCCAAAAAACTCAGTTGCAATATCCTCCAAATGGTGTGCTTCATCAATGACAGCTTGCTGATAGGCAGGGAGAAGCTGATGATCATTAATTAAATCACTAAATAAGAGTGCGTGATTTGTGATGATCAGATCTGCATTCATCGCAAAACGCTTCCTTCTATGATAAAAATCACGTGAGAACCAAGGTGAGCGATGATTGGCAGATACAGCCGCATCACTTTTGACCTGTTGCCAAAAAAGCTTTCCTCCACTGGCAAGATTCAATTCTTCCACATCACCATAATCTGTTTCTAGAAGCCAGACAAGGATCTGAGCTTTTGTTAGAACCGTATCGTAATTGTCTTCCTCAACACGGTAAAGCTGCTGTTCAAATCTCGTTAAATCCAAGTAATTACTTCGACCCTTAATGATCGTTGCTCCGAAATCAAACGGAAGGATGTCACGTAGAAACGGGATATCTCTCTGTAACAACTGCTCTTGTAATTGAATCGTATGAGTGCTTACAACAACCGGTTTGCCTGTGTTCTTTGCGTGTACAACGCCAGGAAGTAAATACCCAAGCGATTTTCCAATCCCTGTACCGGCTTCAATAAGAGCATGGTGGTTTGTATGAAACGCATGCGCCACTTCTTTCATCATATCGCTTTGTCCTGTTCTTACTTCAAAACCGGGTATGATTTGAGACATCTTCATTTCAAACTCAGACTGCGCAGTAGCAAATTCAATAGGTTTTTTTAGAGGCTCGATTTCATTCAAATCATTTTGCCGTTTGATTGCAATTTCACGAAAGACTTCAAAGTTACCTTCTGCTTCGATCGTCTGCTTCTTCCCGACAATCGTCTCATTCAAAACGATTTCGATGTCACTATATAACCTAGTAGCAAGTTCAGAAAGCTGCTGTAATGTAACAATCGGAAGCGATTCTAGCTTTTCAAATAAATAAAGGAGCAATTCCGCTGTTACTTCTGCATCACTATCTGCCTGATGAGGGTTTTCATGCTGGATCGATAAGAAGTCAGCTAACCAAGAAAGCTTATATGCTTCAGCTGTTGGTAAAAGGATTCTCGCTAATTCGACAGTGTCGATCATAGGTCCCGAAAAAGGATCATATCCGCTTGCATCAAGCTGTGCATTCATAAAATTAAGATCAAACCGAACATTATGCGCAACAAAATAAGCCCCATCTAGCCTTTTGAGAAGCTCTGGCGCGACTTCTTCAAATAGTGGTGCCTCTTTCAGATCATCATCTGTAATTCCAGTCAGCTGCTGAATAAAAGGAGGTAATGCCTGCTCAGGATTTACAAACGATGCATAGCGATCCACAATCACGCCATCCTCCACAACTGCCATCCCTATTTGTATAATACGATCGCCTTTTTTAGGCGAGTTTCCAGTGGTTTCAAAATCTATTATTGTATAACGGTTCATTTATTTTCACCTCAGTTGCTTCGACCCTTCACTGTTCACTTTTATAACTTTATCATTTTTTTAGAAGAACGGAAAATAATTTCTGTTCAGAATAACACTATATTTAGAAAAAAGATGCTCTGGACAAGGTCCAGAGCATCTCGAATTATAAGATCGTCGCAGCAGGTTCAGCACCAATCATATCGATCATATGATTGTGTTCATTCATGATGGCTACTCGCGGAGTAAACTGTTTCGCTTCTTCTTCGCTCATCATCGCATATGCCACAATAATAATAACGTCTCCTTCTTGAACCAGACGAGCCGCAGCTCCATTCAAACACACAACGCCAGAACCTCTTTTTCCTGGAATAATATATGTTTCCAGTCTAGCACCGTTATTATTATTTACAATTTGAACTTTCTCATTCGGCAACATGCCAACTGCATCTATAATTTCTTCGTCAATTGTAATACTTCCTACATAGTTTAAATTTGCCTCTGTTACCCTGGCACGGTGGATCTTACCTTTCATCATCGTTAAAAACATCTTCTACACTCCTATCACGATTTCACTTCTAGATGCTACCGCATTATCGATAAGCCTTGCTGCTGAGAACTGCACCGCAACTGCGATAATGACTTCATCTTCAATTCGGTCTACCTGTTGCAAATCAGGGTAAGAGAGGACTTCAACATAGTCAACCTTCCCGGACGTTTGTTGTAAAGTACTTATGATTAATTCTCTGATGCGCTCTGGCTGTGTTTCACCATCTTTAATGACTTCGATAGCTACATCAAGACTTTCCGAGAGGATCACTGCTTCCTTCCGTTCAGTTGGAGTTAAATACACATTCCTCGAACTCTTCGCAAGACCATCATTCTCTCTCACAATAGGGCAAGGAACGATTTCAACCGGAACATTATAATCATCCACAAGCCCTTTAATTACAGCTACCTGTTGTGCGTCTTTCATTCCAAAATATGCTTTATCAGGGAGTACTATTTGGAAGAGCTTCATCACGACTGTAGCAACGCCATCAAAGTGCCCCGGTCTTGATTCACCACAAAGAGTATCCACTCGCTTTTTAACAGTCAGGAGTGTCGTCCTCTCTTCCGGATACATCTCATCTACTTGAGGATAAAATAAAACATCAACACCAGCGTTTTTGGCAAGCTCTTCGTCGCGCTTTAAATCTCTTGGATATCTGTCAAAATCTTCATTCGGACCAAACTGCAGTGGATTTACAAACACGCTCATGATAACGCAATCATTTTCTTCCTTCGCTTTTTGAACTAGGCTCATATGTCCCTCATGAAGGAAGCCCATCGTAGGCACAAAACCGATTGATTGACTTTGCCTCATCACATTCCGAGACGTTTGCTGCATCTCTTTAATGTTCGTAATAATTCTCATGATCGACTACCTCCATACACGCCCGCAAGCTGTTCCTCTTTCATGTTAAATGAATGCTTTTGCTCTGGAAATTCTTTTCCCTTCACATCCACAACATAAGTTTGTATAGCATGAACGATTGTTTTGGAAACATTCGCGTATTGTTTTACAAATTTAGGAACATGACCAGAGCCATAGCCGATAAGGTCGTGGTAGACGAGAACCTGTCCATCTGCTTGTACTCCTGCACCAATTCCAATGACTGGTATAGCAAGTTCCTTTGATACAACATCTGTCAGCTGTTGTGGGACACATTCGAGAACGAGAGAAAAAGCACCTGCCTGTTCGATTGCTTTAGCTTCCTTCAAAAGTAATGCGGCACTATCTGATTCCTTCGCTTGAACTTTATAACCACCAAGTACCCCAACAGATTGTGGAGTCAATCCTAAATGCCCCATAACCGGGACTCCAGCAGACGTTAATTTATGAATAAAGGAAATCACTTCCCCACCGCCTTCTAGCTTGACAGCATGGGCACCTGCTTCCTGCATAAGCCTTCCTGCATTCTTAATCGTTTCAGAAAGACTGCTGTGGTAAGTTAGAAATGGTAAATCAGTTACTACGAAGGTATTAACAGCTCCTCTTTTGACTGCCTTCGTATGAAGAACCATATCATCCATTGTCACTGGAACTGTGGAATCATAGCCAAGCGCAACCATACCAAGAGAGTCACCAACTAAAATCATATCCATTCCAGCAGATTCGGCAAGTTTGGCTGATGGAAAATCATAAGCAGTAAGCATCGCAATCGGCTCTTTGCTTTCTTTCATTTTCTTAAAATCACTTGCTGTTTTCATCTTCTTCCTCCTTAATCAGAGGATCATGTAACCGAACAAAAAACCTCCTATGATAGGGTTACGGCCGACAGGGGTTCCCTTATCAGTCTGTGCGCGCACAGACTCGCCGTAACACTCCAATCAAGTGGAGGCTACATACCGGTTTCATCCCTCTGTCCCAGTCCATTTGGATCAAGGCAGACTATTTTTCAAAAAAACGTAATGGTGCGGGTCCAATTGGATACCGCCCTTGCACTTGTAGTATAGCAGATTCTCTGATCATTGTGGGAGTGAATTAACAGATTTCGATATCCGCTGAGTAAATATGGTGAATCTTGCCACTTTCGTCTTCAAGTAAAAGAACACCTTCTTCTGTAATACCTTTGGCAAGCCCTTCGATTACTCCGTTAAGCGTGCGTGCTCTAATCCTTCTGCCCAGACTCACTGCATAGCTTTCCCATAAAAGCTTGATCATTCGGAAGCCATTCTTTAAATATTCTTCGTATAGGGTTTCTAGTTCATTTAATATGGACGCAAGAAGAGCAGATCTTTTAACGTCATGTCCGCATTCTATTTTAAGAGAAGTTGCCGCATTCAAGTTCTCAGGAAAATCCTCTTTCCCAGCATTCACATTAATTCCCATGCCTATGATGATGGATTTAATTTGATCTGCTTCAGCTTGCAGTTCAGTAAGGATTCCTACCACTTTCTTTCCGTCAATCAAAATATCGTTCGGCCATTTAATTTCAGCTTCTACTCCGGTTTGTTTACGAATGGCGTGAACAACGCTAACTGCAGCAATTAGCGTGAACTGTGGCGCGCGCTGTGGCGGAAGCTTTGGACGAAGAATAATACTTGTCCAGATTCCACTCCCTGCTGGCGAATGCCAGGATCGTCCCAATCTGCCCTTGCCTGCCGTTTGTTCATCTGCAACAATAACGGTACCATCTAATGCTCCTCGATGAGCAAGATCATGTGCAATGAATTGAGTTGATTCGACAGAAGGGTAGGTATATACAGTCTTTCCTAGAAAATCCGTCGTCAATTTCAGCCCTATTTCTTCTTTACTAAGCATGTCCGGTCTTGATAAAATTCGATACCCCTTCTTCTGTACAGCTTCTACCTCATAACCATTCTTTCGGAGTTCAGAAACGTGTTTCCAAATTGCCGTTCGAGACACGTTTAACGTTTCGCTGATCATTTGACCTGAAACGTAATTTTCCGAATGCTCTTCAAGCATCTGCAGCAGTCGCTGCCTTATTGAGTCCGCCACTGTTTAAGCCACCTTCTAATGCTGGATTTCTCATTCTTTATCTTTTCAGTCACAACTGCAATTTCAATCTGTCTAAGTGCCTCGCCCACCCAAGGTCCAGGTTGAGAATGCTCCCAGCTAATTAAATCAGCCCCTGTTACGACGAGCATCTCTTTCGTCGTAATCACAAGTTCTGAAGTAATCTGATCAATTTCACTGTAATCAGGATTCCTTTGCTCACTAACTGCAAGTAAGCGCTCACAAGGTCTTACACTAGGATACGCATCATAAACAGTCAGATTATTCCAACCGTTGCTTTTCACTTCATTCGTGATTGAAATGAGACGTTCTACCAGTTTCACGACCCGATTTGATAATCGCCATTCTTTTAGAAATGAAGTTGGGTCTGTTGTATTCATCGAAAGCCATGCCCATCTCTCAATATCTGACTCAAGCATAGTCAATCGAGTGTTTTCTTCTATCGGGCTTTGTAATCGATCAAGCCCAGGTAGATAGTGCTGCACACCTGATTGAATAAGTTGATTTAAAGCCGAATTTACCGCTTGACCTGCCATTAATTTATTGAATTCAATCTGAAGACGCTCAACGGCTACATGCCTAAGTAAATAGGCCTGTTTAGCAAGGGATTTTTTCGTTTTTTTCTCTAGTGAAAAATCGAGAACACTCAAAAAGCGAAGTGCCCTCAACATTCTAAGAGCATCTTCTTGAAAACGTTCAGTAGACTCTCCAACGGTTCTAATTACTCGCAACTTCAAATCTTCTTGACCACCGTGTAAATCGATTAAATCCCCTTTTATAGAAAGGGCCATACTATTAATAGTAAAATCTCTTCTCGAAAGATCACCTTCGACTGAAGCCAAATAAGAGACAGCTGAAGGATGTCTGAAATCAGCATAGTTTAACTCTGACCGAAAAGTGGTGATTTCGAATGATTCTCCTCGCAAGATTACTGTAACTGTTCCGTGCTGAATTCCAGTAGGAATCACTTTCTCGAAAAGTTCCACAACTTCTTCAGGTTTCGCAGAAGTTGCAATATCAAAATCTGATACTGGCAAACCTAACAGTGCATCGCGAACTGCTCCACCAACAATGTATGCCTCGTAACCAGCGGTAGTTAGAACCTGAAGCACATCCATGCAGCATTCATAAGCTTTCCCTTTTAGTCTAATCAAGTAAGCGCTCCTTGAAGAGTCTTATAATAAATGGCTTCATATTGTTCAAGAATTCGTTCAGAAGCGAACCGAGTTTCGACAGCCTCAACAGCAGCCAAACTCATTTTACTATGAAGTTCAGCATCCGATAGCAATCGAGCTGCATAATCAGAAATGACTTCAACTTCGCCTACTTCCGCAATAAACCCATTTACGCCGTGCTCAATCACTTCTGGAATACCCCCGATATTTGTACCAATAGCAGGCACACCACAAGCCATCGCTTCTAAAGCAACAAGTCCGAAACTTTCTTTTTCTGACAACAACAGCTTCAGATCACAGATTGAAAGGATTTCAGCAACATTTTCTTGTTTGCCGAGAAATTTCACCTTATTCTTTAAACCAAGGTCGTCCACCATGCGACAGGCAACCTGAATTTCTGGCCCATCCCCAATAAGCAATAGTTTCGCTGGAATATCTTTTTGTATTCGATGAAATACTTCAATTACATCAGGAACACGCTTCACTGCTCTGAAATTTGAAATATGAACGATTACTTTCTCATCATCAGAAATACCATACCCTTTTTTTAAATCAGCCGGTTCTTTAGGGTAATAGATACGCTCGTCTACAAAATTATAAACCGTATCGATTGGCTTATCAGTTTCAAGTAGACGATGCGTTTGCTCAACTAAATTATTGGATACAGCAGTGACTCGATCTGATTTTTCAATTCCAAAACGAATGAGCTGTGTAAGTGAAGGGTCGTATCCAAGAACGGTAATATCAGTACCATGAAGGGTCGTAACAATCTTAATATTACCGCCTACCATTTCCTTTGCTAGAAATGCGCAGACTGCATGAGGTACTGCATAATGAACATGAAGTAAATCAAGATTTTCACGTTGAATGACTTCTGCCATTTTACTTGCAAGCGTTAGGTCATATGGCGGATAGCGGAAAACAGCATACTGGTTCACTTCAACTTCGTGAAAGTAAATATTTGGATGGAATGTATCTAACCGAAATGGGACGCTGCTCGTTATAAAATGAACTTCATGCCCCTTTTCAGCAAGCATTTTTCCAAGCTCTGTCGCAATAACTCCAGAGCCTCCAACAGTCGGATAGCACGTAATGCCGATTTTAAGTGTCATTGCCTTTCTCCTATCGGGAACGTGTCCATACAAAGCTGGTTTTTAGCTATGAATCCTTCTGCATATTCCACTCCAGACTCTTTCCCATATAAATATTCACGATAAATTACCTTATCAACATAGCCGTTCGTTAATGGTGTCGAAACGCTTCCACTGTTTAAGGTGAACTGACTTTCATATGCATTAAGAGCTTCTCGCTTAGACTCAATTTGATCGGTTACATTAATTGTGAATTGCGGTTTATGAAAACCGTTAATAAAATAATAATAGATTTGAGTCACCTTATGAGCAGACCCCAGCTCTGGATGGTATTTCCGAATACCGCTTGAAAAAACCGCTTCCTCGACAAGTCGTGCAGCATGTCCATGATCCGGATGACGATCATCAAAATAAGGTAAAAAGATAATGTTTGGTTTTGTTTCTCTTATCAATTTAACCATTTTTGATACTTTATCATCTGAGATGAAAAGACCTCGATCTGGAAATTTCATATTAAAACGGTTTTTTACAGATAAAATCTCTGCTGCAGTTCTTGCCTCATGATGCCTGGTAAAAACGGTGCCATTAGAAGACAATTCCGCTTCAGTTAAATCACAAATTCCAGTTGTCATACCTTCAGCATCAAACTTCTTCAACGTTCCTGCCATACCAATTTCTACGTCATCAGCATGTGCCCCAAAAGCCAAAATATCAAGTGTTGTCTCTTCCATGTACAATTTCTCTCCAATCCAGTTCTCCTCTTCCAAGAGCATGAACAAGTATTTCTGCACTACCCATATTAGTTGCTAGAGGAATATCATAAACGTCACACAGTCTTATTAGCGCAGTAATATCAGGCTCGTGCGGTTGCGCTGTAAGTGGGTCTCTAAAGAAAATGATAGCATCCATGTCGTTTTCTGCAATCATCGCTCCGATTTGCTGATCTCCACCGTGTGGACCAGATTGAAAACGATGCACGTTTAATCCTGTTTCATCAATAATTCGCTTCCCTGTTGTTCCGGTAGCAAAAAGTTGGTGCGGATCTAAAATCATTTTATAAGCGAGTGTAAAACGAACTAAATCGTCTTTTTTCTTATCGTGTGCGATTAAAGCGATTTTCATTAAATCATCCCCTACTCCATGATATTCTCAAGACCATAAACCAATTGATCAATTTTCAATACAGTCTCTACCGCGAGCTGAACGCCAGGCATGAAAGAACCTCTATGCATTGAATCATGACGGATTTTCAACGTTTGTCCTTCACCACCAAATAGTACTTCCTGATGAGCCACCAGTCCTGGTAGACGAACACTATGAATTCTCATACCTTCATAGTCTGCACCTCTTGCTCCTTCAATATCTTCTCGTTCCTCTTCATGACCCTGCTTTTGGGGTTCACGAACGTCAGAAATCATTTTTGCCGTTTTCACCGCAGTACCAGACGGTGCATCTAGCTTACGATCATGGTGTTGCTCAATGATTTCAACGTCTGGGAAATATTTTGCGGCCATTGAAGCAAATTTCATCATTAATACCGCTCCAATTGCGAAATTTGGTGCAATAATAGCTCCCAATTCTTTTTCATCAGCGATTTGGGATAGTTCTTCTACATCTTCGTTTGTAAATCCAGTTGTTCCTACAACAGGACGTACTCCGTGATTAAATGCAATTTCCATATGTTTTTTTCCGAACTCAGGAATTGTGAGGTCGATGAGAACGTCGCATTCTACTTCTGATAAGCATTTATCAAGATCTGTATAAACCGGTGCATCCATTGATGGAAGACCATCGATATCAGCTACAGTTTGACCAGAAGGCTTGCTATCCACGACTGCCGTCAGATTGAAATGTTCTGTTCGATCAACCAATTTCACTGCTTCTTTTCCCATATTCCCTCTCGGTCCAGCTATAACAATTTTTACTTGATCCATCTTTATTCACTCTCTCCATTTATTTTTGTCCAACGATCTTTATCTCTCGTGTTAAACTTCGTCATCACTTCTTCAAACGCTTCGTCCATATCTACATTGAGAGAATTTGCAAAGCAAGTTAATACAAACAATAGATCTCCCATTTCTTCTTCAATTGTCCGCTCTTTCTCGGTTTTTTTCTTTGGTTTTTCACCATGAAAATGATTCACTTCTCTCGCGAGTTCCCCCAGTTCCTCTGTCATTCTTGCAAGCATCGCAAGTGGACTGAAATAACCTTCTTTAAACTGGCTTATGTATTGATCTACCTCTTTTTGCATCTCTTTAATCGTTCTATTAGACATAGGTTCATCCACCTTTCGCATCTTTTATTATGTTAGCTAAAAGTAAGTGATTTGACAAATATTTAACCAAAGATCTTTCTAGAAACATATTGTGAGTATAACAGAATGAAATTGCTGTCTGCTCAGTATTTGATTATAATGAAACCTGTTGGTTGTTTTGTAAGGAAAGGAGTGTGTCATTTGGAAGGCATACGCGGAAAAAATGTATTTTTTATTCTATTAGGATCCGCTATATTCGCATTTGGTCTTGTTCATTTTAATATGGAAAACAATTTAGCCGAAGGTGGATTTACAGGGATTACGCTTTTACTCTATTTTTTATTTAAAATTGACCCTGCTATCTCAAATTTAGTGCTAAACATACCTCTTTTCTTAATCGGTTGGCGATTACTTGGCCGTCGTGCTTTTATTTATACGATTATTGGAACCGTTTCCTTATCAGTATTTCTGTGGATTTTCCAAAAATTCCCTGCTCCATCAATCCCTCTTCAGGATGATTTAACACTTGCTGCATTATTTGCAGGAGTTTTTGTAGGAGTTGGGCTTGGAATCATCTTCCGCTATGGAGGTACAACGGGCGGAGTGGACATTATCGCAAGGCTTGGTGCAAAATATAGCGGCTGGAGTATGGGGAGAACGATGTTTGTTTTTGACTTTTGTGTTATCGCTCTCTCTCTCGTTTATTTAAATTATAAGGAAGCGATGTACACTCTCCTAGCGGTCTTTGTCGCTGCAAGAGTGATTGATTTTATTCAACAAGGAGCATATGCAGCAAAAGCAGCGATGATCATTTCAGAAAGCAACAAAGAAATTGCAGATACGATCATGAGCCAGATGGACCGCGGAGCTACTGTATTGAATGGAAAGGGAAGCTTTTCAGGATTACAAAAAGAAGTTCTCTACTGCGTCGTGGCTCGGAATGAAATCGTTCGTCTTAAGAACATCATACGTCAGGTTGACCCACACGCATTTGTTGCTGTAAATGACGTCCATGATGTCCTCGGGGAAGGATTTACGCTTGATGAGAACAAGAACCCAATTGAACATTAGAACGATTTCGTTCAAAACAAGCTGATTTCGTAGACATGTTGCTAAAAGAGTAGTGGTTAACTTCGAAACAATTATGACATGTATGTTTTCAATATACCTCTTTTTAAAACACAAAAAATCTCGCCTATCTCAGGCGAGATTTACTTATTAATCGTCGTTCATTCCGATAAAGATAAACACAAAGCGAAGTAGTTCGAGAAGAGCAACTACCGCTGCTGCAACATAAGTTAGCGCTGCTGCATTCAGAACTTTTTTTGTTTCTCTTTCTTCATCGTTACGTATTACCCCTGTCGAAACGACCTGTTCCATCGCTCTATTTGATGCGTTAAATTCAACTGGCAAGGTCACTAATTGGAATAGTACTGCCGCACTCATAAAGACTATACCGAGTAAGATGAAATTAGCTGAAGACATGAGAATCCCCGCAAGAATGACGAAATAGCTAAAATTCGAACCGAGATTTGCAACTGGAACAAGCTTATGACGGAAACGAAGCGGTGCATAATCTTGTTCATCCTGAATCGCGTGACCAACCTCGTGTGCCGCAATAGCCGCACCTGCTACTGAATAACCATGAAAATTACCTGATGATAATCTTACTGTTTTTGAACGAGGATCGTAGTGATCGGAAAGATGTCCTCGTACCTCCTCCACGCTCACTGAATATAAGCCATTCTCATCAAGAATTTTGCGCGCTACTTGAGCGCCGGTCATCCCAGATGAATTGGGAACTTTTGAATATTTTTTATATGCGCTCTTTACTCTGCTTTGTGCCCAGAGTGGAATGATTAATAGAATCGCAAAATATACTAGAAATCCAGCCATTTCCATTCCTCCATCACATGTGTAATTGCGTATTACTATGGTATTTAACGTCAATTTTAGTCAAATTCAATTCGAAAGTCAATTACACAGTTTCAGGTTCACAAGATCTTCAAATTTAATCAACCTGTTTTCTCTTCACTTTGTTTTTTTCTCCTTGATATTTGCGGTAGAGGACATATAGGAGCGTTAACGTAATGCTCCCACCAATGGATATAATCAACCAGAGAAGAGAAGATTCTTGAGAAGTAGAACCATCATAAGCTGTTTCAAAATCATCATGCATGTTTTGGAGTTGACCAATGAATTCACTATCTCGTTCTGAAGCGTAATTTTCTATAAATGCAATATGTGAATCAAGACGTTGTTGAAGATCAGGAGATAAATCGATCGCCATAGCTGGTCGAATCGTACTATACGTATCAAGAAACTTCCGTTTACTTATTTCATACCCATCACGATTAACATGTTCAATTGCCATAGCCATCTCATCAATAAGTGTCAATAATTGATCATCCGTCTGACGCCACATAGGCTGCTCTTCAGCAACCAGAGCATCGACTGCAAGTCTAAATTCTGTCAAAGACTGAAGTCTTTGCTCAGATGATTTGTCTACAGATGTAACAGCTTTGATTGCCCGATCGTGCGCATTTAAAATAACACGAAGCTCAGTCGATGTTAATTCACTTCCCAAATCTCCTGGAAAAGATTTGGAAAAATTATCGAGTTCCACTTTTGCTCGCTCAAAATCTTCTTGTTTACCAAATTCAAGTGTATTGGCTGCTATATCATTCCAGACCTGTTTTCCATTAGTTTCTGTTGCATACACATTAGCGGGGAGCATGAAAAGCAACAACACAAGGATCCATCGTCTACCCATCCCTTGTCCCTCCTTCATCCTACTTCAATGTATGATGGCAAGGACAAGAGTAGACCACCCGTATTAGCGGATCGAGAGCTTAAAATGACCCTTACGAACAGATAGTGTATATACAAGTGCTAGGGAGAAGACCGATAACCAAAACGTAAAATATCCAATTGCGGATGTATACTCACTTAGAATGGAATAGCGAGGCATTTGGCCAAACACATAATCGATGACATCATTATGCAACGTCCATACACCTACAACAACAAGATGCCACATTTTGATTTTATAGAACGGAGTATATAACAATCCCTGGATCGCCATGCCTAGATGGGAAAAAATCAGCATCAGCGCTATTGGCGATAATTGTCCTGTCACAACCATAACCATCATGTTCATAACGACAGCCCAGATTCCGTACTTGAACAACGTAACCGCAGCAAGCGACTCCATAATCGGCCAGTTTTTCCCAAGAAGGAATGCAACAAGAACAAAACAAAAGAATAGACTTGCTGTTGGACTATCAGGTACAAACAGAAGGAAGATCGGTTTTGTATCTTCTAATTGCCAACCATACCAGTAATAGCCATAAATTGTACCTGGGACATTAATCAGAAGCAACAACCAGAGAAAGGGTTTTGACTTAAGTAAATAGAAAAATTGGGAAATCATTTAAATCTCCTTATCAATATTCATTAGTGATTTTAGATTACAGTTGTTAAAGTGAAAAAAAGCTGACTTGCTCAGTCAGCTTTTTTACGTATTATTGATTTGCTTTTGCTGTTTCGACAATAAATTCAGCCAGTTTCTCACGTTCCTCATCAGAACCTTTAAATGCATTGGCTGGCATTCCGCCTATTCCGTTTACAGCGATATCCATAATAGACTCTTTTGTTTGTTTCGTTTCAAGAAGTGAAGGTCCTGCACCACCCTGTAAACTGTCACCATGACAACCAATACAAGATTGCCCAGAATAAATCGCATATCCTTCAGATTCCTTATCAATTTCAGCTTCAACGATTTCCCCTTGTTTAGCTGCTTTTTCCCAATCGTGCGTTACAACAGATTCCCATGTAAGAAAAACCGTTGAAATAAGACCTAATAACATAAGTGCTGTTGCAACAGGACGTTTTGCAGGTCGTCTTTCCGGTCCGCGATCGAGCCATGGGGCAAGTAAAAGTGCACCGAATGCCAGTCCAGGCATAACTACAGTTCCTAAAAGAGTATAATCCCCGGAAGCAAATTTATACTTCAAGAGCTGGTATAAAAAGAGGAAGTACCAGTCTGGAAGAGGTGTATAAGTAGCATCTGTTGGATCGGCCACACGCTCAAGTGGTGATGGATGAGCGATTGTTAGTGCTAAATACCCAATTAAGAATACGGCACCAACCATCCATTCTTTTAATAAGAAGTTCGGCCAAAACGCTTCTGTTTTGCCGGGGTACTCTGAATAATCTTTTGGAATGTTAGGCTTTCTCTGTGCAGGAATACGCGAGTCTCCTACAAACTTCATCCCTTTTCCGCGATGCATCTGTCCCCCTCCTTCATAAAAAAGTTATGTTGTCCTAAATCAAAATAAGTTCTCAAGTAGAAGCTTAAAGCGGGCCAGAAATACCCTGTTTACGAATCATAATAAAGTGAGCAGCTAACAATCCAAGAAGCGCTGCTGGCAAGAAGAACACGTGAATCGCAAAGAAACGTGCGAGTGTTTCTGCACCGATAATTTCGCCCCCAGCAAGAAGGGTCTTAGCCCATTCTCCAACAACTGGAATCGTAACAGCAATTTGAAGACCAACCTTTGTCGCAAACAGCGCTTTCATATCCCAGGGTAATAAGTATCCCGTAAACCCTAGACCAAGCATGATGAAGAAAATCAATACACCAACAACCCAGTTTAATTCACGAGGTTTTTTATAAGAGCCGGTAAAGAATACGCGAAGGGTATGTAGAAACATCATAACGATAACGAGACTGGCTCCCCAATGGTGCATCCCTCTAACAATTTGGCCGAAGGCTACTTCGTTCTGTAGATAATAGACAGACTCCCAGGCATTCACAATATCTGGTACATAGTACATTGTAAGGAACATCCCGGATAGAATTTGGATTACGGTAATAAAAAACGTTAATCCTCCAAAACAATAAACAAACGCTGAAAAGTGATGTGCCGGGTTAACGTGCTCAGGCACTTCGTGATCCGCAATATCGCGCCACATCGGCGTAATATCTAAGCGTTCATCTACCCAATCATAGATTTTATTTAACATAGATTACGCCCCCTAACGTGGTTCAGGTTTTCCGAGGTAAAGTTTTCCATCTTTTACTTTCTTGTTGTAGACATCAAGCGGCGCAAGAGGTGGTGTTCCCGGTACATTCACACCATCTTTTGTGTAACGGCCACCGTGACACGGACAGTAAAACTGATCAGGATAAGCTGCATTTGAAGACCAGTCGACAGTACAACCCAAATGTTTACAAACAGGTGAAAGTGCGACTATTTCGTCTTTTTCATCTTTGTAAACCCATGCAGATTGTGTTACTTCTGATTCATACCAACCATCAACCTGATCAATTTTAAATTCTTTACGAGTGGGTTTTTTCGTAATCTCACTCGTGTCCATAACAGGTACGAACTCCTGTTTGGCCCCTTCTTTCAACAACGGATCAATTGCAAAACGAACCATCGGCATCAGCATTCCTGCTGCCATAAAACCGCCGACACCTGTCAGGCTGTAGTTTAGAAATTGGCGTCTTGTTACTTCATTCTTCTTCGCCATTGGTTTCCCCCCTATCCTATGAAGTCAGTCCAGCCGGACATAGTAGTACAAACATATAACTAGGACATTCCTATGATAGCGTAGTCACGCTTGCTCTGTCAATATTCGGAATGGTCTTTAGCATGCCACAAATCACCTTTTTATATTACTTTGCCATGTATTTGTTACAAATTGTAAAACTTGCTTTACTTGAGCTGATACCGTTTCCATTTTGTATTGTTCGTCCATATGTTCTAAAGGAATAGCTGGCATCCACAACAGTGCGCTCGATAACTGATCCTCTGACTGTTTCCAATCCACATCAGCAGTTAAGGTAATGATATGCTTAATTCCTCCCCTAGTTAGTTCCTGCTCCATCAAGTTAAGTCGGTCCACCCGGGATGACATTTCCTCCGTTTGTAAATAAGTGAATGCAGGTAGTAACAGCAGACGACCTTTAAGCTGCCTTTCAAGTTCACCTGATATAATGGTCATATATTCTCCCATTGATACAATTGTTTTTAAACTGCTCGTCATTGAAATGGGCACTAGCGGTAACACTGCAGTATCTATGTACTCTTTTTCTTTTTCATATAATGCTATATCGGATTCTGTCCATTTCATAATACTAGCTCCTTTTTTGACCATATAAATGCCATATCGTTTGATTCGATTGGGTTTTAAACAAGGAAGCTTGCTCTTTAGGCAAATCAACCCAGATGGTTCGATCTTCTTTTTGAGCAATAAAATTAACGATCCGCCACATTTCCTGGCAATGAAGCGTTTGCTCATTCCATACCTTAAGATGGAGGTAAGAAGCACCTTTATCTTCTCTCATTAACCCAAAATGCCTCGTTTTACTCGTATAAAGCTCAAAATTATCTAAATAGAGCTGAGATAAATGCGGAACTTTCGGAAGAGGATAATAAATTGAGTAAGGGAAAAATGGGAATTCGAGATGTGTACATTCACTTTCTAAAACTTTTTTCTTAATCTTTGTTGATAATTCAAATCGATAAGGTGCTCCGCCATTCGTGCCGTTAACGATTCCAGGACGAATACGGGTCGATACAATGACTGCCTCAAGATTCATAGAAAGCGACGATGCTAATCGATTACCTGCAATGTTAGTTGCTTCCGTCGCATAGCCTATCCAAACGATGTTTGGGTTTTCAAGCGCCTCCATTCTTAGATGCTTCATCAATTTAGAAGCTATACTTCTTCCACGATATTCGACATGGGTACGCAATCTCCCTAGTACTGCACATTCATTTTCATAAATACTCATTCCAGCTATACCAACAAGCTTACCTTTTTCAAAATAACCCAGTATATGATCATCTTCAATAAGCTTAGGGAGAATTCGAAGTACATAATCATCTTCAAGGTCCGTTTTCATTTTGTTTACGATGCCAGTGTCTTCAGCAGTCAACTTACGAATCACAGCGAATCCCCCCTCAATGCATCTCTTTATTAAATAACTTAACAAGTTTCTCTTAAAATTAATACATTTTTTTGATCAGAAGGGTATATTGAATCTAGAAAAAAGTAGAAAATACACATTTCATCAGTTGGTGATATCGGATTATCCCTTCTCTGTTAGTTAGCTGACTCTTTAATTTTGGTTCACAATTTTTCTGTCCCAAAAATGAAAGATAAAAAAACCCTTGAAAAATTCAAGGGTTAAAGGTTATTTAATTGTTTGCTCAAGCTTTTGAATGCCATTTCATCATTTTGATCGAGAGCTTCATCAATTTGCTTCAAAATCGATTCTCTCTTATAACGAGTAAATGATTCATCTAACACCATTTCAGCTAAGAAGGAATATTTTTTATCTGCTGCCATATTTTCTGGCAAGAATGGATTTTCTTCCAATACAGCCACGTAGTGTGGAGAGACATTCTTACTCTTGAAATTGAGCTGAATGTAGATTGGCTCGTCCTGATTCAAGCGAATGTCATGGAAGGACTTTTCAGGGTCAGTCGTAATAATATTGTGCTTGTAAAAACGGAACGGTGCATTCTCAACACAGTGAGTTGAAATGACGAGTGCCTTTGGACAAAATTCAGCATTCTCAACAAAATGAACGTTTCCCATCAACACTTCGTCACTGATTAAATAGTTCAACAACCAAACACACTCACGTTTCTTAACCTGATAATTCTTAAGAAACCATTTCAGAAAGTCCTTCTTTTCAACGACAGTAACGGAGCTGCTCATAGCGATTCCTCCCTGAGATTTTCCTAATTTAAGAATTCGTCATTGAAGATAAATTTCCTTCTACACCGCCTTTATTCCTCTTTAAATGTTTCTTCTTCGAAACGAAGAACTTCTTCTTCGAGGTGAACAAGTGTCGGATCAAGCTTTAAGGCTAATTTAAATGCCTCTACAGCTTCCTTACGTCTACCTTCCTCAATCAAGAACGAACCATATTCTTCAAGGAAGATCGGATCATTTTTGAAATAAGTATATGCATTTTCATAACGTTTTATGGCATCTTTATATTCTTCTACCTGAGCATAAGCTGTCGCTGCAGACCAATCCAGGTAAGGATCGCTCTGGTCGCCTTCTTCGATATTGCGAAGTAAGTCAAGAATATCATCGTAACGCTCTTCAGTTCGTAAATAGGTAGCTAGCGTTTTGGCTGCTTCAATATGCGTTGGGTTAATAGCAAGTAATTCACGTAAATATTGCTCTCCGCTAGCATTGTCATGTGTTTTAAAGCTTAGCCTGCTTGCCTGTAAATAGAGCTCTTCATTAAATTCATCAACTTTTATACCCTGAGCAAGTACCTGAATCGCTTCAGTTGTCGCACCTTCTTCTTCGTATGCTTTAGCTAGATATGGATATAAGGTACTATACTGAGGATCCAGGTCTTTTAATTCATTAAAGGCATTGATTGACTTTCGATATTCACTGATTTGTAATGCAGTGAAACCATATCCAAATAGAGCATTAATTTCTCGGACATTCTCAAGACCTTTTTCATAATAGGTGAGCGCTTCTTCAAATTGACCACTACCGCTCAAAGCTTCCGCAAGTCTCGATTCAATATTCTCATTTGCGAGCTCGCCTTTTGTACCAAGCACTGATTCGTAATAAGGAACGGCTTTCAAATGGTGTCCCTGTGTTAAATAGAATTCACCAATACCAAAATCAATGATCGGTTCGTCTGGGGATAAACGCTTTGCTTGTAATAGCTTTTGCTCAGCAACCTCTTCTAATCCCTCAGTTTGATACAAATCAGCCAATAAAAGGAGTGCCGGTGGATAGGCAGCGTCATTTTCATCAATCTTATTTAATGCAGCGATGGCTTCCTGCTCTTGTTCGAGATCAACATAGCATTCAGCTGCTTGTACGAGCAGTTCGCCTTCGTTAGGATAATGAATTAATAATTCTTCCACAACATCCCTAGAATCTTCGATTAATCCAAGGCTGTAATAAATATTGGATAGGTCATATAACCCTTCATGATCTGCCTCTTTACGCACTTCCTTCAGTTCTGCCAAACCTTTTTCGAAATTTCCTGACTCAATTAATGAGACAGCCTGTTTAAGACGCTCCACGCTCCAAAACTCCTTCTAACACTTCTTATTTTATTTCGGTGATTCGCGGTAAAAAAAGCTGGTTTGTGAATGAGCAAGTGTTTCCCGTATCCGGGCTTTAACATAATGCTTTGGTTCACTTTCAGTAATACACCACGAAGTCCTGAAATGATTGGGTCTATTCCATCATAATCAAGAATCTTCTCTTCTTCAACTCGATTGCCTGAATTCAGCTGATAGAGATTATAATCAAAGTCACTGCCCGCTGATAAACACCCTTTCAATGGATAAAGGCCAATTCTCTTTATCGCATCATCAGTAAACTCCTGTATCAGTTCATTCGGATTATATTGAAAAAAATCAAACCCTTTCATACGAGCTTCATCTGCTAGTACTATTTTTTCTTGATCCAATCTGTCTTTAGGAAGGTTCAAGAGAAATGAAAAATCTGGTACGATCGCAGCTCGATAAGGAAAGTTAGCTTGAAAAATCCATTCTAAAACACTATTACGCCAACTTTCTTCCGACTTAAAGTCCAGGATGACCAGGGGCACGCGATGTCGAGCGCATTTCCACATAATCTCAGGAGTAATGCGGTTCGATTCGATTCGCACACCCACTACGTAATCAATCGGGCTTTTTCTAAGTGAATGACGGTAATCAGAGAGCTCTTTTTCAAAGGTCTCTTCATGAGTTATTTGAGTGATGGCGAGAAAGGTTGTAGCTCCACGTGATACTAAATCTTTCATAAAATCGAAAAAATCACTCTCTGATTGAGTGTTAAGTCCTTCCACACAAAAGACTTTTCCAGGTGCTATAGAGAAACCTTCCATTGTACAGCGGATCCCATTTTCTAAACGTCCATTTGTAGTCTTGTATGTGACCTTATCTTCAGTTACTAACTTATAATACTTACCATTGATCAAAATTTGCTCATACATACGTTTCAAATTCGTACCTCCTGCCAATGTTTTATTGACAGGCTATTCTCTATCAATAAGAAATATGTCCAGAGAGAAAATGAATTAATGAAAAAAATTCCCTGTGCGGAAGGCGCTTGTTAGCGCTTTCAAAACACAGGGACAAAATAATATGGATAGGAGTGGAGAGAAACCATTACTATATTTATTATAACAGTGTTTTTCGCAAAATCAACAGATTGTTTTGAAAATTTAATGATTTCCGTTATTTACGCGTACGCATTATAGTATATAACGATTTTATTCATTGCAATAAAAGCAAAGTCGCGATGAAATTCGATGCCTTAATGAATATCCTTTTAAATTCTCTTTGTCTTGAAAAAAAGCAGGTTCCTAAGAACCTGCTTTCAGTTGTTTTAAATGTTCAAAGAAATCTGGATAAGACACTTTGATCGCTTCTGAAAGTGCTAGCTCGACATCGCCTTCTGTGATGCAACCAGCAACGGCAAGCATCATTCCAATCCGATGATCACCAAGACTTGATACGGCACCACCACGAAGCGTTGTTCGTCCTTCTATGATCATGCCATCACTTGTCCCTGTTATAGAGGCACCTAACTTTTGTAAAGCTTCTACAACGGCATCAATTCGATTCGTTTCCTTTACTTTTAATTCTTCTGCATCCTTTATAATGGTTCGACCATTCGCCTGGGTTGCAAGGAGTGCTATTACGGGAAGCTCATCGATTAATCTTGGAATCATTTCTCCTTCAATTATGGTTCCAGATAATTCACTTGTGCTCATTGTAAGATCAGCCACTTCTTCTTGATTAACAACGCGTTTGTTCTTAATCGACATAGCTGCCCCCATTTGCTCCAGAACATCCAAAATACCAGATCGGGTATAGTTAATTCCTACGTTCAATAACGTAATTGTACTATCTGGAACAATGGCACCAGCGACAAGGAAGAAAGCAGCTGAAGATATATCACCAGGAACTTCCACATTCGTCGCTTTTAGCTCTTGCCCCCCACTCACGCTGACTGAAAGACCTTCTCTTTTAACATCAACACCGAAACTTTCAAGCATGTTTTCAGTATGGTTTCGTGACCTGTGTGTTTCAGTTACAGTAGTGATACCTTCCGCTTGAAGACCTGCAAGAAGGATTGCAGACTTAACCTGTGCGCTTGCAACAGGAGAAGCGTAAGTAATCCCCTTCAGATTTCCACCACGTATCGCGATTGGAGCAAATGTGCCATCTCCTCTGCCATCTATAGAAGTACCCATTTGTTGTAAAGGAATCGTTACGCGGTTCATGGGCCGCTTTGCAATTGAATCGTCTCCAGCAAGAACGGAAAAGAAAGACCTACCGGCAAGCAAGCCCATCATAAGACGGAACGTTGTCCCGGAGTTGCCTACATCAAGAAGATTTGTAGGCTCTCTCAAACCTTCAATACCATTTCCTTCAACAATGACTGATGCTCCATTCTGTTCGATATGTACACCCATTTGCTTAAAACAAGCAATAGTACTTAAACAATCTGCACCAGGTAGGAAATTGGTGATATGCGTTTTACCAGTTGCAACCGAACCAAACATGATAGCTCGATGAGAGATTGATTTATCGCCCGGAATCGTAACTGTTCCTTTAAGACTTTTCGCTTTTACTATTGTTTCCATAGTTGCGTACTCCTTATTTATCATCTACGTAAGTATCAAAATCCTCGTCAAGCACCAGCTTCGCCTTATCTCGATCGTTCTCTGTTCTAAAGCTAACTCTCAAGACTCCCATGATGTCTTCACGAGTCTCGATTATTCGAATATTTGTAATCGAAATATCTTCAGTTGCAAGCTTTTGAGTCACGGCGGCAATAACACCTGGTTGATCTTGTACATCTAAAAACAAATCATAAAATGCTGGAATTGCACCCCTTGATCGAACTGGCAAACCATCACGAAAATCTTTTGCATCTGCAAAATAATCAAATATCCGATCGCCATCTTCATTCTCAATATAACTTTGAATTCGATTTAACTCTAGTTTTAAATCTTCTGTCATTTGTAATAGCACCGATTTATTCCTTAAAAGAATATCACGCCACATGACAGGACTTGCCGAAGCTATACGTGTAATGTCTCGGAATCCACCTGCAGCAAACCTGGCTACATTATAGCGTTGATTATTGTTACGCTCACTGACAAAATTCACAAGGCTTGCGGCAAGAATATGTGGAAAGTGACTAATCAACCCAACTAAGTAGTCGTGTTCTTCAGCCTCAAGTTCAACAAACGTCGCATTCGTTTTACTTAATAGGCTCATTAACGCATCCAATTGATCTTGATTTACTGAGTCATCAGGTGTCAGAATGTAAAATGCATTCTCAAATAAATGGGATTTTGCAGCTGTTACTCCCGTTTTGTGAGATCCCGCCATGGGATGACCACCTATAAATGTTACTGATGGGTTAAGAATTGCTCTTGCATGAGAGACAATCGAATGTTTGGTACTGCCCACATCGGATATAATGACATCACTTTTCAACGTGATATTGGATAATTGTTCTAGAATTTCTTCCGTCTGAACAACTGGTGCCGCGATGATGACAAAGTCAGCTGATTGAACAGCTTCTTCTAACGAAGAAGCTGTTTGATCAACGACGCGAAGCGCTTTTGCCAGATCAAGCTGGTTCTGATTCACATCATATCCTGTAATGAAGGCATTCTCATGACCCTCTTTAATTGCAAGGGCAATGGAACCACCGATTAAACCAAGTCCAATGATAGCAACATTTTTAATCATGACTGTATCGTTCTCTTTTCATCTAAGAATTTAGATAGGCATGTAATAATGTCCTTGTTTTGCTCTTCTGAACCTACAGTAATGCGCGCTGAAGTAGGAAAACCAAGTGCAGATCCAGAACGGACAATGTATCCTTTTCTCATAAGATAATCAAATACTTCATCTGCAGGAACGCCAAAATCTATTAGTACGAAATTTCCCTGTGAGGGGTATACAGATAAATTATATTGTTCACAGAAGCCATAATAAAGTTCGCGTCCTTTTTCATTTTCTTCACGACACATTTGAATAAAGCTCTGATCGTTTAAGGCAGCAATCGCGGCAGCTTGTGCCACTCTTGATGTATTAAAGGGCTCTCGTGAAGGTTCAATGGAAGCGACTACATCAGGATTTGCAACACCATAACCGACGCGTAAGGCAGCTATTCCATATGCTTTAGAAAACGTACGGAGGACAACAAGATTTTTAAATTCAGAAAGAGCTGCTAACGTATCAGGGAAATCAGTCGCTGTGACATATTCTTTGTAAGCTTCGTCGACTACAATCAAGACGTCTTCTGGTACCTGTTTCATAAACGAAAATAATTCATCTTCAGGAATGTGCTCACCTGTTGGATTGTTAGGTGAACACACCCAAACGATTCGTGTATTTTCATCGATTGCTTGTAACATTTCACGTAGCTGATGTTTCCCGGCTTTTAATGGTACCTCTCGAACCTCTGCATCTTCGATGATGGCATTATGTCGATATTGAGGAAATGTTGGACTTGCCATCACTGTATTCGTTCCTTTTTCAAGATAAGTTCTACAAAGCATTTGAACTACTTCATCAGAGCCGTTCCCAAAAACGATCTTGTCCTCACTTAACTCGAGATGCTCTGAAACAGCTGAGCGAAGAGAAGCTGCGTAGCCGTCAGGATAAACGTGTAATTGATCCAACTCTTTTTCAATGGCTTCTTTAACAGTTCGCGAGGAGCCATACGGATTCTCGTTTGAAGCTAATTTAATCACTTCTTTTAACCCAAGTTCTTTTTTCACTTCTTCAATTGGTTTACCTGGCTTGTAAGGGGTAAGACCCTTCATCTGACGTTTTGGAATCATGCTTGCACCTCACGTATGAATTTTCATTTTCCCGTAGGGAGAAACCAAATCTCGAACATATGCACGAATCTGATCAATCGCTTCCTTCTGGGATGATTCATCTTTCAACGCTTCTACTTGCGCTTCAACCTGACGAATGATGGCACTACCTACGATGACACCATCACAGTAATCTTTCAATTTGTTTACTTGTTCCGGTGCTGAAACGCCGAATCCAACGGCAACCGGAATTTGACTGTAGCCCTTCACTCGCTCAAGGAACTCAAAAACGGCTGAATGGAAATCCGTTCTCGTACCAGTAACACCGAGTGATGAAACACAGTAAAGAAAGCCATTCGCTTCTTCAGCGATTGCCTGAAGACGTTTTTCTGATGTTGTTGGCGCTACAAGAGAAATGAGCGCTGTTCCATTTGCTTTACAGCTTTTCCTCCATTCTCCACTTTCTTCAAAAGGAAGATCTGGGACTAAAAGACCGTCGATATCATTTTTTCGCACTAAAGCGAAGAAGCGTTCTTCTCCTAATTGTAACAAAAGATTATAATAAGTAAATATAACAACTGGAATTTCGAGACCATTCTCTCTCATTTTTTGCACAAGGTTCATGGCTCTTTCAAGACTCATCTCATGCTCGAGCGCTCGAAGTGATGCTCGCTGGATGACCGGCCCATCTGCTAGGGGATCCGAATATGGTATTCCAAGTTCAATCGCATTAGCGCCTTCTTCTTGCAACATCAATGCTAAATCAATTGTTGCCTTTTCTGTCGGATCACCGGCCACGATAAATGGGATGAACAAATCATTTCTACCTTCAACGTATTCCTTAAACCGTTTATTCATCAACCTCACCTCCAAGATGTTCCATGATCGTGTGTACATCTTTATCTCCTCTACCGGATAGACAAACGAGAATAATTTCATCCTCTTGCATGTCTGGCGCCTGTTTCATCGCCTCGGATAACGCATGAGCACTTTCAATAGCAGGAATAATACCCTCTTCTTCAGATAGGGCTTTCAAAGCATCTAGAGCTTCCATATCAGTAATACCAGTATACGTTACTCTACCTGTTTCATTTAAATAAGCATGTTCTGGTCCAATTCCGGGATAATCAAGACCAGCTGAAATCGAATGAGGTTCCTGGATTTGGCCAGTCTCATTTTGAAGAAGATAAGTAATGGAACCATGAATAACTCCAAGGCGACCTTCAGACAGCGTTGCTGCATGTTCTCCGGTGTGAATTCCCTTCCCAGCTGCTTCTACACCAATTAAGCTCACATCGTCTTTTAGAAAAGGATAAAACATTCCCATCGCGTTACTGCCACCACCAACACAAGCAATTATTTTATCAGGCAGTTTCTCCATTTGTTCTCTTGACTCATCACCGATCACTCGTTGGAAATCACGCACCATTTTGGGATAAGGATGTGGGCCAACTACAGAGCCAATTAAATAGAAAGTATCCTCAACATTGGCTACCCAGTATCGAATGGCTTCATTTGTTGCATCTTTTAGTGTCTTGCTTCCGGAGGATACTGGTACAACTTCAGCTCCGAGAAGTTTCATTCTGAAAACATTCAATTCCTGCCGTCTAATATCCTCTTCACCCATAAAAACTTTACATTCTAGTCCAAAACGCGCTGCCACTGTCGCTGCAGCTACACCGTGCTGTCCAGCACCCGTTTCTGCGACGATTTTTTCTTTTCCCATTCGAACAGCAAGCAGAGCCTGTCCTATAGCATTGTTCAGTTTATGGGCTCCAGTATGATTTAAGTCTTCTCGTTTTAGATAGATTTGTGCACCACCAAGCCGTTTTGATAGGTTTTCTGCATGCGTGATCGGTGTCGGGCGACCAGAATATTTTTTCAATTCTTCATGATAAACCGCCATGAATTGTTCATCAGCCATCGCTTCGTTTAACGATTGCTCTAATTCTTCTAACGCATACATAGCAGTTTCAGGTACATATTTCCCACCGTATCTTCCATATCTGCCTCGTTGATCAGGAACATTTGTTGACATTCTCATCCCAGCCTTTCTTTCATTCTGTTCATTTTCGTTTGATCTTTGCGGTCGTTCTCTTCTATTCCACTCGATACATCAATACCATCAGGATGATAGCTTAATAATTCTTGAACGTTCTCGGGAGTTACTCCGCCTGCAATAAATAAAAGCACTTCTTGTTTGGAAGCTTCTTTTTGATACGCTGGAATAGCACTCCAATCGAATCGTTTTCCTGTCCCACCCCATTGACCTGGGAGTTTTGTGTCAACAATATAGCTATCCGCTATTCCGCTGAATTTTGTCATTACGTTATGAGCATCATCACCGTGATGGATCACTTTCCATAACGTCTTACCTGTCATTTGTTTAATTTTCGCACCAAAAGCAGGGGTTTCATTACCGTGTAATTGAATCACATCAAGCGGAACTTCACTCACCGTCTGAGCTAACTCCTCAAGTTCCGGATTTACAAACACACCAACAATTTTCATTCCATCAAAAGGCGGATAATCACTCAGCCACTTTTTCACCTGATCATCCGTTACGCGACGTACACTATTCGCGAAAATGAAGCCAGCATGCGAAACACCACTACCTCTAACAATCTGCCAATCTTCCAATGACCGGTTTCCACATAGTTTTAATTCAGGCGTTCTCATGAGCTGTTTCACCAAATAACCGTTTTATCCCTGCTTCATATGCGCCATGGCGCATCAACGCTTCACCAACCAGCACAGCTTTTGCGCCTGCACTTTTTACGTCCTTTATATCCTCGTAACTCGAAATGCCGCTTTCGCTAATCAAAACAGATGATTGCGGAACATATTGACTAAGGGAGTGTGTTTGTTTTGTTGAAGTTTCGAAAGTGGCTAGATTACGGTTGTTTACACCGATCACCTCAGGTTTGAACAGAGATGTAAGCTCGAGAAGCTCTTCTTCTGAGTGCACCTCAACTAAACACTCTAAGCCTAGTTGAGAAGCATAGTCGTAAAACTCCTTCGTCTTTTTTACTCCGAGAGCTCTTACAATTAATAGAATCGCGTCCGCTCCGATATACTTGCTTTCTTCAATTTGTCGTTTATCTATGATGAAATCTTTTCTTAACACCGGAAGACTCACGTGTTTTTTGACTTCCGTCAAATACGTGTTTGATCCCATAAAGAAAGATTCGTCAGTGAGAACGGATATAGCGTCAGCACCTGCTTTTTCATAGGCCATAGCGACTTCGATCGGATCAAAATCTTCATTAATGATTCCTTTTGAGGGAGAGGCTTTCTTTACCTCTGCTATCAGTCCAATTTCATGTGTTGGACGACGCAAACGATCTGCAAATGATACATTCGTAAGTTTTTCATCATCAGGCATTATAAAACGTTCCATCTCTTCATGTTTTACAGATATGATTTTATCAAGCATGAACATTCAGCTCCTTTTTTGCACTTAACGCGTTGAGTTGCTTTCTTGCGGTACCGATCTCGATCGCTTCTTTAGCCATTTGAACGCCAGCTTTTATCGTATCGCATGCTCCCGAAAGGTATATTGCCGCACCAGCATTATATAAAACGATTTCTCTACTCGCTTCATTTCCAACTCCATCGAAAATTTGCTCAATGAGATCTGCACTTTCTTGTGAGGTATTCACTATCAAATCCTTCGATTCTCCTGAAGTCAGCCCAACATCTTCAGGTGTGCGACGGTAAGTAAAGACTTTTCCATCTTTTAATTCTACAAAATCGGTATAAGTAGAGATCGAGCATTCATCCATTCCTTCTCCACCTGTCACGAGTAGAGCGCGTTTTGTCCCGAGACGCTTTAGGGCTTCAGCCATTTTCAGCGCCTTCTCATGACTATAGACACCAATTAACTGTGATTGACTACCAGCAGGATTAGCAAGAGGTCCAAGGCTATTAAAAACGGTTCTAAACCCAATTGCTTTCCGAGCACTTACCGCATGCTTCATCGCTACATGGTAATTTGGAGCAAAAAGAAAGCACATGTTATTTTTCTTAAGTGTTGAAACTGCTTCATCCCGACTTGACTGAGTTGGAATTCCAAGTTGATCCAGAACGTCAGCACTACCGCTTTTCGAAGATACAGCTTTATTTCCGTGCTTGGCGACTTTTATACCAAGACTAGAAACAAGAATGGCTGAAGCAGTTGAGATATTAAAAGTTGAGTGTCCATCTCCTCCCGTCCCGCACGTATCGATAAGAGGCAATCCACCATGATCGAGCTGAACAACATGGTTCCGAAGTGATCTCACAAATCCAGTTAGTTCATCAACCGTTTCCTCCCTCATTTGGAGAATTGTTAGAAAGCTAGCAATCTGTGCATCATTTGCTCTTCCTTCCATAATAACATCCATCACTTGCTCTGCTGTCGATTCTGATAGCGTATGCCCCTGGATCATACTTCTAAGTTGCTCTTTAAACATTTAACCGCTCCTCCCGTTTGTCGAAAATAGATTCAGCTACCTGGATTGCTTTAATCAAAGCACTGGCTTTATTTCTCGTCTCTTCCCATTCACTCTCAGGTATGGAATCTGCTACGATACCCGCTCCGGCTTGGACGTATGCTGTTCCATCTTTGATGACCATTGTTCGTATGGCGATACACGAATCAATATTTCCATCAAAACCTATATAGCCGATCGCGCCAGAGTAAATGGAGCGAGAGGTTGGTTCAAGTTCATTAAGGATTTGCATCGCTCTTACTTTTGGTGCACCTGACACAGTCCCTGCAGGGAACGAGGCCACAACGGCGTCCAAACTAGTAAACCGAGGAGAAAGAACACCTGTCACCTTTGAAATAATATGCATAACGTGTGAAAATCTCCCAATGTCCATTAATTGAGGAACTGTAACACTTCCATATTTCGCTACCCTGCCTACATCATTTCTCGCAAGATCGACAAGCATATAGTGCTCTGCCCGCTCTTTCTCATCGTGAAGCAATTCTTCTGCAAGCTGTTGATCTTCCTGATCCGTTCTTCCACGCTTTCTTGTACCAGCGATCGGATCGATTTCAATCTTTCCATCCTGAACTTGTACTAGCTTTTCAGGAGAACTTCCGATAATTTCAACATTATTCATTTTAAGATAGAACATATATGGGGAAGGGTTAATAATCCTTAAGACACGATAAAGGTCCAATCCTCCGATTGAAACATCTTTCTCAAAGCGCTGTGATAAAACGGCTTGAAACACATCTCCGTCTTCAATATATTTCTTGATCTTCTCGACATCGTTTAAAAATTGATGCTTCTCATAATTGGATTTAATGCTGGAGAAATCAACTTCATCAGATGCATCTTCAGGAAGATGTATCGCCTCACTTTGAATCGATTGGGAGGCTAATGACACAAGATTATCCATCACATCAAAAGCATTGTTGTAGACTTCCTTAACTTTGACTTCATCATTAATTCTTGCGTGATGACATACGGTCAACCGCTTCAAATGATGGTCATAAATCAACAAGTTCTCGCAAACAATGAAATGGAAAAGTGGCATCTCTTCATCTCGATCAGAATGAACCGGTATTTTATCAAACTGACTGACCGCATCATAACCGATGTATCCAACAGCACCTCCATAGAATGGAAAATCCGTTTCCGGTAGTTTGGGATTTAAATAGTCAAATAACGCTTTAACTCCTGATTGGAAGTCTTGACGTTCGAGAATACTATTTTGGTTTTCATCGATTACTGAAAAAATCCCTTTTTGCTCCGTTAGGGAATAGACAGGATCGATTCCTATGAATGAATAACGTGACCATCTCGATTCCTGATCACTGCTTTCTAATAGAAAGCTCGCACGTTTACCTATATTTTGAAAAATTTGAATGGGTGTAGCCGTATCAAGAAAATACGACTTCATTAGTGGGATAGTTCCGTACTTAGCGGCATCCCTTTGAAATGAAGAATAATCTGTAGTCAACTTTCTCACCTCTCCATAGTTAATAATGGAGAATGGAAAAGCTGAGTAATCCGAGGAAGGAAAATGTGGTATAACAAAAAGCAGACCTAAAATGTCTGAATTATGAAAATACCAAAAAAGGTATATAAAAACCCCCTGAATAACCTCAGGGGGGTTATAAACGTATCCCACTAAGCTCTCCTCAACTCAACTATCCTATTCTCAGCTCTCTCAACTCAAAATAACTCTTTTTGCCTCTGCTCTAAACTAATTTCTATCCTAGTATGATGTTACGTATTTGTCAACTTGCGAGATCGGGACGTAACGAAACCGCTTTTTCTAAATAAACATGATTTATTTGATCTTGGTCATCCGTCGTATTCACAGTCATAAGTAGTCGAATACACATTGGCAAAGATCCCTTGACATCGATTTCAGATGAACAAAGCAATGGCACATTTGTCCATCCTTTAAAATCTCTAACCGCTTCAGCAGGAAATACGGCGTCTAAATCAGTTGTCATTGTAAACTGAATCGATGCCACGTGTTTAGGGTTAATTTTATTTTGCTGGATTAATGCTTCTAATAATTTGGTTGTCGCATGAATTATCTCGTCTTTTTCATTATTCTCTACAGTCGTTGCGCCTCTAATTCCCCTAACCACCGTTACCTACTCCCTTCCATGCTTTCCTGAAGCAGTCTAAGTGCTGTATCATCATCGATCATCACTTTAACAGGCATACCAATCTTCTTCAGCAGTACAAATTGCAATCTTTTGCTTTCAGCCTTTTTGTCTTTCTTCATCCGTTCAATTAACTTTTTACTATCGAGTTGTTTAGGAACTGATACAGGGAGACCAATTTCTTGAAACCAGTTAATTAATTCATGAATACGAAACTTTGCGGAAAAATATTCTTCACTCATTCTTAGTGCATAAATCATACCAATAGCAACCGCTTCACCGTGAGTCACCTGACCATAACCTAATTCTGCTTCTATAGCGTGACCGAGCGTATGACCAAAGTTCAAATGTGCTCTCACACCAGATTCTCTTTCATCTTCATTCACAATAGATCCTTTAACACTAATCCCCTGCTTAATCATGAATTGAAGTTCTTCATCCGTAAAGTGTTGAACTGGTTTTCCACGATCCATTAACCATTCCAAAAATACTTCATCATGAATGAATGCATGCTTGATTACCTCACTAAAACCAGAGCGCCACTCTCTACCTGGAAGAGTCTGTAAACATTCCGTATCGTAAATAACAGCAGCCGGTTGATGGAAAGCCCCAATCAAATTCTTACCAAGTTCATGATTGATGCCTGTTTTGCCACCAACACTTGAATCATGGGCCAGAAGAGTTGTTGGAACTTGAATGAAGTCAATTCCTCGCATATATGTAGCAGCAGCAAACCCCGCAAGATCACCAACAACGCCACCACCAAGAGCAATAATGCATGCCTTACGATCTAATTCTGCTTCAAGGAGTGCTGTCATACATTCACTATAGCGTGCCAATGATTTCGATTCTTCTCCAGATGGAACGACAAATACAGGGATGTTCTCTCCGTCTAGAATCGATGATAAGTATCGCTTTTCAACTACGTCATCCGTAATGATGTAGAAACTTGAATAGGACGCGATATCATGAATTAAATCTCGCCAATTCCTTCTGATACCTGTCCCGATATGCACAGGGTAACTTCCGCTTTTCGTATCGATTTTAATCGTATCCATGATTAAAACTCCCGGCTATATGTCCTGTGCTGTTGCAAAGCATCAGCGATTTCATCGATACGATCATGACCAAACTTATCTAGAACCGAGCAAGCCACTTCCCACGCCACCACATTCTCTGCAACAACACTTGCAGCTGGTACCGCACAGCTATCAGAGCGTTCAATGCTTGCTGAAAATGGTTCTTTTGTATCTATATCGACACTTTGAAGAGGTTTATATAACGTCGGAATTGGTTTCATTACCCCTTTCACGACAATCGGCATACCAGTCGTCATACCACCCTCAAAACCACCTAACCGATTTGTTTTGCGAGTGTACCCTTCCTCTGAAGACCACTGTATTTCATCATGAACTTCACTTCCTGGCTTTCTAGCTGCTTCAAAACCGATTCCGAATTCTACACCTTTGAACGCGTTAATACTCATAACAGCGCCAGCTATCTTAGCATCAAGCTTACGATCATAATGTACATGACTACCAAGACCAACCGGAAGCCCTTCAACGATGACTTCTACAATTCCACCAATCGAATCCCCATTCTTTTTCGCATCATCGATTGCTTCCATCATCTTCTTTCCTGCTTCTTCATCAAGACTTCGAACAGGAGATTCTTCAGAAACGCGCTGAATTTCTTGAAGAGACATCCCGCCTTCATAGCTGCTCTCGACTCCACCAATCATACGAACATGACCTGCAACTTCGATTCCGAGAGTTTTAAGTAACTTCTTCGCAACTGCTCCAGCAGCGACACGAACGGTCGTTTCTCTAGCAGAAGAACGCTCTAACACATTCCGCATATCGCGATGCCCGTATTTGATGGCACCATTTAAATCTGCGTGCCCCGGCCGAGGACGTGAAATTTGTCGCTTCATATTATCTTCTTGTTCTTTCGTTAATGGTTCCGCACCCATATAATTTTTCCAGTGCGTCCAATCCTTATTTTCAACAACAAGTGCAATTGGAGCTCCTGTTGATCGAGCATGGCGAACACCGCTAAGAATTTGAACCTGATCTTTCTCAATCTGCATGCGACGTCCACGTCCATAGCCAAGCTGACGCCTTGCAAGTTCTGTATTTATATCTTCTGCCATTAGTTCTAGTCCAGAAGGAAGACCTTCTAAAATTGTAGTTAATTGCGGTCCGTGTGATTCTCCTGCTGTTAAGTATCTCATCCTATCTCCTCCAATATACTTTGACGCTTTTACGTACTACTATATCATACCGAATAATATTCGTGTAATGAATTTTAACTTTTTCGTTGTTTCTGTTATTGTATGTCCTTACATCCATGCTCATTAATTCCACCCTTGAGGTACAATAACCCTTCTTTTAATTGAAAGGTCACTTTATAAAAAACAGAATTTTCAATAATGTGCGAATGGAATCATTTGAAAGATGGTTGCGAATAGCCTATCACATTTCCGACGAAAAAACACTATAGCTTGAGATGTACGTGACGAATTTTATTATCCTTCTTTTACATTCCTAGAAGAAGCTAACTGGATTGCCTCTATATCTTTTTTTCGGTAGAGTTAGAAGAGTAGCTTCAGATAAGGATGTGTACATATGAATATTATTGATCTATCGGCACAAAAAATGGCCGAACATATCGTAAGAAAAGAGCTTTCACCAGTTGACATTGTTCAAAGCCATCTTGATCGAATAAGACATGTAAACCCAGATCTTCATTTATTCATTACTGTTTTTGAAGAAGAAGCTCTTCAAGAAGCCCGCATTGCGGAAGATGAACTTATGAAGAACGGTCCTCAGGGGCCACTACACGGAATCCCTGTCGCACTTAAAGACCTTACTCCCGTAAAAGGGCGGAGAACAACATTCGGTTCACCTCTATTTAAAGATCACATCACTCAGCATGAGCCAACCATTGTTCGAAGAATGAAAGAGGCAGGCGCCATCATAATTGGGAAAACCAACACCCCTGAATTCGGTCATAAAGGCACCACGGACAATCCCCTTAGAGGAACAACCAAAAATCCTTGGAATCAAGCATTAACAGCTGGTGGTTCAAGTGGGGGATCCGCTGCAGCTGTAGCGAGTAAATGCGTTCCATTAGCAGAAGGAAGTGATGGTGGCGGTTCTGTTCGCATTCCTTCAAGCCTTAACGGTATCATTGGACTAAAACCTACATTTGGACGAATTCCATTTGATAGTTCACCAGCCAATCGCTTCGGCACAACGCAACCATTTGTTCATTATGGACCCATGAGCAGAACGACTGAAGATGCCGCATTACTTCTTTCGGTAATGGAAGGCTATGAACCTAATGATCCTTACTCTGTTCCTATACCTGAAGCCAACTTGATGGAGGAAATGACGGGTGGTGTAGATGGTATGAGATTCGCTTATACGGACAATTTCGGCATATATCCGTTCGATCCAGAAATTTTGGGACCAATTCAAGACACCATCTCACTATTGCGGGATCAAGGAGCAATAGTAGAAAAAATCCCATTTGAGTTTGGGATGAAACTTGAGGAGTTGATTTCCTTTTTTAATAAAATGTGGTTTGCAGGACTCGCCTCAGCCTACGGATCACTTTACGATCGATTTCCATCCCAATTCAGTCAATCGGTTTCTGAGATGATTGAATCTGGAAGAAAACTAAGTGCTGTGGATCTAAGAGAAACAGAAGTTCAACGCACGTTGATTTGGAATACACTACAAAACGAATTAAATCAATTTGATGCAATTCTTTCTCCCGTGCTCGGAGTGCCAGCTTTTTCTCACCAGATTGAAGGTCCTGATAAGATTAATGGTAAAGCAGCAGCACCAATTTCTGATTGGATGATGACACAAATCTATAATTGCACTGGACACCCGGCTATTTCTATTCCAGCCGGTCTAACTTCATCTGGATTACCAGTAGGAATACAAGCTGCATCGAATAAATTTAATGATAACCTGTTACTTCGTATTGCCCGCACAATTGAAAAAGGAAATCCTTTTCCATCCCCTTTACTATAAGTTAATAGGTTTGCTTCCTGTAAGGTGGATTTTCACGGTAGGGAACCAAGGAAATGAACGACCCAAAAATAACTTTATTTAAAAATATAACCATTTTATTTTTAAACAGTCATTGCTTCTTCATTCAATCCCAAACAAAATGAAAAGCCGGACAAATTGTCCGGCTTCATCAAATATAAGCGCTTTCATTTTCGAGAAAAAATTAAACCCATTTAGAAATGGTTTTTGCATATTCGTTCAATTCACTTTCGTTAAAAAACAATGAAATTTCTCGCTCTGCACTTTCTGGAGAATCTGAACCATGAATAACGTTCATGCTGACTTGTACACCATAGTCACCTCGGATTGTGCCAGGATTCGCATCTTTTGGGTTAGTTGCGCCCATCATTGTACGAGCTGTTGAAATGACATTCTCACCTTCCCATACCATTGCAAAAACAGGACCAGAAGTAATGAATTCAACAAGTTCACCAAAAAAAGGACGTTCTTTATGTTCACCATAATGGGTCTCTGCAAGATCTTTTGAAATCGTCATCAATTTTGCACCCACTAAGTTAAATCCTTTACGTTCAAAGCGTGATACGATTCCGCCAATAAGATTGCGTTGCACGCCATCAGGCTTGACCATTAGAAATGTTTTTTCCACAAAAATCTCCTCACCTTCACCACTTTATATGTATCGGGCAGAAAGTATTTTTCTGCCCTTCAAAATTCTATCAAATATTCGCAAAAATAACAACATTTCCTTTTAATGTTTTCGTTTTCCTATATATTCTGCGATTTGTTTGAGTGAGGTTCTTGCAGATTGGGATGGAAGTTGGTCAAGTTCGTAGAATGCTTTTGTCAAGTAGCGATCACTAATCTCCTGAGCATATTCAATACCTCCAGAAGATTTCACGATCGAAAGTACTTGATTAACTTCTTCCTGTGATGCGTTAGAATTCTCTGAAAAAACACCTTTGATTTTATCTTTACTGTTCCCTTGGTTCATTGCATAAAGAACAGGAAGAGTAATATTCCCCTGTAACAAATCACCGCCAGCAGGCTTACCAAGTTGTTTAACAGTTCCCGTATAATCAAGAATATCATCTGTGATCTGATATGACATGCCAACGTAGTAGCCAAACTGCTTTAAGTGAAGCTGTTCTGCTTTTGAAACGCCAGCAGCGACAGCACCGAGTTCACAAGATGTGGCAATTAAAAGGGCTGTTTTTCTCTTAATCCTTCTAAAATAATGCCGTACATTTTGCTCCCAATTAAACTGATCACGTATTTGCTCAATTTCCCCAATCGTCATTTCTAAAATAGCATTTGATAGGATGTTATTTGCCTCAGGATTTTTCAATTCTGTAACAAGCTCAACGGCACGAGCAAATATATAATCACCTGTGTACATCGCCACACGATTATCCCATTTTGCTTTAATTGTTTTTGCTCCTCGACGCATCTCTGCATCATCAATCACATCGTCATGAACAAGTGAGGCCATATGAATCAACTCAAGCGCAACGGCAACATTTTTCATAAGAGGTAGGTTATATTCACCAAACTTCCCAGAAAGCAATACGAATACAGGACGGATTCGTTTCCCTCCAGCTTTTAATAGGTGGTTAGAAGCATCACGTAAGACAGGATGGTGCGCATCTACCGTCTGCTCCAGTTCGGATTCAATAAAGGATAAATCTTTTTTTAGTGAAGCATATATCGTTTTTAATTTCATGAGATCCACCTAACTGATTATCACAAAATATCTGTTGTTGTTTTTATATTTGATTTGGTTTAAAGCCTCTGTGCATCGCTGCTACGCCACCGGAATAAGGTTTGACGTCCACACGACTAAATCCACTCTTAAAGAAAAGCTTCTTTAAATCTTCTCTACCAGGGAAAGAACTGGCTGATTCTTGTAGCCAGGAGTATTCCTCATAGCTTTTTGCAAGTAACTTACCAAGCACAGGCATCACATGTCTAAAATAACCATAGTACACCTGTCTAAAAACAGGGATGGTTGGTTGCGAAGTTTCAAGACAAACAACTTGACCACCAGGCTTAACTACACGATACATTTCTTTAATTACTCGATCATAATCAGGGACGTTTCGAAGACCGAAGCCAATCGTGACATAATCAAATGAGTTATCCTCAAATGGAAGACTCATGGCATTGCCATGTATGAGCTTTACATTTTGTCGCTTCTTTTCTTTGACTTTTGTTTTGCCAACTTCAAGCATATTTTCACTGAAATCAAGCCCGATCGCACTGCCATTCTCACCTACAGCTTCTCCCATAGCAAGAGTCCAATCTGCTGTACCACAGCAAACATCAAGAGCTGAAGCGCCCTTTTGGACATTCATCAGACGCATGGTGTCTTTCCGCCATGCTTTGTGACGTTGAAAGCTGATGACTGAATTCATGACATCGTACCGTTTCGAAATCGTTTGAAAAACATCATGTACACGTTCTTCTTTAGATGAAGCCATTCCTTATCCCTCTTCCGCCATTTTCTTTTCTTGTATTCCAGTCAATCCCCAGTTAGACTCTAGTCTATTTTGAAATAAACCATGTAGCTCAGAATAATGCTGAAATAGGAAATCGATCTCTTTCTTTGCATGCTCTACATACGAATCTAGCACGGCTTTCGCTTTTGATGCTTGATCCGTTGTTAGCTTCGACTCCTTGACCGACAGAAGTGTAAAAGCTATTTTATGTAGTAAATTCGATCCAGAATGAAGAAGAACCTGTTTACGTTCAACTAGAAGGCGATTCATATAGAAATACTGTGTTCCAAACATGCTCCATTCTTTAAGCCCGTAATGTTCAGCTACTTTTCGTACCAAAATCGATTCAATTTCCTTTAGATTATCAAAAATCAAATCGGTCGACCGATAATCGGTTTGATAGAGCGACATCTTAGCTTCATTAACTTCCTGAATCGCACTAGAAAGCGTACGAATAAGTTCATTATCATGCCATTTAGCTAGAATATGATAGTACATGCTACTGAAATAGTCACCCGCAAGAACCGTTAACTGGCGATTCTTCCGTTCACTTTCATTCTCCATTTCATCTAGTGAAATAAGCTCATGTGTATCAAGTGCAATCTGCACAAGCATAATTGAAAGAAGCGTATCCTGTTTTCTTCTAGGTTCGAGTTTTGTTTGCTCTAGCATGCCGTAGAATACATATAGCCTCTCTTCATCAATAATTGGAAAATCGATAAAGCGAAGCAAATATGAATGGGATAGGCGAGACTGTAGCATGTCTCGAACTCCTTCTATTTTTTTATATGTGGTTTCTTTTGGATTTTTCATATCCCATACCCCTAACATGTCTTCCAATTAGAAAAATTTAGCTCCCCGGCAATTTAATGGGGAAGCCTGCCTTTTGCTTATACTTTAATCAACATTAAAATAAACCATTCATAAAGTATAACTTATGTATTTACCTCTAGTATAGCACAATAACCCCTTCTCTAAAACGGCCCTATATGTTTCAAAATGAAAGAAAAGCAGGTCCCGACATCCTGCTTTACCCTTCTGTACTTATTTCGCCATGTTCCGTTTGTATGACAGCTTTTCCTCTCACTTTAACCGCGGATGTATGCTCAGTGAATTGAGCAATCATGACCTCACCCTTATCTAGCTTTTCAGAATGATGAAATCTCGTATCAGAACCACGCGTTAATCCGATGACATTCACACCATTTTCAAGGGCTTTAATAACAAAAAAGTCATTGTTATCACTTTTCATCTCTATCACTCCGATTACCTGAATTAGCCTTTAATTAACCCTAGCACTTCAGAACGTGCAGCAGCGTCACTTTCAAAGACACCTCTTACAGCAGAAGTAACTGTGGATGAACCAGGCTTCTTAACGCCTCTCATCGTCATACACATGTGCTCAGCCTCAACAATGACCATTACTCCGTGAGGCTCCAGCGTGTCGACCATCGAGTTGGCAATTGTTGATGTAATTCGCTCTTGAAGCTGAGGACGTTTTGTTACAGACTCAACAGCTCTCGCAAGCTTACTCAGCCCTGTCACTTTACCGCCTTTTGGTATATACGCTACATGTGCTTTCCCGAAGAAAGGAACAAGATGATGCTCACAAGTTGAATAGAATGGAATATCTTTAACAAGAACGAGTTCCTCGTGATCTTCCCCGAATATCGTCTGGAAATGTTCCTTTGGATCTTGATGAAGTCCCTGAAAGATTTCTTCGTACATTCTTGCTACACGTTTAGGAGTTTCCAACAACCCTTCGCGTTCTGGATCTTCTCCGACCGCCTCAAGGATCATCTTCACTGCTTCTTGTATTTTCTCATGATTAACTTCGTACATTGTTCTTACTCCTCCATTCAGGGCCTTTATTACCTATGAAGATTCTAGCATAAGGAGAAAAAGTTAGCAAAAAAGAAGAGCCGCAGAATGTGCGACTCTTCTTGGCCCTATGTATTTCTTACTTCACTGCATCCTTAAGGGCTTTACCAGGTTTAAATGCAGGAACCTTACTTGCAGCGATTTCGATTTCTTCGCCAGTTTGAGGATTACGCCCTTTACGAGCAGAACGCTCACGGACTTCAAAGTTACCAAAACCAATTAGTTGAACTTTGTCACCCTCTTGCAAGGATTGCATAATGTTATCAAAAACTGAGTCAACAGCTTTTGTCGCTTCTTTTTTAGAAAGCTCTGCAGATTCTGCAACAGCATTGATTAGATCTGTCTTGTTCATTCTGTTCACCTCCTCTCAAGAGAGATGGATAAATAAATACATTCATTCACTTATTGACCGATATTTATACGTCGCAATGCACGGTTTAGTACGTTTGCAAGCCCTATATTATACGAAGACGAGAAAGAATTCAATACGTTTGTCTCGATTTCAACGATTTTTCAGTGTTTTTTTACCTATTATCAGCTAAAAACGTGAAATGTAAACGCTCCAAGACAAGCTTCGTTAAATTCAGATAATTCGACCATCTGTAAATAATTATCCAAATCGCATACTTATCTAAGTGATATCTTCACTTATTCGGTTCATTTTGAACTCCTGAATAGATAATACCCCAAAATCACACTTAACTAAACACTAATACAAAAAACCGACTCCATGTAGTGGAGTCGGCTTGATTATAGTATGATCGCAATTAATCCTCCAGAACCTTCGTTAATAATCCTCTCAAGCGTTTCTTTTAGTTTATAACGTGCGTTTTCAGGCATTAATCCGAGTTTAGCCTGGATACCTTCTCTAACTATCGAATTCAACGATCTGCCAAAAATATCTGAATTCCAAATCGATAGTGGATCTTCTTCGAAATCTTGCATTAAATAACGAACCAGCTCTTCGCTTTGTTTCTCTGTACCAATAATTGGAGCGAATTCTGATTCAACATCGACCTTAATCATATGAATAGATGGAGCTACTGCTTTAAGTCTTACCCCAAACCTTGAACCCTGTCGAATAATTTCCGGCTCATCCAGACTCATATCTTCAATTGCTGGAGCAGCGATTCCATATCCAGTCTGTTTAACCATCCTAAGAGCATCTGAAACATGATCATATTCGGCTTTCGCAAATGCAAATTCCTGCATGAGTTGAAGGAGGTGATCTTTTCCTCTTATCTCAACTCCAACGACTTCCTTAAGAATTTGATCGTATAAATCCTCTGGTGCATAAAGGTCAATCTCAGCTATCCCTTGCCCCATTTCTATTCCAGCAAGCCGTGCGTCCTGAATAAACTCAAACTCCTCGAACTGTCCCACCACTCGGTCGACATCCCTGAGACGTTTAATGTCTTTCACCGTTTCTCTAACTGATTCTTCATAATTCTGTCTGAGCCAATGGTCTTGATGAAGAACCATGACCCAGCTAGGTAAATTAACGTTAACTTCGAGTACTGGAAATTCATAAAGAACTTCTCTCATGACATTATTGATGTCATGTTCCGTCATGCTTTCTACACTTAAGGAAATGACCGGTATATCATATTTGTTTGATAGATCGCCTCTTAAAGCCTCTGTCTGAGGATGATGTGGATGCGCCGAGTTTACAATCATAATAAATGGTTTACCAACTTCTTTTAATTCTTCAACCACTCGCTCTTCAGATTCTAGATAATCGTGACGAGGGATTTCTCCAATTGAGCCATCCGTTGTAATGACCACCCCAAGTGTTGAATGTTCTTGAATCACTTTTCTTGTGCCAATTTCCGCTGCTTCTTGAAATGGAATTGGTTCTTCATACCATGGTGTCGTGATCATTCTCGGTCCATCTTCATCCTCATACCCTTTTGCACCCGGGACAGCATACCCAACGCAATCTACAAGGCGTATGTTGACATCAAGTCCATCTTCCACATGAATTTGAACGGCATGATTTGGTACAAATTTTGGTTCAGTTGTCATGATCGTTCTGCCTGCAGAACTTTGCGGAAGCTCATCCAGTGCCCTCGCTCGGTCCGAATCACTTTCCATATTGGGCAGTACGATTAGTTCCATGAACTTTTTAATAAACGTCGATTTACCTGTTCGAACAGAACCTACGACTCCAAGGTATATATCTCCCCCTGTACGCTCTGCGATATCTTTGAAGATATCCACTCTCTCCACGTGATCGCCTCCTGAATTCCGCCTCAAAGGACGAAATGATTCACTCCAGACCGCAGACTTTCTTGAACACTACCATTCTATGATGTTGTCCAATAAATATGACAGTTCAGAGCAAAAGGATTTGATGAAGTAGATAAACTTTTTGACCTCTATCGAAAAAAACCATAAAAAAGTCCCTCCTCTTTTTAATAGTTGTATTGCTAAAGAGAAGGGAAAATACCTATTTCACTAAAAAAACAGCTTCGCCATTTTCAATTGTGTAGGGGACGGAAGAGACAGGAACATAAAATGAATTATCCGCTAATAAATCCCGAATATCATCACCATTTTTGTATGGGTGGTCAGGATTGCTTTCTATTGCCTTTGTAAGATCTTTCGAATAATCAATATGTACATTTCCTTTTTCATTTAGGAAGAAGGGCAACTGTTCATTAGTGAACGGACTTTTCACAGTAGGTTCCTCATCCATTCCAAGAGCTTCATAGTCGATTGAATATCTGTCTTTTGCTAGAACATCTTTAAAAGGGGGATACTTGTTTTGGCGTCGATAGTCATTAATTCGTAGTTGAAGATCTTTCACTTTTTCTACGATAAGTAAATCAATCAACCTCACCGTCGGCTTTTCTTCTACATCAATCAATACATATTGAAAAACGCCGCCATTTTCAAATGAATTCCCTGGCGCTTGTTGCAAAAGAGCTGGTACTAGCTTCTTAAAGTCTATTGGATACTTCTGATAGATCGGTGTACTCTGGTCTCTTGTTTTGATAGGAAGTACCGCTTTGTCGTTCTGATATTGTTCTACCGCTGATTGGACTGATTTAATCTGATCAGTGTATGGAATCTGATTCTCATTCTTTTGACTTTCCGGATAAAGACATCCCGAAAGAATCGTAACAAGGCATGTCCATAATAAAAGTTGTTTTCCTAGTTGTTTCATTGCACTCATTCCTTATTCACAAATTTGCATACTTAGTTTGTAGGACCTGTGAGGACGACAAGAAGCATCAGCACGCCTGAGACAAACATGCATAGATAAGCGAAAATAGAAACAAGCACACGGAAAAACCCCTTCAATTTATACCGACTTAACATGATCGCCATAACAGCGACAAACATTAACCCAAGTGCCGTTAGTGCTACCCACATTTTTATTAAACCTGGTGACATTTTTAATCCCCCTAGAATGGCCAATCTTATTTATGCTGTCAACCATTATATCAAAATTTTGATTATTTTTTCTATAGCATTTCAATATTTTAAGAAGTGAAGCATTATTTAAGCGAATGGCATATCTTCGAAACAGTATGAACCATTATTCAAGTAGAATAAATGTCGTTAGCGCTTTCAAAAACTCAAATAAAAAGCTGAAGAAAGGGGCTTTTCTTCAGCTTTGACTATATGAATTTCACATAGAAGTGTGCCTTTGCACATTGATGGTTCCTTTTTAGTATATGTCTTTTTTTGAAGGTGGTATCGTTGATTAGCCTAAAATTTTGTCTCTTTCCTATTTTTGACTAAAAAGTTTTGCTATTGCTGAGATGTCGAAAGGCATATTTTTATTCACTATTGCCTTTACGATTCGATCTTCTTTCTCTTTCGAGACATTTACGTTCGCAACGCGTGCAACATTCGCAATTAATTTACGCACCGTCTTTTCGTCAGTAAAATCTGCTCCCTGAACTGAGTTAGCCAGTTTAAAAATGTCTTCTTTCTTAACATTGGTTTTCTTTTCTATGTTATCGAACAGATCGCTCACGCTGTTTTCCTCCTTACCGTTAACGTTCAACATAGTGTATGCAAGGAGGAATACTTCGTGCTTTGCCTATTTATTGTTCTTTTGGATTCAATTCAAAGCGATCTGCAAGCAAGGAATTAAGGTCTTCGGTTTCGTGCGTCCGAAGTCTTCCCATAAGCTTATCGACACCATCTTTCGCATCTTTGTTATTAAAGAGTATCTCAAATAGAACAGACGTTATCGGCATTTCAACATTTTGTTTTTTCGCAAGGTAATACGCAGCTTTGGTAGTGCGAACGCCTTCAACAACCATCCCCATGTTCTCTAACACTTCGTCAAGGTTGTTTCCCTTGCCGAGAAGGTTCCCCGCACGCCAGTTCCTGCTATGTACACTTGTACACGTAACAACAAGGTCTCCAATTCCTGTCAAACCCATGAATGTTAGTGGATTTGCGCCCATTGCTGCGCCTAGACGAGCAATTTCTGCTAATCCTCTTGTAATAAGAGCAGCTTTTGCGTTATCACCATAGCCTAGACCATCGGAAATTCCTGCACCAAGTGCAATAATATTCTTTAGAGCCCCACCAAGCTCTACACCAATGATGTCATGATTTGTATATACTCGAAAATTCGAATTGATAAATAGATCTTGAACAAATTCTGCCTCTTCCATTGATTTCGAAGAAGCGGTCACTGTCGTAGGATGATGAAGACTAACTTCTTCAGCGTGACTTGGACCAGAGAGCACGACAATCGATTTTCTTAGATTTTGAGGAATCTCTTCCTCTATCACTTCAGAAATGCGCTTTGAAGTCTCAGGTTCAATCCCCTTACTTGCATGGATAATGGTGACAGGTTTATCAAGGTAACTTTTAAGCTCAGGAAGCACTTCTCGTAACGCTTTTGTAGGTGTGACGAGCAATATAGCTTCTGCACCCTCCACACTATCCTCAAGGGAACTAGTCGCTTCTATACCTTCAGGTAGAGTAATGCCCGGTAGGTATTTCTCGTTTGTATGATTTTCATTCATTTCGTTCGCAAGTTCCGGCCGTCTCGCCCACAGCTTAACGTTATGATGATTATCTGCCAAAACAATTGCTAGGGCTGTACCCCAACTTCCTGCTCCTACTACTGATATTTTCGCCATTGAACTTCCTCCTTACTGCTCGACCTTTTGACCGAGCTTACTTTCAGTTCCTGAAAATAATCGTTGCACGTTAGTACGATGTCTCCATACTGAAAGAACCGCTAGAATTGTCCCTAACAAAATATATGAAGCTGGATACCCGCCAAGCAAGAAGATAAATGCAGGTGTTAGCACGACAAAAATCAGGGATCCAAGTGAAACAAACCTTGTAATGAATATTGCGACAATAGCGATGATTCCAGCGTATATAGCCGGAAGAAACGCTAGTGTAACAAATACCCCTATAGTCGTTGCAACCCCTTTTCCGCCACGGAACCCAAAGAAAATTGGCCAGTTATGTCCGATAATAGCACTAATACCCGCAAGGAAAGGGACAATTGGTTCACTAGAGAACCAATACCCTAACCAGACGGCAATTATGCCTTTAATTACATCAAGTGCCAGAACCGCAATTGCCGGTCCTGTCCCAAGCACTCTCAGTGTATTTGTCGCTCCAGCATTACCACTTCCATGATCTCGTATATCTATTTTCTTAACGATTCTTGCAATCAAGTAGCTAAAGCTAACTGAACCGAGCAAGTAAGCAGCAATGCAAATCAGGATCGCGATCATGTGATTTCCCCCTTATTATTAGCATGGCTCTATCCCAAGTATAGAATACTTATTCGCTTTTTCTACGCGCAAGGATGCGAAGCGGGGTCCCCTGGAAACCGAACGTTTCACGGATGCGATTTTCTAAAAAGCGACGATAAGAGAAGTGAAGTAATTCGGGATCGTTAACAAAGAGTACGATCGTTGGTGGCTTAACCGCTACTTGTGTCGCATAGTTAATCTTTAAACGTTTGCCATTGTCTGTTGGTGTTGGATTCATTGCAACGGAATCCATGATTAATTCATTCAAAACATTCGTTTTCACACGGAGGGCATGATTCTCAGCCACTGAGTTCACAACAGGTAACAATGTATGAAGTCGCTGTTTTGTTTTAGCAGATAAGAAAACAATTGGCGCGTAGCTTAGGAATAAGAAATGATCGCGGATTTTCTGTTCAAAGACACGCATCGTCTTGTCATCTTTTTCTACAGCGTCCCACTTATTAACGACAATGACAACAGCTTTACCAGCTTCATGAGCATAGCCTGCTACTTTCTTATCCTGTTCAATGATGCCCTCTTCACCATCAATGACGACAAGCACAACATCTGAACGTTCTATTCCTCTCATAGCACGAAGTACACTGTATTTCTCAGTCGTTTCATAGATTTTTCCGCGTTTTCGCATACCTGCCGTATCGATAATAACGTAGTCCTGTTCATCTCTAGTAAACATTGAGTCAATCGCATCTCGAGTTGTTCCAGCAATATCGCTTACGATGACTCTCTCTTCACCCAAAATGGTGTTAACAAGTGAAGATTTCCCAACATTCGGGCGACCAATTAATGAGAATTTAATTGTACCTTCATCATACTCTTCTTCATTATCTTCAGGAAATGACTTGAATACTTCATCTAAAAGATCACCAAGTCCAAGTCCATGTGAACCTGAAATGCCAAACGGCGTTCCAAACCCAAGTGAATAGAAGTCGTAAACAAGCGTCTGCTGTTCAGGATTATCAACTTTATTAACTGCAAGAACTACTGGTTTATTTGAACGGTAAAGAATTTTTGCAACTTCTTCATCCGCATTTGAGATACCATCTCGCCCGTTCACCATGAAAATGATGACATCAGCTTCATCAATTGCAATTTCTGCCTGGTAACGGATTTGAGAAAGAAATGGTTCGTCACCTATTTCAATACCACCAGTATCTATGATATTAAATTCACGATTTAGCCATTCTCCAGTACTGTAAATTCGATCTCTGGTAACTCCTGGAGTATCTTCTACAATCGAGACTCTTTCTCCTACTATTCGATTAAAAATGGTCGATTTTCCAACGTTCGGTCGACCTACTATTGCGACAACTGGTTTTGTCATTTTATGCACGCCCTTTCTAAAAACTATCTAAGCTTGAAACCAGAAAGTCGTGGACAAACTTTCCAGGAGTTCATTGTAAAAAACCCTTCTCTATAAGAAGGGCGTCGTCTTCGATAGCCTATACATCTTATCAAAAAAGAAACCAATGAACAACAGAGGATCAAATTAAACTTTATTTTTAAGGTGTATTTCATTTTTAATGTTTCACGATAATGTACACATCATTACTCAACTTATGAGCTATCCCATCTAATATCGCTTCTAGATCAGAAGCTACGCGATCCATTTCTTCATTTGTATCACACACAAAAATGTTCGCTCCCACCGGTACCTTACTAGCTGAAAGAGTCACTGTAGCTAAGATCGCCTTCTCAATAATCAAACTTACCCACTTCCTTTATTTTTTGTTTCTGTTGGCATTCGAATTGCATTCTCTAGTGTGGGAACTTGAGAAATCACTTTCATTGCAAGTTCTGGACTTTTGTTCTGCGGGAGAATAAATACACCGATTCGACCGTCATTTAAATCTCTCTTTATGAGTGGTACTAATGCTGGTGTACCTGAATCTCTGTAGACACCCAGTGAAATAGCAAGATCATGTAGAATCGCCTGACGCTGCCCTAGATTTCCTATCGTGGATCTTGCATCAAAATTCTTAGGACTAATAACGAAACCAAGACCATGTGTAAGAATTTCTTTTTGGCGATCAGGTATACCAATGTTCATGATATAAATGTTATCCACGTATAAACCAGCACCTTCGAAGGTGACAGTAGACTGTTCGATCAGCGCAATTTGACCCAGTTTGCTCCCTGTCATATATTTTTTTGCGACAAGAAACGATAGAAAAGCCGCTACGAATCCTGCCCAAATATTCATAGCAAGGTAAGCGAAAGATGAAACAAAAGAAATAAAAATCACTAAATAATTTCGCCCTTCAAAAGTCACTGCGATCCCTTCGATATATGAAGCACCTCTTGGTACAAGTTCAAGCGAATCCATTTCGGTTAGCGTTTTCCTTTCCATATTTCTGACTTCTCGAAATTGAGAGGCAGCTAGAGTAAGAAAGGTGACAGCCGTGAATTCTTCCGCCATAATGGACGGAATGACGAGAGCTCCTAAAGAAGCTGCAATGAACCCGAGGGCAAGATGAATGATCATACCATGAGGATACGTTGGATATTGACGATAATCCGTACGAAACATATAAATACGCGTTAGCGTACCTGCCACGACGCCAAATAGGATTGGGAATGTATACTCATTCATGAATAACCCCGTCTTTCTTGATGTTTTTTTACTATTCTTTCCATTTGCGCAGTTACTTGTACAAAAGAATTCCAGACAATTGTTCCCATAACACAAATGGCTATTATATCAAGAGAAGCCATTTCTCCTCCAATCCTGGCAATGCCCATCTGATGAAATAGAAACATGAGGATCGCTTCCCCATGCACAATACTTAGAATTACGAATGAAGTACGTTGACCAATTCCGGTCAATGTCAGATGAATAATGATAAATAAAACCGCTGCTATTGACCATTTTGTATACACGTATGTAAAAACAGGGTCATAAATAGAGAATAATTGAATCGCAGTATAAGCAGCTGTTAACATAATTACTACAATTACCGCATATAACCTTTTCACTTGCATGTTTCTCAACAATAACCCATAGCCGGTTATCCACGATAATAGAAATAAGGCCGTAAATTTATAGCTCGCTAGGTTGAATTGGAGGTTCACTAGACAAATCGCAATTAATAATACAAACAATAATTGATTTCGCTCGCTTGATGCTTTAAGAAAGAAAATCGTAATAACCACACCAATCCACGCAAACCAAAGAAATATAGCACCATCCACTTTCAATCCCCCTCTCATAAAATCAGTATGGGATTTTTTCGCCCCAGATAGACTTAAATTTAGTAAATGTATAACATTCGTTGTTTTCTTTCATCATAAGAAAGTGATTTATTGATAAGGTTCTGTTCATAATCCGTGAATATTTACGGATCCTTTACGCCTAAATTGAGAAATCACTAAAAGTAACAGATAGCGCTATTAAGAAAGGAGAGATATGAATGGGTAAAGATCGCCAGGAGAAGAAGTTAAAGAAATCCAAGAGGGTAGAATCTGATCGAGATCAATCTATTGAGCACAAGGGAGCTACTATGCTGGAAGGTCCGAATGAAGCACGAAACAGAAATGGTCAACAGTAATTTTTTATAATTGATGACATTTATTAGTTGTTCTTTTTGACGGGGTAACCTGAATTTTTATTCAATGGCTTTGTTATTGAATCGTATTGATTATGCTGTAATTATCAATTTGGGTTCTCGAAACTTCTATAAAACTTAATGAAAATCAAAAAAAGCTCTCTGCCAATGGCAGAGAGCTTTAAGCTTCATTACTTATACTTTTTCAGTTGATCACCGATCATATCGCCAAGTGAGAATGGAGAGTTTCCATCACTTTCTTTTTGATATTCTTCAACTTCGCTTGATACTTGTTCTGCTTCTAGCACTTTAATACTTAAAGAGATACGTTTCTCATCAAGGTTAACATCCAGTACTTTTACACGTACGGTTTCACCTTCTGAAAGTACTTCTTGTGGTGTACCTATGTGCTTATTTGAAATTTCTGAGATATGAACAAGTCCTTCAACACCAGGAGCCACTTCTACGAAGGCACCGAAACTTACAAGCCGCTTAACAGTTCCTTCAATTTCTTCTCCTGAATGAAGCTTTCCTTTTACTTCTTCCCACGGTCCAGGGAGTGTTTCTTTAATGGATAGTGAAATACGCTCATTATCACGGTCGACAGAAAGAATCTTCACATTCACTTGCTGTCCTTCCGACACAACCTCGGATGGCGTTTCAACACGATGATGGGCCATTTGAGAAATGTGCACAAGTCCATCTACTCCGCCAATATCTACAAATGCACCGAAGTCTGTTAGACGTTGAACTGTACCTTCAACAACCTGTCCAGCTTGAAGAGATGACAGTGTTTCTTGTTTCTTATGATCCGCTTCTTGTTCAAGAACTGCACGATGTGAAAGAATCACTTTTGCTTTTTCTGGATCGAATTCAACAATTTTAACACTCAAAGACTTACCTTTGTAATCTGAAAAATCTTCAACATAATGTCTTTCAACGAGAGAGGCTGGAATAAAGCCACGAACGCCAAGGTCAACAACAAGTCCACCTTTAACCACGTCAGCAATTTCAACATCAAAAGCTACGGAATTCTCATATTTCTCTTCAAGAGCATCCCATGCTTGATCAGCTTCGACTGCTTTCTTAGAAAGCACTAGCTCATCTTCAGAAGCTTTGATTACTTTAACTTTTATTTCATCACCTTCTGAGAGCACGTCACTCACTTTTTCGACGTGAAGGCTTGACAGTTCGCTGATTGGCAGCACTCCATCCACTTTAAAACCTACATCGACTGATGCGTGTTTTTCTTCGACTTTAGAGATCTTACCAGTCACCACATCTCCAATTTCGAATGATTTGAACTCGGTCATTTCCTGATTCATCTCTTCACCCATTGACAAACTCCTCCTTCAATCCAAAAGAAATAATACTTTTCGGTATGATTTATAAAAGTCTCCCACTAATAGCGAAAGAAATTTATTGAAAAGTTAAGCACCCTTTCCTCTAACTTTCACTAAAATTGACGGATTTGTCAAGTATCCTGACGCATTTATTTAAATTTTTTAACAATAATGAATTATTTATGATGTTTTTCGATGAGTTCTTGAATTTCTTTCATAACCGCCTGTGTCGCTTTTTTAGCAGCACCCTGTTCCTCACGAAGAGGTGACAGATCAACTGGTTTACCATAAACAATCTTTATTTGACCAAATGGTTTATAAGATCCTTTAATGGCACAAGGCACAACTGTCACTTCAGGTCGAAGTGCAAAAAAACCTGCACCTGAAAGTCCCTCGCCAAGCTCACCATTCTTACTTCTTGTTCCTTCAGGAAATAATCCGACAACGCCGCCCTCTTTTAATATTTTCATACCACTTCGTAGTGCCTGCTTGTCGCTCATTCCACGTTTAACAGGGAAAGCACCAACCTTATAGATCAGCTTACCCAGCACAGGAATTGTGAAAAGTTCAGATTTCGCCATGAATCGAACATCACGTGGACACATTGCACCAACTAAAGGGGGATCAAGGTTGTTAATGTGGTTTGAGCAGAGCAGAATGCCTTTATCTTTTGGAATATTCTCTTCTCCAACAACTGTCACTTTGTTGAATAGCTTAAAGTAGATTCGAAACAATCCTTTTCCTACTCCATATAAACTCACTTGATCATGCCCTTTCTTTCGCTAATTGTAAAATGTGATCGACAACTTCAAGAATGGACATCGTGGTCGTGTCGATTTCGATTGCATCATCTGCTTTAACAAGTGGCGCTACTTCCCGCTCTGTGTCTCTTTTATCTCTTAAGGCAATTTCATCCTTGATCCGATCGTAATCAGCTTGAACCCCATTATCAATCAGCTCTTTGTATCTACGTGATGCTCTTTCTTCTACAGATGCACTTAAAAAAACCTTAAGCTCTGATTCAGGTAAAACGTGGGTACCTATGTCACGACCATCCATCACGACACCGCCTCTGTTAGCCAGGACCTTCTGTCGCTTCACCATTTCTTGTCTAACTTCGCTCTGTCTTGCTACAAAAGAAACGTTATTGGTTACATTGTATGAACGAATATCCGTCGTTACGTCCTGATGATCAACTAGAACATGCTGTTCTTGCTCACCAACTTGGAGATCTATCACTGTTTCATCAAGAAGGGTTTTCAGTATTGGCCCATTCTCGAGGTCAACACCCTTCTCAATCGCTTTGAAGGTTAATGCTCGATACATGGCTCCAGTATCGATGTATAAAAACGAAAGGTTGTCAGCAACTTTCCGCGCTACAGTACTTTTGCCAGCCCCTGCAGGACCGTCTATTGCTATATTAATTTTTTTATCCATGTCATTCTTGCCTCCACATTTCATTCATCCATCTTAAATTAAACATTCACAATTATATTTTAACGTACAAAAAAAGCAGGAAATCCTGCTTTCTTTTGGAAGGCCAAAAAGCCCATATTTATCATAACACAAGACATTTTATCGGTCTATTCACTATTGAAGCTTGATTAATGGAGGCAAATCTTTTAAAACACCTTCAAAATAAATCGCTTTATTAAGGTAAATTCGAAAGTCTTCGTGTGTGAGTAGAGTTTGGGAGATCATCAGAAAAGCAAATTGTATGATGATTAATTTCAGTAATATCCTCTCTACTCTTTTCAAGATTCGAACCTACCTTCGTTAGATTTTCTCGTAGTTCATTTCTGTACCATCCATTTTCTCTACACGTTCTTCCCGACCATTTTCCGCATTAATAAAGATGCGGTAGGTTTCCTTTTCAATCGTACCCATAAATTCATAACATAATACTTCTTCTCCCAAATCATTTCGAATGATTCCAAGTCCTTCGTCCATAATTTGAACTTTTGAATTCACTTGTTTTAAGGCTTCATTTCTTGAAATGGCTGGTTTTTGCAGTGTCCGTTCATGATGGTTTGTTAAATAATCAAGTGACTCATATCCTGAAATGTCACCATTATCAAGTGCTACTTTAATATGCACCGCATCTGGATAAATCGTGACATCATCTTGTTGAAATACAAAGGTGAATACTCCCATTCGATCATATTGACTACTTTCTGAAATGGACATGTTCGTGATGTCATGTTCTTTCAAAAAAGCCGTTGCTTTATCAGCTGCTTCATTCAAACTGATTTTGGGATCGCCTATTTTCCTATTCATTAAAATCCAGATAGGCTGGGCACCTTTTTTCGTCACATCCAAATTAATACTTGATTTCTTTTTAGCATTCTCGATTGATAAGCTATAAGCCTGGTACTTCGACTCATCTCCAGTTGTTGTAATATCAATAGAGGCACCTTTATCAAGATCCAGAAAGTCAATCACATGCTCCTTCGCTTCCTCTTCATTTAGTTTTTTACCGGTAATATTCTTATCCAAATTCTCTCTCTTATCATTCAAATGTGTAACCTCAGGACCCCAATTCACTTCACTATAGCCTTCTACTTGCTTATCCACCGTTTTAAATCCATCAATAATCGTATTATCTTGCGGCTGATTTTCAGAAGCAAGTGCAAGTTCTACGTCCATCCACCTCAAATTGTGATCAATTACCATCGCTTGAACTTTTCTCAATTCATTTTTAATATCAGAGGAATGATTATGGAGCTTTTTTAAAGTATCATATTCCTCGTTTGTGAGTGGTTTCTCATCCAAATCGCGAATCGCTGCCCGGTAACTAAATGACCCTATATTAGAAAGGAATTCTTCTGTCTTGTTAAATGGCATTAACGTTAACGGTAACTGCCCGACATCATTCTGAGCTTCAGAAGTCAATCGCCACACCTCTGCCAAGGCAGGTGATAAGCTTGCTCCAGAGTTCATAGCAAGTGTTGAACCAATCTTCTCTTCAAGAGCATCCATATGAAAATTTAGATCATGAAAGGCACGTTGATACGTATTCTCAGCATTGATAAGTACCGCATTTTTTTCTTGATGCTCTTTATACCCCCAGTATCCGGTTCCAGCAACACCAATTGCCAATGCTCCAATTAAAATCGACCGAATCATGTTATCCACCTTCCTTATTCACAGAAAATGTGCTTGCCAATTTGTTTAATTTGTGGCCGCGACCAAATCCATCCAGAGGTTGCTGTACTCGGATTAAAATAATACACAGCTCCGCCTGACGGATCCCAGCCATTGATTGCATCAATCACCGCTTCTTTTGCTTGTTTATTAGGTGAAAGCCAAATCTGTCCATCTGACACGGCCGTGAAAGCTCTTGGTTCAAAAATGACTCCTGAAACGGTGTTAGGGAATGAAGCACTCTGGACGCGATTTAGAATAACGGCTGCTACAGCAACTTGCCCTTCGTATGACTCGCCTCTTGATTCACCGTATACCGCATTAGCTAGGAGCTTAATATCGTTTTGTGAGTATCCTGAAGGGGTGTTCTTTCCTTGTACATTTGTGTCCTTCGGTTTATTGGAGTTATTAGTGCCCGCCGATTGATTACCAGAACTTTTTTGTTGAGTAGATGGATTATAGTTAGTAGATTTCGCTAACTTCGCCTTCATTTCCGGCCCAACGAGCCCATCAACATCCATTCCAAATTCATATTGAAAATTCCGAACGGCCCAATACGTGCCCCATCCAAAAACGCCATCAATATTCCCAGTGTAAAAGCCAATATACTTTAATCGGGTTTGAAGTTCGATGACATCTGTCCCTGTAGCACCCTTTTGAATAATTTGATTAGAAAAGGCTTCAACTTCATTCCCTGTATCAATGACTGAGATAAGCGGTACACATAAAACACCGATTATCAGAGGGATTTTCAGGATTTTAAATGCCTTTCTCATGGAACGGACCTCCCTGATCATTCTGTTTTCACATATGTAGTTTTTGTATCAGGAGACATTTTATACAACCATAAAAAAAAGACGCCGGATCGGCATCTTAGTTCGATTACGTTAAAGCATACGTACGTTTTCTTTTGTTTCCATTAATTCAGCTTGATTCAAATCAGCCGCTTTTATTTTCCTTAAACCTACAAACCATAGCACAATCATGAATGGAATCATCAAATAGATGGTATTACTGTTGATCTGTAGGACAAGAAAGTTATAGGTGCCATGAAACAAAAATGGAACGAACAGCGAGAGTAAAATCCACTTCCCAATTTTGTTTTGTAATGAGAATTGACCTCTCCCAAGGTAGGAGCCCATCATTAACCCAAATAATGCATGACTAGATACCGGAAGAAGTGCACGCCACCAAGCTTCCTGGATCCCATATGCAAACAGATAAAATACATTCTCAACCGAAGCAAACCCAAGAGAAATTGCTACTCCATAAATAATTCCATCATAAAAATCACTAAATTCTATATGGATGTAAACTGTAAAATAGAAAATAAACCATTTCAAAAATTCTTCAAGCAATCCCGACATTATATAAGCCTGACTGAATGGAGATTGTAAAAAATGCTCTACCTTAAAACCATGTTGAATGACCATTACCGGGAACACTAGCATAGCTCCGAACACGAAACTTCGTACGATCGGACCTATCGGCTCAGATTCGTACTGATGTTGTTTGAGGTAAAAAAAACAAAGAAGTGCAATGCCTGGTGCTATTCCAGCAGTTATTGCTGCTAACATAGGCTTTCCCCATTTCTATCTTGCAATTACTTACTTTACAGGCTCTTTCCTAACTATACTTTTATAATCGTATCATGTTACTTTATTTATGGAAACAATTATTAGAAAAATGACGAGGTGACCCCCATGAGTAAGATATTGATTATACACACAGGCGGAACCATTGCTATGGCAGAGGATAAAGAATCTGGTGCAGTAGGTCCCGGTAAAGTGAACCCCCTAAACACAACCCTGCAACACTTTCTAAATGATGGAGTAGATGTCATTATTGATGATTTTCTTAACATTCCTTCTCCTCATATGACACCCGACATCATGTTTCAAATAGCTGAAAGAATTGAGAAAAGAATTAAAGAAGAGCACATTAGCGGTATCGTCATCTCTCATGGAACCGACACTTTAGAAGAAACTGCTTATTTGCTTGATCTTGTTTTACAAACCGATTTACCAGTCGTTGTAACTGGAGCCATGAGGTCAAGTAATGAACTGGGGTCAGATGGACCATACAACTTGATTTCATCAATTAAAGTTGCCTGCTGTGAAGAAGCAAAAGGAAAAGGCGTACTTGTTGTATTGAACGATGAAATACATACTGCCAAAAACGTCACTAAAACTCATACGAGTAATGTCTCTACTTTCCAGAGCCCACAATATGGCCCGATTGGAATTGTGACAAAGCAGCGTGTTTTCTTTCACCATACTTTAACAAATCGTGACCGTTACCATATATCTGGTTTGACGAAGAAAGTTATGCTATTAAAAGCCTATGCAGGGATGGACTCACAACTGCTATTTGCCGCTGGAGAACTTGGAATTGATGGAATCGTCATAGAAGCTCTAGGACAGGGTAATTTACCCCCTGAAATGGTAGAGGGAATTAAGCAATTAAGAGAGAAGGGAATCGCCATTGTAATGGTTTCTCGTTGTTTTAATGGGATTGTACAGGATGTCTATGGGTATAAAGGTGGCGGAAAACATTTGAAAGAACTTGGTGTCATCTTTTCCAACGGATTAAATGGACCAAAAGCGCGATTGAAATTGCTCGTCACATTGGAAGCAACTTCTACTTCAAAAGAATTGCATCAGCTTTTCCTTCGTTAAGTGTCAATTAGAAGCAAACGATTAATTAGGATGAGAAAATCATAATAAAGTAGAATGACTTCCTCTAACAAACTGCATAACGAATAAACATCTAAACAAAAACCTACCCTATTGGGTAGGTTTTTGTGCTTTATTAATAATCGCTTTTGCTATCATAGCCCCATGAAGACGCCCATTTTCAATGAAAATTTCGTTCGCATTATTACCAGCTGCAATAACTCCAGCAATATAACAATCCTCAACATTCGTTTCCATCGTTTCTTGGTCAAAGAATGGACGCCCACTTTTCTCATCTATTTCAATTCCGATCTTAGTTAGAAAAGAATGATCCGGATGATAGCCCGTCATTGCAAAAACAAAATCATTTGGAATTGTTTTTCGATTTCCATTAACGTCATAATCAATTTCCTTCTCTCTTACTTCAAGCAACCTTGCATTAAACTCCATCGATACTTTGTCGTTTTTCACAAGTGCTTCAAATTCTGGAAGTATCCAGGGCTTAACACTTTTAGAATAGTCAGATCCTCGATACAAAATGGTTACGCGCGCCCCCGCTTTTTCAAGCTCTAATGTTGCATCGACAGCAGAATTCTTACCTCCAATAACGGCAATATCCTGGTCAAAATAAGGGTGTGGTTCTTTAAAATAATGCAAAACCTTATCAAGATCTTCCCCTGGAATATCCATGAAATTAGGACTATCGTAATACCCTGTTGCAATGATTAACTTCTTAGCAAGGTAAGTCACTTCTTTGGATTCATGTACTTTTTCGGTCTTGATAACAAAACCATCTTCTTGCTTCGTTATCAAGTTGGCTTTCTCAAAAGAATGTATTCTAAGATCTTTACGCTTTGCAACATCCCTATAATAAGCCAGTGCTTGATTTCGTTTGGGTTTTCGTTCTTCGATAATAAACGGAACATCACCAATTTCTAGCTTTTCACTGGAACTAAAGAACGTTTGATGTGTTGGATAGTTATAAATCGCATTCACAATATTACCTTTTTCAATAACTAACGGGTCATAGCCCTCTTTCATTAATTCGATTGCTGCTGACATGCCACAAGGGCCTGCGCCTATAATCACTACTTGTTCTTCTCTCATTTCACTCACTCCCGAACCTGTCCATAAGAAACTGCAAATTTCTCTTTTTATTCTACGCATTCTAACAGAAAAATTCCCTACCTGAATGATAGGGAATTTTCACCGGATTGGCAACTATTTAAATCCAGCCTCTGAATCGTGAAGCCTCTGCCATCTTTCGAACACCAACCATATAAGCAGAAAGCCTCATATCTACACGTCGTGTTTCTGAAGTTCTGTATATGGAGTTGAAAGCGTTCACCATTACCTTTTCTAATTTCGCTTCTACTTCTTCTTCGGTCCAATAATAACCCTGGTTATTCTGAACCCATTCAAAATAAGATACGGTTACGCCACCAGAACTTGCTAGTACGTCTGGAACAAGAAGAATGCCACGATCAGTCAGAATTTTCGTTGCTTCTATCGTAGTCGGACCATTTGCTGCTTCCACCACGATACTTGCCTTGATTTGATGTGCATTGTCTTCTGTGATTTGATTCTCAATGGCTGCTGGCACGAGAATATCGCAGTCGAGTTCGAGAAGCTCCTGATTGGTAATTGTCTCTTTGAACAGCTTTGTTACCGTACCAAAGCTATCACGACGATCTAACAAATAATCAATGTCTAGACCTTCTGGATCATGAAGAGCCCCATAAGCATCAGAAATACCGACGATTTTCGCCCCAGCGTCATTCATGAACTTTGCAAGAAAGCTACCTGCATTACCAAAACCTTGAATGACAACGCGAGCTCCTTCAATTTTGATATCTTTTTTCTTTGCTGCTTCACGAATACATATTGTAACACCTTTTGCAGTAGCCGATTCCCTTCCGTGAGAGCCTCCTAATACAAGAGGTTTCCCGGTAATAAAGCCTGGTGAATCAAATTCGCGGATCCGGCTGTATTCATCCATCATCCATGCCATAATCTGAGAATTTGTAAACACATCCGGTGCAGGAATATCTTTAGTCGGCCCAACAATCTGACTAATAGCACGTACATATCCGCGGCTTAAACGTTCAAGCTCTCTAAAAGACATTTCACGAGGGTCGCAGACAATCCCTCCTTTACCACCACCGTAAGGAAGATCAACAATACCAGCTTTTAAACTCATCCATATCGAAAGTGCTTTCACTTCTGTCTCCGTTACATCCGGATGGAAACGAACGCCACCTTTTGTTGGACCTACTGAATCATTATGTTGAGCTCGATAGCCAGTAAAGATTTTAATTGAACCGTCATCCATACGAATTGGAATCCGAACCGTCATTAATCTCATTGGCTCTTTTAGTAGCTCATATACTTCACTCGGATAGCCTAATTTGTCAAGCGCTTCATGAATGACCGATTGCGTCGACTCTAATACGTTCCGATTTTTCTTGTTCTCTTGTCCATTGTCTGTTTCGTTTTTGTCGACCATTACTTTACCTCCCATTACTATGCACTTACTTTGTTGTTTTTTCAATTTGATGGCCAATTCCATTGGGCCATTTTTTCAATTCATTATTAAATGTTCGCTTAATATGTTTATAGAATGTTCTATTGCTCTGCTTTCAAAACATAGTATACACGTTTACCCAACCTATGAGAAGGCATTATCGCTACATTTATGCAAATTGTTCCACAATAATGTAAACGCTTACTTCGTGATTGTCCTAATAAGGAATTATAAGGAAGACCCCACAGTGAGGTGAGGTCCTATTATTATTTCTTCTTTAACCCAAGTTGTATTAACTTTTCAATCATCTGTTCGTATGAATAACCGATTTCTCGTGCGGCATCAGGAAACAAGCTAGTAGGCGTCATTCCAGGAAGAGTATTAACTTCTAGAAAAACAGGCTCTGAGCCATCCTTAGGTACAATATAATCCACTCTTGAATAAGTTTCACATCCAAGTAACTCATGAGCCACGACTGACTGATATTGAATCAATTCAGTATAGGTAGGGGAAATACGAGCAGGAACTATATGTTCGCTTCCTCCTTCAGCATATTTTGATTCATAATCATAATACGCATTCTTTGGAACAATTTCTACTACCGGAAGAGACTTCACATCGCCTTTTGATCCCATTACGGCAACTGTTACTTCGGTCCCGGAAATAAATTCTTCTAGAATAACTGTTTGATCAAAGCGGAACGCTTCTTCAATACCTGTTGTTAACTCTTCCTCATTTTGAGCAATAGTTAATCCGATTGTAGAACCTTCACTGTTTGGCTTAACAACAACTGGAAAGCCGAAAGGTAAATCAAGCGAACGATAGTCATCCGATTTGTTTAACACAAGATCTTTAGCAAGGCGCATCCCTGAATCTTTTAGTACTTTTTTACTTTTTGCTTTATCCATAGCAACTGCTGAACCCAGAACCCCAGATCCAACATAAGGTATTTGTAACATGTCGAGTAGCCCTTGAATTCGACCGTCCTCACCATATTTTCCATGAAGACCAATAAAGATAATATCAACATCCAATTCCATTACTTCCGTTAAACGGTCTGGATGGAAATCTACGCCAATCACTTCATGGCCATTTTCTTTAAGAGCCTCTATAATCCCTTTACCACTAGATAGTGAAACTTCTCTTTCTGCAGAAGTTCCTCCGTACAATACTCCAACTTTCATGATTTATACCTCCTGGGCTACATATATGTATGTCATTATATTCGATTGCTAACCGAATGGAACTTATCAAAACTTCTCTCATCATACCATGTTTTTCGAACGCTATGTTATCTCTATTGACCATAAGAAGTAATATTATTGGTAATAAGGGAAGAACATTCGCTATACTTGCATTAATCTTATTTAAGAAAGGAAATCACGCTATGAACAGAACCATTATGTTTGTATTCGCGCACCCTGATGATGAAAGCTTCACCTGTGGTGGCACATTGCTTGAACTATCAAAACGGGATGAAGTTAGAACCGTTCTCTATAGCGCAACACCTGGTGATGCTGGTAAATGTGGTGATCCTCCACTATGTCACCCTGATGAACTAGCATCAGTACGTAGAAACGAGTTGAAACGAGCTGCTCAATTACTTGGAATTGATGAATTAATAGTTGATGATTACAGAGATGGGAAATTAAATGAAATCTCTACAGAAGATCTGAAAAACGAATTACTCAAGCATATTGAAACTGTCAAACCCGATGTTATCGTAACGTTCCCGCCCCATGGTTTATCAGGGCATCCTGATCACAAAGCGATACAGAAAGCAACGTTTGAGGCAGTACAAGAAACAAACCATGTTAAAGAACTATTTTATGCAACGTTCCCGCAGTCGTTAGCTGATGAAACTGGAAATCCCGCTTTTGCTGATCCTGATCATAAGATTAGCCATGTTAAATCATATACAAAAGGTCACATGGAGAAAGTGAGAGAAGCACTACTCGCTCACAAAACACAACATTTATCAGTAGAACGCGTCTTCCCAACTATCCATGAAGAAAATGGGTTCTTTAAATTTAATAATAAAGAGTATTTTATTAAAGCGTGGCACACCCCTGCTTTCAAAACTGCATCTCTACTCTAATAACGAACAAAACCTCCCAATTGGGAGGTTTTCTATTTGAAATAATGATTTAATTGTTCAACAGCTGTTGATTCCATCAAGGTCTTTCCATACTCAATTACTCGATAGCTTGTAATGGTAGAAGGATTACCGAATTCAGCAAGCAATGCCACCAGAGAATCTAATTCAAAATCAGCAAATTCTTCTTCATCAAATTTCAAATAGAAGTATTGCTGAAAGGAATAGAGTGTTCCTCCCTGAATCCCAACATTGATCAGTCTTTTGGACAGTCCGATTACATCTTCGAACGATTTAAATTCATAGAAGACTTCATCGCTTTCGTCAAGTGTCACTTGCATTTCGATATATTCTTCATTGTAGTCGTCTTCAAAGTCATTATCGTTTGAACCTTTTGTCACTATGACCACCATCCCCTGCGCAGGGAGTGAAAATACCTCTACAGCGATAGGACCATCTACTTTGAAGCCGAGTTCATCATCAGCTTCCATGATCATTTCTCGAAAGAGTCGATGAACCTTTGGTACATCCTGCCAAAGTTCTTCTTTCGTAATGCCACGCTCGTTTAAATCGTCATAAGTTAGAAAGATTTTAATTTTGTCGTATGTTAAACGTTCAAGACGCATCTAATTCCCCCCTACCGTCTGTCACCCGTAATTCCTTTATTCATACTATATGTGATAATACAAAGATGGTTCTTGGTTGACGATATTCTTCTAGTTTACACTGATTCGGGAAGCTTAGACAAGTCTTTACACCTATGCTTTATGACGTGAGCTTGTGAAGCTTATCTTTAATCCACATATCCCATTCTTCTTTATTGTTACCTACGAAGAACGTTTCGTAAGCCTGTCTCTTTTTACCCTGAATATGTCCCATTGCTGATCCTCCAATACCAATCGACAAGTCGGGGAAACGTCGATCCAATCGATCGACTAGGCCAAGACATCGCGGCAAGTTCGTCATAAGCGTACATGAAAGAAAGAGAATTTTTGGGTCTGTATCTTCCACCACTGTCTCAATATCATCTTCAGGAATACTTGATCCTAAATAGATCACTTCAAAACCTTTTCGTCTTAAATACAGTGTAAATATCAACAAGCCTAGCTCATGATACTCTCCAGGTGAACAAACTGCCATTACTTTTGGAAGATATCCATCTACTGGAAGTGTATGAAAAATCATCCCAATTCGCGACCTTAAGAAGGCAGTTGTAAAATGTTCGTGTGCAATTGTAATTTTCTCTTGTTCCCAAAGATCTCCCACCCTTACGAGTAACTGTGCGAGTATATCATGAACAACTTTATCTATGCTAAATACTGAAAATGCTTGATTTAATAAGTCTTGACCTCTCGTTTCATCAAACGCAAGCAATGCTTCCAGAATTTCATCCGCTAATAAATGGGCACGATCACGCCCATTGTTCATGTCAATGTTGTCGGAATCAGTGGTAGTATTTCCACTTTCAAGCAGCTCTACAGCTTGACTTATTGTAAATCCTTGCTCCGTTTTTTGAACAAGCCATTTCAGTTTGGACATATGTTCTTCCGAATAGAGGCGATGACCGGCCTCATTTCGTATCGGAGAAATAATGTTATACCGCCGCTCCCATGCCCTTAAGGTCCCTGGTTGTATCCCTATTTTTTTTGAGACCGCTTTTATATTGTACTTACCATCAGACATCGTCATCTTCCCCTCTAATACAGCCATTATCACACCTAGTATAAGGGGTGAATGAGGTTTGTGTAAACTTTGTATAAGTAATCGTACGCGTAATTACATTTATTTCCTTTTTAATATAAAAATATGTGATTCAGCTGGTGCCATTAATCGTAAAGGTAACGTTGTGGTTCCATATCCGTTGCTAATCACAATCGTTGTCTCATTAAATTGTTTAATGCCACCCTTTTCACGTATACCCCAACCGAATAATCGAATTTGACCTCCGTGAGTATGACCTGAAAGGATTAACTGAATGCCGCAATTAAAAGGTAATTCGTGCTTGATATCAGGATTATGGCTAATTAAGATTTTGGTCTGTTCTTCCGCATCCTGAAGTGCATCGTTCACAGATGCATTCTCCGTGGAAAGATCATCGACACCAAGCAAGCTAATCGCATCATTATTCTTTATTATTCGAACCGAATCGTTCTTAAGAATTTTAATATTGTGATTAATGAGAAGCTGTTCGAGTTGAGCCGGTCCCTCCTCATAATCGTTATTCCCCCAAACAAAGTAACAAGGAGCCAGAGAACGTAACTCCTTCATATTTTGTTTTACCTTATCGAATGAAACACCCTTTTCCATCACATCTCCACCAATAATAACAACATCCACTTTGCCTCTAACCTTATTTAGTATGCGCGCTGAAATTAATCGGTGGTGTAAATCAGAAATAAAAAAAATGCGATATGATTCGAAGCCTTCTGGTAATTGATTAATTTGAATTTCGTTCGTAACAACTCTGTTTAAATGGGCTTCAATCCACATATAACCAAGCAGCAGTAAACCAACAACCATTAAACCTATTAGATAAATCATACTTCATTGCTCCTCTGAAATCTTTTTAACGCTTTCGCGGCACTAATGTTTGCTGAAAGTCCACCATATAATAAAGACATCAAAACGGATGCTAACGATAACCATTTATTATTTTGAAACAATACCCAGTATACTCCAGTCAATAAACTTAGCTCAAATATAAGTAATTTTAAGTACTCCCGGTTTCGAAGGCTGAATGTAATGAAACCTTCTACAAGCTCCCTAATTATTTTTGCGACGGTAAGAAAACCAAATAGAAAAAAAAGTGCTCCTATTCCATAACGGAAACTATTTAACATCATATCCATAAACGTTATACTCTTCAAATTCAAGTTATATTCTGCAATATAAAGCAAACAAAAGATAACAAATAACCTTCCAACACGAAGTAGCATAACAAAACCTCCCACTCTAACTTATGTAAGAGTAGGAGGTTTTATGGGTACCTATAAAATGAACATCCACCGAAGGGCTGTGCCCATAAGGGAGGGATAAATTATACTTCTTTTATATCCAGTACTTTAAATCCATTCTGCTCTAGCTTAGTAATAAATTGATCAATGTTCTCGCTTTTTTCAATTTTCATCACTATTCTTCTAACGTTCTGATTTGTTTCATCAAAAGTAGATAGTGAAATAATGTTTTCATGAAAGCTCTTCGCTATTTTGGCGAGTCTTGCAATTCTACCTTCTGTTTCGGAAGAAGCGAAAGCAATTCTTACACCTGGCTTCCGCATTCCAAAAGCACTTTGGAATTGATCGAGAATATCTGATCTTGTAATAATACCAATGAAATTCTCTTTATCATCTACTACTGCAACAAGCGGAGCATTTTTTACAAGCAAGAGTGTTGTTTCAAAAACTGACTCTTGATCAACAGTGACATCTCTTTGAAACGCGATCTCCCCTGCAGATGTTTCCTTTAAAAACTTTTCTTTATCCGTAACATCACTCTTGAAAAATGCTTTATAAATACGGTTAAAAGTTACTATACCTACGTATTTATTTCCATTAATAACTGGAACACCATCAATTTGCTTCTTCTTAAGCAATTCAAGTGTCTCATCCAACTTTGTGTCATCATTCACATAAACAGTTTCTCGAATTGTTTTCATTGCACTACGTACATACACATCTATCACCTCTTTGTAAGATCACTACACTTAATTAATACCACAATTCCACGATAATATCCTCCCGAAAGTGAAATTTATTGAAATTCGGGCCATTCTTTTCCTAAAATGGGCTCTATAATTTCTTGAAGATTCAGTCTTTTTGAGTTAAGATTAGAGTATAACCAAACCGTATAGGACGGATACCAAAAAAACGGAGATGATGGATCAATGATTAACAAACTGAAGACCAAATCATTGTTAGGTAATGAAGACTTGGATTTTAACCGCCGTTTAGGTATGCCCGTTGAAGTATTCTGCCCTAAACTAAACGACACTGTTGCATTCGGAAAAATAGAAATGTTTGCTGAACATGAACTTTCTATAAATGGAAACCAATTTCAAATTGAACAATATCTTTTCTTTGGCTGTCCAGAACAACGATGATTTTTACTTGTAATACAGATTAATATCAAACGTTTCTTTCATATAGCTGAATACGCTATGTCGATTTTCCCATTGATTCTGTCCTTCAAAAAGTTCATCGCTTCGATCCAATACTTCCAATCGAAGAGATTCAAATTCATCCTCCGCCTTTTTGCATTTCTTTGTAAATTTCCTTAATTGATAGAATGCCACAATACCCATCGCGAAAAATAATGAAAGAAACGGCGTTGTTTTAGCAGAAATACTCTGTACTAAAAACGCCGTACTCTTCTCAAGCTCATACACCATTATTCCACCGATCATAAGTATTAAAAATGTAAGTACATATCCATAGAAAAGAGTCTTTGCTTTATACTCCTTTTCATTATTCTTTCGTTCGACCAATTCCTGTAACAACACATTAGTCACACTTGATTGAGGCTGCGGAATCTTCCACTCCTTGAATGCATCCAAACTAGTCCCCCCTTTACTGAAACTAGTTTATGCTTCTCGAAGACAAGATAACACATGGAAAGCATGATATCGAAAATCATAGTTATGAGAAATATGAATAAAGAAGAAACAGCGTAACCATTCCGATAAATACTAATGCTAGAACTCTAATGAGTATCAGGGATGGTAATTCACTCTCACCATGTTCTTTTGGGTTTGGTCGTTCTGTACGTTTTTTTTTATTTGATTTTTTACGATGATATTCTTTTCTTGAGGGCAATGGACTTTCGTTTTTCATTGAACTCACCTTTCATGATGTATTCAAATACGTGCTTTTCGCTTGATGAGACACCCCATTGTAAAATCAATAAAGAAATGGGCAGTGATCGTGACAAGAACATTACCAGTCAATTCAAATAGGATCCCAATCATAAAACTAATCCCAACAACAGAAATGAATAAAACAGGTTTTGCAAGATACCTAACATGAATAATTGCGAATAACCCACTTGCGATGAAGAGACCAAAATTAGTTTGTATGACTCCTCGAAATAACAGTTCTTCGCTAATCGCAATCACTAAAGAAAGGATAACGATATGCAACAATGATAAATTGGCAAAAATCCTTTCGTTTATACCACCATCATCTAATTGATTCTCTGGCAAAATCTTCATAAGTAAAAGGTCGATTAGAACAATAAGACAGGCAGTTCCTCCACCATAAAGGATCATATCTTTCCAATTAAATTCTATCATACCCGTTAGAAACCAGAATTCTCCAAACAGAATTAATCCTAGTATAATTGATACCAGTAGCAACATGCACTGTGTTAAATAGACATTCAAAAGAAGTTCACGATCTGAAAGTTTGTTCACTACTTCAGCCTGCCGGTTTCTCACCACGTTCCTCCTTCTCAGGTGTAAACATCCGCTTCAATTCCTGTCTCCAATCAAAGAGTTGATCTGAGTGGGAATCCGTTTTATCAGCTCCCTTAGCATACTCCTCAATATCTAGTCCGCAGTAATCGCAGCAAGGATCAACATTAACTGGGGACTCTTGAAATCTTTGCAATAACCCCCTTCTTCTGCATTGATTCTCTTCTAACCATTTTTTAAAATCAAACCATTTTTTCAACTTTTCTTCTCTTCGTACCTCAATCTCTTCCAGCAAAATAGAAAGCTTCTCTTCTGGTTGGAACTGAAGGATGAAGTCATTTTGTAACATTCGATGTTCCTGGAGTTTATGAACGGTGAAACGCCAAGCTGTTTCCGGTAAGCCAAATCTTTCGCGTTCTATTTCATAATTTTTTTGTGACAGCTTTTCTCCTGTGCGAATTGAAAGATCCATCAGAACGTCTTTCATTTGGTCTCGGTGTGGCAGCTCACTATCGATGAATGAAAGTGGTAAAAATTCATCTTCCTCAGTATACAAATGGATTGCAATAGACTTCTTCTGATCTCTTCCAGCACGTCCAATTTCTTGCAAGTAACTCTCAATCGTTGAAGGTGGATGGAAGTGGATGACGTATCTCACATTACTTTTGTTGATTCCCATTCCAAAAGCATTTGTAGAGCATACAAGTGACAATTCATCATTTAGAAACTGTTGCTGGATAAGGGTTCGATCCTCTTGTGTAAGACCCGCATGATAAGATGCCACCCGTTGACCAGATTGCTTGATCTCCCTTGCCATTTTATCAGCCCAGATTCTACTCGAAAAATAGATGATCCCCGGGCCCTCAAGATCAGCAGCATATTTTAGAACAGATTTGATTTTCGTTTCCAAAGAGCGATGCTTTTCAAGCTTAATCGCAATATTAGGTCGATCGACACTATGTATGTGAATAGCTGGTTCATTCATTTTCAATTGTTTCACTATATCTTTACGCACATCTTCTGAAGCCGTCGCAGTTAATGCGAGCAGCGGTGGATTTCCAAATTCTTCTCTGATTGCTCCCAACTTTAAATAATCAGTTCTAAAATCATGTCCCCATTGAGATATACAATGTGCTTCATCAATTACCATTAAACCAAATGACAACTGTTTTAATGATTCTTTTACCGATCGATTTTGAAGAATTTCAGGTGAAACATATATAAAGGAATAGTTGGATAGATTTCTCAAGGTGATCATTCTCTTTTTGAAATCCAAAAAACTATTCAATGCCACTACCCTTTTTTCTCCTTGTGTTTTAAGCTGTTGAACTTGATCTTCCATTAATGAAACAAGTGGTGAAACAACTAGAACAGGGTTCGCACCAGCATATACAGGAAGTTGATAACAGAGAGATTTGCCAGCGCCTGTGGGTAGCATCGCAAAGACGTCTTTTCCATTGAGGACATCTATAATAATTTCCTCTTGACCCTGACGGAACTCACGATAACCAAAATGCTCGTATAATAAATTTTTTAACGCCATTAAATCCCTTCCTTACAAAGTGTTAATCGGATCTCGAAATAAGAATATTTATTATTTAAATGCTGTTTTATTGTCTTTAATCTCTGGCTTTTAAGCTGCTTGCTAGCTAAGATGATAGACTGTTGACCTTCTGATGATACAAATGGATCGATTGAAAAATTTGGTACATTGATTGCGATTTCCACTAAATGATCTTCAATCGTACTTATCTTTAATTGGCGAATTTCAGCAATCCGATCCATTGTCATACTTCTCTGAAGCAAAGAATATGTCCTCCTAGTGGAAGAAGTTAATGGCCATTCTGCATTCTCATCAGCTACAAAAACACGAAGTAATGGGTACTCTTCACTTGTGCTTTGAATAAATGTCAAAAAGGTATGAATAACGCTATTAAATAGAATCAGCGCTTCTTCATTAGTCATCTTATACATTCCTGCAGTTTGCTCAAGTGTAAGCCCAGTTCGTCCAGAACCACTAAGTCGGTAAACAAATAGCTCAGCCTGTCGATCTGGAAGTTTCTCCAGAACGGTTGTTACTTCTTCTCGCAGCCTGCTCGCCATACGTAGACGGTGATCTTTTTCTAAAGGAAAGTTTTCTCTAACCCACTTTTGAGTCGAATCATCTTTCGTAATCGGATAAAAATTCATATTCTCATGTATAGAATAAGATAAACTTTGCGTATATAAACTAAGTCGTTCCCAGAATTGAACGGATAAATGATGGTACTTCCATCCGTTCAAGTATGCAGGGAACGGATGGACATTCAAAAATTGTTGAAGCATATCCAACCCTTGTGGCAGAACTTCATACGTCTCAACTTTAGTCGGCCGAATCCATTTTTCTCTCAAAAGACGAGCAGTCGCATTCTCTAATTGATCGCGGTTCAATTGCTTGAGCATTCCAAACAAAAAGGACAAGTTAAATAATTTGGCATCTTGAATAGTTTGGGAAGACTTTTTCCCCTTTAAGAGATGTAGTACAGCTGATATGGATCGCTCTCCATTCAAACGGTCAAGCACATATAATAGCACACCATCAAAATATCTCATGAATATATCACCCTATTTCTTTCTATTTATTATTGTATCAAATTTTCAGTTCTGTTTACGTATTTAAAATCCGGGTAACTTTCAATTAGGTGGGCATAAAAGGATTTGACTATTGAAAAGTCAAGAAATGACCTTTACAATAAGGTTATTAAATACTTTTATTTACGAATAATAGGATGATGAAAGACATATAGAAGTATTGAATAGGAGGTTAAATCATGGCTAAGTATACTATTGTAGATAAAGACACATGTATTGCTTGCGGCGCTTGTGGGGCAGCTGCACCAGATATTTATGATTACGACGACGAAGGTATTGCATTTGTAACCCTCGATGATAACGAAGGTATTGTTGAAATTCCTGAGGTGCTTCATGAAGATATGATGGATGCATTTGAAGGTTGTCCGACTGACTCAATCAAAATTGCTGATGAGTCGTTTGACGGCGACGCTACTAAATTCGAATAAACTTATTGCTGAATCCCCGATTTGAAAATCGGGGATTTTTCTATTTTTTTCTTTGGTTTTAAAAAAGATCTGCTGAACGAAATTGACACTTTAGTGCTTTCATGATAAAAAGTAATATATTAAGTTTTCTAAAAAATGAGAAGAGATAAAAAAAGGAGTGGAGAAGTTGGCTTACGTTCTTGTAACAGATGGCATTAAAGAAGATGGACTACAACCTCTATTGAATGAGAGTACAATCCAATGTGACATTGGTTCGGTGAATGATTACAGTGATCGACTTGATCGCTATGAAGCTCTGCTTGTTAGAAGTGCAACGAAAGTAACAGCTGAGGTTCTTGATCAAATGCCCGCTTTGAAGATAGTGGCAAGAGCAGGGGTAGGCGTAGATAACATCGATATTGACGCCGCTACAAGCCGAGGTGTCATTGTTGTTAATGCTCCTGATGGAAACACGATCTCAACAACTGAACATACTTTCGCTATGATGGCATCTCTCGTAAGAAATATCCCTCAGGGTACTTCCTCTCTAAAAGATGGGAAATGGATGCGAAAACAATTTGTGGGTACTGAATTGAATGGGAAAACGCTTGGAATTGTCGGCATGGGACGTATTGGAGCAGAACTTTCAAGAAGAGCTAAAGCTTTTGGTATGAATGTGGTCGTTTTTGATCCATTCTTAACTAATGATCGTGCTACAAAACTAGATGTAGCGTCTGTTGAGCTTAATGAATTGCTCGAAGTTGCAAATATCATTACAGTCCACACTCCACTTACAGATAAAACACGCGGACTTTTAAATAAAGAAACACTCTCAAAAACGAAAAAAGGTGTTTTTCTAATCAACTGCGCTCGCGGTGGTATTATTGATGAAGAAGCACTTATCCCTTATCTGGATTCAGGACACATCGGTGGTGTTGCATTGGATGTATTCGAATCCGAGCCCCCTGGAAGCGATCATCCACTTCTCAGCTATGATCAGGTCATCGCGACCCCTCACCTTGGAGCATCAACAAAGGAAGCTCAGCTTAACGTTGCCGCTCAAGTTGCTGAAGAAGTTCTGCACTTTCTTCAAGAAAAACCAATCAGAAATGCGATAAATCTTCCTGGCTTCTCTAAAGAAGAATACGAGAAAATAAGACCATATTATGAATTAACAAGAAAAATGGGAAGTATTCTATCACAATGCATGAAATCCGCCGTTAACCTAGTTGAAGTGACCTATGCAGGTAAATTAACGGAGCTTGACACCGCTATACTAACTCGAAATTTAATGGCATCATTCCTTAAGTCCAGACTTGACACCACCGTAAATGAAGTGAACGCTCCTTCAATAGCAAGAGAAAGAGGGATTACCTATGGTGAAAAGCACAGCTCTGAAACTCACGGCTATTCAAACCTTATTTCTGTAACGGTTAAAGGGGATAAAGAAAGCTTTTCTCTACAAGGAACCTACATCAGAGAATATGGAGATCGCATCACTCAACTCAACGGCTTTGACATTGACTTTCATCCACAAGGACACCTACTTTATATTCAACACAACGACCGTCCTGGGGTTATCGGTAATGTTGGTCAAGTGCTTGGCGAACATGGCATTAACATCGCTACGATGCAGGTTGGTAGAAAGACAGCTGGTGGAGAAGCCATCATGATGCTTTCGTTTGATAATGCCCTTCCTCCTAACATCGAAGAAACGCTTGAGTCCGTTCAAGATATTTTTAAAGTTGAACAAATCGGTGGCGTGTAAAAACGAGTTCGAATAAAACAGTTTCATCGTTCATGTCATTCTTTAGATTAAAACATAAAAGAAGCAATCGCGTGATTCTACGTACTTCAGCAGTAAAGTCCAAGAAGTAAACATGTTATAGTATACGACTAACAAATTGCATTGAAATTTGTTAGTCTTTTTTTGTGATATCATCGTTTGTTGGATTTCACACATTAGAAATCCTGCTTTCCGAAAAAAATGAGCAAAATCCAATTCGGAGATTGCCCAGTGTGACACAATCTCGTGCCATCATCGCTTTTCCTTAGTTAACAAGATAATAGGTGAAATTCATAAGTTAAGGTGGTTAATATTCGCCTCACTATATCTAATTTCTAGCATGAAGGTCATATTAAAAAGTTCTGCTCAAATATTCTGGTGATACATCCTGAACAAATGAACACGGATCTCCTACACTGTACATCTGTAAGTAATGCATCGCCCTTGTACATGCAGTATAGAATAACTTTCTGACATATTCACCGCTATATATCTCATCAGATGCATTATACATAAGGACAGCGTCGAACTCGATGCCTTTAGCCAAATAAACCGGTATGACAACGACACCCTGTTCATAATCAAGAGAACTAGCCTTCATTAGCTTTATTCCCTCAATACTTTTTAAAGATTTGTAAGCTAAAAGACTTTCAGCAACAGATTTACAAATGACTGCAATCGTACGAAATTCACGTTGTTGCAATTCTGATATTTTGGATATAAGCCGACTCTGCAACTCGAATTGATCCCTTACTACCGTTAATATAGGCTTCTCACCATCGCGGTCAAACGTCTCAATCTCTTCACCGCCAGGTACTAAGGATCGAGTAAATTCGACGATCGGTCTTGTAGATCTGTAACTACGTTTCAAATTGATCATAGTGGTTTCATCGCGTTCGTATAAGTCAGAAATGCTGCGAAAACCCATTGTATCGTAAGCATGACCATATATGGCTTGATTAAAGTCACCAAGGACTGTCAGCTTCGCTGATGGAAATAACCCTTTCAAGAACTCAAATTGGAATGGAGAATAATCCTGTGCTTCATCAATCAACACATGTTTGATCGCAGTATTCTTCTTATAACCATGAATCAATTCATTCAAAAGCAAAAAAGGTGTTGCATCCTCATAATGTAAGTTCCCATTATCTAACATGTTCACCGTCCACAAACACATCTCTTCCCAATCTGAAGGTTCAACTTCATTCAACCACGTGTTCAACTTCTTTGGATCCGAGAAAAGTTGTCTATACACCCCTTTGATATCTAGAAATACGAAAGCTTTAATTTTCTTTTTAATCGGCTTAAATTTCTTGCGAATAATGAATCGGGCAAGCTTTTCACGTTCCATCTCATACTCATCATCCGACTCATTGTTATAACCACTTTTTTCACGAAGGTAGCGATAAGCCTCCTGGTATTCTTCCTCACTAAGGAGCTCAATTTCTTCTTCCACCCACGGATTTGTCCGTTCACTTGTCTCAATTTCATCAATTTGTCCAGTCAACCATTCTGCAAGCTTCTCTAGTCTGTTGTGAAATTGAAGCGTCGTATCGTGAGTATAAAAACGTTCAGTAATCTGTTGTCTTGTGATTAGCTTTTTTCCTCTAAATGAAATCCCTTTGAAGAGCATCCCTGAGGACTCAAGTAACGTTCTGTACTTTTTTATTATTTCAACAAATTTAATAGAAGCTTTGAATCGAATACCCGCGGCTCTGGTCTGATATGAAGGCTCATCCATCCGTGTTAACACATACTCTAGTTGCTCATATGGCCCTTCGACTTCAAAATCATTTCCTAGTCGATGGTACAAATACTCTTGGAAAGTAACCTGCTCTACATTCTCTTCTCCAAGTTCAGGCAACACGTTAGATACATAGCTGCTAAACATTGAGTTGGGGGAGAATAGAACGACTTGATTAGCTGTAAGACGTGCACGATAGCTATAGAGCAAATAAGCTATTCTCTGTAAAGCGACCGATGTTTTGCCACTACCAGCTGCCCCTTGAACGATGAGCAGGCGTCCTTTGGTGTGTCTGATCACCTGATTTTGTTCCTGTTGGATAGTTGCTACGATACTATGCATCTGTTTGTCAGCATTTTTCCCAAGTACCTGTTGCAATATTTCATCACCAATTGTAAGACTAGTATCGAACATCGATAAAATCACTCCACCACGGGTGATATACTGCCATTTTTTCTCTAAATGTCCATTAACTCTGCCTTCAGGGGTAGAATATTCAGCTCGCCCTGGTTGATAATCGTAAAAGATACTCGAGATAGGAGCACGCCAATCGTATATTAAAAAATCCTCTCCGTTCGCATCCAAAAGAGAAGAGATCCCTATATAAATTTTTTCCGGGGACGTCCCTTCCTCCTTGAAATCGATACGACCAAAATAGGGCTTTTCTTCCATTCGCCGTAGCGTCGACAACCTCTTAGACGCCTGTCGGTGGGTGCTTTCGTTTACTGCCAGAACTTGCGCCTGCTGCCTTAAATTTATTATAGTTTCGAGGTAATCGTCGAAAGTTTCCATGTTGACCTTCACTTCATCCCAGAAGTGCTTACGTCTGTCATTCACTTCTGTCTGCCACCTGTCAGTTTCACCTTCAAATTTATTAATCTGTTCAATAATCGTCACCATAACAGCATCCATTCGCTCTTGCTCTTGCCGAATTTCTTCGTTCTTCACAAGCATACCTCCTAAGTTTTATAATAGGGTTGACGAACAGAGCTAAATAGGGTAAAATTATAATTGGATAAGTATATAGTTTAATATTTTTTGCTCACACTTAAACAAAATATCATATTTACTTTCTTTTAGCAATTGCTTTTTTGTTTATTTCTCAAAAAGCAGCTTTGCTTTCTAAACATCTAAATTCTTTATATATTAAAGTAGTTCCGTTAAGGAGTACCTCTGATTGTGGTCCTTTACGGAACTACTTTTTTGTATTGCCCAATGAATCCCTTAATGATTTTCATGAGTATACATCAAAGGAAATTACCAAGATAATTGGTGATTATGGGGGAATAAAGAAGTCTCAATTGACGGTTATAAGGAAGTAAACTAATATTTTAAACGCTTAACGAAGACGAGCGAACAAAATACCTCATGAATTCTACTCCAATGCTTTCCTCAATCGTAAAATTCCAAATGTGTTTTTTCTTTTCTATAATAATCTAATCTGTCGCGTAAGGTACCTGTAGGAAATTCAAACTTATGACCATCAGAGTCTGTAAAATAAATAGATTTCTTGTCTCGATTATTTCTTGGACGCCCTGAAACGATATTTACTTTAAACACATTTACTTTCTGAACCATCTTTTCAAAATCGTCTTCTTCAATCGAAAAAGCAATATGTGTATAGGAATGGTTTATTTCTTTACGAGGAATGTCCTTTTCTTCATTGAGAGCAAGCCAGAATCCATTTCAATCGAAGTAAGCTGCACGTTTGCCCATTACTAATCATTTTGCATCAAATACATTTTTGTGAAAATCAATCGGATTTTCTAGTCAGAAATTGAAAACAATATATGATTTAGACCTTTTATAGACAAATTTATCACCCTAGCGATTTAATAGACTTCTATTGTACTCTTTTTAGATAAGAAAATCTTATGAGACGATTTCTCTCGTTAACTTAAAAGCCACGCTATCCAGAGATGATCGTATTTTTAATACATTCTTCTTATTTTAATCTATATTTAAATGCGAAATCCTTATTGTCTGGTACCAAAGGACACCTTCACCTCGAAAATAGATTGGGATTTTTTTCATTGTAGTATGTATTTCACCGTCGACGTCCCTATGAAAAAAGCAGCTCAATTAAGGATACAAAATAAGGTTTTGTACTCCTAAACTGAACCACTTACTTCGCCACTCTAGCCCTTGCTATAGCGGAATTGACTTACGTTCGCCCTGTTCAAAAGTCATGAGTTTGGTATATCCTACAGATTTTGCTAGTTCAACTGCTTTGTCATAGTCTGCTCCTACGTCTCCAGGAACATGGGCATCTGATGAAAGAACAATCGGGATATCCTTTTCATAGCACATTTTCAAAAGATCGGGATCGGGATATAATTCCCCTACTGGTTTTCTTAATCCTGCTGTACTGATTTCAACACATGTTTTTGAATTGGATAGAGCATTCGTTGCTCGATCGTATTGTTCAAGAAGAAAATCGCGACTATCAGGCTTGTACTTAAAGATTTTCACAAGATCTAGATGTCCAACAATATCAAACAAATTTGATTCAGCCAGCGTCATAACCTGATCAAAATATTTCCGATAGATCATGTTGATATCTCTTTCATCCCATAAATGGCGATACTCAGCTAGATCAATTCCAAAATCCTCCACCCAGTGAATCGATCCAATAACATAATCAAAATTATAACCTGATATAAATTTCTTCATCTCAGCATGTTTTCCTGGTGTATAATCCATTTCTATCGACATTTTCACATCCATGCCTTTATCCTTAGCTTCTTGGAATAACTTCACATATTCCTTCATGTTATACCATCTCCGTTGATTCACCCATGGATTACTTAAGATATCTTCGGTTTCATAGAAATGATAGGCATGTTCAGATATTCCAAAATGATCCACATTTTTTCGTTTTGCTTCTTCAACGAATTGCGCTAAATAATCAAGAGTTAACGTCCCTTTTTCTAGGTGATTATGATAGTCGGTGTACACAATCTCATCTCCTTTATCGAACTAGTTTGAAAGTTCCATATACCATTGTAACGCATAAAAGGGACAAACGGATACCTTTCTTCCTTCACATTCTTATTTGCTTGCTACCAAAAAAAATAGTAGCTCCCTGCTTGTGCAGAGAGCTACTAAAATCAATCGACATCATTCAACAAATAACGGGTGGTGCCTGTCACTTGTCTGGAATAAAGAAAGAAAACGTGGTCCCTTCTCCCGTCTTACTATGAACAGAAATTTGACCGAGATGGGATTCAACAATGTTTCTTGCGATGGCTAATCCAAGTCCAGTACCTGATCTCCCCCTCGTCCTTGCTTTGTCAGCTTTGTAGAAGCGTTCAAACACAAATGGTAGATCATCCTCGGGAATTCCTGAACCTGTGTCTGTCACATCAAACTGTACACCTTTCTCAAGTGATGTAATCAGTAAGCTAACCTCGCCACCACTAGGAGTATGCCTGACTGCGTTATCAAGTAAGTTAGTGAGAACCTGTTCAATACGATCTGGATCAATCATCAGCATACGCTCATGGTTCGAAACATGAAAGCGAAGACCAACTTCTCGATCTCGCGCAAGGCCAGAGAACTTTCGTATAATTCGCTGTCCAAAGTCGTTGAGATTGATACTGCTATAGTGCAATTCATTATGTCCAGCTTCCATCCGAGCTAGATCTAATAATTCGTTAACGAGTCGCCCCATCCTTAGTGATTCATCATAAATGATTTGAGCAACTTCTTTCTTCTCTTCATCACTGCTTGCAACATCATCTACAATCGCTTCACTGTAGCCTTGAAGCATCGCGATCGGAGTTCTAAGTTCATGTGAGACGTTTGCTATAAAATCCTTTCGAAGCTTGTCCAGACGCCTCTCCTCCGTCATATCCCGGAAGACAGCGACAGCTCCTCTAATCGTAGATTGATTATAGAGTGGCGTCATTACCACAACCCAGCTCCGCCCTTGCAATTCAACTTCAGTCAGTTGTTCGCGTTCAAGCATCACCACAAGGCCGAATAACTCATTAATATCTTGGGGCACTTCATTCCCTGGATGTTCTTCCATACCCTGCTCATAGTACCAAGCTTTAAGAAACCGCTCAGCCGGTGGATTCGTACTAAGAATCGCCCCAGTTTTATCAAAAGTAATTACACCGTCTGCCATACTACTCAATATACTCGCCAACTGCTCTTTTTCTTGGTTTAATGCTGTTACATAATTATTTAATTGCCGACCCATACGATTAAATGCGATTGATAGTTCACCGATTTCATCGTGTGTGACCATAGGAACTTTCGTATCGAACTTCCCTTTAGCTACTTGAGTTGCTGCTTCCCTCATTTTCAATAGAGGAGCTGTTATTCGTGTTGATAGAAAAAAGGCAAAAATAGTTGTTAATACAATTGCGATCCCTGCTGCTATGTAGATTAAATTACGAGCCTGGCTCGTTGTTTTTGCGATGACATCAAGCGATTGGTATAAAAAAACAGCACCCTGATCTCCCCCATCGATTTGCATGGGAACTCCTACGATTAATAAATCATTATGTGAAGAAGTCTCACCGATATTTGTTTCAAAATCTCCTTGCTTCACAACAGTTTCTCTTTTCGTAAAAACGTCCTGAAGGACAGGGTCTTCACGAAAAGCATCCAGAGAAAACTTAGGAAGTCCATGAGCATTAGGTGAATACCAAAGGTTCCCTTCGTCGTTGTTCTCAATTATCATCACTCTAGTAGGATAAAAGTCTGTTATCTCCCAAGCTGTATCAAGGGCTTGTTCCCGGTCATCGTACCGTTCAATGACAGATGCTACCTTATTCGCAAGTCGCTCCATTTGCTCTGCTTCTTTCTCAACGTGGAAGTCCTCAAAGAACTGAAGCAAAAGAATCGTTAAGATGGAAAGGACAAAAGCAACGAGTAAAATAATCGTTAGCCAAAGCTTACCAACTACGCTTCTCCAGATCATTACTCTTTTACTGCCTCAAATTTATATCCAACGCCCCACACGGTTGAGATCATTGAAGCTGCATTTGGTGAAAACTTGTTTAACTTTTCTCTTAATCGCTTAACATGCGTATCGACCGTGCGAAGATCTCCAAAAAACTCATAATTCCAAACATCCTTAAGAAGTTCTTCACGTGAGAACACTTTATCTGGCGCTTTCGCTAAATAATAAAGCAACTCATATTCCTTAGGAGTTAAATTAATAATTTGATCTTCAGCGATTACACGGTGAGCATCATGATCAATCGTCAAATAAGGAAATACAATGACGTTCTTAGTGGTTGTCTCTGTTTGTAGAAACTTGGTTGTGGAAGATCTTCTCAGTAGCGCCTTCACTCTTAGCACAACTTCTCTCGGGCTAAAAGGTTTTGTAATATAATCATCCGCGCCGACTTCAAATCCCTGTACGCGATTCGCTTCTTCACCTTTAGCAGTCAACATAATAACTGGAGTAGCTTTTTGCTCACGCATTTGCTGACATACTTCTATTCCATCCATCCCTGGCAGCATTAAGTCCAACAAGATAAGATCAAAATCATCTTCTGTAGCCATTTCTAATGCTACCTCTCCATTTTCTGCTTCTTCAATTTCATAATTTTCTCTTTCTAAATACATACGTAATAACTTTCTAATACGCTCTTCATCGTCTACTACTAATATTCTTGCATCTTTTTCCAAGAAGATTCCCTCCTACATGAACTCATGTTTCCTATTCTACCATGTATAAAGCATTCCAGACCAGCAATGGAAAAACGTATACACCGCTCGTTTTATAAGAAAACCTTCACTATTCGTGAAGGTTTTCAACATTATGCATAAGAGTGAAGTCCAGAGATCACCAGATTAACCACTACGAGATTTAACATGATAATGACGAAGCCTACAACAGCAAGCCAGGCTGATTTCTCCCCCTGCCATCCTCTTGAAAGTCGAAGGTGAAGATACGCTGCATAGAATAAGAAAGTCACAAGTGCCCATACTTCTTTCGGGTCCCAGCCCCAGAAACGGGTCCAAGCAGCCTGCGCCCAAATCATTGCAAAGATGAGAGCACCGAGAGTGAATACGGGGAATCCGATTGCTACTGCGCGATATTGGATTTCATCCACTAATTCTTCATTCACATTTTTCAAAGCTGGCTGAAGGGCTGCGCCAATCCGTTTACGAAGAATAAGACGAACGATCCAATACAACACAAGTCCACCGGCAATTGACCAGATTAACGTGTTAAGCTTGTGTGCCGCTTTTTCACCTTTCATCCATGAAGGCGCTTCTACAAGCGGACCAAATTCATTCCCGCTTACATACGTACTATCTGTTGGTCCTGTGATCGCTGGTAGTGTATATTCGACTGTAATTTGTTGCTCATTTTGATCAACAAATTGATAGGTAGACGAATAGCCTGCCGATTCAAATCCAAGAGATAGGATAACAAAAGCTATTGTACTAATTAACGAATACATCACGAATTCCAGCCAGAACGTTGACTTGCTCGCTTTCTGTTGATTCACAGTATGAACAAGGTAAACAAGACCAGCTGCGAAACTGATCGACAGAATCCCTTCTCCAAGAGCTGCCGTTGTCACGTGGATCTTAAGCCAATTACTTTGCAAAGCAGGAATCAACGGCTGGATATCAGACGGAAATACGCTAGCATAAGCAATGACAATAATTGCAACTGGCATTGCAAATAATCCAATAACATTACTTCTATAAATCAAATAAATGATCAAGAAAGCAAATACCATCGCCATACCGAAAAACGTCGTAAATTCAAATAGGTTACTAACTGGCGCATGGCCAGCTGCAATCCATCTTGTAATAAAATAGCTCACTTGAAAAAGAAAACCAACTGCTGATAAAGTAAATCCCCACATTCCCCATTTCTTTGAATGGGTGACTTCATCTGATTTTCTCCATTTCCTTCCGAAAAGCGATATAGCAAAAACAATGCTTGCTGCAAAATAGATAAAAAAAGCAACGTAAAGCAAGTTACTGCTTAATTGAGCCATCTTATCGTGCCTCCCTTCGTGCTAGAAAATCATTATTTTTGTGGTGATTGGTCGTCTGGCATTTGAAGACCGGTTTCATACGATATCTTCTCAAGTTCTCGTTTTAACCCATACCAATTTTTGTTTGTATGACAGGAAACCCATAATTCATTATTTTTTCTCCGAATCCATATACGACGATGGTTCCAGTACATTCCCTGAATAACACCGATCATGAAGATGACTCCACCTATAGCCAGTATCCATAGCGTATTATCTTTGCGAACGATTAAACCTGAAACATCCTTCGTATCGACATTCTGGAATGACATCTTATAGTCATTTTCTCCTAGCGGCTCAAGATTTTGCTTGATCGCAACGAAAGCAACTTCTCCATCAGGGTGTTCTGGAGAAATCATATTGAGAATAAATGCTGGATTATTTGGCACCTTGGATTTTGTCGTAGGTTCACCTTTGTCGTTAAACTCAAAGTCAGGAAAATAATCCATGACTTCTACGCGATAACCATCCTTAAGCTCATACTTCTTATCTGGATTATATAAATCAACAGTAAGTTCCCCTACTGCCTTACCTGACTGTTTATTATCCATTGTAAAAGTCATACTTTGGAGCTCATTTAGTTTATAATCGACCTGATAAATGGCATACCCTTCAAACTTCAATGGTTTATTTACTTGGATCGCATGCTCTTTTATCTTCTTAAGTTCGGGATCTGTGCCTGCGATTCTTTCACCAACCTGCTTATATAATACAGCATCGGTTTGATAGTTTTTTGCCACAGCAGCTTGTCCAGACTCTTCGATTGCATCTTTAAATTTCGCATCATTATTATCGTATGTTTCGAGTGTAAAACCATCGCTCTTTAAATAATAAGCTTCTTCTGTGCCTTTGATCTGCTGAGTATCTCCTTCTCTTAACCAGAGTACTTCGTCAACGTACATTCCAGGAAAAAAGCGTAGCATGCCACCTATCAAAAAGATAATAAGTCCAATATGATTGACGTATGGTCCCCATCTCGAAAAACGATTTTTTTCAGCAAATAAATGACCTTCTTCTTCTTTTACGTTGTATCTATTTTTCTTCAATTCTGACTTCAAATTCGACAATTCGGGTGAATCTTCATCAACCTCTGTTACACCAAAATACTTCTGGCGTTTCATAAAGCTATCATGTCGAATCACTCGTTGCCTTTTAAGGGATCGATAAAGGGGCACAAAGCGATCAAGGCTTGCAACAATTAGCGATAAGCCAAGGGCTGCAATCAAAAGCATGTACCACCATGAACCGTATAAATTATGGAAGCCTAGATCATAATAAAGTTGTCCGAGTATACCATACTGTTCCTTATAATAAATAGTTGGATCTGCCAACTGTGGTATGTACATTTCTTGAGGGAAAATCGTTCCAATAGCTGATGCAACAAGTAGCAGAACAATAATCCAAATTCCTACTTTGACAGACGAGAAAAAGTTCCAAATTTTATCAATAATCGAAGTTTTATATGTTTGAGAGCGTCGTGCGCTTCCTTCGTACCTCATGTTAAGCAGTTTATTCGAGTCTAACTCATCCTGTAGCGGTTTACCACATACTTCGCATATCTCAGTTCCATAAGGGTTTACATGTCCGCATTCACAGGTAATGTTATTATTGCTCATTGGAACACCCCGTTACGGTTGGATTTGCTTCATATAGTCATCAATAACTTCTTCAGACAAACTTGCTTCTGTCTTTTTGATAACCTTTCCATTTTTGTCGATCAAAAATGTAACTGGAATCGGGCCAACGCCGAAGTGGTTCGTTACATCATTACTTTTATCTAATAGGACAGGGAAACTGAGCTTATATCGATCGGCAAAGCTTTCGGCAGTCAATTTCGGCTCCGAAACGTTGACAGCGAGAATTTCGACGCCTTTCCCTTTATACTCTTTGTATTTCTTATCCATGGCTGGCATCTCGTCCTTACAAGGTTCACAGTATGTAGCCCAGAAATTCAAAAATACACCCTTCCCTCTGTAATCCTCAAGCTCGACTTCATTCCCTTCAAGATCTGTCAAGATAAAGTTAGGTGCTTGGTCTCCAGCCTGTACGATTCCGCTTTCATTTGCAAAAAAGTTCGTATAGAACGTATAGCCGACTGCTATAAAGACAATTGCCAGTATAACAGTCCGCACGATCAGCCGGTTTTTCTTCTTCATCATAACCAACTCCAATCAAACAAAGCACTACTAGTTCCACTATAACGTGCTGTCAGCTAGTCAGCTTAACGCTTTTTTGACTTTTGTGTGACAGCTTGGTTACGAAGCTGTTTTACTTCGTATGGTTTTAACTCACGATAATCACCAGGATTCATACCCGTTAGCTCAAGAAAACCATAGCGCTCTCTCTTTAACTTCTGTACAGGATAGCCTAGAGCTTCAAACATTCGGCGCACCTGACGGTTTTTTCCTTCGTGAATCGTTAACTCAACGATCGACTTTTCTTTTTGTTTATCAACCGAAAGAATTCTTGCTCTAGCTTTAGACGTCTTTCCATCTTCAAGTTGAACACCTTTTTCAAGTTTCAAAATGGTTTCTTTGTTCATTAACCCTTTCACTTTCGCCACGTAAACCTTATCAACGTTATAGCTCGGGTGGGTTAATTTATTCGCAAAATCCCCATCATTTGTTAAAAGCAACGCCCCGGACGTATCATAATCCAGTCTTCCAACCGGAAATACTCGTTCTTCAATTTCATGAAAATAGTCTGTTACGGCTTTTCTTCCTTTATCGTCTTCAACAGTTGAAATGACTCCTGTTGGTTTATAAAATAAGAAATAAACCGGTTCTTCACGTTCGACCTGAATACCATTCACTTCAATCTTACAACGATCAGATACTTTTGTTCCGAGTTCGGTTACGACTTTGCCGTTCACCTTCACCCTACCTTCTTCAATCAAACCTTCTGCTTTTCGTCTGGAGGTAACTCCAGCTTGAGCAATTACTTTTTGCAAACGTTCCATCAAATTCACCTCACTAAAACATCATACTCTTGTCGTAGTCAAACCTCAAGTACAGATTCATAGTATCATTTATTATGCTCAAACTGGACCAATACAAACCTTCAATGAATGTCAAAAAGAGGCATTGCATTTAAGCAATACCTTTTATCCAAATACAATCGATACAAAAATGATTGCAGCCACCATCCCGACAATGTCAGCTAGCAAACCAACTTTCAATGCATTCCCCATCCGTCTGATCCCTACCGCTCCAAAATAGACCGTAATGATATAAAAGGTGGTATCCGTACTCCCTTGCATTGTTGAAGCTAATCTCCCTATAAAAGAATCAGGTCCATAAGTACGAATGATGTCAGTAGTCATGGCAAGTGCACCGGTGCCAGAAATAGGACGGATCAGCGCTAATGGGACAATTTCTGTTGGTATTCCTATAGCTTCTAATGGTGCTTTAAGTAACCCACTCACAAATCCCATCGCCCCGGATGCACGAAATACTGAGATGGCCACCATCATTCCAACTAGATAAGGAACAATTGAAACAGCGATGGAAAGTCCCTCTTTTCCTCCTTCTACAAAAGTTTCATAAGTAGGAACACGCTTCCAGGTTCCATAAGCAAGAATGAAACCTATTAATATCGGAATAATCCAAATAGATGCGTTCAAAATTAGCCGCCTCCCTTGCTTTTCCGATAGAAAAAGCGGTCAATCAAAATTGCTCCAATTGTCGAACACGCCGTTGCTGCTATTGTGGTCCCTACGATCTCAGTTGGAGAAACGGAGCCATACTTCATCCGAATCGCGATTACACTCGTTGGAATCAAGGTTAAACTAGATGTATTAAGTGCGAGTAGTGTTATCATAGAGCGGGTTGCATTGTCTTTCATATCATTTAGCTTCTTCAATTCTTCCATCGCTTTAATTCCCATTGGAGTTGCAGCATTACCAAGACCAAACATATTTGCCACCATGTTTGAGAGGATATAGCCCATCGCCGGATGATCTGGAGGCACTTCTGGAAAGAGCTTCTTTGCAATTGGCTTAAACCCTTTTGCCAATATGTCAAGAAGGCCTGCTTTTTGCGCTATTCTCATGAGTCCAAGCCAGAAAACTAACACACTTAGTAAACCGATACAAACCGCAATCGCTTCTTCCGCACCAACAAAAATCGCTTTATTTACTTCCTCCATCTTGTCATTGATCAGGGCAAAGAGAATTCCAATTACAAATAACGCTGCCCAGATTAAGTTAACCATTTTGTACACGCTCAAAGCCTTGAGAAAATAAATTCTTAAAAAAGCGCCAGAATCCTTTTGATTTCTCATCTTTTGATTCGTATGTTAGGGGTGCTTTAATAAGCGTCTCGTTATTCAGAGTTACTTTATATAAACCAATTGGATTTTCAAAAGCGGTCGGTTCTTCCCATTTGCTTTTGGCAGGAGGTTCAAGTAAATGAATAGACGATTTTACCTGATCTTTCTCTAGCTCTGTTAAAGGGTAAAACAGATCTCGATTTAGTTTCACCTTACCTTTATACGGCTCTTCTTTCACAGCTTTCAGAATTCCCTCTGGTTTTATAAGGGTAAGTTCATAATTCGAATATCCCCAATTAAACATTGAAATATGGTCATTCCAATCGTCTGGTGCGTCAAGAGTAACGGCAATGAGAGTCATACCGTCACGTTCTGCAGTGGAGACTAAAGTTCGCTTTGCTCGCTTCGTATACCCCGTTTTACCTCCTGTTGAATCATGGTATAAGCTTGTTAACAGTTTATTTTTGTTGCGCCATACATAATCCCAATCTTCTGTTTCGTTAGGTGCTTTATGTACCTTCGTTCCTGAAATAATACGGTAGACCTCATTGTTCATCGCATATTGTGTGAGGAGAGCCATATCATAGGCAGTCGAAAGGTGATTTTCATGGTCATCAAGTCCATGCGGATTCATGAAAACAGTATTGGTCATCCCGATTTCTTCTGCTTTTTGATTCATTAATTCTACAAAACCTTCTAGACTCCCACCAACTGTTTCAGCTATGGCTACAGCTGCATCATTTCCAGATCGAAGCATGAGACCGTATACTAAATTCTCGAGCGTTATTTTTTCGCCTTTTTTCAAATAGAGAGAAGAGCCTTCTGTACCTGCCGCACGATCACTTACGGTAACCGTATCATTCATTTTTCCTGATTCAATTGCGAGAATCGCGGTCATGATCTTCGTAATACTTGCAATTCTCCTCTGAGTATAGGCATCTTTTTCATAAAGAACTCTTCCGGTTTCTTGTTCCATAAGTATGGCGCTCCTGGCTGATACACCTATCCCTTCTGCGGAAACATTGCGTGGAATCATCATGAGCAGCAGAGTTGTTATCACTAATAAGACGCCAATTTTAGTTCGTAACGATTTAGTCATTTCATCCACGTCCCCTAAGCTCCGTATTTGTACAAGTCTATGAAACGGAGACCATGGATATGTGCATCAATTCTTATTAGTGTCCATGAAAACAGCTGAATAATTTGTTGCTTCTTTTAACGCCTGCTCCTCTGCAGGAATGCGAATTCTTAACAATAATGCCGCATTCAAAATTGTAAATAGGATTGCAGTCAAATAGGACGAAAAGATTATAGGAAGCGTCACTATTTCTAAGGCGACAATAAAATAGTTAGGGTGTCTAATAAATCGATAGGGTCCTTTCGCTACCACCTCCGCCTCTGGAAGTACGATGATTTTGGTATTCCAGAACCGACCAAGACTTCTTATCGTCCATACCCTCAGCAACTGAGCGAGCAAAAACACCCCGAGCATATATATCCATATCATTGAAAGAGTGAATCCACGAATTGCCGTCTCTGTCGCGACTGCAACAAGAAAGGCTACATGTAACATCACAATATATTTATAGTGCTCATTCCCCTTTTCAATGCCACCACGATCTTTCATCCACTTTTCGTTTCTCCTAGCCAGTCGCAGTTCAGCTATTCGTTGAACAACGAGGAAGAAAAACACTACTGTAAATAGAACAACCATCTACACCGCTCCTTCCTTCCATTCCAAAAGCAATAGCTCTGAACAAAAACCAGGGCCAAGCGCAGCCATAAGTCCTGTGTCACCGACTATGCAATCGTCACGCAAAAACTGATCAAGTACAAAGATAATTGTGACCGAGCTCATGTTCCCATATTGACGTAAAATGCCCCGAGAGACGTCTGTCATTGACCGATCCAAACCTAATGCCTCTTCATAAGCGGTCAGAACTTTGGTCCCTCCAGGATGAGCGATAAAATAGTCAATTTGCTCAGGTTTTTTACTTTCTGACGATAAAAATTCTCTTACATTAGGCTCAAGCCACGTGGAGACGATTGATGGGATAGATTTAGAGAAAACAACATGTAACCCCTCATTACTTACTTCCCATCCCATGACATCCTCAGAATCTTTCATAAGGGTGGATTGAGTTGCGATTACATCAGGTATGCTTGTCAATTTGCTTCTTTTCTTTATTGTAGATTCCGCCCCGGTGACAAGGACACAGGAAACACCGTCTCCAAATAGAGCAGTTCCAATTAAATTGCTTTTCGAATAATCTCCATGTTGAAATGTTAAGCTACATAATTCAACGTTTACAACAAGAGCAGCTTTGTCCGGATGTGCCAGGCAATAATCCTTCGCTCTCGATAACCCAGCAGCACCACCTGCACAACCTAAACCCCAGATCGGAATTCGTTTTGTATGTGGTGAAAAAGGAAGTACATTCATAATTCTTGCCTCAATACTTGGTGTTGCGATACCAGTAGTCGATACAAAAAAGATGGCATCCACTTCACTGCAATCAACAGTATCTTTCAAATAAAATGAACTTTCGAGACACTCTCTTATGGCAGCTTCAGAGTATTCAACAGAAAGGGCAATATACCGCTCGTTTTTCTCTTCAAATGTCGGTCCAGAACTATACCATTCAAGTGGCATTGCAAAGTATCTTGTATCGATTTCCGCACTTTCGAAAACAGGAAGAAGACGATCAATATTACGAAAATGCTCCCCGAATTGTTTTTTTGCAAAGGCAGCAGCGTCATTTTGATGGAGGCAATGAGGTGGAAGATGTTTTCCGATCGATATGATCATAGAGCTAAACTCCTTTAACTACTCTTTTTAAGTAGTGTGAGAATCCAGAGCTCATTTTATGCAAGAAATGGAAGGTGTGAGTGGGTAAGAGATTTAATATTTTTATTGAACGTATAAAAAAAGATACCTCACAATTAGAGGCATCTCTGATGTCTAGATATATTGATACGAACCTTTTGATTTAATGTTTTCAACCATTAAGAGAAGCCTGGATAAATCTGCAGCTTGTAGTGGACGCAGAAACTCATCTTCTTCACTGATATAAAGACGTTTTCTGCCTGGATAAACAGGTAAAAGATTAAGCGCAACGACTTCATGTACCGGTGATTCAAAAGCCCAGACACCATCTATAGTAGCTTTCTCAGCGAAAAAAGCAGGATAAAGCACATGAAAAACCTCCTCTTTACCAGATTTTTTATAGGTTACAGAGGAACGAACGAATGAATCTTCAGGGGAATTTGAACGTTCTTTCTCAAGATGTTCATAAGCTATACCTGTCACAATCATTTATAGCCCTCCTTAGTGATTATCGATCGTGATTCCTATTCGGGCAATTCCTGAAACTTCTCGAAAAACAAGTCTGCTTCCTCATCTTCTGAATTTTCACTACCATCTGGCAATGGAGGAAGCTCCTTAATAGAACTTAGTCCAAAGTGGAACAAAAATTCTCTTGTCGTTCCATATAAAATAGCTCTACCTGCTTTCTCAGCTCTACCTGCTTCTTTAATAAGCAATTTACTCATCAATGTTTGGAGTGGTTTATCCGTTTTCACACCCCGAATTTCTTCAATTTCAACTCGAGTAATCGGTTGCTTGTAAGCGATTATTGCAAGCGTCTCAAGTGCAGCTTGTGAGAGGGAGTGATTCCCCGGTGTATCTATCAATTTCTCAATATAAGCTGCGTTTTTGGCATTTGTCGTCAGCTGATACCCGCCTCCGATAAATGCAATTTTAAATCCTCGGTCTTTATCATCATATTCTTGTTGTAAATCATTTAATGCATCATGAATTGTCTCTTGTTCAAGTGCAATGGTTTCACATAAATCCTTTACTGTGATTCCCTCATCACCTACTACAAACAAAAGACTCTCGATAATACTTTTCACTTCTTCTTTTGTCACTATGATGCCTTCCCTTCACTTTCAAAAATCATAATTTCACCGAAATTCTGATCCTGTTCACAAGCTACGTCTCTCGTCTTCATTAATTCTAGAACAGCAAGAAACGTCACGATCATATGACCTCGATCTTCTTCCCCAAACAGATCACTAAACCGTTTCCGTCCTTTTCCGGAAAGCTGCTTTTTGATGTCGTTCATGCGATCTTCGATTGGAATATCTTCACTTTGTATTCTCGTTCGTTTAGGCTTTTTTTCTTTTACACGCCTTGACATCTTCTGAAATGCGGCAAGCATATCGTACAAAGTCACATCTCCAATCGACGTTTGGTTGTCCTCATGACTATATGCACTTATATCTGCAGGTGGCCTGACATAAAGTAGACTACGGCTGCTCTCTTTCTCTTTCAGGTCATTAGCTGCTTCTTTAAACCGCCGATATTCGATTAACCGCTGGACCAATTCATCACGAGGATCATCTTCAAAATCATGATCTTCCTCTAATACCTCTTCTTCTTTCTGTGGAAGGAGCATTTTGCTTTTGATGGCCAGCAAGGTTGCTGCCATCACAAGGTACTCGCTGGCTACATCAAGCTCCAGCTCTTGCATTGTATGTACAAATGTTAAATACTGGTCTGTTATTTGTGACACAGGAATATCATAAATATCCACTTCGTACTTATTAATCAGGTGAAGCAATAGATCCAATGGACCTTCAAATGCATCAACCTTAACACTATATTGCATCATTTTCCCATCTTCCTTTATCCATGTCCTTCTACTATAACGATTATATCATATTTGGAACCACCCACGGATTACCTAAAATGATTAGAAAAACTTGTCTCGACTACAGGGTCGTAATGTGAAAAACTCATTTTCTTATTGAACGAGTTAAGAATAGAAACAACACCGTTTTAATGAAAAAGATGAATAAATAAGGAAAACCGGGGCATAGCCCGGTCCTTTTTATTGCTTTTGATGGGAGAGAACACTTTTCATGACATTACCTGCATCCACTTTCTTAGGTTGGTGATTTTGATATAAGCTGTATACAGCTGCACCAGCACTAATCGTTGCCAGTACGGACATTAATCCCTTGCCCTTACCCATATGAAGCAACTCCCTGATTCGTATTGGTTCATAACTGAACCACCTTTATTATGCTGCAGAGGTTCTAAAGTCATCCGCTTTAACAGATCGATGATCATGTGCTACACTACTAAAGAAATGGAGGGAACGATATGTATTCAGAAGAGTATATCGACTATCTGGTACACTTCCACGGCCTTCGTGATTATTTCGAATGTCATGAAATACTTGAGGAACATTGGAAAAAAGAACCTAGTGAAAAGCGAAAACTGCATTGGGTAGGGCTAATTCAGATTGCAGTTGGCCTCTATCACCATAGACGTGGTAATTTTGCTGGCGCAGGGCGAATGATTGCAAACGCAGAACGTATCACCGCTCAAGAACGAATTGAACTTGAAAACCTTTCTATTAACGTCGATCAACTCATTAGAATGCTTTCTCATGAACACCAATTAATCGAATCAAGATCTCCATATAAGGGATTCGAGATTCCAATAACGAGTAGAAAGCTTCTTCAACAGTGTGAACAGCGTTGTATCGAATTAGGTTGTGTATACGGAAGTCCAAGTGACCTAACAAATGCAGAACTAATCCATAGACATTCACGACGCGATCGAACGGATGTGCTTAAGGAAAGAGACCAACAATATCAAATTAGACAGCAAAAAAGGAACGGCTGAGCCGTTCCTTTTTTGCATATTAAGACATCTATTTAATGTTCTCTTCTAAATGACAACGTTCAAAGAAAGTTCCTGTAAATTCATTTCCTTTGATACAAATCTCTTCACTCAGCATTTCGCGAAGGGCTTCGACCATCTGTTTCCCAATCCCTTGATGTCGATGAGATGGATTAACGCTAATATGTTTCAACTCAACTTCATTGTCATTAATCCACTCAATTCCTAGTAACCCGATAATATCTTCTTCTTTCCAAAGAAAAAGCTGCCATGAATCCATCTCTTCATAGTCCTTAATCGACTGTTGCAGTCTCTTAATGTCTTTTTCGTTTGGCATGAAGCTTAATAGTCCCATAGCTATTTTCTCATGGGCTTTCTTATAACGAATTAGCATGATTATCCCTCATTAAAGTAGTTCTTGGCTCGCCGTTATTTAAATCTATTCTACCGTACTGAAAAATGTTCAAAATAATCTACGGACAAGCGCAGTGAGCATGATGATCGCTATGATTACACATAAGCGAATCAACCATTTTTCTTGATTCCTTCCATGCTTCAAAAAGCAAAACTCCCTTGCCTTTCTTTGAGCACCATACTCATCATAGCCAAAAATCTTCTGATAATCAACCTTCAAATGATTTTGATAAATTTGCCATTTCGATCGCAGCCGTTGCAGCATCCCAACCTTTATTACCTGCTTTTGTACCAGCACGTTCGACAGCTTGCTCAATCGTATTCGTTGTTAATACACCAAAAATGACTGGAACCCCTGATTGCATCGATAAGTTGGCAACACCCTTTGATACTTCACCACAAACATAATCGAAATGCGGGGTAGCTCCTCGAATAACTGTTCCAAGTGTAATGACCGCATCATATTGTCCAGTATCAACCATTTTCTTGGCAGCAAATGGTATTTCGAAAGCACCTGGTACCCATGCAATATCGATGTTTTCTTCTGATAAACCGTGACGCTTCAATGCGTCTTCAGCACCTCCCAGAAGTTTACTGGTAATAAATTCATTAAATCTTCCTACTACAATACCCACTTTTAGACCAGATCCAACCAAATTTCCTTCAAATAATTGTCCCATTTTTCTTCAGCCTCCTAAATTAATGTTCTTTTCCTAGAAATGTAGCATGTGTCCTAGCTTACTGTGCTTCGTCTTCATATACCGTTCGTTTTCTTTTCTCGATGGCATTTGTAAAGGAATTCGAGATTCTACTTCAAGGCCATATCCGTTTAGTCCAGCGATTTTTCGTGGATTATTCGTTAGCAGATTCATTTTAGAAACGCCGAGATCTCTCAGAATTTGTGCACCGATCCCATAATCGCGTAAATCTGGTTTAAACCCAAGTTTCTCATTTGCTTCGACGGTATCATAGCCTTGTTCTTGAAGTTTATAAGCTTTCATCTTATTAAGGAGTCCTATGCCTCTACCTTCTTGGCGCATATAGAGAAGGATACCGTGACCCTCTTCTTCAATCTGAGACAATGCAGCATGAAGTTGAGGACCACAGTCGCAGCGAAACGAACCAAAAACATCACCCGTTAAACACTCTGAATGAACACGGACGAGAGTAGGCTGATCATGAAGAATTTCTCCTTTAATAAGTGCAACATGCTCTTTTTGATCAAGTACATTTGAATATCCCACTGCTCTAAAAGATCCGTATTCTGTTGGAAGTTCTATTTCTACTTCTTTTTTCACCAGAATATCTTTTCGATTTCGGTAGTGAATTAAATCTTTAATTGTTATCATTTTTAGATCAAATTCTTTCGCAATACCAGACAGATCAGGTACACGAGCCATTTCTCCATCTTCCTTCATGATTTCGCAAATCACGCCTGCTGGAGCGGAACCTGCAAGTCTTGCTAAATCAACTGCAGCTTCCGTATGACCAGCTCTTCTCAATACTCCACCATCTTTAGCGATGAGCGGAAACACATGTCCCGGACGATTGAAATCTGCCGGACGAGCTTCTGGATTTATTAACTCTTGAATTGTCTTGGCTCTTTCGGCAGCAGAAATTCCGGTCGTTGTACGCTTATGGTCAACACTGACTGTAAATGCTGTTCCATGTGAGTCTGTGTTGTGATCAACCATTGGATTTAAAGCGAGTGAGGTAGCACGCTCTTCGGTGATCGGTGTACAAACAAGACCTCGCCCTTTTGTTATCATAAAATTAATCGTCTCCGGAGTAACCTTATCTGCTAATGCAACAAAATCGCCTTCGTTTTCACGATCTTCATCATCGCAGACAATCACAACCCTGCCCTGCATCAAATCGTAGATTGCTTCTTCTATCGTATGGAACATCTCTTACCCTCCTGTTGCCATCATTATTTAAACCCGTGATCTTCAAAAAACTGGTTACCAAGTGACGATGTAGACTTGGGTTTGGAACTATTTCTTTGTTCAAGGTATTTCATAATGTATTTGCCTAACATATCGCATTCGATGTTTACTAAATCTCCCACCCTCTTGTTGCCAAGTACTGTCTCTTCAACTGTATGAGGGATCAGAGATATTGTCAGGGTATGATCTCCTATTCCAAAAACCGTTAGGCTTGTACCATCTACAGATACGGATCCTTTTTCAACAAAATACATTAGAAGCTCTTTCGGAATAGCAATATCGTAATACACTGCGTTATCTATTTTTTCCACTCGAGTGATATTGCCTACTCCATCAACATGACCTGATACGAAATGTCCACCAAATCGTCCATTTGCTGACATAGCTCTTTCAAGATTGACAGAGGAGTTAGGAACAAGGTGACGGAAGCCGGTCGATCGAAACGTCTCTGGCATAACATCTACTGAAAAAGCAGAATCCGTGAATGAAGTAACCGTCAAGCACACACCGTTAATTGATATACTATCTCCTAAATGAACGTCTTTTAGAACAGTCGATGCAGCAATATGCATCACGATCGATTCACCTGCTTGCTGCACGCTTTCGACTCTACCGATTTCTTCAACAATCCCAGTAAACATTAATCATCCTCCTTTCGTGTTGAAATGATTCTAATATCATCACCAATTCTGTCTATACTTTCAATAGTCAGATTCACTGCATCACGCATCATTGAAAATCCTTCGGCCCCAAAGGAAGTGAAAGCATCTTTTCCGCCAATTAATTTCGGCGCAATGTATGTAATGACTTGTTGAAACAAGCCTGCTTTAAGAAAGCTACCGTGTAGCTCAGCGCCTCCCTCAACATATAATGAAGTAATATCTCTTGCTCCAAGAAGATCAAGCACCTCATCAATCAAAATGGTGTCTTGAGAAACTTCAATTAATTTAACATGCTTTTTGAATGTTCGTTCATTTTTTTCTATAGCTTTTCTCGTTGTTACAACCCACGTTTCAACCTCTTCATCGTTCAAAACCTTTGAGGCAGTAGGAACTCTTAGATGATGATCCAAGACGACTCGAATTGGGGAACGCCCCTCTCCGTATCGGGTTGTCAACGCTGGGTCATCTGCAACAATAGTTCCAATTCCTACAAGTATGGCATCGTTCTGATGCCGAAATGCATGACCATCTCTTCTGGCTGATTCGCCTGTAATCCACTTACTATCCCTATTTCGAGAAGCAATTTTCCCATCAAGAGTCATCGCAGACTTTAATGTAACAAAAGGTCGCTTAGTTGTAATATAATGGAAAAATGCTCGATTAAGTGCAAGCGCTTCACTTTCAAGAAGTCCTATTTCCACTTTAACCTCCGCTTGCTTCAGCTTTTCTATCCCTCTTCCAGCAACAAGTGGATTTGGATCCTGACTCGCAATAAAAACAGATGAAATCCCTGCATCGATTAGTGCATCTGAGCATGGAGGAGTACGGCCTTGGTGACTACAAGGTTCTAAGGTCACATATGCTGTTCCACCTTCGGCTTCAGAACCAGCCATTTTAAGCGCCTGAACCTCTGCGTGCCCTTCGCCAGCTTTTAAATGTGCACCCATACCTACGATACGTCCATTATTTACAATGACCGCCCCGACAGCAGGGTTCGGACTGGTCTGACCCAATGTACTCTTCGCCATTTCGATCGCGGTGTTCATTAAATCCATGTCGTTCATAGTATCTACTCCCGTGTCACTCTCCATTAGCGGTGTAGGAAGAGAAGACGCAAAAAGCCTCCCAAAACAATCGTCTTGGGAGGCAAAAAGCATATGCCAAATAAACCTTTTGAATCTATGATTCAAAAGGAAATTGGTCATCTTTTTTCCTTCTCCCATCCAGACTATACTGTCGGTTCTGGTCTCTCACCAGATCCACCGTTTGCTTATGCAACCGGGTCACGGACTTAGCTAGCTAAAATGCCAGTCATCACCGCCGGTTGGGACTTTCACCCGACCCCGAAGGAAAGTATTTAGTTTTTTATTGGCGGACTATTCTTCGTCCCAAACCTTAACTTCTTTCATAACATCGCCTTGTTTAACGCGAAGAACAGTATCCATACCCTCTGTTACTTGCCCAAAAACAGTATGAACGCCGTCAAGGTGAGGCTGAGGTTCATGAACAAGGAAGAATTGGCTTCCGCCGGTATTTTTACCTGCATGCGCCATAGACAATGAACCAGCTACGTGCTTATGAGGGTTTCCTTCCGTCTCACAGTCGATCGTATAACCAGGTCCACCCATACCAGATCCGGTTGGGTCCCCACCCTGTGCTACAAAACCAGGAATTACACGATGGAAGTTTACTCCGTTATAAAAGCCTTCGTTAGCAAGCTTCTCGAAGTTAGCTACTGTATTTGGTGCAGCTTCAGGGAAGAATTCGATTTGAATCACTTCACCATTTTCAAATGCAATTGTACCTTTTTTCATAAGTATATCCTCCTGCACAAACAATTTTCTTAAAATCTATTTCATTATAGCACAGACTTCAGCTGTACCATATTAATTCTGCCTTTAGAATATTATTTTGAAATAATCGCCTGTTTCAACGGCAAATCATGACGAATCAAATCTTCATATGACTCACGTTTAACTACCAGATGTGCTTCACCATTTTCAACGAACACGACAGCAGGTTTGGGAAGGCGATTATAGTTGTTAGCCATGGAATACCCATAAGCACCTGTTGAAAAGACTGCCATCGTATCCCCTGCAATAGCACGTTGCAAATCACAATCCCAAATCAACATATCGCCTGACTCACAGCACTTTCCAGCAACTGAATACAGGTGGTCGCTCGGCTCATGCATTCGATTGGCAATCGTTGCCTCATATTTCGCTTGATAAAGGGCAGGACGTAAATTATCGCTCATCCCACCGTCTACGGCTAAGTAATTCCGAAGCTCTGGAACATGTTTATGTGATCCAACAGTATAAAGAGTGCTACCAGCTTCTCCTACAAGAGAACGACCTGGTTCAATCCAAATTTCCGGCATTGTCATACTTTCGGTAAGATTATTCTTCACTGTTGTTGTCATCGCAGCGATATAATCTCCTACAGGTAAAGGATCATCCTCAGAGGTGTAACGAATGCCGAATCCACCACCGAGGTTAAGGACTTCTGGTTCAAACCCAAATGATTCATACCATGTTTTAAGATAACTGTAAATTTTATCGATCGCCATTATAAAACCAGTTGTTTCGAAAATTTGAGAGCCAATATGGCAATGAAGACCCAGAAGATGAATAGACTCCTTACCTGTCGCAGCTTGGATGGCCTGTTCTACCTGACCACTTTGCAAATCAAATCCGAATTTTGAATCCTCTTGGCCAGTCAAAATGTAATCATGCGTGTGCGCCTCTATTCCAGGGGTTATTCGCAACAGTACGTTAGCTCGAACACCTTTTTCTTCAGAAAGCTGTTCCAATAGTGATAATTCATAAAAGTTATCAACTACAAAGCAGCCAATTTCAGCGTCTAATGCCATACGTATTTCCGATGCACTTTTGTTATTACCATGAAAGTGGATACGATTGACTGGAAAGCCCGCCTGGAGTGCCGTATAAAGCTCTCCGCCTGATACAACATCAAGGCTCAACCCTTCTTCTTCTGCAAGCTGAATCATCGCTACGCAAGAGAAAGCTTTACTCGCGTAGGCAACTTGATAATTGACATTATCCTTTTCGAAAGCACTGCAAAATGCTCTCGCTTTTTCTCGAATCATTGCGACATCATATACATAAAGCGCCGTACCATATTGTTTTCCTAATTGAACGGTGTCTACCCCTCCAATTGTTAAATGTCCTTCTTCTGAAACCGCTGAAGTACCATATAGGTTCATGATCTTGATCCCCTCTCGCTATTTAATAATGCGAGCTCCCTCCATACAATAAGAAAAACAGCCAACTATAGATACATTGGCTGTTTTCTCCGTATCCTCACGAGTTGGATTAGCTCACCACTGAAAGACATCAATCTAACAGTGACAGTCTGCAACTTTTTCAGTAGCAGCCCAGCAAGAAAAGGTTGGTCCTTCTCCCACTTCGGCAAATTGACCTTTCTGATATCATCTCCGCACTCCAATTATATGCTCAGATACCTTACTCATTCGTTTTGCGCCTCTATCCCCATTACATTCAATGAGGTCTATTCTATTAAGAAATAAATTATCATACTTTTGAAGATTCAGCAAGTTGTTTGTCTTTTTGCTTCGTCTTATTTTGTGGCTCTGTAATACTTGGACGCAGCTTAGTAAGTGGAACCGATACACGAATGAGCACCTGGACAAACGCTTTCGGATTAAAAGGAATGAATGGCCATAAATAAGGCGTGTTCAATGGCTTCAAACTCACAAGGAAAAGTATTATAGCTGATACCCCGATGATATACCCTGGCACCCTAAAGAAAAAGACAAGAACGAGTAAAAGCAACCTGACTAGCTTGTTTGCAATCGATAGTTCATAGCTTGGTGTTGCATATGATCCGATCGCAGCTATTGAAACATAGAGAATAACTTCGGGTACAAACAACCCAACATCAATCGCAATTTGACCTATTAGAACTGCAGCAATAAGCCCCATAGCTGTCGACAAGGGGGTAGGAGTATGAATGGCGGCCATCCTGAGGGTTTCTATTCCAATTTCAGCTAGAATAATTTGCGCGAATATCGGTACATTTGTTTCATCATTAGGTCCGATAAAATCGATCGATTTCGGTAGGAGCTGAGGCTCATAAACGGCTAATAGCCATAGAGGCAACAACAAGAGCGCTGCAAGCATGCCCCCAAACCGTACCCATCTAAGAAAAGCACCTGGTAGAGGAGCTTCACGATATTCTTCTGCATGTTGTACATGGTGGAAAAATGTAGTCGGTGTAATGATAACACTAGGTGAGGTATCCACAATGATCAACACATGGCCCTCTAATAAATGCGCAGCAGCAACGTCCGGCCGTTCCGTATATCGCACAAGAGGGAAAGGGTTACCAGCCTGATGAACCAAAAATTCTTCTACGGTTTTATCTGCCATTGGAATGCCATCAATATCAATATCCTTTAATTTCTTCTTAATAATTTTCACAAGATTTGGATTGGCTACATCTTCAATGTAAGTGATACAGATGTCTGTCTTTGATCGTTCACCAATCTGGAATATTTCATTTCTCAACCGTCCGTCTCTGATACGCCTTCTCGTTAATGCCGTATTTTCAATGATATTTTCAGTAAATCCGTCTCGGGATCCTCTAATGACTTTTTCTGTATCTGGTTCCTGTGGAGTCCTTCCAGGATATTTCCGAACATCGATAATATAAGCCTGCGCTTCGCCTTCCATAAATACAGCGATTAATCCGGAAAGAACTTGATCCACAACTTCATCGAAAGTTTCTACCATCGTTACTTGTTGGTGAGGTAAATGATTGTGGATGACCTGTTCAAACTTCACAGTTAATCGATGGTGATCATCAATGTCCATTAATTCTCTCATGATTTCAACGATAATGGATGTATCACAAAGACCCGTACAATAATAGAATTGAATCTCTTTATTTAAGATCTTTAATTTCCTTACACCAACGTCAAAACTTTTACCGATTCCAATCGATTTCTTTAAGAAATCTTCATTTTCTTTAATTTTTTTGAAAATCTTCTGCTTGTTATCAACTTTCGCTGTCATAAAAACCGCTCCTTTCAAGTAGAATTTGAACGGCTTTAAGCGTAATTGGAGAACCCGCCGCAGGGTCATCAAGACCAGACATTTTACCAATATCTCCAACACCTACGATAATGGGCAAGTTTAGCTTGTCTAGAATGGAAACGGTATCCCCATCAATTCTTCCTGCTTCCATATCAGCGAAACCACTTTTATCTACTCCGTAATGGGTTAGCTCTCCGTCACGATCGATGGAAACATCAACTCTTGTCCATTCAGAGAAATGGGTTCTGGAGGCAACTGCAATGGCGCCAAGTACTTCAAAGTTCTCGTCTTCCGCTACAGACTGCATTGCGAGCTCCCCATAACCTTCACCGGGAAAACCACTATCATCAAACATCACAAAGACAGGATCATGTGGTGTTTGATGAATGAGGGAAACAATTTCATAACCAGCGAGCGGGGTTGGGTTCCCGGCTGACTGACTAATACATCTCCCTCCTATATCAGACGCTACTTTTTCAATTGCTTTTTGTGCATATAGATCTCCATCAGTAACGAAGATTACCCGCCGCTTTTTCACTTTTCTCACCCCTTTGGTTTAAATATGATGGCAATGATAAATCCAAATACGATGGCTGATGAAATGCCAGCAGAAGTTAATTGAAAAATCCCCATCGCGATGCCAATAAATCCATGTTCTTCTCCTTGTTGCATAGCACCATGGAGCAAAGAGTGTCCAAAGCTTGTGATTGGTACCGTCGCGCCGGCACCTGCAAATTCGATCAGTTTGTCATAAATTCCAAACCCGTCCAGTATAGCTCCTGATACTACAAAAGTAGACATGACATGTGCAGGTGTTAATTTAAAAATATCAAGTAATAGCTGCCCTATAACACAGATCGCTCCTCCTACAACGAATGCAAGGAAATATTCCATTAGGATTCACCTCCAACTCGCTCGAACACAACTGCATGAGCGATTGCGGGCATGCTTTCTTTTTGCTGTACCATCACAGGACTATGAAGACAACCAGTTGCTACTACTAGAATTTTTTTGTAACTTCCATTTTTCAGTAACTCGATAAGATGGCCATATGTTACGATCGCGGAACAAGCACAACCACTTCCTCCCGCAAAAACTTCTTTTTGATCGGGGCGATAAATCATTAGTCCACAATCATTATGGTTGTTCGTAATATCAAAACCCTTTTCAAGTAACAAATCACGTACAATTGGAGATCCGACAGCCGAAAGATCCCCAGTCGCAATTAAGTCATAATCGGAAGGTTGAACGCTCAAATCTTGAAAGTGTTTAGCTATTGTATCAGCTGCTGCTGGCGCCATAGCACTTCCCATATCAAAAGGATTTTTAATTCCCCAGTCAACTACCCTTCCAATCGTTGCAGCTGAAATTCTTATATCAGTTTTGTCTTTGCCTATGAGCGCTGCCCCTGCTCCTGTTACAGTTGAAGTAGCGGTAGCCGGCTTCTGTCCTCCATATTCTGTAGGGTATCGAAATTGTCTTTCAGCGGTGGCATTGTGACTACTAACCCCAGCAATAGCGTATTCAGCAAAACCGCCCTCCACTAATGAAGAAGCAATAGCTAATGATTCCATGGAAGTTGAACAGGCTCCAAACACCCCCAGATAAGGGATTTGATTTGTTCTTGCAGAAAAAGTTGCGCTCACAATCTGATTTAGTAAATCTCCTGCAATGTATACGTCTACCTGATCCTGAGTCAATCCCTTCTTTCTCAAGCAGTTGTTCACAGCATCCTCCAACAACTTTCTTTCTGCCAGCTCCCAGTTCGCCTGATCACAATGAAGGTTTTCATAAGTTACATCGAAAGATTCACCAAATGGTCCTTCAGCTTCTTTCGGTCCTACTGCAGTGCCGACAGATTGCAAATAAACATTTGAAAACTTCCATGATTGCTTTCCTAACTTCATAAAGGTTCTCTCCTTATATCAGAGCTCTAAAGATCATTCTGATCATCCCAACAATATAAGCTGCCACGACACCAAACACGATGACTGACCCTGCAAGCTTAAACATATTTGTGGCTATTCCAAGTACGAGCCCTTCGCTTTTATGCTCAAGTGCAGCACTAGTGATCGAATTGGCAAAACCAGTCACTGGAACTGCTGACCCTGCTCCTGCAAATTGCCCAAGCTTGTCATACCACCCAAAAGCTGTTAAGAGTGCAGCTATAAGAATTAGCGTTGCTACCGTTGGATTACCGGCTGTCTCTTTCGAAAAGTCAAAGACGTTTATATAAAAATTTTGTATCACTTGACCACACATACAAATAAATCCCCCTACTACAAAAGCCTTAACAACATTCAATACATAGGGAGGCTTTGGCTGATAGGATTTAATGTTTTGATTGTAATTCTCTTGATCGTTCAATGTTTTCGCCATTAGTTAACTCCTCCATCCACAAAAATAGTCCAGTGAAACAATGATCCAAATACCTTACCAAGTACAATAGCCATTAATAATATTAGGATTTTGTCAATAAATCCAATTCGTTTCGTTAATATCGGCAATACATTTAACACTTCAGTCAATGCCGCTGCGAGCATACCGATAAATATCCCTGCTCCTAATCCAATCGGAATGACGAAAAATTTCGGTAGGTTAAGGGTAGGGTTTCGAAGCGAGAGCCAGCTAGCCACGACTGCACCAAGGATAATTCCCCATTCATAATAGCGAATGAGAGGTAGCGTCTTTGATAACTGTGTTAGGCGTGGAATAATTCCAAGAACAGATAGAAAAGCGACAAACCCTGCCCCTACAGCAATTCCTTCAGCGAAACCTATTATCATGATAAGTACAAATTGCGCATTCATGGTTTTTCATTTCCATTTTCTTCATTTTCATGAACAATCACATATTGATCGAGATCTTGTTGGTAATTAAACATCTCAACTTCTAAAGGACTTGGCTCTTCATTAAATCGTTTTTTGAATAAGTGGTTAAAAAATAGCACCATTCCTATTCCAAGTCCGAATGAATAAGGAACTTGTAGGAGTAATGGTTTTGGATTATCGATTCCTGTTACGATCTTATAAATCTGTTGATGAACTTCTCGCATGCTTACATCTTCGTGGAAATTCATAATTGCGAGTGCAGCTCCGATAAATAATAAGAACCAGATCAACACAAAATATACAGGTGCCAATTTCTTCTTTGGAAATTGGACTTCAACGATGGTCTGTGCAGGTCCTACCACTTGAATTTCTAGGTTACTGATTTCCAACTGTATAACCTTAATCACATGCATGACATCGATTACAATGAGGTTCTTATCTTCTTTTGTAATTTGGTAAAGGGGGATTTTCTCAACTCTGGCGCAACTCGAATCATCTCCAATAAGTTGAGCAATATCTCCGATCACAAGTCTTGCGTTAGGCGGCACTTTCTTTTTCTGTCTTAAACGAAGGTAAATCATGTCATTTTGCATTATCCTCCACCTCCTTATTCGAGGGGCATATTGGTTATAGTATGTTTCTGCCCTATCACTCTCATTCCAAAGCCGTCCATGTTCCATTAATTCCCTAGAAATGTGCTGCATCTCTACAAGAAAAGCATGATTTGTCTTTTATATGGCGAATGTCAGCGTAGGAAAAAAATAATATTATTGCCAGATAAGGGAAAAATGCCAGTTTTACCAAAATGCATTTTCTGAAATATGACATTCCCCACTTTTTTTCCATACAAAAAAACAGATAAGCTATTTGCTCATCTGTTCTTTGATTTGCTTTAGTATTTTTTTCTCCAATCTCGAAACCTGTACCTGTGAAATTCCGAGTCGTTCTGCAACTTCTGATTGCGTTTGATCTTTGTAATACCTCAAATAAACAATTAGTCTTTCTCTTGCATCTAGATACTGAAGCGCTTCTTTCAGTGCCAACTTATCAAACCATGCTGAATTAGTAGTGTCAGCGATTTGATCTAACAGCGTAATCGGGTCTCCATCGTTTTCATAAACGGTTTCATGAATGGAAGAAGGTGCACGTACAGCTTCCTGTGCCATGACGACTTCTTCAGGTGTTACCTCAATCCGATCAGCTATTTCATTAATGGTTGGCGTCCTCCCAAGCGTTTTAGATAACTCATCCTTGGCTTTTCTAACCTTGTTGCCAGTCTCCTTGAGTGATCTACTAACTTTAACCGTACCATCATCTCGAATAAAGCGCTGTATTTCCCCAATGATCATAGGGACTGCATAGGTGGAGAATTTCACATCGTAGCTTAAGTCAAACTTATCAACCGATTTTAAAAGGCCGATACAGCCGATCTGAAACAAGTCATCCGCTTCATACCCTCGATTTAGAAATCGCTGAACAACAGACCAGACGAGTCGCATATTTTTTTGTACAATGAGATCTCGCGCGTCCTGGTCGCCATCCTGACTTTGCTTGATCAATTCCTTCACTTCATCAGGCTTTAGTTGCGACTGCTTTCCTTTTCTAACCTCCACGTCCATATGCAGGTCCCCTTAATTACATAACGCTTTATTTTTTGATAAATACTTCATTAAGTGAATAGTCGTACCCTGACCGCTTGCAGACTCCACTTTGACTTCATCCATGAAATTCTCCATGATTGTAAATCCCATACCTGATCGTTCTAGTTCAGGCTTTGTCGTAAATAATGGTTGTCTTGCTTCATCAAGATTAAGAATGCCGATTCCGTGATCTCGAATGGTTAAGTTGACAGTATCGTCATTTAACTCCACTGAAATATAAACTTTCTCTTCAGTGTTTTGTTCATAACCGTGAATGATGGCATTCGTAACCGCTTCTGATACGACTGTTTTAATCTCAGTGAGTTCATCAACCGTCGGATCAAGCTGAGCAATGAAAGCCGCAACGGTCACCCGAGCAAACGATTCATTCTGACTGAGAGCTGAGAATTCCAAATCCATACGATTCCTCATTATGCCACCCCCAGAGTTGCGAGGGCATGCTGCTCATCAGCTTCAAGCCTCACAATTTTGAATAAACCTGACATCTCAAATAATCGCTTAACAGGAGGTGATATTGAGCAAACTACCATTTCACCACCAAAGCTTTTCACTTTATTGTAGCGTCCAAGAATTACACCAAGACCAGAACTATCCATGAAAGACAGTCCTTCAAGACTAAGTACGATATGTTCAATTTTGCGCTCTTCAATAATCGTATCTACCCTGTCTCTTAGCTCTTCTGACGTATGATGATCCAACTCACCATCAAGTCGAATCAATAAAACGGGATGTTTCACTTCAAGATTAATCGAGAGACTCACGTCGCATTCCTCCTCATGTTTGCTTGTGAGTTTTTTCTCTCTTTATAGGGTTAATTCCTTCTTCGTGACAAAACTAGTGTGGATTCGATGAAACTGTCGGTCACTTGACACTTTGATTAGGTGCTTTGGCGAACTGTGCAACTGTTCGTTTCATTAGCTGCCACCAGGAAGCTGAATGGATATCTTCAGCAGACAACACAGGTGATTTTGACGTCACATGACCGTCTATCTTCACTGATAACATACCGACTTTATCGCCCTTTTCAATTGGTGTCTCAATATTCTTGTTCATTTTGATTGAAGTAGCGATATCCCCATTCTCCTGCCCTTTCTTCAAAAGAACAGATATACGCTCAGACGTGACGACTGACATCGAAGGTTGATTGCCTTTATTTACTTCAACTTTGTTCACGACATGATGACGATCAAAAAGCTTTTGAGTTTTATATTGAGAAAAAGCATAATCAAACAACTTGGTAATCTCCGCATTACGAACTTTCGGAGAAGGTGCTCCCATAACTACCGCAACAACTCGCATATCATCTCTCTTTGCTGTAGCAGTAAGACAATACTTTGCTTCGCTTGTAAAGCCCGTTTTCAGCCCATCCACTCCTGGATAAAATTTAACAAGCTTGTTTGTATTTACGAGCCAAAACTTCTTATCAGAATCCTTTCGTAAGTAGTCCTCATATAGCCCCGTATATTTTGTAATTCGTTCATATTTCAACAGCTCTTTTGCCATTAACGCCATATCGTTCGCTGTTGAATAATGATTTTCAGCTGGCAAGCCTGTTGGATTTACGAAATGAGTATTTTTTAGTCCCATTGACTTTGCTTTTTCATTCATCATGTTGACGAATTCTTCCTCTGAACCTGCAATCGCTTCTGCCATTGCAACAGAAGCATCATTACCAGAAGCAACCGCAATGCCCTTCAGCATATCGTCAACGGTCATTTCTTCACCGGCTTCAAGAAAAATTTGAGATCCACCCATCGAAGCAGCATACTCACTTGCTCTAACTTTTTGATCAAGGTTGATTTTTCCACTTTCAATCGCTTCCATTATTAAAATCATCGTCATGATTTTCGTCATACTTGCTGGAGGAAGCTTTTTATCACTATCTTTTTCAAATAAAACCGCACCTGTATCTCGCTCAATCAAAATAGCAGAAGAAGAATTCTCCGCAATTTTGAGCTTTGTTTCTTCAGCATTTGCAAAAGACGGAACGAGTAAGTTTCCCCCCAGCAGGATGGCGAGCAATGTTGCAACAACTTTCATCGGTGATCCCTCCATTCTTAGTATTACAAGGATTTCCAACCTACTGGAAAATTATACGAGTTCCTTATCCGGTTGTAGGACAATTTCGCTATCGTGATCAAAAGATCCTATATGATAAACTCTTCCGTGTTTGGTATGAGCTTAGACTCACCAACGTTCATTTGTCTCCTATAAAAAAAAGTCTCCATAAAGGAGACTTCTGAAAAGAAAACATTTAATTTATCACTTTATATATGAGCTGTGGAATATCAGGCGCCTGCTCAGATAGGGTATAAGCTTCATGAATTTTATTAACTGAATCAGAAGGTTGTTCCTGATCACTATGAAGCACTACAAGAGCTTCACCTTTCTTAACTTTGTCTCCCACTTTTTTCTTTAGTGTAATTCCAACACCATGATTAATTTGATCATCTTTGGTCGCTCGTCCTGCACCAAGATACATAGCTGCAACTCCTACTGATTCTGCATCGATTTCTGATACAAATCCGTCCTGCTTTGCAGTAACCTCTATGTGATACTCGGCCTGTGGAAGTTTCGAGAGATCATCTATTACACTCACATCTCCGCCTTGAGCTTTAACAAGCGTTCGAAATGACTCAAACGCTTTTCCGTTCTTAAGGTTCTGTTCCAAAGCTTTGTAAGCTGTTTCAAAATTGTCAAATGCACCAGCGATTACTGTCATATGCGATGCAAGTTCAAGTGAGAGAAGACGAAGGTCTTCGATATTTTCTCCTTGCAACACCTGACAAGCTTCTCTCACTTCATTAGCATTTCCTACTTCATATCCTAGCGGTTGGCTCATGTCACTAATTACAGCTACCGTGTTCCGGCCAAGATTATTTCCGATGTTAACCATTTCTTTCGCAAGCGCTTCTGAATCCTCCAATTTCTTCATAAATGCACCAGACCCTGTTTTCACATCGAGCACAATTCCGTCAGCACCCGAAGCAAGCTTTTTGCTCATGATTGATCCAGCAATAAGTGGGATCGAATCAACAGTTGCTGTTACATCACGAAGAGCATAGAGCTTTTTATCAGCCGGTGCAAGGTTTCCTGTTTGTCCTGCTACCGATAATTTATGCGTGTTTACATTATTAACAAACTCATCCTTGGTCATTTCAATGTGAAAACCTTTTATCGATTCAAGCTTATCAAGCGTTCCTCCAGTATGTCCCAAGCCTCTTCCAGACATTTTGGCTACAGGTACGCCAACTGATGCCACTAGTGGGCCAACGATGAAAGTCGTTTTATCTCCTACCCCACCAGTTGAATGCTTGTCCACTTTGTGACCTTCTATCGCAGATAAATCAATCGTCTCTCCTGAATCCACCATCGCTTGTGTAAGCAAAGCTGTCTCAGCAGATTTCATCCCATTGAAATAAATTGCCATCATTAAGGCAGAAGCCTGATAGTCAGGAATATCACCTTTTGTATAGCCTTCTATGAAGAAATTAATTTCTTCCTTTGTAAGTTCTTTACCATTTCGTTTCTTTTGTATGACATCGACCATTCTCATTGGAACAGTTCTCCCTTCTACCTCAGACCATTTTGTTTACAATTGTTTTAACTAATAACAAGAAATTTGATTTGACCTTCTCAGTCGTTTCAATTACTTCATCATGATGAAGGGGTTGATCAAGGATTCCAGCTGCCATATTTGAGATACATGAGATTCCAAGGACTTCCATACCTGAATGTCTCGCAATAATCACTTCAGGTACAGTTGACATACCAACTGCGTCACCCCCGAGTGTTTTTAGCATCCGCACTTCTGCGGGAGTTTCATAAGTTGGGCCCGTATTCCCAACATAAACACCTGACTGAAGTTTTAAACCAAGCTCCTTCGCTGTTTCTTGAGCAAGGTTTTGTAAATCAGCAGAATACGCAGTAGACATATCAGGAAAACGTGGCCCAAATTCATTGCTATTTGGACCGATTAATGGATTTGTTCCGAAGTTATTAATATGATCTGCTATAACCATTAAATCACCAGGTTGAAATTCTTCATTAATGCCGCCTGCAGCGTTTGTTACGATGATTTTATCTATGCCTAGCTCTTTCATAACACGGACTGGGAACGTTACCTTGTCCATTGGGTAGCCTTCATAGAAATGAAATCTCCCCTGCATCGCTGCAACTTTTTTACCATTTAATGTACCAAATACAAATTGACCTGCGTGACCTTCAACAGTGGAGACAGGGAAGTTAGGAATGTCACTATATGGAATTTGCACTGAATTCTCTATTTCTTCTGCTAAAACGCCAAGGCCAGACCCTAGTATAAGGCCAATTTCGGGACGAATTTCTTCGATCTGATCTAAAATATAGGACGATGCATCCTGGATTTCTTGTTTAATAACAGTCATCATTTGTTCCTCCTCTGATTTCTTACAGCTTATCAAGGAAGCTCGTACCATGTTCTGGTAGCTTCACTTCAAAGTTATCCGCCACAGTTGCACCTATGTCTGCAAATGTTTTGCGAATGCCTAGATCTTTACCTACTGAAATGCCTTTGTGATAGGCAAGTAATGGAACATATTCACGCGTATGATCCGTACCATGATGAATCGGATCATTGCCATGATCAGCAGTAATCAATAGCAAATCATCTTCTTGCAAGCGTTCAAGAACTTCTGTCAGTCTTGCATCATACTCTTCTAGAGCCTCCCCGTAACCTTGAGGATCGCGTCTATGACCAAAAAGTGCATCAAAATCCACAAGATTTAGGAAACTTAGTCCTTCAAACTCCATTTGCTGGGTTTGAACCAACTTATCCATTCCATCCATATTTGATTTCGTCCGAAGAGACTTGGTCACCCCTTCTTCATCATAGATATCAGAAATTTTCCCAATTGCAATAACGTCTTTCCCGTTATCGTCCAGCTCATTCATCACCGTATGACCAAAAGGCTTCAGGGCATAGTCATGTCGATTCGAAGTACGCTTAAATTCTCCAGCTTCCCCTACAAACGGCCGTGCGATCACACGTCCTACCATATACTCTTCTGCCTTCGTCATTTCTCTTGCAATCTCACAAATGTGGTAAAGTTCGTCCAATGGGACAACATCTTCATGTGCTGCAATTTGAAGAACCGAGTCAGCGGATGTGTAAACGATAAGCGCCCCTGTTTTCACATGCTCTTCCCCAAGTTCAACAAGAATCTCTGTACCTGAAGCAGGTTTATTACCAATGACCTTACGCCCAGACCTTCGTTCAAGTTCAGAAATTAATTTATCTGGAAAACCATCGGGAAAAGTTCGGAATGGTTGTTCAATATGAAGACCCATTATCTCCCAATGTCCTGTCATTGTGTCTTTTCCATTAGAAGCTTCCATCATTTTAGTATAATGGGCCAAAGGTTTTTGTGCTTTTGATACACCATTTAATTCACGGATATTCCCAAGTCCTAACTTCTCCATGTTTGGCATATTTAGCCCATTCATATGATCGGCAATGTGACCGAATGTGTCTGCTCCCTTATCATTGAATTTCTCAGCATCTGGTGCCTCACCAATACCTACTGAGTCCATCACTACAAGAAATACTCTTTTAAAACGTTTAGTCATTATGATCCTCCTTATTAATCGTTCACTCTATTTTACTATTCCCTTGAAAAAAACAAAAAACACAAGTGTGAATGCGTTTTCGAAAGCAGAAAAAGAAAAAATCTGGCCGATGACCAGATTTCTTTTCTGGGACTTTCCTCTCGTTAGGCTCTAGGGTGGTAGGTTGAATAGATATCTTTCAATCTTGCTTTAGTAACATGTGTATAAATCTGTGTGGTAGAAATATCAGCATGTCCAAGAAGTTCCTGAACTGCTCTGAGATCAGCCCCATTCTCTAACAAATGAGTCGCAAATGAATGTCTGAGCGTGTGCGGGGTAAGTGGCTTAACAATATTCGCTTTTACCGCAAGCTTTTTGAGGATTTTCCAAAATCCCTGTCTCGAGAGTCTCTCTCCTCGGTGATTTAGAAAGAGAAAATCTGTTTTGTTTCTCTTCATCATTTGGCCTCTTCCTTCACCAAGATAGGTTGTTAGCGCTTCCCGTGCCATCGAACCAAGAGGTACTATTCTTTCTTTATTCCCTTTACCAATCGTCCGGATAAAGCCCATCGTTAAGTGGATATCTTCAGTCTTTAAATCCACTAGTTCCGTTACACGCAAACCAGTGGCGTATAGTACTTCCAACATAGCCCGATCTCTCTTTCCAAAGGGTGTAGAGTAATCAGGAGCTTCTAATAATTGCTCCACTTCAGATGTTGATAGAATCTTTGGCAATTTCCGCTCTGTTTTTGGAGTTTCAATATGTACAGATGGATCCTGGTCAACAGCCTTCTCCCTTAGTAAAAACTGATGAAATGATCGGATTGAAGCAATATTACGCGCAATCGTCGTCGAGGCCTTTCCCTGATCTTTCAGCTCATAGAGATAGTTTACAATATGAGTTCGCCGCACCTCTTGAAAAGATGAAAGAGCCTCTTTTTCATTAAGATGTTTGCTATATTGAGCAAGATCTCGTCTATATGCATCGAGAGTGTTTTTTGACAGACTCCGCTCAACAATTAAATAGTGTAAAAAGTCCTGTACCTGATCTTCCATTGTAAACGCTCCTTATTCACCTGTCTGGTAAAACAAACCGAGCCTTTCAAGGAATGACTGTTGCGTGTTGGTTTGCATTTGGACGACTTTCACTGCTTTTCCCTGTGGCACATCATACCTGTGATAATTCTGGTATTCTTGATTTACCCAGAGGATTCCAAAGTAAAACAGTAATGTACAGCCAGTGAACAACAAGAATACTTTCATCGTGTCTAAAACAAGTAATAGACCCCTTTTCAATCTAACGCACCTCCATCTCTAGTAAAAGATATGCCAGGGATGGAGAATTTTATACATCGTTAGGTCTCATCAGGGTCTTAAACGAAGTTTATTACAATTATAAATGGTTAGCTGTTTGTTCCTGCTGCTCTGAATCTTCCTGCTTCTGACAGCGATGGCAGATTCCATGGAACGTTAACCTATGATCTTTGATTTTGAAATTCCAGTCGTTCTCCACCACTTTCTCAACATCACCCAATAGATCATCTTGTATTTCATCCACTGCTCCGCATTCAATGCAGACAAGATGATGATGGAAATGAGCAGCGCCTTCCTGCCTAAGGTCAAATCTAGAGACACCGTCTCCAAAATTAATCTTATCAACAATTTTCAATTCAGCAAGAAGTTCAAGCGTTCTGTATACAGTTGCAAGTCCAATCTCAGGTGATTTTTCTTTAACGAGAAGATAGACATCTTCAGCGCTTAAATGGTCTTCTTCGTTCTCTAATAGAACTCTTACCGTCGCTTCTCTTTGAGGTGTAAGCTTATAGCTTTGAGAATGAAGGTGTTTCTTAATTCGATCGATTCTGCTTTCCATATCCCATTTCCCTCCCTCGATCGATGCCATTTTAATTATAATCAGTAGGAAAAAGGGTGTCAAATTAAAATCATTATTAATCAAATTACATAACGTTTATTAAATAATAATAATTATAATTCACTTCATATCAACTACTGCTTTTATTAACCCTGGCGATAAATATGCTTCGAACCATGCAGCCATACATAGAACACCGAGCGTACAAATAACAAGAACTGAAAACCTAATAAATGGTGTCAAAATCAACTCAGTTCTTCTTTTCATCACTAACTGCCTCATTAGCCTAAGAGAGAATGTTAGTGAAGCAGTTCCTACTACAATCATAGCGGGTACGGCTAGTATATTTTGTGGAAAAACAGATACAAAAGCAAGTAGAAATCCTTTCCAACTCATTTGATTCACTAGAAAACCTACTGTAAAACCAACAACTATTCCTTTAAGAAACAGCATGATTAGTACAATGGGTAGTCCAATAATCGTAAGTCCCAGCAGCCACATTAAGCTGATATACTTCACATAATGCGTAAGACTTTGATGAAACATTTCAGAAGAAGTCGCGAATTGACCATCTGAAACTTGTCCAAAAAATCTACTTAAATAAACAGTGAGTTCTTCTTTCTGAGTCAGACTCAAGCTATTTACAATCACTGCTCCGAATACGATTCCCATTAGGAAGAGTACTGCTATAAATGTGTAAATGGATAAATGATCGGATAGATGGGCAGATATGACTTGCTTTACTTGTCGACTCCGATTCATACGACTTCCCCCTTCACGCTACCTTTGGTTAAGTCTATGAATTCGAATATAGAGGTATGACAGAATCGATAGATTGTCTATTCTTTGACAACACTTCTGCGATAAGTCCCTACCGGACCTATCGTTAAGGGATGGGCCACCATTTCTGAAAGGATGATGATACATGCGAAAGAAGCCTAAATCAGTCTATCTAAGTTTGTTTCGTCTGCGCGATGAAGGTTCGTCATTTCTTTACCGAAATAGGCAACAAGTCGTTCGAACGTGTTAGTCCCTATCCCCGGCATGAAATGCAGTGGAACATGATAGATAAGGTGCCCACACTAGTTGATGAGAGGCGTTACTTAATTCTCGAATCCGATGTGAAACGGCTATATGTATTGTTTACTTTTTCAATGAACAGCAAGAACTTCCTATCTGCTTTTGATTGCAGTTTGAACCAGCTGTAACGTCATTCCATAAATGCGCTGTGTGCTGAGGGTAATATTCTTCACTCATATTTTTATCTAGTCTTCTACCAGCAGCCACTTTGAGTATTGCAGAGAGTGTGCGTTTGTTGGAACCTGTAATTTTAACTACTTTTCCGGGAGTCGTTCTTCTAATTTGAATAGAAAAATCAGCATAACAACTTTGCAACCGATCGGCTTTATTTCATTTTTAAGTACATGAGAGCATACGCCGTTTTTGCATCATGAATTTCTTGTGATTCCAACATCTCATCCATTTCATCAATCGATAAGTGTAACAGATCTAGAAATTCATCTTCATCAGCAGATAGTTCTCCATTCTTCTTCAATCCTTTTGCAACATACAAATGAACCAGCTCATTTGCAAAGCCAGGAGAAGTATAGAAGGAAATAACTTTTTCTAAAGATTCACACGTATAGCCAGTCTCTTCTTCTAATTCACGGACAGCCGTTACTTCTGGTTTCTCTCCTGGTTCCAACTTACCAGCTGGAATTTCAACAATTGCTTTTTGAAGTGCTTTCCGATATTGCCTAACTGCAAGTACTTTATTATCCGGTGTAACAGCTATGACAGCTACTGCCCCAGGATGATCAATTAATTCCCGTTTGCTCTTTTTTCCATTTGGTAATTCGACATCTTCTACTCTTACATCAATAATGCGACCTTCATAGATTGTTTCTGAATGTAAGGTCTTCTCAAATAAATGATCCATTCATTCCTCATCTCCTAGTTCTAAAAATTCATTTCGATACATAAAGTCTATCACATGAGACAGATAATAGGGAAAGTACAACGTGTATTACTGTGTCGATCAATTAGGAGGTCTAGAAGATGAAAATATACATTCAACCGAATGGCGTAACGATGGTAGGAAAGCCAAAGCAAATTCAATTAATGATACGACATTATATGAATCACTATGAGACCGTCGAAGAATGGATTCATGCCCCAGGGATTCGAACCAAATCGCATCTTCGCTTGATTCAATAGAGTAAGCGAATAAGAGACGCTGCCTCATATGAGGCAGCGTCTCTTATTCAGTGGATTTCTGTTTTAAAGATATTCTTCATCTGTTCTAAAAAAACGTCATGGTGATCAGTGAAAGTAGCCATGCATTTTCGATGTGCTACAGTTCTAAATCCTCTAGCATAAGCACCATACGCAGTTAAAAAATCGCAGATATCTGTACAAACACCAGCAAGATGAACAGTTTCAACATTTCGGGATTTGAGAATTTCTTCAAGATTTGTATTATAAAAAGCATCATATTCTGGTTTTGGTACATACGAAACACGTGGATGACTCTGATTCGCTTTAAACCAGTTCTGTAGTTCCCCGTATAACTCTTGTCCCCATGTGCCCTTCACATTATGTACTGGCCATAGATCAAAGTGATCATCGTTTTCTTCATGTTCATCCATACAAATGACAACTTCTTTATTTTCCTCAAGAAATGAGTTCGCAAGAGCCACAAGACTAGGAACAACCTCCTGTGCTTTCTTCCCTGCAGTAAGCCCTCCATTATCATGTACGAAGTCATTACTCATATCAATGATTAATAGTGCTTCTTTCCCCATGAAATCGCCTCCCATTATTTTCACTATAGCAGTCAGACTTCAAGGAGACAAGACAGTGCTTACCATCATATGATTGGCATCACACCTTTTATCACGGTACACTAAGGACAGGCATATTATGGGAGGTAGTATTTGCTATGAAAACCAATCAACTAGGAAACTCAAAACTTCAGGTTAGCGAAATTGGATTAGGGACCATGTCTCTTGGCACGGATCGAGCAAAAGCCATTGCACTTATTCACGAGGCGATTGATAACGGCGTCAACTTCATTGATACAGCTGACTTATATGACTTTGGACTAAATGAAGAGATCGTAGGTGAAGCCCTACGAGGTCGAAGAGATTCTGTCATTCTTGCAACAAAAGCAGGAAACCACTGGGAAGAAGGAAAAGAGGGATGGTTTTGGGACCCATCCAAACAACATATAAAGGAAGCTTTAAAAGAAAGCTTGAGACGCCTAAAAACCGATCATATCGACCTTTTCCAACTTCATGGAGGAACGCTTGAAGATCCAATCGATGAAACAATAGAAGCATTTGATGAATTAAAAAAAGAAGGTGTTATCCTTGAGTATGGGATCTCTAGCATTCGCCCGAATGTTATTCGAGAATACGTCAAGCGATCTTCGATTACATCTGTGATGATGCAATACAGCATACTTGATAGAAGGCCAGAAGAAGAAATTCTTGATTTGCTACATGACAATAACATCAGCGTCATTGCTAGAGGCCCTCTTGCAAAAGGTATGCTAACCGATCGATTCGAAGAAAAAGTGAAAGAAGATGGATTCCTTGATTACTCGAAGTTTGAGGTACTAGAAACAGCGAAACAGCTCGCTGAATTAAAAGATGACAGTCGAAACATGACTCAAACTTCTCTCAGGTACGCCCTTGCGCATCCAGCTGTTGCCACGGTTATTCCTGGTGCAAGTAAGAGCGAACAGCTCCTTGCTAATCTTACAGCACAAAATGCACCTGAATTAACACCTGATGAAGTAAAGAAAATCCGTCAAATTTCAAAAGGAAATTTATACGATAAACATCGTTAACCAATACAAGGGGCGCAGTTAAACACTGCGCCCCTTGTATTTTGTTTCGTAACCATCTCCGTCATAAATTAGAACGCATCTAATTGTACGTCACCAATCACTATATCCGGTTCTGTTGACTCTTTCACTTCATCAATTGTATATCCTGATGCAACTTCTTTAAGAATTAGACCTTCATTTGTTACATCAAAAACTGCCCGATCTGTGATGATGCGATTCACTACTCCTTTTCCTGTTAGAGGTAGGGTGCATGAAGTTAATATCTTCGGGTCCCCGTTTTTATTTACATGATCCATAATGACAACAATACGTTTGGCACCGTGGACAAGGTCCATTGCGCCACCCATACCCTTAATCATCTTACCAGGTATCATCCAGTTGGCGAGATCACCGTCCTTAGATACTTCCATTCCACCAAGAATCGCTACATCGATATGCCCACCTCTAATCATTGCAAAAGATTCAGCACTATCAAAATAAGACGCTCCTTGCATAGCGGTAACCGTTTCTTTTCCTGCATTAATTAAATCAGGATCAACCTCATCTTCAGATGGATATGGACCTATGCCTAATAGTCCATTTTCAGACTGAAGGACAATTTTTTTACCTTCAGGAATATAATTCGCGACCATTGTAGGCATTCCAATTCCAAGATTTACGTAGTAACCATCAAGAATTTCCTTTTCTGCTCGCCTTGCGATTTTTTCACGGACTGCCGCTTTGTCTAGTTTCCCCATGGTTAGCCTCCTATCGCGTTGTTAGTCGTTCAATTTTCTTCTGTTGCTCTCCTACAATCACCTGTTGAACATATATACTCGGTGTATGAATATGATCTGGCCGAAGCTCGCCTGTTTCTACAAGCTCTTCAACTTCTGCAATGGTTACTTTACCTGCTGCAGCGATCATAGGATTAAAGTTTCGAGCCGTTTTGTTATACACGAGGTTCCCCATGATGTCTCCTTTCAAAGCTCGAACTAGTGAAAAATCTGCAATAATCGCTTCTTCTAATAAATACTCCTTACCGTTAAAAGTCCTTACCTCTTTCCCTTCTGCTACAGGAGTCCCTACACCAGCAGGAGTGTAAAAAGCGGGGATACCTGCACCTCCTGCTCGTATACGTTCAGCAAGCGTTCCCTGTGGAATTAACTCCACTTCTAATTCACCAGAAAGGACTTGACGTTCGAATTCTTTATTTTCACCGACGTAGGAACCGACCATTTTTTTAATTTGCCTATTTTTTAGTAGCAGTCCAAGTCCCCAATCATCAACACCACAATTATTGGAAACCACAGTTAAATCTTTTACACCTTTATTTTTTAATGCAATGATTAAATTCTCAGGAATGCCGACAAGACCAAACCCGCCTACTAGAATCGTTGCACCATCTTTTATATCCTTCACAGCCTCGTCAAATGAATCAAGTATTGGTTTCATGCTCTTACCTCCTAGTCTCTTAATTACGTTCTTTCAACAATCGTAGTAACTCCTTGTCCTCCACCGATACAAAGTGTAGCAAGCCCATAACGTTCATCTCTTCGTTTCATTTCATGAAGTAGCGTTACTAGAATTCGAGTGCCGCTTGCGCCGATCGGATGTCCAAGAGCGATCGCTCCTCCGTTTACATTAAGAATTTCTTTATTAAATTCAAGGTCTTTTCCAACAGCAAGAGATTGAGCGGCAAAAGCTTCATTCGCTTCAACAAGATTCATCTGACTCATCGAAAGCCCGGCTCGTTCTAGTGCTTTTATTGTGGCAGGTACTGGTCCAAGCCCCATCACACTTGGATCAACACCTCCACTCGCATTTGAACGAATGACTGCAAGAGGCTCGATCCCTAGTTCCTTGGCTTTTTCTTTACTCATAAGCACGACAGCCGCTGCACCATCATTAATTCCAGAGGCATTCCCTGCGGTCACCCCTCCGTCCTTTTTAAAAGCAGGACGCAATTTGGCAAGCTTCTCATAAGTTGTTCCGGGTTTGACATATTCATCTGTATCAAAAATGATAGAATCGCCTTTTCTTTGTGGAATCGAAATGGGGAGAATCTCATCTTTAAAACGACCATTTTCAATGGCTGCCTGCGCTTTTTGTTGACTCCATGCAGCGAACTCATCCATCTCTTCTCTTGAGAGATTGTAGTGTTCACAAAGGTTTTCGGCAGTTACTCCCATATGATAATCATTAAATGCGCACCATAAACCATCGTGAACCATGCTATCGACCATATTCTGATCACCCATTCGTAGCCCTTCACGAGCACCATTAAGCAAATAAGGCGCTTGGCTCATATTCTCCATTCCACCTGCAACCACAATATCTTGATCACCAAGCATAATCGATTGTGCAGCGAGATGAACGGTTTTCAAACCTGATCCACATACTTTATTTATAGTCATGGCAGGAGTGGTTACTGGTATCCCAGCTTTAATTGCGGCCTGCCTCGCTGGATTCTGTCCTAGACCAGCCTGCAAAACATTTCCCATGATAACTTCTTCAACCTGATCAATCGTTAATCCAGCTCTTTCCACAGCTCCTTTAATCACAATCGAACCAAGTTCAGTTGCAGAAACGGATTTAAGTGAACCATTGAAAGAACCAACCGCCGTTCTGACAGCGCTTACAATTACAGCCTCTCGACTCATTTCGATTTCCTCCTTATGTATCTATGACTCTCTTCTACATAATTCTTACTTAATTGATAAAATCCCTTCTTCTTATTAAGAATTTCCATTATTCAAACGATTAACTTGCAAGTTTTCGATTCCTTTGTTTTAATAATTACGATAGCGCTTACAAAAGAAAGGTGTTGAATCATTTGCTTCCAGATCACGTAACGATTATTGAAGTTGGCCCTAGAGATGGGCTTCAGAATGAAGCTAACCAGGTACCAACTAGCGATAAAATAAATTTCATCAAAACATTAAAAGCATCTGGGATTGAAGAAATGGAACTTACGTCTTTTGTATCACCTAAATGGGTTCCTCAAATGAAAGATGCCAGCGAGATAGCAAGCACTTGTCTTGATGATACAAGGAACTTCGTCCTCGCCCCGAATCGAAAAGGTGTTGAGCGACTGAAATCTACAAACGTAAATTCTATCGCGCTTTTTGCTGGCGTTAGCAACTCTTTTAATCGAAAGAATAGTAACAAAGAAACAGAAGAACTTCTTAATGAACTGACTCAGCTCATTAAAGAGTTAAAAGCTGAAGGATTCTTCATACGCGCCTGTATATCAACTGCTTTCTATTGTCCTTATGAAGGGAAAATTGAGTTAGTGGATACGTTAGATGTGTGTCGCAAATTTGTGACTGCGGGCGCAGATGAGTTAAGCGTAGCTGATACAATCGGTATGGCTACCCCTGAAGAAGCACATCTTCTTTTTAGTGAACTTGTTACCGAATTTCCTTCCACATTAATAACCGCTCATTTTCATGATACTAGAGGCATGGCCCTTGCTAACATTTATGCTTGCCTGAAAGCTGGTATATCCAGATTTGATACGTCTGCAGGTGGACTCGGAGGCTGTCCTTTTGCGAAAGGAGCTACTGGTAATGTGGCTACTGAGAGCGTGGTCTATATGCTAGAACGGATGGGGATTTCTACTGGTATTGACCTTGACATCTTGATGAAGGCAATCGATCAAATTGAACCACACCTTTCTCGATCAATCAACACACCTTATCGAACGCTGTATCTGAAAGAAAAAGCCACCTCACAAAAGTAGACATATAAAAATTATGGTAAACTTAATAAAAAAAGCACACGTAGGCGTGTGCTTTTTTATCCTTTGACAATTGTTAGGATCGTACTATATATCAAGGCAAGAATGATGCCTCCGATTAAAGTAATCCGATCCATTTTCTTACCTTTAAATAAATTTAGAAGACCTTTCACAACAATAAACACAACAAAGAAAATAGCAAAATACATCAAAAAAGTCACGCTAGAATATCCTCCAATGGATTACCCGTTGCTAACATATCGCATTCTAGGGTTTAATATTTCATTATCGCTTTTCAGCATAAAACACTGGTATTTAGGGAGGTAGTCAACTTTCATGTCTTCATCAAAAAAGACTGCATACTGTTCCTGAATTCGAACCGGTCTGAAATTCGATTCGAGTTCTAAGTTGAAGTCTCCTTGTTCATTATCCCGAACTAGCTGGGGAACCCCATTTACAACACATCCACAATCTTCAATGTCATAGTGTAATTTTAAATCTCCTGCAGGTTCATGTTGTAATTTCTCAATGGCTTTTTCAGTGAATGTAATTTTCATTTTATCTCTCCTCTCCACTATCTTCTATAATAACGTCAATAAATTCAATCGCCCAGTCACACCACTCAATCCAAGTTTTCATTTGTCTTCTACCATATTCAAGGGTCAGGTATTCCCCTAGTCTGTCATTCTCTATTTGTTTATCAATCGCATTCTTTTCTTTCCACTGATTCATGTGTTCGAGCACCATCTGGTGATGCGCTTTACTTTTTTCAAGAAATTGAATCGCTTCTTCTTTTGGTATCAAGTGAAAGAGTGAAACGCGCATCAATTGTTCATTCTTCATTTTTGGTGGATCAACTGTGTGATGGGCAAGCCACTCAATTAGCTGACTATATCCATCCTCTTTAATCGAGTAGATTTTCTTATCTGGGAGATCTTCCTGTGGAACAATCTCAAAGGAAACTAAATTTTCTTTCTCCATTTTACCTAGCTCTCGATAGATTTGCGTGTGATGAGCCGACCAGAAATGGATCATCGTTTCTCTGAATTGCTGGGTCAATTCATATCCAGTTGAGGGTCTCTTGGTCAGTAATCCAAGAAGAGCGTATCGTAAAGCCATGTCATCATTTCCTTTTCAGCAATTTGCTTCTTCTCCATTATAAACATTTTTACATTACCTTTGCACATTTGGAGTTGCAAATCGACATTTGTATGAGGAAGCTTTATATGTGATTAAGTACTTATAAAGTCACAGTGAATAGTAGATAAATTTTTTGACTCGGTTTAGCTAAAAGAACCATTCTTCTTGCGAAATTCCCTCTGACCAATCCCCTACATCTACTTTCTCGTGATTTAACTTTTGGGCAAACCTAAACCCAATTTGTTGAGCTTCTTCGATTGGATAATCTCAATTTGATTTTGGGTATTTTATATTTAGTTCTTTATCTTTTGCATTTTCCCATTCCACAGCGCCTTTAGTTGGCTTGTAATGAGCTAAATAATCAACTAACTCTATTACTTAATTTTCTTTTTTTCTATTAGTTCCTCGTCCTGTTCATAATGATAATTTCCGTCAAATATTATTTCTTCTGTCAATTACCTCTTCCCCTGTTACTTTGATTCTTCCATGGAACCTATTATGTAAAATCATACATTCAGCAAAGCAAAAAAACCACCTATATGAAAGGGTTGATCTGCTTTCATTTTATCAACAATCATACTCTTTCTATTAACCTTAATTTTTTAAATAAATCTTTCTAAATATTCTCCGAATATTTTGTTCATAACTTTGGGTGTGTTTTCTAAATAAACATTAATTTGGTCTCTGTTCGATACGAATTTATCAGAGTTTCTTTCATCTGTTGGAAAATCTGATATCCCTTTAATAATAATGCATTCAACATCATTCTTCTTACAGATATAAGCAATTGCACCCGCTTCTGTATCGGCTATTGTTATTTCGTTTTTTTTTAGTTCTAAATAGTCCTTCCACATAACTACTGCTTTATCAGAGGTACCAATTGTTCCGTTATAAAAATCATTTCCATATTTTAATAGATCAATATTAATTATGAAGGATTGCTTAATAAGAGGCTCAATTTCTTTTACTGTGCAATCATATTGAACGGCTTTATCGGGTACAAAAATATCTAAATTACTAAACTTATCATCTATTCCTGCACAAGTTCCAGCAACGATTACTTTAGTTAAATCAAATTTAGAAATCATATACTGATTACCACCAACACCATTTACTTTTCTTACACCTGTACTATAAAAAACAAGTTGAGTGTCATTAATTGTTCTTATGAAATACTCGCCAAATGGGTAACCGAAACGTTCGGTATCTTTTGTGCCAAAGTATTCCAATGTTGCTTCGTATTCCCACTTCGTTGCAATGCTTAATCCTACCATCGACTTATCACCCTACATATATAATTAGTCACTATTGAATGTCTATACACGGTCTGAATTTCATTTTCATCACTATACTTCTTTACTCTGTTCATCAACAATTGGTTATTAATATGGATGTATCCTTTTTTACTAACCTGCTTCGTTTGTCGAATAATGGATAAACACTTTGCAGCTATCGCTTCGAGATTACTAAAGACATAGAATCAGGATAAATTTCTAGTGGCACCTCTTCAGTAACCATTTAAAACTTAGGTCTTAGAACAATAAATCCACAACCACCTAGTCCTTTATCACTCACTATGACAACAAAGCTATCATTCAAAATGAAAGGTTTGGGGGCAATTATTCCTTCTGGCAGATTTAACCCTTGTCCTGTACTCCATTGGAAGTATCGTCTTTAAGCGTATAGACTTACCCTTGTAACAGGGTCAAAAACTTTGGAAAAAAGCTTAGTACGGGTCAATACTCCGTTAAAAAGGCTTTTTTAATAAGATCAAATTCAAGTACACCGTAATAGAATTTCAGCTATGCTCTCTAGTACAGCAGTTAATAAAAAGCCCTGTGGAGATATCAATTTCCATAGGCATTACCCGTCGTCAATTTATAAGGTTAATGTTGAAATTCTACAAAATACAGAAGTTTTTTTGATAATGGGTTATTCAACTAACGATTCTTAACGAAAATCACCTATTCTCGATGAAATAGCTTTTCAGACTTCGAGTCTTTTGGCTTTTCGTTGTTCAATTTCATTTCTTGTTCTAGAGCGCCGATCCTATTCGCCGAAAATTATCCTGCTTAGTTCCTTTATGGAGGGGGTGTATTCCCCAGAAGTGTCAATATTGAATTTAGGCACGTCGATCCGTGGTTCCTCGTAAGAGCTTACGCAAAGTTCAATTCCCTTCCTAGCCATGTCCACTCCCTTATCGCCATGGAAGTACTCCCGATGCGGGTTGTCCAGTCCTCGACGGACAAACCTATCAAGCGCTATCTTTTCATCAACCTTGCAAATCAATAGATGAACCCGCGCCTCCCCCATGAACTGTTCAAGCATGGATGACCATATACTGTGCTGGAAGGCTGCTTCGGCAATCACTGACACATTGTTTGATATCAACCCCATGAGCGTATCAAAGAAGATTTCCGTGGCAGTTTTATTGGCTTCTGGAGGAAGCTCATTATGGCTTTTGCCGTAAGTATGCACATACCCTTCCTTAATCTGATCTCGACTGATTACTGGCATAAAGATCTCATTACCAAGCTCCTTACAAAATGTTGTTTTCCCTGAACCTGGTCGACCAGTGACAACTATTAAATACGGCTTTGACATGTATTCCCCTCCTTAGGACGTTATTTTCAGTACGACAGTTTTTTTAATGCATTTACATTATTCTGTCCTCTTGATAAATTCCAATTATTTCGAAGCAAACGACCTAACTCAACTATTATTTTCATAAAAAAGCTAATCCTTGCTACTGATAAGCTCCGAGATTATTGAACAATAAAAATGATGATACACTGGACTTAGTGAAAATATCCCAATATTTTCACAAACCACATCTCAATATTTTTTTGGTGTAAATTAAACGATTAATGAAATAAACACTAGAGTACCTACTATTATAGATCAAAGTTTGATTGCCACCATTTTGATTAGTTAGAAAAAAGATGATAATCATGATTATCATGAAAAACCATTTTACAAGATGCTCTTCTATAAATTCTAATAAAATTGCTGTTGAGAAAAACATAATAAATCCTACCAAAATTGACTTTATAATAATTTCACCAACCACTACATACACCTAGCACAAATTTTTCTATAATTGTACCCTTAAAACCACCGGAGAGTGAAACAACACTTTTTAATAAATATCTTTCTTTTGTAAAAAGCCACTTGTTAACCAATTGCTCTCGTTTCTGTAAAACTCGGATTTAAGATATCGCTTACTGTCCTTTTACTTTCTCCCTTCTGTTAATCCAATAAATTATGAACCTCTACTAGCTACTTTAGTATTTCAAGATTTAAAAATAGAGCACCATATAGCCTTCATCAAAATAGATATTATCAAACTTCAATGCTTTTTTATCTGTTCAGAAGAATTCAAAGCCAAGAGATTTATATAGGGGCATTGCTACTTCTTTTTTAAAGCAACTGTTAAATACACTAGCTTATCGCCTTCAAATGCATCAATTGTTACTGAGTCTTGGGACTTCAACCTTTTTTTATATAATTCAACTGGTTGTTTCTTTTCCTCTTCATAACTTGTTGCAAATACTTCGGAGTTGTTTTTGTAAAGGGGCAGGTTTAAGTTCAAGATACTGATTAAAATCACATTCATCTCATTTCCTAAGTTCCACAATTCTTCCCTCCTAAGATCATTTGAATAATAAAAGTACCCTTGCCCAAAGACATAGTCCCTAACTTTACTAATTACTCACATTATTAGATATAAGTTCTTTTACTTTGGTATTTATATATTATATTTAACTTGCAACCGGTATTTTCTCAACTTTCTGTTTGCCAAGATAAGCAATACAATAGCAAGAAATCCGAAGATGAAGCTACCAGAAAACAAGCCTAACCAAACGTATGTAACTATTCCTCCTCCTACGAGTGCTAATAGATGATCATCATTCCACCCATGACTGCGAGACCAGCGATAAACGAATAAGAAAAATAATGTTGCTAATAACGCACATGCACCAAAACTAGCCCACCCATACGTAGAGTCAGCAAGCATGAACAAGCTGGAAGTAACTAATGAAACAATTCCTATGAACCACGGCTTAGGTGGAGGAGTTGATCTACAATCAATTGTATGACTCCTTCGTTTAAAAGAAACATACACGACGATTAGGACAATGATAGCAGTACTTAGTAATTGGGGGATCGAGGCGAAAAAATCCTTTTCCATTTTGGTCTCATAACAGAGGTATGCGGAGCCCAAAGCAAAAAGGGCAGAAACAGTAACTAAACTTTTTTCACCAAGCCAAGGCTCTAATTTTTGTTCAGGAAAGAGCCTTTCAACTAAGAGTATCGGTATGCATGTACTCCATACCGCATGCATACCCAATACATAAATCGTTAACCTACCATCAATACCAAGAAAAGGGACATAAGTAGTCCAATCTTGGCCAGTAAGATAATTAGGATTAAATAGCATTTGGTCGATAATACCTTCCTCTATTAGCCCATAAGCCACACCAAGCATTAACATCGTTGCGATTCCACGACTTGCCCTTCGAGTGAACTCTCTTATAAGAAGAGCACCTCCACCGTACATAGGGGCTAAAAAAATAACGTAATATATTTCTGATAAGGGCAAAATCCCAAGCAAATACTCTCCAAAAATCGGTGCTAGAAAGAATAATAAAACAACCGGAAAAATGTGTCCCCCTTTGAATGCAAGTTGTCTTTTGTTTAAAGGTGCTTTGTTTATTATTTTCATAGTAACTCCTAACTTCAAACTGGTATGTAAGAATGAAAAAACACCTTACTTTCAATTTGTATTTACCTATGCAAAAAATTTCTTATACTTCTTAAATATTCGCTTTATTCCGAATTCAATCCTTTGACAATCCTGAACCCAACACATAAAGCGGAAGGCAATTCTTTTGTTTAAGAATTGCCCCCCGTTAGTTTAAATGTACAAATTCACAACCTTAGTTTCTCTTGCTTTGCATATAAGAATAGTCTCCTTACTACAAGAAAGCTGCCCTTTAATAACATAAGAAAGACGAACCCTTCTTATTTAGGTCGTCTATTTCTTGATACAAGAGAAATCATTCTGTAATTTTATCAACGCGATTTGTCCAAATATACCCCTGAAATCCTTCCGGAATTTTTTTAAGACTTTCTTTTGTGTCAAATCCTTCTGACCATTTACCATTGCCTTGTACAATTACGACTCTCGTATTGACCGATTCCATTCTATCAATAAATTTATTTGGCCACCCCCATAAATACTTCGCATAATCCAAAGGTACATGCAGCTCCATACTATGCAATTCTTTCGGAATGTATCCTGTCCAACCTATTAATTCATATTTTAATAGTGCACTTATCATCATTTTTTTGGTTAAGAGTTTCATCTCTTTGTCCTTCGATCTTAAGTAACCAAATCCTTCACTACCTCCATCACCATAAACAGTTATTTTATCCAATTGTTCCTTAGACATTTCACTTAAATATCTATCCCATAACACTTTTGTTGTTTCTATATTTCCATCTTTGTCATGAATTAAAAACTCTCTATTAGGTAAAGCTGCAAACACATCATCTAAGCTTGGCATCATACCTATTCCTTTGCCACGGAATGGGTAACTTTCTCCATTATCAGCCGTATAACGATAGCCCACATCTAATTTCTTCAAATCATTCATCGAATAATCTTTAACTTCACCTGTTCCATTGGTTCGATACTCTAAAGTGAAATCATGAAAAACAGCTAATTGTCGATCCTTCGTTAACTTAATATCTAATTCCACTACATCAGCTCCATGATCAAATGCTGCCTTCATAGAGGGAATTGTATTTTCTAAATAAGAGTGCTCAGGAGGATAAATCATTTCAGCAGTATTCGTATCATACTCTACCTTTGAAATATCAAAAGTTTGAGCCAAACCTCTATGAGCAAGAATTTTATAATTTGTATCTTTCGAATAAAATACGCTCGTATTATTCAACCATACGATTGCAACCAAAAAGGCTAATGCCCCCAAAAGAATATATTTCCTTTTCCCTTTTCTTTTTTTCATGTGTTTATCCTTTCTTTTCTTACTTTATAATGAATTCACACTACTATATCCTTCTAAAATAGTATTTGAACTTTTAATATAATGCAATTTATTAAAAATGCAATTCAATTAACGATGATCTGAAAGACCGATTTTTCTACTAACTCAACAAACTTGCTTTCCCTGTGAAAAAAGCAATTGTCTCTAGTGGACAATTGCTCCGATTATATGGAGTGAGATATTGTTTATTCGATCTAATCTAATCCCCCGTTTGAGGTGTACCATTATTGTAAAAAGTAATCCTCTATTGTTTTTGTTATATCAAAAGGACCAGATTCTTTATTTGAAGGTATAACTACTTTTAGATTGGAGTCAGGATAGATAGAAGCACGAAAACTCACTCCTGGATCATATCCCATAACATGATATTTATAAATATTATCATTCTTTTTGTTCATCCAAATTCCATAACCATAGTAGATTTCTTTATTAACATTAACATGAGGAGTAAGCAAGTTTCTTGTAGTATCTTCTCTTAACAGCTTATAGTCAAATAATGACTCCCACAGAGTAATCATATCAGGCGCTGTTGTAAATGCACCCCCATCAGACCCACCTTTCACTGGAATAGAGTATATGTTTGTTTTCCATGTGTTATCCTCTTTGTTATCTATATATCCCATTGCTGTGTTTTGAGGTAGTTTATCGATTGAAAAATATCCTGAACTCTTCATGCCACATTTCTCAAAAATTTCTAATTCAATGTATTCCGTGAAATATTTATTTGTTTGATGTTCAATGATTAACCCCAACAGTATATATCCAGCATTATTGTAATGAAACCTATCTCCAGGCTCAAACTTCATTTCATTAAATTGAAAAAATGGTAAAAAGTCTTTAAGAGTCCTCATATGATAAACTGGTCTTTCTTTCCACAGATCTTCAAAATCATCCATTACTTCTTCATCAAAGTAATCTGGTATCCCTGAAGTATGAGTTAACAGGTGGTGGATGGTAACTCTTTCATCAAATTGAGGAAATGAGATATCCAAGCAATCTTTTAAAGGAGTGTTAAAAGAGAGTATCCCTGCCTCGACTAATTGGCAAATCCCTATGGCTGTAAATAACTTGCATCCAGACGCTATTCCAAAGCGAGTATTTATATTATTAAGTCGTTCCTCTGCTCTATCTGCAAAACCATAAACACTTTCTAATAAAACTTCCTCACCTTGTTTTACATATACAACACCCGACAATTCAACATTTTCACTTTTTTCATTTACGATCTTTTTTAGTTCAATATTTTCGTTCACCCTAAAATCCCCCATCCATAATTTAAAGCACTTGATCAATAACTTAGAAACAATTACAAATCTACTTATGAATTAGTCCAACTTTTTAATGTTACTTAACTATAAAGTCTACACAAGGAATATCGAATGTTTTTTTGAGTTGATTAATCAAACCATCAGTATCAGTTGTTTTTATGTTTCCTATAATTCCTATATCTCCGTGATTTTCACTATGAATAAATCGTTCAGTAATATCCACTTTCAATTCTTCTGCAATGGCTTGACTTGTTCCGAGCTTTCTATGGTAATCCAGTGGAGCATGGCAAGTATATATTGATAATCCCTTGTTTACTACTTTATTTAACAAAGACTCATCAATTGGGACAAACCCTCTTCCCCACTTTCCATTTGGATCTCCACATTCCATTAATAGGGGATGATGCATAAACAGCATGTCACCAGCTTCTCCTCCCTCAATGAATTGCTCTAATACTTCATTCGTAGGGAATACGGCTAAAAATATACTTTGAACTGTGGCGTTTCCTTTGATCATTAATCCATTGAATAATTTAGTAAACCTAGGTTCAAAGAGGTTTTTCCAATCCACCTTGTTATTGTAGACTTGAGGTATAAACCTACTAAATGCAGGATCTACTCCAAATCTTTCTATTCCAAATTCATTGTCCAATGATCGTACGACATCGAGCAACTCTTCCATGTGATTACTCCTTTCACAAAAATAAAAACACACTATCCCTTTAACAGAGGGACGAGTGTGTTATCTCGTGGTTCCACCCAAATTCTCATTACATAAAACAATAATGGCTTCGGTATGCTTTAACGCGCAGACGGTATAGACTACTATTCCTTTCATCCATACAGTTCAAAGGTGGTAAGTCACTGCGCAGCGTTAGGAAGTTCTCACCATCGCTTCCCACTCTGACAACCGGTAATAGTAACCCTATCCTTATCATCACAAAATATTTTGAATTTTAATTAACTATATGTCACTTACCATATTTAGTCAAATACAGTTTGAAGGGGATTATAAAGTGGTTCCGTAATCGCTCCGATTTATAGGAATAATACTTCTAAGAGTTATCTCCTTTTTCTCATTACAAGAACTATGGCAACTACTATTAGAATGATTGGAACTAGAGAAATTAATGTTATGCTCATTCCGCCCATCCCCATATTATCCCTCCCATCAATACCGCACTCCCTGCACTATATCTGTATAGAGCGCTTACCTTATCTTCAGCAAAAGCTCCGAGATAATTGAAATATTGAATTCAAGATAATGTTGTCTATTCCATTTGTTTTCTTTCCTTATTCTTAAGCATTCCATTAAGTTTATAAAACGAGGACTACTCACTTGATTTTCCAGGTTTGCCCCTTTTCTAAAATAAACGATAGAATTCATTATTATTGATTTGCGTACTGTAATGTAATAACTATTAAGCTCCAATTTTTATTTTTCAAAACAAGAGATCTCTCAGTTAACGATTTGAAGGCCAAGACCCTTGCATTTTTCTTAATTGAATGATTTGGCCTGTATGATAAGCATCGTGAAGCATGATGTCCAGTAATTTCACCTCAAGTGAACATTGATCAAGCTCTTTATCGGAAAATGTATTCAATACCTGTCTTAAATGGCGATGAGCATTTTTAGCACGTACTATGATATTCTTCCATTTCTGATCATCATTAGATTGTTCTGTAAGATAAAAGGTTTCATCACCGTCGAGATTATTTGTCCATTCATGGCCTTCCAAATTAGCAGCAAGTCTCTCTTTGTAATAAATAAGATGATTAACGTTCTCCCAAATGGTTTTCGTTGCCTCTCCAGAAGGTTTCCAGATAGCTTGTTCGGCTGTAAGTCCTTCTATAGCATCATTAAACGGTGCATACCAACTCTCTTTATCGAATGTTGAATCTAGTACGGTTAAAAGTAAGTCATTTCGTTTCAAAGGGTTCTCCTCCTTGAATGTTAAAAATAATAAACCATACTATCGAATATTTTCGCTATGACCCTATCAAAGAATTAAGCATGGTGTTGAAGTTCGATACGCATCACGACCCGACGTTTGGTAGGTCTGGTTACCTCCCGAAACCCTGCTGCAATGAAGGAGTTGTGAGCACCGACGTGAAGCTCCCCCCATGGGATATCTTGTCCTGGAACAGTGAGAATTGGATACCCTTCAATGGCATGAGCACCTCTCCTCCGGGCGAAGCCCACGGCAGCTTGCGTTAAGGCATGAGTAATTCCACGCCGGCGATAGCCCTTGCGTACAATGAAACAGGTAATAGACCATACGCCTTTGTCGCTCTTGTTTTCGTCCCGCCCTGCCCATGGAACCCGACTGTTCAGTAGGTTCTTGTAATTTTTCCTCGGCTCTACCGCACACCACCCCACAGGTTCGTTCTCAAGATAAGCGATAAGCCCACTTGTATTACCCGACTCAGAATTCCCGCAATCCGTTTGGAGTCGAAGCAGGAAGGCACGTTCATTATCATCTGTTTGGTACCACTGTGAATTAGGGATTTTGAATCGTTGACAATAGCACTTGGCCCCATGACACCTGGACGATCCGAGAATCACTTCCAAGTCCTCCCATGATGCTTCATTTGCAGGCACAACCGAGACTGTGGCCTCCTGTGTTGTCTTTCCCACTCTCCTATCATTTGACTTTGCAATTCCTGATTTGGATTCTCTTTTACTCATTTTTCGATGCTCCTCATCTTACCTAATGTTGTCTGTATTATAACTTCGACTTGTAAAAAACTATCCCTCTTTTATTTAAGTCTAACCCCAAAAAGCGCTAATCCTTTTTCAAGATTCGCTCCGATTTACTTTAATAACGTTATTTCTTTATTAATCTTCCACTAATGTTACCCATAAGATGTGGTCGGAATATAACACGAATTCATTAAGCAGAATAGGATTACTATGGTTTGAGAAAGGAACAAGCTTCACATCTTTTAGGTAAAAACAGGCTTTAAAAGAAAACGGGGATAAAAATGAACAATATGGAATCAGCAGTAGACTTTAAGAAATTAATGGCTATTGAATTGCAGAAATAATCCCAGTTGATTTTTCGACTAAGTATCCATAGTAATTACAATAACTAGTTCCACAACTTGAACTAAGAGGACTAATTGCAGAATTGTCTTTTGTAATAGTAAGCGGATTTCTCTATTAGGTACTGAGATAATATCCCAGATCGCATTAAAGACGTTTTCGATTATAAAGTGGATGTGCTTAGTGGAAGTTATGAAAGCCCTAGCCTTTCAATTGTGAGATCAAAAGAAGACATTTACAACGATCGAGACACATATGCTCGACTTTGATTTAAAGTTACGAGTGGCTCAGAGTACATTGGGACCACACAATATTTGAGGTTATATGTGGGTAGTGACACCTATCATGTTGAGTAAGGAATAATAAAAAATGTGCGCTAATTTTTAGGGCACATTTTTTACTTTTTAGAGATGGATTTTATTATGTAAAAAATGACTGAAATAGTTAAGATGGCAGCAACAACTAATGCAACTGAGGCTGAACCCATTCCCATGAAAAAATCACCTCTTATTCATTTTTCGTATAGTCTTACATTCATGATGACACAAAAGTTTGCAATCAAAAAGGCTAATCGGTTTTTGTATTTATATTTTAATGGTGGTGAATACTTTCTCTTTTATGATACACACATCGGATTTAAGCAAGGTGGCTATAACTAACGGGTTCGTATATGACGGTGAATGACTATGATTCACTCCAGTACACAACCTTTAATTCGAAGATGATCGGGAAAATTGACACGATTTACGCGCATGATAATTCGCTAGTAAGTTATTGGAAAAATGGCGGGAAAACCAATATCGGAGGAGCACTTATTTTTTATTAAGCAAACGCTCCGAGATTGTTGAATATGAGATAAAACTTATTTCTGTCGAATTCACCACTCAATATCTTCATAAATATCAGAGATAAACCTTCCATCAACTTTACCCTCTTCGAACAATTGTGTCGCTGTCCTAAACTCTTGAGTAACTGAGCCTGAGCCTTTTACTTTTGTTAAGTAAAATCTCTCTTCATCTTGGCTAATCCAATATTCATTATTTCCATAATTAAAATTGTACTCTTCTCCAATTTGGATTCCATTTTGAAACTCTTTGAACTGATCTTTAGTCATTTCATCACTCCATTCAAGGGTTTCAACTAGAGCTTGTAAAAAGCTAATCGAAAAGATTGAGAACTAGAGTTCATATTCCTGTTTTATCCAACATTAGCTCCGAGATACTGGAAGATGGTAAATAACGATCCTTCTGTCTTAAGGTTAAGACTTTTCTTCTTTTGATAACAGTCCAACAATGAACATGACAATAGCATATATAATAATCGTAGTTATTAATAAAGTTAATGGATTAAAATGATCATGCAAAAATGGGGACAAAACTATTACTATCATCAATAGTATTACACCAGCTATTTTTTGGTTTTTCTTCTTTTTTGCAACTTCCATTTTCAATGATAACCTCCCTTTATTCCTGGGTTGCTCTTAAATAATAAAATAGCTGCAAAGACACCTTACTCAACTTTCGCTCCGAGTTTGCGGAAGATCAAGTTAATAATTATGATTGCTGCCTTTAGCATGTTGAACTAACGCACCGCTAGTCAAAATCTGTTAAAATCCTCCAAAAAATATTCGTCCAAATTTACAAAAGCGCTACTCTCAATGCAGGAATAGCGCTTTTGGTTTTATTATTTTAGATTCCATCTTAGGTTTCGTTCAATACATCTGGGCTGTGTTCGAATTTCTTTAAAAATTGTTTCGTTCGTTCTTCTTTTGGATGATGGAATAATACCTCAGGTTTATCTGATTCGACTATGTTTCAATCCGCCATGAAGATGACGTGATCCGCAACCTCTTCGGCAAAATTCATTCCATGGTTGACGATCAATATTGTTTGCCCTTCTTGAGCGAGGGTTTTCATTACAGCAAGAACTTCACCAATATGCTCTGGATCAAGCGTAGTAGTCGGTTCATCAAACAATAGGATGTCCTGTTTCATGGCAAGTGCTCTGGCGATGGCAGCCCGTTGCTTCTGACCTCAAGATAACTGCTCCGGGTATTTATCTTTATGCGCTAGTAATCTAAGTTTATTTAATATTTCCTCCGCATCAGAAATTGCTTCCGCTTTCCCCTTCTTCCTATCATAGGATACATTTTCTATCTAATAATCTGTATTCCCGCTTATAAATCCAGTCTATTCTCCTGGAAAATCCAGTACTTCGGTAAAGTAAATCTTACTAACCATTTACTTCCAAGCTGTTTACCCTTACTATTTTACTTAAAAGTAGATAAGGGTGGGCATATAGATGAAAACGAGCTTTTCTGTAGATAAAATTACTTTACGTCGATTTCTTTTACACAAACAGTCTCTATTTGAACCAGATCGATCATTGGAATCGATCTCTCTTGAAAAGACTTTACATATGATTAAAAAACTGGAATGTGTTCAACTTGATCCAGTATCGGTGGTTGAACGGAACCAGCACTTGGTATTAGCGGCAAGAATGCCTGGTTATGATCCTAAGTATTTGGACGATCTTTTATCTGACGGCAAGGTCTTTGAATATTTTGCGAATGCAGCCTGTGTCATCCCGATGGAAGACTTCCCCATGTTCGAACCGACACGGAAACGGATCCAGGAAAATGTTGCTGACTCGTTAGAGAGCTTAGAAATCGTTGTAAATACTGTGTTAGAGCAATTAAGGGCAGAGGGCCCCCTTCCTTCTCGTGCTTTCAAATCAGACAACCGCGTTAACGGCTATTGGGATAACAAAGCCCCGAAGACAAAAGAAACATCCCATGCATTGAACCTGTTGTTGGATGCTGGCATTATCCGGGTCGTCCAGCGGGACCGGACTGAACGCTATTTTGATCTTACAGAGCGTACGGTCACCCGGAAATTGTTGAAACAGACGAAAGTCATGGATGGACATACTGCAAAAGATCTGCTGATAGAAAAATACATTCGTGCTTACCGGGTATTTGATCCGAGAGATGCTCGATTTGGTTGGCAAAAAATGACCGCGGCTGAACGTCGTGCAGAAATTGAGCGTAGAGTCCAGGATAAAACGGTCATTCCACTTGAAGTCGAAGGTGTAAAACGACAATATTATTTATTGGCAGAGGACTTGGAGGAACTTGAAACATTCGTTGAGAGTACCAAACAGGAACGCCGTTCACTTGAGAGTACGATCACTTTTCTACCACCGCTCGATAATTTACTTTGGAGTCGTGAGCGGATCAAAGACCTGTTCGACTTCGATTATAAGTGGGAAATCTACACTCCTCGTGTGAAAAGAAAATACGGGCCATATGCGATGCCGATTTTATATGGAGATAGACTGATTGGTCGTATGGACCCACAAATTGACCGAAAAAATAAAGTGATGATTGTACGTTTGCTCCAGCTTGAGCCAGAGGTTAAGCAAACGTCTGAGTTACGTCAATCATTCCGTAACGCGCTCAATTCTTTTGCCATTTTTAACGAAGCAGATGACATACAAGTTGAGAATTCTGACCTGAACCATTGATGAAAATTTTCATTTTGTAGATGAATTTGTGTTTTTGTAGATCATTTTTGATTTTTGTTGATTCATCCTTCATTTTGTTGATATCCGTTCTAATTCTCTTTTGAAAATAGCTCTGTTAAGCATAAATACTTCATCTCTCCAAGTTCAATAATTTCTTTTTATTTCCTCCTTAATTTATCGAAACAGTTCAACATCAAATTAATAACTTTAAAAAACCCTGCATTATAGTAACGGGTTCTGATACCTGTCACAAAACATTAATTTACGTAAGAAATTGCATATGTAAATGCATATGATAATCGCACTATGTTTCGTAATGTATTTGCTAATAAATAAGCCGCATTTTCAATCTGTAACGGATCGATGTGCGGCTATTATTTTATCTGAGCTTATTAAACTATAGCTCCGAGATACGGAAGATACAATATCAAATTACTCTTCCTCATTTTAAATTCTTGATTATTTTTCTTTTACCAATATCCTCAATGGTTTCATCACTTTCTTTCTGCTTGGTGCACCTATACATGGTCTTGATTCACGTTTTCCGTCCCGTTGTTTTTCTTTTTATTATAGAGTACGTAAATCGCGTTACCAATCACAACTAATACCCAAACGGCTAGGTAACAAATCGCAAATGTGAGGTTCAGTTCACGTTGGACGACATAGATTGCAATAAAAGTTCCGAGAAGCGACGATAAAGTCATCACGCTCAATCTCCATTCAGAATGTGCGAGTTTCTTCATTCTCATCTCAACCCCCTACCTTCTCCTCTATCAACCTAACTCTACTACCAATTATTTCAAACAAATCCGCATAACTCAAACTTTTATGACATTGAAAGGAGCCTATCTTATTACAGATAAGCTCCGAGTTTGATGAAGACACGATTTCAAGATAAACTGACCACACACTTAGTGATCCTCTCTTGTCTTCGCTTTTAGGGATGGTAGGGTCCATCATAGTCTGTTTCAAGAAATGGCCGAACGGATCATTTCCTACCTTGCTCAGGAATCTTGCGCGCCCCCCAAGTGTGGTAATGGTGGCACACACATTCGCAGGAGCACCTCCTGCTTGCTTTGAAAAGTGTTGTCCCTGAGCCAAGTCTGTATTGATATTGGTACAAAAGAAATCGATAAGCAGTTCACCGATGCACAGGATCGAAGGTTCATTCATATTCTCAATCTCTCTTTCCCCAGATAGATGAAAGCCCGGTAACCGAGAGCTCTTCAACCTTCGCACCCCCTCCAATGGCAGTGAGGGAAAGGGTGTGATTCTTTTCCTGTGGGAAGATCAGGTTGGTTAATGCTCTCCTGCCTTCCTGTGCGAATACCTCTAAGGAAGAAGCGTCCAGGAATAGCTGAAGGATGAGCTTATCGTCCATTAATTCCACATGGCACTCAGGTATTCCGGGAAAAGAATCCGAAAACCCGTTTTCTCCTGAATGAGTCCGATCGACGGATAACATATGAGTAATTCGATCGTACCGAATACTGGATTTCTCATCTAATGAATGATGGATAGCCAGCCTGAACTCCTTTGCGTCTTCCAGCGTTACAACCAGATTTACTTCCATGAATTCATGATTTACATCCATTGAATACGCTTCTTCCGTTAACACTATTTCTTTGATGACCTTTGTTTCTTTTCTGATTCTATTCATTTCGGATACAGGCTTTTGTAAAAGATCAAAACCATCTTCAGTAGAAATCAAGGTCAATTCTCTAGGCAACGTCATGGCTCCTCTCCACGTTTCAGTCGGAACCTGGTTTGCATATCTCCAATTGTTCATCCATCCAAGATAGATACGTCTTCCGTCCTTTTCAGGGATATCGGACCAGCTCACTCCCGCATAATTGTCCCTTCCATGATCAAGCCAGAGGATGGTGTCCACATTATGATTGTTGATAAACGTCTTGCCGTCAAAGTCCCCAACAAAGAACTGCGTCCTTGAACCTTCTTTGAAATCGGGGTTGTCACCGATGCTTACCAACATCACCCATTTCATTTGTTCGGAATTTCCGTCGACCATGAGTGGAAACAAATCAGGGCATTCCCATACTCCGGAATGGGCCCCTTCGTCCTGGCCAAATTCACTGGCAAACTCCCAGTCGATCAAGTTAAGAGACGTATAAATAGTAATCGTTTGACCCGTTGCCAGAACCATTACCCAACGGTCAGATTCCTCATGCCAAAATACTTTGGGATCCCGGAAATCAGTTATGTCTTCATCTGATAGGACAGGATTTCCCTCGTATGTTTTCCACGTCCTGCCGTTATCGTGGCTATAAGCAAGACTTTGTCTCTGCCTAGGATGTTCAGAATCCGGATATGTGTCCGAATTTGTATAAATGGCTACCATCCCGCCAATCTCCTTTTCAAAGAAACCCGATGTATTCTTCCAATCCACCACGCAGCTTCCAGAGAAAATAGCACCATGCTCATCAGGATAGAGAGCGATCGGCAGCTCCTCCCAATGCAGCAAATCATGACTCACCGCATGCCCCCAGTACATCGGTCCCCACGTGGTTCCATGTGGATGATATTGAAAGAATAGATGATATTCCCCTTCGAAATAGACCATCCCATTCGGATCATTCAGCCACTTTTCCTTCGGGGAAAAATGAAATTGCGGACGATAGGTTTCTGTATAAAGGTTCACTTTTTCTTGAAAATCGTTCGTCATAAGAATCCTCCTTTGCATTCAAAAGGCTGCACGATTGCCTGAGCAAGGTACAGCCTGAATATGATTATGATTGGTTTCGGTCATATCCATCCTGCTTGATTTTTAGCCATTCCTGTAACCCGAGGCGATCGAGTTCTTTCAAATAATCCGCCCATTCTTCATCGGCTTTTCCGTTGGTGATCCATTCCGCCTTTTTACGCTCCACATAAGCAAGCAAATCGGCCTCGATCTTCGAAAGCTTATCTAATTCCTCAAGGGAGAAGAACACTTTTGGATAGATATTTTCCGCCTTCATATCCGCTACCATGACATCCTTCATGAGCCCCAGTCTCCATGCCGCATCATCCGGTTTCGTCGTCACGGTTCCGTAGTATTCGTCCAAGATTGCCAATGGACCGCCGACAGATGTTTTTTCCCTGAGTTCGACAGGAGCCGTTCCCTCTAATGGAAGATGCTTTAATGAATGGCTTGCACTATCCAACTCGAAGATGTTTTGCTGTTTGTCATCCCCGTAGGTACCCCAGTTATTTTGAACCGATTGAAGCGGGTTATAGAATTGATCGATCCATTTTGCCGTTAATTCAAGATTCTCGTTGGCACTCGTCATGATCATTCGGTTACGGTCAAATCCCATACCGTTCGTTCTCGTCACGTTCTTCGTTCCATCCGGTCCTTCAAGGGCAGGCATGAGGTCGTATTGATCGTTCATACCCGTGACGTTTGCTTTATCCCATGTAAAGTACATGCCGTAACGTCCTTCTTTCCCTTTTGATAGGTAGGTATTCCAATCCTGTTCAAAGGCCTCTACATCGATTAAATCTTCCTTATATAACTCATTCAAATAGTTGATGGCGTCCTTATACCCTTCATCGGCTGCCGTCAGCTTTACATCACCGTCATTCGTAACGACGGTGTGATCCCAGTTCTCCCCCAAACCGAATGAACCGAACAAGAAGGACACATCTTCACCTCCATGATTGATGATGAAGGACATCGGGATTTCATCGGCCTCGCCATTCCCGTTTGGATCCTGTGTCTTGAATGCCTTGAGGACTTCTTTCAGCTCGTCCGTTGTTTTCGGCATTTCAAGACCCAACGTATTCAACCATTCCACATTGATCCAGGGAAAGTCATCGACAGAGTGGATGCTTTCCTTCCCTGAACCGAGCTCTTCAATCCAAGGGAAAGAATAAATATGCCCATCTGGAGCCGTCATCATCGATCGATATTCAGGCGCGTCGTCTAAGACTTTTTTTAGATTAGGCATATGCTCCTGAATCAGATCCTCAACAGGAACAATCGCTCCGTCCTTCGCAAGCTTTAACAGCTCATAATCACTGTAACCCGCATTCATAATCGCGTCGGGAAGCTCACCACTAGCGACGGCCAGGTTCCGTTTTTCATTGAAGGTTTCCCCCGATGTATAATTGGTCCAGTCGATCTTCACTCCCGTTTCTTCCTGGAGCCTTTTGAAGATCAGCTTTTCATTTGGATCATCCGGAGCTAGTGGTGAACTGGATGTCATCATCTTCAGTGTCACCTGTTCCTCTAAAGGAAACTTCACATTTTCCAGTTCATAATTCTCAGAAGAAGCACTTTCACTGTTGTTGCTACACCCGGCTGCTAGCAGCATACCTGACATTACAAGTGTCGACATTGCGTTCATCTTTTTCCCCATTGTTAAACCCCCATTGTTAATAAGTAGATTATTTTAAAGATCCCACCATAACACCTTTTTCAAAGTATTTCTGGAAGAATGGATACATAATGATCAGTGGTAAGCTCGCTAATACGATGGATGAATACTTGATCATCTCGGAAATTCTTTGCAGTTCCGCGGCAGCCTGCTGATCAGCGATCATTCCCGGTTGTATCTCATTCTGGATAAGGATCGAGCGCAGGACGAGCTGTAACGGGTATAAATTCCGGTCCTCGAGATAGATCATCGCATCGAAGTATGAATTCCATTGTGAGATGAACGCATAGAGCGCAATGACAAAGATAATCGGCTTTGACAACGGAAACACAATGTTCAAGAAAATTCTCAACTCGGATGCCCCGTCGATCCTTGCTGCTTCCTTCAACTCATTCGGAATGGATTTGAAATACGTTCTCGCTAGGATGATGAACCAGACGTTGATGGCGTTGGGAAGGATGATCGCCCAAATCGTGTTCAGCATCCCTAAGCCCTTCACCACCATATATGTCGGGATCAATCCTCCGTTGAAGAACATGGTGATGAGAAAGAACACCATGATGAACTTTCGTCCGACAAGCCCTTCAGCCGAGAGTGAATACCCGGCAATGATGCAAACACTCACGGTGATGAGGGTGAATCCGACAGAATAGAGAATCGAGTTGATGAATCCTTTGACGATGGTCCCGTCTTCGAAGATCCGTTTATATCCTTCGAGCGTCCAATCCGACCCGCTGATGGATAATCCTTTTTTGACCAAAACATTCGGCTCAAGAACTGAGGATAGTAGAACGTATATCAAAGGAAAAAGAACGATGATCACGATTCCCCCAAGCAGGATTTTGTTGATGAAAAGAATGAATTTATCACTCCTAGTGTGTTGGTACACCTCGTTTCCCCCTTTCTATAATAGACCTTCGCCTTCGTTTAATTTCTTGACCACCCGGTTGACGAAAACCAACAAGATAACATTGATAACGGCATTGAACAATCCCACTGCTGTGGCGAATGAATAGTCACCGGCCTGCAGCCCCCGCTTGTATACATAGGTCGAAATGATTTCCGAGGTTGGCAGGTTCATAGACGTCTGTAACAGATAGGCTTTCTCAAATCCGATGGCCATAATGCCTCCAGCAGCCAGGATAAACAGGACCGCCATGACAGGCTTAAGCGTCGGAAGATCAATGTGCCATATGCGTTGCAGCAGAGATGCCCCATCTACAGTTGCTGCATCGTGAAGCTGGGGGTCCACATTGGCGAGTGCCGCCACATAGATGATGGATGCCCACCCTGCACCCTGCCAAACGCCTGACCAGATATAAATGATTCTGAAAGCATCGGGATCTGACATGAATGAAATCGGCTTATCCGTAAACACCGAGAGCATCGCATTAATGGGTCCCGTAGGTGATAAGAAAAGAAAGATCATTCCCGAAATCACGACGACCGAGATAAAATGTGGTGCATATAGGATGAGTTGAATATTCTTTTTCACCCCTGCTTTTCGGAGCTGATTCAGCATGAGTGCAAGGATGATCGGGATCGGAAACCCGATCAGAAGCTCGAAAGAACTCAATTTCAAAGTATTGACCAGGATATCCATGAAATTCGGAGACGATAAAAAGTCCGTAAAGTGCTTGAATCCGACCCATTCACTGCCATTGATTCCCCTAATGGGACTGAAATCCTTAAATGCGATGGATGCCCCGTACATGGGAACATACTTGAAGATGATCGTAAGAATGATGGCAGGTGCAAGAAACAAATAGAGAATATAGTTTTTCTTCACATAATGGAGCTTGGTTTTGAGTTTTTCATTTTTCTTTGTCTCCGATAGAACTGGTGTAGCTGCCTTGGCAAGTTCTTGCAATTGTTTGACCCCCTTTAAAAATTCAAGTTGTTCAGAAATTATGACCTGCCCATTTCGGTTAGGCTGTCTGTTGAGTTCACTTTACTAGAACCCCAGTATGAAAACGTTTACTTTCTTCGGATTAAACAGTTTAAATTTTTTGGAAGTTTTCTGCACAAAAAACCTTTGGCAGCTGCCAAAGGTTTCTATTCCAAATCATTCAGTTCTGCATTAATATTTTTTACCGCCTCTTCTGCCGAAGTTTTAACATCTTTCCCTCCGATTCCCACGTCTTCAAATAACGTTTTGACTGCATCACTCACGACAGGATAGGCAGGGGTAATCGGTCTATTCTTGGAGTACTTTTGTGCCTGTTCTACGAAAATATTTTTCGGGTACTCATTGAACTCGGGAAAGGCTTCTGCAACAGAATAACGTGCCGGAACATCACCAGTGATCTCAACATACTTCTTTGCTCCTTCAAAGCTTGTGACATATCGGACGAACTCCCAGGCTTCATCGGGATAGTCGGTTTCAGACGAAATACCGAGTGACCACCCACCGTTAGGAACCACCTGCTCACTCCCTTTCGGCAGGGCGGTAATCCCGAAATCCTCACCCAGCCGGAAATCAGGATTCATCATACTAAGACTCTCCACCATCCAGGAACCGAGGACTCTCATGCCAAGCTTATTGGTCTCCCATGCTTCCTTGGGGAGTTCGACCTTGGCCACCCGGTGTTTCTGATATAGATCCTGATAAAACTGGAGAGCTTTTAGTGAAGCTGGGGAGTTCAAATATCCACTCGCTGTCTGATTATCCGAATCCAATACATCCCCTCCAAATTGCCAAAGAATGGGCATTTTGAAGTAGGAAGGTGACTCTCCGTCCGGGAATCCTTGCGCCGGGTCGATTCCCGTGATGTCAGGTGATAAAGCAGATATTTTCTTAGCTGCCTCCAGGACCTCATCCCATGTCATCGGATCATGTGGATTTTTGGAAGGGAGGGGTATACCTGCTTTTTCGAACAAATGAATATTATAAAAAAGGGCGACACTCGACTCTGCAATCGGCGATAAGTAGATTTCATCCTCATATGTGATGCCCTTCAACGTAGGGGATGCGAGATCCTCAATATGACCTTCTTGTCTCATATAATCGTCCAGAGACATCAGACCACCCGCACTGGCATAAAGGGCGAGAGTCGGGGTATCGATCGTCAAAATATCAGGAGGGTCACCCGCTGCTATCTCGGTTCTTAGCTTCAACTCATAATCCCCATATGGTATAGGAATCATTTCCACTTTGATCGTGGGATGCTCTTTATTGAAGTCAGCCACTAGCTCTTTATACGCCTGATTTTCAAGTTCTGTTCCTATGTTTCTCCAGAATGTCAGGTGGATCCCTGCTTGTTCGTCTCGTTTTCCACCTGACTTCTCCCTGCTTGTTTCCTGAAAGGAGGTAAAAGAGAAGATGCTGTAGATCCCGGCTGTCAATATGATTATCGCCGTCAGTCCATAGATGACGGTTAATTTATACTTCATCGTACCTCCCCCTTATCCACTTTCATGGATTTTCGGTAATCAAGTGGCTTTTGTCCAAAGCGCTTCTTGAACACAGTGCTGAAATAGCCGGAATTGGAATAGCCGACAAGATGGGCAATCTCGATGATCTTTAATTGTTCATCCATCAACAGGGAACGGGCTTTGTCCATTCGGAGCCTCACAAGATAATCACTGAAATTTTGACCCACCAATTCTTTGAACATCTCCGATAAATAGGCGGAGTTGATATGGAATTGATCAGCAAGGGAGGTGAGTGAAATTTCATTGGTGTAATGTCTGTCCATATATTGCCTTACATTTTCCACGATGGCAATTCCATTAGAGGAATGGCGGGTTTCATTCACCTTTTCCGCAATCATTCTTGCTAGCTCTAGCAGTTCCCCTTTAACCCGCTCCCGGGAAGTCAGTTCCCATATACCTAATTGACAATTCCACATCTTCTTCTTCAAATCATCGGTATACTGATCATATTTTCTTGCCATAGATCCCAGCATGAAGAGCACCCGGCTCGCTGCAAAGGAATACGACATCACCGATTGCCGGTCGCATTCAGCAAAAGTAGTCAGTAGAGATACTTTGAAGGTCTCGAAATCCCCATGCTCCAAACTGTTTGACAGCTTCCATTCAGAATCCTCAGTGAACTCGACGGTATCTTTATTCGTTGTTCCGTCGATGAGTTGAGAAGTGACATCAGCTGAACTTTGACTCCAAGAGAGAAGGGACGAAATATACCCGTTCTTTAATTGTGATAAACCCCTGACCACTTTCCCCAGTCCGATGACCGTTTCAAGATTCAGATAGGTGCTGACACTCTTTTGCAGCTCCTGAACAAAGATAGCGACTTGATTTCCCTCTGAGTTTTGATGACATAGGAAATGAAGCATATTCGGATAGCTCGTGTCGTAAAAGGACATGATTCCTTCATGTTCATAGGATAATTCCCTGCAAAGCATTTTGAACGGAAGAAACAACTCCCTTACCTGCTCGTGTTCCCTGCTCCGGATCTCTGCGGTAATGAACTGTACGACAGCGTCATCGCCTAGCACATCGAGGTTCAGTTGACTGAGCCTCTCTTCAGCAATATTCATCCCCGCCCATTCATCCTTCACCAAATGAAGCAAGTACTGCTCCCTCATTTCTTCAGCGTGGAACTGGTTCATTCTGTCCGTTTCCATCCTTCTCTGCTTCTCTGCTTCAACCTCCGCCTTGCTTTTCCTGAGGGCAGTTGTCAATTCCTCAGGATCCACGGGCTTAAGCAGATAATCCTTCACTCCTTCGACCAAAGAGGAACGTACATACTCGAAATCCGCGTATCCCGAGAGGACAATCACTTTGATATCCGGATTTGCATCCGATAACACTTTCACAAGCTGCATCCCATCCATGACTGGCATCCTGACATCGGTCAGGACAATGTCGGGCACCACCTCTTCTATCACCTGTAACGCTTCCTTGCCATTCGAAGCTTCACCAGCAATAACAAAGCCTTCTTCTTCCCAGTCCACTTTCCACTTCAACCCATTTCGAATTTGTATTTCATCATCGACCAGAATCACCTTCAGCATGAAGATCCTCCTCTCCATTTTTTATGCGCAAAACAATGGTTGTGCCTTGATTCTTTTCTGATGTAATGTGATAGGTAAATTTCTCTCCGTAATACAGATTCAACCGCCCCAGGACATTTTTAAGCCCAATGCTGCGCCCTTTGCTTTCCAATACCTGCCGCGATTCGTGACGGCCCGTGTTACGCTTCAATTCTTCCAAGATGGACTCAGGGATCCCGATTCCATTGTCCTCAATCACAATCTCCACCCAGTCATCCACTTTCTTCGTTGAAATGCGAAGGACGGCCTCCGTCTTCTCTATGAAGCTATATTTCACAGAATTCTCCACGAGAGGCTGGATGACAAACTTAATGATCGGGAGCGTAGAGACATTCGGATCTTCCTCAATGGAAACTGAAAGAGCCTCTTCATAGCGCAGCTTCAGAATCTCCATAAACCTCCGTATATAGGTCATTTCTTCCCCGAGAGTCACTATGTCCGATTCCGTATTGAGGGAATACCTCATGATCCTCCCTAAATGGACCGTGACATCAATCACCTCTTTAGTCTTCCCTTGAGCTGCGAGTCCCCCGATGGTCTCCAGGGTATTATTGAGGAAATGAGGATTGATTTGTAGAAGCAACGCTTTGTATTCCGCATCCCGCCTTCGTATATTGGCTTCATATTCCGTTTCAATCAGGGTGTCGAGCCGGTTGCTCGTCTGGCCGAACACATCCACCACATAGCCAATCTCATCATTTGCTGTCTTAATCGAAGGGATTAATTGCTTAGCTTTCTTAAAATCTCCCTTTTCCACCAGCTTCATGGCACTGGTCAATTCCCCTAAAGGTTTTACGATAGTAGAAGAAAGAAGATAAGACGCCATGATCGTCAATAAGAAAATCCATCCACTTATCAAAAGGAGATTCCTCTGAAGTTCATTAATCTGAGAAAACAATTCGGACTTGGTAATTTCACTAACCAGCACCCATTCCCCTACCCTTGCCTTCTGATAGAAAACCATGTACTCTTCCTTCTCGAAAGGGACCTCTATTAATCCTGAGCTGTCAGGCTTAGACTTAATGGTCTTTAAGCTTTCTTTTACTACATTCTCCGGTGTATCGATACTGCCCGTCAGCACATTTCTGCCGCGGCTGTCAAGGAGATAGACTCTTCCGTTCTCCCCCAGCTTGATCTTACTTAATGCATTCTCAAGAAGGGACGATGGAAAGTTCACCTTGATCACCCCAGATAAATCAAGCGTATTGATATCAAAGAGGGGCAGAAGGTAACTGTTCACCTGATCCGCCATCAGATCATTATGAGATCGAAACCAACGCTGATCGTCTTTATAGAAATCATCGAACCAATTGGTTTTCTCTAGAGGCGGAAGACTCCCGGCCGTCCCAGTCCCATCGCTCAGGTAAACAGATACGGACATCGATTTGGAATTGTTGATCATCATCGAGGATAACTCCGCCTTTAACTGGTTCTTCATCAGAAGACGTTCGGCATCTGTCGTCTCCGTTTTATTCTCCTCGGACTTAATCCATTCCTGAGTCGTAGGGTTCACCAGTACCTGCTTTCCTAAATCCTCTGCCTGTGACGTGATCGAATCAATATACAGCGAATACTGCTCCATCATTTCAATCGTCGAACTCGTCGTACGTTCCTCCATGATGGATGTAAACCAATTGGGAATCAGGATCGAAAGAATGAGAAAAGGAAAGGTCAGTAGCAAGGTGAAAATCATAAATAATCGGTTACGAAGTGAGAAAAACATAGTGCCTCCATGGTTGATGCAGAATAGTATTCTATTGTTTGAAAAGTGAAACTACTATTTTTATAAATTTACCATAGAATGAGGGTGGGAAGAAGACAGAAAGATATGGGGAGGTGGGAATAGTAGATATTCAGAAGATACCTGCTTTTGCGAAGACCACCAAGTCGTTAAAGTAGAAATAAGGAACAATGATATAAACCTGGCGTGCAATACCTTCTCAGTGAAGAATAAAATTCTTCATTTCCAATTAATTTTAACCACCTCTACTATTTTAGTCTCTCTTATTTCAAAATTCTGTCCAATACCTTTATAGATCGCTTACTTGTATTAAGCAAACGCTCCGAGATTGTGGAAGAAAGTATAAATCTATCTTCCATTGGCGTCATCTTTAAGCGATATTAGAGCGTCTCATCCAATTTCCGCATCTTTGATTGGGAAATCAAATAAACAGTGCCTAAAACGTCGATACTGTTCCCCTTTACGCGTACAGCACAATCTTTGTTTGATGCATAAATAGCTATTTCTTCCGACAGGGGAGAAAGTTCGTTTTGAACCATTGCCATATTATTTTCAAGATCAAAATGAGACAGTACAGAAAAAGGATCTAGACCGACCCCTTCGTAAACGGAGCTCAATTCAACGTTATTTCCTAGGTTTTTCGAGCATAACCATTTAGCGGACATGTTGATTGCACCAGCGCTTGCTCCCATCACAACAGCGTTGCTTTTTAAAATGGAATCTACTAACTCATATTCTTTCAAAAAAACATTTTGCTTAATAATATCTCCACCCAATAAGAAAATGACCGAGGCATTTTGAATTTTCGATCGCGCCTCTTCCTTATGTACGCGATAATTAATCAAATGATAGTCATTAAACAAAATGCTAGCCTTATTAAGCCATGAGCGTTCAGTAGCACCATTATCTTCAAAATTAGATGGATTCGTGCTAATCATAACAAGCGATTTCCTATCAGTTATATCCTCTTGTAACCGCCTGCCCAGTGTCTCTGGGAAGAAATTGTTAAACCAACCTAAATAATATCGCGTCTTCATAAGTCCCCCCGTAACAAAGTAGAAATGTATTTCTTCCTTGCGTTACTCATTGAGTTCTTTTATCATTTAAACCTGTTTTTATTTGTAAGAAAGTGATAGTTAAGATCTTATTATTCGCTCCTAGATAGTGGAAGTAGAATAAAGCATTTACCTAGTAGATTTAAGACTTAGTGATTTTTATCTGATGGGTCTATTTTTCAATTACAATTTCTCCTTCACCCTTTGGTATTTCGAAACCACTAAGGTAAGAATTCAAACGTACTTCTGAAATAGGAAACGAATTTGCATCAAAACGTTATTACCTAACTTAAGTCGTTCACGCAACTGGTTGGGATGAAATTTTAAGTAAATAAGTTTCCATTTACCACCAGAAAGTTCTATAAGTTTTTTATACTGGTTCCTTCTAACACGGTCCCAGAAACTAAAATCAATAACCACCTGTTTTTTGTCGCGAATTAACTTTATTAAACGCATACGTAATTTGCTTTCTGCATTTTTCCTATATTGATCAAACTTTTCCATGGGAAAATCTATCCCCCAGCGGCTATGTGTAGCCTATATTTGTTCATCAACTGAAAGACGTACAAACCCTTCCTATTCTAATAACTTGCGAAAATATAGTTTTCCCAGAACCAGCAACCCCACACATCATTACCGCAAGAGGAGTTAAATCATTTCTATCACGATAAATTAAATCAAAATTAAACTTATCAAACATTTGTATGCCCTTCCCTATTTTCTGATGTGAGTTTACTATATATTAATTCTTAATAGATTATTCAACTAAACTCACGGTATTAACTTAAACAAATAGGTAGGTGATCCTTTCTAGATTAACTGCCGATTGTTCAATAAAAAAGAGCACTTCTCCTTCTTAAGGTAGCATCCGATTGCAGAAGATATTGAAATAAAACTTTTCATAAGAAAAACATAGGAAGAATTTAATCTTCCTATGTTTTCAATCATATTATTTATCTGTCTGTTTTTGCTTCTTTTTTAAATACTCCTCACGTATTTTTTCAAGATGATTCTTTTTATCAAATTTGGCAGTCGTCTGTTTTTCATGAAACTTTGTCACAGCTACCTTACCTTTGTGATCCAATTGATATCTTCCCACTTTGTTCACCACTTTTCTTCTCTTACAAGAGAATCTATTCAACAATATAATATACCTTATTTTACCGCAGTAATCTTTATTTTGAACACTTATTTCACAAAAAAGTGTTCTTCTACTTCTTAAAGAAATGCTCCGATTTAACGGAACAATGGACTCAATTTAATATTCTTGAGTTGCCCCCTTTAGCTTAAGACTTGAATTCGAGACATTTTGTGAAATCACTAACTGACACCTACGATTTTTATAAGGATTTAGAAATATAGTACCATATGGTCTACATCGAAATAGGTATCATCATATTTCAATGCTTTTTTATCGGTACCAAATAATTCAAAGCCAAGAGATTTGTAGAGGGTCTTTGCTACTTCATTCTTCGAGGCAACTGTTAAATAAACTTGCTCTATTCCTTTACTATTTTCTGCCTCATTTATTACTTGAGCAACTAAATCTTTCCCGAGACCATATCCGCGTTTGTCTGGAACAACATAGGTAGATACAATTTCGGCTCTATGTTTCAACTTCAGCTTATTTTGTTTAACAAACGTAATTATCCCTATAAGTTGATGGTCTTCAAATGCCCCAATTGTTACTGAGTCCTGAGACTTTAGCCTACTTTTGTATAGCTCAACTGGTTGCTCCTTTTCCTCTTCATAACTTGTTGCAAATGCTTCCGGGTTATTTTGTAAAGAGGCAAGTCTAAGTTCAAGATACTGCTTAACATCCCTCTCATCTAATTTCCTAAGTTCCATAATTTTAACCTCCTAAGATTATTTGAGAAATAAAAAACCCTCGTCCTTAGACATAGATAATGTCTAAGGACGAGGGTTAACTCGTGTTACCACCTTACTTTACTAATTACTTACATAATTAGCCTTTACAAGTACTGAACTTATAAGTTCTTATACTTTGACATTTATAACGAGTGTCAAATCTCGTTACAGCCTTACTTAGTAGCTCGGCTATACAGCTCTGAGACCATATTCAGTCAACTATTCTATACTTCTTTTCAGCTTCCGAAGCTCTCTGTTTAAAGAATAAGTTAATTTACTCTTCTCATCATTGCCTTTATCGTTGTAAATTTTAATAATTATCACACGTAAATGAAATAAATGCAATATAATTTACCATACTTTGGCTTACTCAAAATAACTGATTAGTTAGCACAATAAGCGATAGATCCTTTGTAACTATCGCTCCGATTTTATTGAAGACTTGGAATCGAGTTAATAAATGTTTTGTTCTGAAAGAGGCTATAGTCTATATGATTTTATTTCCTTAACTTTTCCAGACCTTGCAGCATTGCTAAACATATATACGTCGCAAAAATCAATTTTTTTATCATTTGCTAATGAAATCACACCGTTTATTGAAGCAAACTTACCATGAGTTATCACTTGGTAAATTTCAAGGTAATCAATGATGTTATGATCTTCATCCTTCAATGTAGTAATTAATGAACACCGACCTCCTATTTTTTTATTATCTTTTAATTGATACAATATAATAGATTCATCTGCATATTCCTTAATAATTTCATTTTGCCGCTTTAACATAGCTACGGTAAAATCAATGACTATTTGTTTCCTCGGAGCATTGTCGCATCCTTTTGGAATGATAATCTCCATTTTATCTTTGGGACTTTTCACCTTTATCCAACCTCCTAAGAGAGAACAAAATATATTTGATAAACTTTACTTAAAGAAAACAAAGAAAAGATAGACTGCTTATGTATTAATTACTCCGATTTTATTGAGTAAGAATCCCGTTATTTGTTATCGAGTTGTTCCGCCAAACCAATTAGGAGACCTTCGATGCCACGAATGTAGCAGAGTCGATACGAGTCCTCGTATTGCACCACTTCACCAACGATCTGAGAACCATACTTAGTCAGCCTGGCAACCATTTCGTCAATGTCTTCAACAGCAAACATAACGCGCAAATAACCCAGGGCGTTTACAGGAGCAGCCCGGTGATCTGATATAGTAGACGGGATGAGAAATTGCGAAAGTTCAATGCGGCTATTGCCATCTGGAGTAACCATCATTGCAATTTCTACGGATTGAGACCCTAATCCGGTTACACGACCAGCCCATTCGCCTTCGACAGTGGTTCGCCCTTCGAGGTTCAAGCCAATCTCCTCGAAGAAAGAGATTGCGTTATCAAGGGATTCAACAACGATGCCGACATTGTCCATTCTTAGTAAATTGTTTTCCGCCATAGTTTTAGCCCCTTACGTATAAAAATTTATTACCTGCTCATCTTAATAATCATTCGATTAAAATGAGACAAACTCCTTCCCAACAAAAACACCCTGTCAGGAGAAGTCACGCTATAGGAAAATGTGAATTTAAGTTTTATGGTATGTCATATAACCTCTTGTTAACGAACAACATCTCCTGTAAGATGGTTCTCAGCCAGCATAAAAGTGGCCAAATCCTTTTTATTAAAGATTTGGCCACAAAATTAAACGCGTAAGATTACAGATCTGCAGATAAAAGCACCGTAAAGAAAGGTGCTGGCTTAAAGTTCCTCTCTCAATTCATTTGACATTTGTTCTACTAATTCAGGTCTCCCATGAAATTGAGCAGGTGTGTTCTGAAACAACACAATTTTCCATTCATCTTCTCTATACTCTAAAACTAATGTGTGATGAGTATTTAACTCAGGCTTTATATCAGATTCACCAGGCGGAATCATGCCGGCAATGGCTCTTAATATGGCAGACTTCTCACCAATAAACTTAATTTCGTTAACCTTCGTAACAAAAGGAGCAGTAGGGTGATCCCTGAAAATCGGCGCTAAATGAGTAGCAATTTCTTCTGGTCCTTTTGATAAACTTCCATCAAACCCTATACTCTCACCTGATTCAGTAAATAAACTTGCCATTCCTTGTGCATTCCGTTCGTTCCAAGAGGAAGTCAATTGTTTATATACTCTTTTTATTGTTTCTTCATCCATTCGCACCATTAAACACTCTGGATTGTCAACACTAAACTAGACAGCTATATTAAGGTTCCTAGACTTGTATTCAATTGGACTTAAATAGCCCAAAGTCCCATGGATTCTGATGTGGTTGTACCAGTGAACATAATCAAAAAGTTCAATATCTAGTTGTGCTTGTTTTTCAAAATGGGCATGATTCACAAATTCCGTTTTAATAACCTTAAACATCGCTTCAGCGACGGCATTATCATAAGGTGACCCTTTGAAGCTTAAGGAGCGTTTGATTTGGAAGGTTTCTAAGGCCTCATCTATCAATTTATTCTTAAACTCATTGCCACGGTCTGTATGGAATAATTCAATATCATTCAGGTTCCCTTTAATAGAAGAAAAAGCCCGATAAACAAGCTTCGCATCCTTTCGCGGGCCAGCACTGTAACCAATTATTTCGCGATTAAAGAGATCGACAAAAACACAAATGTAGTGCCATTTTTGATTCACACGGACATACGTCAAATCACTGACAACGACTTTCAACTTTTGATCCTGATGAAATTCTCGGTTCAATTCGTTCGTCTGTTCAGACTCATTGCACGAGCTTTTCGTAGGTTTGAATTGAGCGATTGTATATTTTGAAACAAGGCCAAGTTTGTTCATGATACGGCCAATCTTTCTTCTGGATACAATCCAGTCTCGCTTTCTAAGTTCAATTTTGATTTTACGTGTTCCATAGTTTTGACGGTTTTCGTAAAAGATTTCTCGGATGACTTCTTCAAGTTCATCGTCAGTTGATTCGACTGCTCTCGCCTCATAATAGAAGGTGCTTCGTGGAAGTTGTAGGACGTCGCACATTGCTGATACCGAGTATTTGTGACGGTTATTGTGAATCACATTTACTTTCGTCCCATGATCAGCGCGGCTTGCTTTAAAACATCATTCTCCATAGCCAGGCGTTGGTTTTCTTTACGCAGCTTCATGAGTTCTGTTTCTTCCGATGATCGATTATCTTTTTCTTTGAATGAGCCACTCTTCGTAAACTGACTGATCCACCGATCCAATGATGATGGGGTTAGTTCATACTCTTTAATAATCTCACTTCTGGGTTTACCGTTCTCATGTAATTGAACCATTTGTTGCTTAAATTCTTTTGTAAACGTACGGCGTGTTCGTTTGGTCATAGTAGACGCTCCTCGTATAAAGGTTTTAAACAAGTCTATCTGACCTTAATTTATTTGTCTAACTCAGTGTAGCCGATTCACTCCTTATTAATCATTACTACAATTATTTCACATCATTTATTTTTCTAAACTCTTAACAGAAGAATCAACATTGAGATGTTTCTTAATGGTAGATGAATGGTTCAAGACTGTTTGATACCGAGCTATTCCAGATAAGCCCCAATTCCTATAAGACTTAATTTCAAGATGTTTTGTGGAATTATTATCTTAGACCCACGCTAGCACACTAATCCTAATCTTCCTTACCTTCTCTCTTCGCGCACCCTATTCGATAATTAACGAAGCGCTTTCCGTAATTGATGTTTTGTTATCTTCCAATGTGATGTATTCCATACTATTTGTTGTTTATCTATGAGGAGGATTTGAGGTGATTTATGAGGGATGTTTGTGACCTTTGCAATTTCATTAGATATTCTTCTGTTTTCAATAACCTTCACCATATAGCACTCTATTTTATCTTCCCCTTCCTGTTGGAAAGTCTTCAGGTGCTTGAAGGCTCTAGCACTGATCATACATGATGTACTATGTTTATAGACTAATATTGGTAAATCCATTGAACGTTTCCATAGATCTTGCCAATCTTCAATTGAGGTCAGTTCATTAATATTCTCCATTTTCATTCCCCCAGTAAGCTTAATAAATTCAATGCGGTTTACTGATTACTCCGATTGTCTAATATGGAACCAAAGACTAAACCTAAAACGATACCGAGCGGAAGACAAATCGCTAGTTGATTAACAGCTACTCCTACGCTAGTGCCAATCGCTACCCCAAGAACAATTACTATTCCACGGAACCTTGATTTTCTCATATTATTTCTCCCCTCTTTATGTTAAAGAGTACTGATTCGTAAACCCTAAAGCATCTTTACAATACATACGGCTTTATTCTGCATACGTTTCATAAATTTACTCCTTACATTTTTTAAGGTTGTATATTAAACATTATAACTCTGTTAACTAAATAAGCGATGGCCACTATGCAGCTATCGCTCCGAGATTATTGAAGATTTGTAATCGAGATAATCTTACTCATTCTTCATTTAGTCTAAGAAAATTGATGGTATTCCCAGCAAATAATCAGTAAATGATAAATCTTCATTCAAGATTTGGTGGACGGTAAATAGACTCTCTGGAAGTACTGCAAAAAACACTATTTCTCGGTTGCAATACTTAAAGCCCTCGATACTACCTTCTAACCTCTCTAATTTCAATATAGATATTTAACAAAGAACGAATAATGACGTAAAGACGCATACATTGCATCCTTTCCAATAAAAAAGCACCCCAGAAAGGATGCATCAATAAAGTACCCATTATCTTTTAACTTCAATTATTACTTTTTCTACTGAATTGTCATTTTTATCGGTATAGTATTCTTTTATGGCATCAAAAACTTCAGAATAAGAGTATTGCGTAAAAGTTAATTCGATTACTTCATCATTTTTGTGATAAATTTCTACTCCATATTCTGTAGCAGCCATTTTATTAGGTGTATCTAGAGGATTGATTAAAGCTTTTTTCACTCATTACACTTCCTATACTTTTTCATTTTCGTTTACTACCGTAGATAGCTCTATGCCCCAAGTTACTAATAAATTAAACCCGTTATTCTCTATACCCCATTTCCTAAATGAATCATCATAATAGCCCATCAGCAAATCATAATATGCATCATGTAAGTAGGAAATATCATTTTCTTCAAAAGAGTTAACTGCTAAATAAAATTCTTTATTTGACATATAGGTTTCTTTAAGCCAATAAATTAAATTTCGACTTTCAATTTTATCCTTGATTAGTTGAACATCTGCTACCTCACCTTGGTCTACTAAAATTGCGCACTCCTGTGCAAAAGTTGTAATAAGAGTTCTTTTCCTCAAAGTATCTCACCACCTTTCCTTCTTTAACTTCAATAAAAGGATATATTTCCCTTCTGTTTTATAGTAGTTATTCTGCAATCACTAATAGAAAAAGCATCCCAAAATGCCTTAATTACTTGTTATTTGATTATGGATTTCTAAAATAGGAAAGTATTCCATAATTGATCTTAAGACGTTAATTCTAATAATTAAATACTTACTTGATTTCTAGATTGTAATCTTCTTTTATTTTTATCTTTATTTCGGTATATAGCTTATAAATATTATCAGTATCTTGCTGCTCAGGTCCCATGACTTCAGCTTTTTCCTCGTAATAATCTATTTTTAATACTTTTTCAGGGATTGGTTTCGGAAATAGGTGAAGGTTATCATATAATATTTTTCTAGTTCCTTCTCTATAAATTTTAGAGTGAAATCCTTTATCCATGCCTTGGTGCATAGGTATTTCCAGGGGGGGATTTATGCCGTCGCTATTTAGAAAGTTATTATATGCAATTAGTTTTTGTCTTTTATCCTTTCTTTTTTCAATCTTTTCCTGATGGTTTAACTGTGCTTTATATGAAATATAACCACCTATAATAACGCCTAGCAAGGGGAGGACAGATTGGATTAGCTGCAACCAGTTCATTATAGATCTCCTTTATCATTTTATATTAAGAAGAATTAGTATAATAGCTTCCTCTTACTTAAGTTAATACACCTTTCAATTCTTCCATATGACATTTTCCATAAAACACAAACTTAAAAACTTGAAATATGATGATGTTAAGACGATCTAAAGTCCTTCTTCTTAACTAATGATTGTATTCTCCTTGTTAACTTTTCAAAATCATTCATACTATTTAAGGCATCTATCTGCATATTATCTGAAATAACACTAATCAATGGATTCATATAATGATGGATTATTTTATTAATATGGGTATCTATATAATTTTCATCTTTATTTATTGCCCTATTAACATAGTCCAAAAAGTTCTCCATTTTCTCATTATAATGAATCATATTTCTCAGTTTACGACACTCTTTTCCTAGTTCATTATCAAATTTTTCAATCAATTTTGAAAAAGCAAATTCACATTCTATATCTATCCTAGTAAATGTATCTGGTAAAAATATACTCATATTTTTTAAATTATCCATGACCTCGTCGGATTTAATTGTAAGAAGCCTTAACAATAAATAATTTTCTATTAAAAGACCAGTATTGGAAGATGTATATAGTATTTTGTAAAGCCAAACACACGTTGAAGCTTCCTGTAGACTTATAATTAACCTAGTTATTACAATATTGTGATTTTGATCTTCTCCATAAAACTTAGTATTCAATATATCTTTATTGCTATATGGTTCGCTATCTATATTGATAAACATCGGTATTTCTGTAGAGGGTAGAGTATAATTAGATTTTTCTATTAACTTTTCAACAATTATACCAGTGGTTTCTCCTAACATCTTAGAAAATTCAAAAGCATTTTTGCCAGTCTCTTTTGGGTTTGAGCTAAAGAAGTGAGTATCTTGAAAAATATATGTAGTATATATTGTACTTCCTACAAGTCTTTTCCCTTCTAAGTAAAATCCTAAATTATCAATGTCATTTCCAAATTGGTAAGTATGTAAATCTATTATTCGTTTATATACTTTGATATTGTTCTTCTTTTCATATAATTTAACACGATGACGTATTTTCTTTATGCTTGGGTCTAAGTCTAGAGAGTTATCTAATATGTCTTTATTTATTTGATAGATCATTAAACAAAGATCTCTAAGTAAAGGATAGACATGTGCTGCTAAAAATTTCTTATTATTTTTTACATTTAAAGCGCCTGCCAAAGATAATAAGTCATAGTATGCAGTATATACACTTTTCATCCTCTCACCCCTCAACTTAAATATTATTCGTAATAAAAAGACCTTTCATAATAAGCTTTTAGAAAAATAATGTTTTGATATCTCGAATTCAAGTCTTCCACAATACTGC